>NZ_ACJN02000001.1:485657-1085657 GCF_000174435.1 Desulfonatronospira thiodismutans ASO3-1
GTTATATACTTTTCTGCAGCAGCACCGGAAAAGCTGCAGTTATTGATCCGGGGTCGGATGAGGAGATGATTCTTTCAGAACTGAGCAGCCTCGGACTGGTCCTGGAGTATATTCTCCTTACCCATTTTCATTATGATCATACAGATATGGCTGCATCCTTGAGGCAAAGAACCGGAGCCCGGGTGGCCATACATGAGGCCGATGCTTCATTTTACGAAAAACAGGTGGATGAGCCCCTCAGGGACGGGGATATTATTCAGGTCGGTCAGGAGATCCGGCTGCAGGTTCTGCACACCCCTGGTCATACTCCTGGCGGGGCCTGTTATTATGGACACGGCCAGATATTTACCGGGGACACCCTGTTTGTGCACGACAGCGGACGCACCGACTTTGCCTACAGCCACAGGCCCACACTGGGGGCTTCCATCCGTAGAATCATGGAACTGCCCGAGGAGACTATTCTTATGCCCGGGCATGATTACGGCCCCACACCAACATCAACCCTTGGTCAGGAAAAAAAGCATAACATAAATGCTGTGGAGTATAGATTCCACAAGCCGTAAGATTATTCTCTCCTGCCATTTGCCTCCTGAAAATCTGTCACGATATAAGTGTTATATTTGTCTTATTGTTCCCACGCTCTGCGTGGGAACATTCCCTGGACGCTCAGCGTCCACAATGACCGCAGGAGCGGTCGGGCTACGCTCCCACGCAGAGCGTGGGAACGATAAACCCCCCAGATTATGCAAGCATTATGTAACACTTATTTTATGACAAACCCTGACTCCTGCGACTGAAAAAAGGAGTTTTTGCAGTCGATTAATTATAGTGATTACCAGCAACTATTTCATCATTTGTAAATTGGATTTACAATTTATGAAATTGGTCTTTAGGCCCTCCCTGAACCCCTGTTTGTCTCCTGCATCCCTGTCCCGTTAAACTTTCTTCAATTTAACTGGGCTTCTTCCAACTCACCGTAGTCCTAAAAAAAAGAAAATTCTCACGCAAAGACGCCCCGGTTGAATGCCCTTCGGGCTTGCTCTTCGAGCAATTCAACTGGGCAGGCAAAGTACGCAAAGTCAAAGACACCCACCTGTTCGGCGGAAACATCAATCCTCATCATTCAACTGGGCAGGCAAAGTACGCAAAGTCAAAGACGCCAAGCAGGTGTATTGTTCAAAACCGGGGCACGGTTTTGGACAAGGCTGCCTTCCTTAGCGATCTTTGCTTGCCCGGTTAAATGCGTAAGCACCTCGAAGAGGATTTAACTGGGCGCCTTTGCGTGAAAAAAATGGGTTGCGGGTGTAGCAAGCTTTACTGACTTACTCCTGAAACCCTGTCATAAAAAACAATAACCACGCGCTTCGCGTGGCAGGCCTTAGACAGGATTAACAGGATGGATAGGATAATCAGCCACCGGCCTGATGCCGCTGACTGAATTTACCATCCAGCACTCACTTTCTTCCGACATTCATGAGTGCCGGAAAAAAGTGAGTGCTGGAGTGATTACCTTTTGGCCTGGCTTCCGCCTGTCCCGTTTTACCCGGTTAAACACGGCTATGCCGTAGACCAGAGGTCTGTTTAACTGGGTGAATTGCTCGCAGAGCAAGCCCCAAGGGCATTAAACCGGGAGCCAGGACAAAAATGTTTTTCTCTTAATCAATCTCTTAATCCTGTTAATCCTGTCAAAAAAGCTCTTTTCTTTATTGGGTTGCGGGCATGGCCCGCGCTAGTTTTTTTCCGCCTTCTTGATTTAAGTCAAGGAACGGCCATTGCTGATGAGGCATAACTTATTCACGCCGGGCGGGAAAGTCCTGTTTGGAGCAGGTGCAAACCGTCCTGCCCGGTGAAGTATTAAGTTGTTCGTATTTCAAAACAGGGAGGAAAAAAACTTGGCCAGAGAAATTAGAGATATTGTCAAAATCGATGAGGAACTTTGCGACGGTTGCGGACTGTGCGTACCGGGATGCGAGGAAGGAGCCATTGAGATCCGGGACGGCAAGGCCAGACTGGTGGCGGAAAAGTATTGCGACGGGCTGGGGGCCTGCCTGGGCCACTGCCCCAGGGGGGCTATCACGGTCATTAAGCGCGAGGCGGATCCCTTTGACATGGAAGCAGTGGAAGAACGCCTGCGGGAGCAGGAAGCAGCTGGACAGTCACCACAGGAAAAGCCGGAAACAGCCTCTCGGCTTGGCTGCGGCTGCCCCGGTTCAGTCATGGCTGACTTTGCTCCGGATAAGGCACATACACCGGCGCAGGGCACTGAGAACATCCAGTCAGCTCTTACTCACTGGCCGGTACAGATCAGGCTTGTCCCCCCGCATGCGCCATTTTTAAAAGGAGCACATCTTTTGATTGCAGCTGACTGCGTACCTGTTGCCTATCCCGGACTGCACCAGGATCTTTTGCCCGGCAGGAAGATAATGCTTGGATGCCCCAAGTTTGATGACGGCCATGATTATGTTGAGCGCCTTACGGAAATATTCAGGCAGGCGGACATCAAAAGCGTAACAGTTGCCTCCATGGAAGTCCCATGTTGCGCCGGAATGGTCAAAATTGTTGAAAAGGCGGTTGTCCAGGCAGGCAAAGGCATGGCTGTTGAAGAAGTGGTCATCTCCAGGCAGGGTCAGGTTATGCCTCAGGGCAGACCCGGGGCAGAACAGTCCAGACAAAAGCATGTCCAGGTACAGCAGGGCAGTTGTGCCTGCATGTAATTATTCCACATGGGAGCGATGGTAACCATTCAGAGGGGGCAGTTGATGATTGCTTCACATTTTGCGTCAAGCGCGAAATGTGAAGATGTTGAGGCATGAGATACAGGCCTGGTGGACAGTTTTTGCAGCATTTTCCTGCATTAATCAATTATAAACAAGAGGTTACGATATTCGCTGAATGGTAACCATTCAGGGGATGCCGGAACTGGCCAGGGGACAGTCCCCGCGACACCTTTTACGCACAATTACAAAAATTACAGACGCGAAGTTTTGTGTACAAACACAGCCGGTACTTAGCGGGGGACAGTCCCCAGGCCTCGTGCCAGTAATGACCATCGAGTCCCCCCTGAATGGTTACGCTGAATGGTTTCGAGCTATTGGCTGAGAAATAATAAAAAAATGTTAAATGTTGTTAGTTTTGACTTAAGTCAAAGATTTTAAAAATACATGCGCTATTTGTATTTATACGGGAATATTCCCCAAACCAGAAAAACAATTTAAAGGAGGCTCATTATGTTTTGTTATCAATGCGAACAGACTGCCAAAGGCGAAGGGTGCACCAAGATAGGAGTGTGCGGAAAGCAGCCGGACACTGCCGAACTTCAGGACCTGCTGGTGTTTGCCCTCAAGGGCCTGTCCCAGGTGGCCATGGCCGGCCGGGAAAAAAATGTAGTGGACACCAAAGTGGGCCGGTTCATCTCCGAGGCCATGTTTTCCACCCTGACCAATGTCAACTTCGATCCGGAGCGTATTGCCGGACTGGTCAAGGATACCGTGGAGCTCCGGGATGAACTCAAATCCAAGGTGTCCCAGGCCGGCGGCAATGTCCCTGCCTCTGAAGCCGCCAGCTTCGTCCCGGAGAATACTGTGGAGGGCATGGTGTCTCAGGGGGAAAAGCATGGAGTTGTTGCTGACAAGGATCCCAACGAGGACATTCATTCCCTGAAGCAGACCGTCACCTACGGCATCAAGGGTATCTGCGCCTATGCCGATCATGCGGCCATACTGGGACAGGAGGACGACGCTGTGTACGAATACGTCCAGAGGGCCCTGGCTTCAACCCTGCGTGAGGACCTGAGTCTGGAACAGTGGATTGAACTGGCCATGGAATGCGGGCGTACGAATATCCGGGCCATGGAACTTCTGGATGCGGGCAATACCGGAACTTATGGTCATCCCGAACCTACAAAGGTGCCCCTGGGACCCAAAAAGGGCAAGGCCATCCTGGTTTCCGGGCATGATTTGAAGGATCTGGAAATGCTCTTGAAGCAGACCGAGGGCAAAGGCATAAACATTTACACCCACGGTGAGATGCTGCCCTGCCATGGCTATCCTGAACTGAAAAAGTATTCCCATTTTCATGGTCATTACGGCACTGCCTGGCAGAATCAGCGCAAGGAGTTTTCACAGTTCCCCGGACCCATTCTCATGACCACCAACTGCATCCAGAAGCCTCAGGAATCCTACAAGGACCGCATCTTTACCACCGGCCTGGTGGGCTGGCCTGGAGTGGCCCACGTCAATGGTGACCAGGAAAGCGCGTCCCTGCTGGAACGTCTCAAAACAGTGGTGGGCATGGCCAGCAAGGGAGAAAGTGAAAAGGACTTTAGTCCGGTTATTGACAAGGCCCTGAGCATGGATGGATTTGCAGCTGATGAAGACAAGGGTCATGTCATGGTGGGTTTTGGCCGCAATGCAGTCATGTCCGTAGCTGGCACTGTCATTGATGCAGTCAAGGATGGCAATATCCGGCATTTTTTCCTGGTGGGCGGCTGCGACGGAGCCAAGCCAGACCGCAACTACTACACAGAGTTTGTGGAGAAGGTGCCAGGTGATTGCGTAGTCCTGACCCTGGCCTGCGGCAAGTTCAGGTTCTTTGACAAGGATCTTGGGGAAATCGGGGGTATACCCAGGCTTCTGGACGTGGGGCAGTGCAACGATGCCTATTCCGCGGTAAAGATCGCCATGGCCCTGGCCGAGGCCTTTGAATGCGGAGTAAACGACCTGCCTCTGTCCTTAGTGCTGTCCTGGTATGAACAGAAGGCTGTGGCCATTCTATTGTCCCTGCTGGCCCTGGGTGTCAAAGACATCCGCCTGGGGCCTTCACTGCCGGCTTTTGTCAGCCCCAACGTCCTCAATTATCTTGTGGAAAATTATGACATAAAGCCCATAAAAACCCCTGATGAAGACCTTAAGGCCATCCTGGGATAAACCGGCTGTAAATAACACTACAGCGAAACTTATGACTGACCTCCGGGGACTGGCTCTCCCCGCACTTATTTTAAAACCTGTCAATCTTCCTTTAGAAAAATAAGTGCGGGGGTGCCTGTCCCCTGCTTTCCTTCTCTTACGAGCCGGAAGCAGGGCTGGAAGCCAAGCCGATTTCTCACACTGTTGGGATGTGGTTAAGAGATCAAGTTTATTCTTTTTATTGATGGGAATAGGTGAAAGCCCCTGAAATCGGTGGAAACGATTCGAGATATGCCTGCAGAAGAATAGGTCGCGGGTAACCATTCAGGGGTTCCTCGGTATTGATTGCTGGCACCAGGCCTGGGGACTGTCCCCGCTATGTACTTTTATGCAGGTTCACACACCTTAGCTTTTGACAAATTTAATCTGTGCAGGAAAGGTTTCGCGGGGACTGTCCCCGGGCCGGTTTCGGCACCCCCTGAATGGTTACGGTCGCGGCAAGCATGGTGTCCAGAATCCTCTTGCGGCCTATATTGAATCTGCTCCTCCAGTCATTAAAGATAACCACTGTTTGGTGGTCGGGAAAAATACGCTTGACTTCCCGAGCCTGCCACCACCTGGTGCTGCGCTGCAAAGCTTCCTGCATGGAAAGAGGCCTGGAGAATCTCCTTGAATCAGTTGTTACATAAATTCCGAAAGAACTTGAGGAGCCAGCGCAAATCCGAGGTCTGAATTGCTGGCTGCAAAATTTCTCGCTTCCTGGCATTGCGGATGTTCAGCGATTTCAAATGCCACCATAAAAGAAGTATCAATACCTGTCATTCAAGCATCTCCTGGAGCAGATCATCTTCAGGGGTTAAATCTTTCAGTATAGATCCAGCGTTGGCAGGAGGGGCGTCAAAAATACTCTGATCTTCTCTCAGGTAACTACGGCGGTATTCTTCCATGGCATTGCGGATAAGCTCCGAGGCAGTCCGGTTATTCTGAGCGGCATATTCCTGAAAGGCGTGGTAGGTTTCTGAGGATACATTTATGGTTATGGTTTTCATAGATATCTATTCTATGTAAATCAGCAACAAGGTCAAGCTTCGATATAAGAAGTGGATGTGCCTGCAACCTTGAAAAAAATAACGAACACCTAAGTTCCGAATTCTGTACAATAAAGGTAGGTAATTGATGGCAAAAATCCTGATCGTGGACGATGTACCGGCTAATATCAAGGTCCCGTGCCGGTTGCTGAAAGAATACCATCAGCTTATGGTGGCCAGCAATGGGGAAAAAGCCAGTTTCATAAGCACGGGTATCACCACCAGGGTGAAGTCAAGAATTCTCTTGACGCATAAAGGATACTGGTTGAAAATCAAATTTCAGAATTATATCTACAAAGGAATTTTTTTCATGGCAAGGAATCAATTTTCAGGCCCTGCGACCTTTTTTCAGGACAGGCGGCTTCCGGTAAAGGCAACTCCGGCAGGTTACAGTGCTTTAATCGATTATTTTGATCTCAGGGTCCCTTTACCCCGGACCCTTTTTGCCATCGGAGACAGGCACAGAACCATTCAGGAGCAGGGTTGGCATATACTTACTCCACGCCACACCCCATCTCCCGATATACAAAGCCATCTCAAGTTTGCCATCAAGTACGAGGGCCTGGATTTGGCCGTCCTCAAACGGCTGTTTCAGGCAACAGGTCCCAAACCCATAGAAGCAATGGTTAAATCCAGGCCCACCGGCTCATATGCCAGGCGTAGCTGGTTTCTTTACGAATGGCTTTTGGGTGAAGAGCTGAATCTTCCGGACGCCCGGACCGGCCGTTATGTTTCAGTGGTGGATCCAAACATGCAGTTTGCTATGCAGGGAAAGGGCTCACCCCGGCACCGTGTGCGCAACAACCTGCCTGGAACCAGTGCATTCTGCCCCATGGTCTTCTGTACGCAAGTTCTGCAGGAATTCATGGACCAGAAACTCAAACAGAAAACCCTGGAAATAATCGATGACGTGCCCAGGGACATCCTGGCCAGGTCATCAGTGTTTCTGTTGCTTAAAGACTCTAAGGCAAGTTACGCCATTGAAGGAGAAGGACCTTCCCATGACCGTGTTCAGAGATGGGCCAGGGCTATCGGGGAGGCCGGACAAAACGATCTGGATCAGGATGAGCTCGTCAGGCTGCAAAAAATTGTCATAGGTGATTCCCGCTTTGTGGATCTGGGGCTGAGAACCGGTGAAGGCTTTGTCGGCGAGCATGACCGGAATACTGGAGAGCCAATTCCTGTACATATCAGTGCCAAAGCTGACGATCTGCCTGAACTTGTGCAGGGACTGATTGAGTTTGAGCATAGCTCCGGACTGGAGCTTGACCCTGTAGTGGCTGCGGCGGTACTGGCTTTTGGTTTTGTGTATATCCATCCATTCGAGGATGGGAACGGAAGACTGCACCGCTACCTTATGCATCACGTGCTTTCCTCCCGGGGGTTCAACCCTCCTGGTCTTGTCTTTCCGGTTTCAGCAGTGATCCTGGAAAGGATAGAGGAATACAGGAAGGTCCTGGAGGACTATTCTGCCAGACTTATGCCCGCTATCGAGTGGAAGCCCACGGATAAGGGGAATGTGCAGGTGCTGAACGATACGGCGGATTTTTATCGTTATTTTGATGCCACCCCGCATGCTGAGTTTCTCTACGATTGTGTACGCCGGACCATTGAAAAGGATCTTCCTGAAGAAGCCCTTTTCCTTCGCCGCTATGATCAGTTCAAGGCCCGGGTGCAGTCTTTGGTTGATATGCCCGAAAATACCTTAAACCTGCTTTTCCGTTTTCTGCGCCAAAACCAGGGGAAATTATCCAAGCGGGCCAGATCAAAAGAATTTAATGCGTTGACAGATGACGAGGTCCAAAGCATTGAAGAAATTTTTCAGGAGAATGCAGGAAACGCAAGCCCAACTCTAAAAAGGAGGGCACAGGATGGATAATTTTGAAGCAAGGGGTTTGTAAATTTTGCAGCCAAGAACTTAACCCCCTGAATGGTTATGTTGGAATTTATCAGATAATTATTAATAAAGGAATAAACCAGATGAACAGACAGGAACTGATAAAAAAGGCCGCTGAAATCAAGACGCCCTCAAAGCAGGCCGCAAGGCAATTTCAGGAAGCCAGCCCTTCGCTTGTGGACGAATTGAACCAGATCATGTGTTCCAGATCAGACCTGGAAAAACTCATAGGCAAGAACAACCGGGAGATGATGCTGGACAACCACAACAATCATGCCCGTTTCATGTCCGCTCTGCTTGTGGACTACCGCCCCGAGGTCCTGGTGGATACGGTTTTCTGGGTCCTGCGAACTTACAGGGCTCACGGATTCCAGCCTGCATACTGGCCTGCCCAGCTTAATGCCTGGCTGCAGCTTTTTCAAAAGCACTTAAGCCCGGAAGCCTATGAAGAAGTAAGCCCTGTTTACAATTTTATTATAGTTAATCAGGCCTTTTTTGACAGATCAAACCCGGCCTGCCCTGAAGATCTGTAGACAGCAGGACATCCCGGATGGAACAGCTTTTCAAGGATGATGAGTATGGGAGGTATTATGGCCAATGGAGCATTTAAAGTAACCATAAATCTGCCGCATAACCTGGTAGTGGTTGCTGATGTAACCTGGTAGTGGTTGCTGATGAAGTTGCGCGTGAAAGAAAGACCAGTCGCAGCAAGGTCATCACTTCTTGCCTGCAGAGTTTAGCTGCCGAGCGTTTACATAATGAAATGGCAGAGGGATATAGGACGCTGGCAAAAGAGAACTTGAAGTTTGCTGAAGGGAGCGCCCATTTGGCTAATGAGCTACTGCCCGAGCCGTAGAGCAAGGCAGGAGACCCAGTTGTCGCCTCGGAGAATAGAGGTTTAGAACTGCTTTTTTCACATCAAAATGGCGGTTCTAAGACTGAAAATCAAGCAAAAAACGAGATGTTCTCAAATATTTTCAATATATTGTCTTGGTCCGACCCGAAAACTAAAAGAAAACTAAGCCGCTAAGCCAACAGATCCAGGATTCTCTGACGATCCCAGCCCCGGGCAAAGAGAATGCGGATCAGGCGAATCTTGGCTGCGTATCGCTCCTCTGGTTTGCCCTGGGTCTTTTTGGTCAACAGGTGCGCTGCTGTAACCAGAGCAAAAGCATTATCCGATTCAAGCAGCTGATCTATTTCCGATTCCCAGTCCAGAAGTTTGACAGCTGGAAAATCAAACCTCAGCCGGCAGCCGTAGAGTTCGTAGCCAAAGCTGTCCGGATGCCAGCCCGGACTGGTATCAGCCAGCACCGCAAGGCTGGCCAGGGGCTTGTCGTACTGATCAAAAAGCCGGTAATGGTAGGTGAACATCCGCCTGGCAAAAACATCCTCGGCTTCTCCCTGCACCTCAATATGTACGCATACCCAGCCTTCATCTCCACTCAACCTGTGTACCCGCACCAGCTTGTCCACATACCTACGCCCGAGTTCAGCATCCTTAGTCACCTGCTGTAATTCTTTGTCCAGAAAATCATACCCTGAACTCCAGTCTATGTCAGCAAAAATTCCAGGGAAATAAAACTCCATAAATTCCGGGAAATATCTTTCCAGCGCAACTTTCCAGGGGCTGTCGTATTCATCGCTCATAGGTTCTACCTCAAATTTTTAGCAACGTCGGCTGAAGCAACGATTGCTTAGTTCGCTGAAGTCTCTTGAGTCGTGCTTATCATATAATCCGTTGTTTGCCTGGGGGTCAAGATATTTGTATTCGTTTGTTTCATCACACCAGGGGCGTGACTGGCCGGCGGGTTTTCCGTTCTCGACTTGGGAGTTCGCCTGGTGTCAACTCTCGGTGGTGATTGCTGGCACCCTCTGACCAGGAGCAGTTACTTAAGGCCGGCGTGGATGACTACATGGTCTACACACTGTAATCAGTCTGCCTGAATGATATTGCAAATGCCAGTATTTCTATCGCAATCTGCTTTTCAATGCGCTCAAATTCACGTATCAGGGTAGCAACGTATTTGTTCACGGCTATCAGGAAGGTGTCATGGCCAGGTTTAGGTTTGTGACGGCGGAGCGGGCATGGACCAGAACACAGCGGCCAGGGTGTTTTCCATAGATCAGAGCAGATCTCCTCAGGTACTGATGGTGGAAAATGAACCTGTCTGCGCCTTGATCTGTGTAAAGAGTTTTTGGAGAAGTACTTGGGACGGATCTGGATAGGCCTTCAGCACGGTAAGGGCACTACCCAATCAGCTGCCCATGAAGCTTTTACTGGAGAAATGCGGACATAAGGTGAGCCTGGCCGAAGACGGACAGCAGGCCCTGGATTTGTTTGCCTCCCTGGATTTCGACTGCATTTTAATGGACATACACATGTCGGTCATGGATGGAGTGGAGGCAATCCCCGAATCTCAGACTCCCCGAATTCCCATAATAGCTTTAACCGCCTACGCCATGGACGGTGACCGGGAGAGGTTTCTGGATGCCGGCATGGATGACTATTTGGCCAAGCCGGTGCAGAAAGAGGACTTGGAAAAGGCTCTTGCCAGATATGCAGAACGAGGCTTGATGAGCTTTTGAGGACTTGTGCAAAAGAGGTGAGGGTGCCAAGGTGAGCAAAATAAAAGGCCACCTGGAAAAAAGCTCCCAGGTGGCCTGATAAAGGAGAGGGGGGTGCAAACTGATTCTGTAACCGTTGTTATAGAATCATGGTTACCAGAAAATTATAGTATAACCCCTTGATTTTATTGGCGTCCCCAGGGGGATTTGAACCCCCGTCGCCGGCGTGAAAGGCCGGTGTCCTGGACCGGGCTAGACGATGGGGACGGAACGCTTAATGGCTGGGGCACGAGGATTCGAACCTCGGCTACCAGGGCCAGAACCTGGCGTCCTGCCGCTAGACGATGCCCCAACAACCAAGAAAGAATTATGTAGTTTTTCTTGTGGGAGTTGTCAAGAAATTTTCAAAGGGCTCAGAAAAAAAATATTCAAGCGAAGAAAAAGAACAGGGCCTGCAGGATTCCAATGACGAAACCAAGTACTGCTCCGATGATTTCGATGAACCTGAACTCCTTGCGCATGATTGTGTAGAGGATCTCCTCCAGCTTGTCCATGGAAAAACTTTCCACCTTGCTGCGGACCACTTCCTTGAAGTCCAGGGTGTGCTCCAGTTCCTCGGCCACGCGCTGCAGAAGCTGGGGCAGAATTTTTTCGCTTTCACGGTGAAGCCTGCTCTGCAGGGAATCGGCTACCCTGCTGCTGAGGATGCTGCCCAACACTGGGTGTACTGAATTCAGCTTGCGGCTTAACAGGTTGTGTATGTATTCACTTAGAATATTACGCAGACGTTCACGGAACCGCGGGTCATTTATGACGTTTTGAATATCCTCGTGGGAAATGAGCTCGCGCTCCACCAGGGTCCCCAGGTTGGAAGCCAGCTCCTGCTGTCTTTTGGGGAATACCCCCTGCAGCTTCCAGCCCAGGATGTTCACCGGACGTCTGGGGTAAAAAAGCATTTTCACCGCCAGATAATTGGTGATCCAGCCTATGAGGGCTCCTATAAAGGGTGCTAAGATGAACTTGTAGTATTCCATTCTTTAAGGGACCTGGCTGTTCTTCCGGCAGTTTCCGGGCCGAAACCCGGCACCTGCATGAGTTCTTCCCGGGAGGCACCCAGGATACTTTGCAGGCTGCCGAAATGTTTCCACAGTGCTTCTACTTTTTTGGGGCCCAGACCGGGTATTTTTTCCAGGTCGCTTTGCAGGGATTTTCTGCGCAGGCTGTTGCGCATGCTGCCCAGGGCGAAGCGGTGGGCTTCATCCCGGATTCTTTGCAGGTAAAGCAGTTCCGGTGAAGCGGGCTTCAGGGAAAGTGGGTACTTGCGCCCCGGCAGATACACCTGGTCCTGAGCCCCGCCCCTGGCCCGCGTTTCGGCCTTGGCAATGGAGGCCAGGGCGAAGAGACCTTCCTGTCCGGCATCCTGCAGGGCTTTCTGGACAGTGCCCAGCTGTCCCTTTCCCCCGTCTACAAGCAAAAGATCCGGCCAGGGACTGGAAGACCGGCTCCTGCGCTTGATGAACTCGCGCATGGCCTGGTAGTCGTCCCCTGGAGATACAGAGGGCAGGTTGTAGATGCGGTAGTCCTTTTTATGCGGCTCCCCGGCCACAAAGGTCACCACCCCCATGCGGGTGTTCCGCCCGGCGTGGTGGGAGACGTCAATACACTCGATGCGCTCCGGTTCGCGCTCCAGGCCCATGACCCCGGCCAGAAAGGGAGTGCCGGCATCTCTTCGGTCTCTGGCATGCTGCTCACAGTTCTGGCGGGCGATGTTTAAAAGGCCTTTCAGGCTCTCCCCCCTGGCCCCCACAAGCCTGACCTTGCCTTTGCGGTATTCCATGAGCAGGTGCAACAGGGCCGGGTCATGAATTTTTTCCGGAAGCAGGATCTTTTCCGGGATGAAACTGTCCGGTCCGTAAAACTGGCTTAAAAGGCTGGCCAGGGTGTCTTGCAGTTCCTGGTCGTTTTCCGGGTGGTGCTCGGGCCAGAAAAAATTCTTGCTGTCCAGGACCTTGCCCTGGCGGACAAAGAGCACCCCGATGCCCATTCCGCCCTGGACATAAACAGGGGCAAACACGTCCATGTCCCCGGTGCCAGGGAAAACCACCGACTGGGACTTAGTGGTCTGCTTCACCGCTTCAATCTGATCGCGCAGCAGGGCTGCTTTTTCAAAGTCAAGCTCCCGGGAGGCTTCCTGCATGTCCTTTTCCATGCCTTTTATCAGCTCTGCGCTGCGCCCGGACAGAAACATTTCCAGCCGGCGGATCTCCCTTGAGTATTCCTCTGTGGACACATCCAGGCAGCATGGTCCGGGGCAGCGCCTGATGAAATGCTGCAGACAGGGGCGCACCCGGTTTCTGAATTTTTTGTGTCCGCATTTGCGCAGGTAAAAAAGCCTGTTGATGACCTTCATGGTCTCCCTGGCCGCTGCTGCAGAAGTAAACGGCCCGAAGTAGACTGAGCCGTCGCGCCTGGCTGAACGCGTTAGTTCCAGGGCCGGGTAGGGCCTGGATTTGTCTAAGCGGAAAAGGACGTACTGCTTGTCGTCTCGAAGGACAATGTTGTATCTTGGCCTGTGTTTTTTGATGAGGCTTGCTTCCAGGAGCAGGGCCTCTTTTTCGCTGGTGGTGGTGATGTAGTCCACCTGCAACACCCGGCCCAGCATAACCCTGGTTTTGGGTGAGGGATCCCTGGATGAGCGGAAATATGAGCTGACCCGGCTGCGCAGGTTCTTGGCCTTGCCCACATAAATAATCCGGTTCTGCTCATCCTTCATGAGGTATACGCCCGGATCCCGGGGGAAGTCGCTGGAGTTGAACTGGTATTGCATTAGTCTTAAGAAAAATAGTTTTATCCAGCGGTTATATTTAGTGCAGCGCCTGGTCCTGGTCAAGAAAAACAAAAGTGTTTTACATCCGGGGCTGTTTTTTATAGACATTTTCTGTAAATAGATTGTTTGACAGTTTTCTGAAGAAAATCCGGCCGGCCGGGCCGGTAGCAACTTATAAAAAAGGGAGTTTCAGGCGATGAAGGAAATCAGGCAGGACATTTTCAGGGCCTACGACATCAGGGGCATTGTGGACAAGGATTTTGATCCGGAATGGGTGGAAGTGCTGGGAAAAGCCTGCGGGACTTATTTTCGCAGAATGGGCCTGGATCAGGCTGTTGTGGGCCATGACTGCAGGCACAGTTCACCCGAGTACCAGGCCCGCATGATCGAGGGGCTCAACAGCACCGGAGTGGACGTGGTCTTTTTGAATATGGTGTCCACGCCGCTATTTTATTTTGCCGTGAAAAAACTGGAACGCCGGGCCGGGGTCATGATCACAGCCAGTCACAATCCGCCTGATTTCAACGGCTTCAAGGTCTGGGCGGAAGAAAGCACCATTCACAGCGAGGAGATCCAGGAAGTTTACCGCATTATGGCCTCCGGAGAATTCGCCCAGGGAAACGGCATGGCCACGGAGATGGATATAAGGCCTGTTTACCGGGAGTACATGCAGGCCCAGGGTCCCGCCGCCTCTAAGGTAAAGGTGGTTGTGGACGGAGGCAACGGTGCCGCCGGCCTGGACTGCGTGCAGGTCCTGGAGGATGCCGGGGCTGACGTGGTACCCATCTATTGTGAGCCCGACGGAAATTTTCCCAATCACCACCCTGATCCAACTGTCATGAAAAACAACGAAGACCTGGTGGCCACGGTGAAAAAAGAAAACGCCCAGCTGGGCATCGGCCTGGACGGAGACGGAGACCGCATAGGAGTGGTGGATGAAAATGGAAAAATGATTTACGGAGATCAGCTCCTGGCCATCTATGCCCGGGACGTGCTGCAGCAAAATCCCGGGGCCTGCGTCATCGGGGAGGTAAAATGTTCCCACCTGATGTTCAACGATATCAAGAAGCACGGCGGCAGGCCCATAATGTGGAAAACCGGGCACTCCCTCATCAAGGCCAAGATGAAAGAGGAAGACGCTTTGCTGGCCGGAGAGATGAGCGGACACATGTTTTTCGCGGACCGTTATTACGGGTTCGACGATGCAGTGTATGCGGCCAGGCGCATGGTGGAGATTGTGGCCAAGAAGCAGGGTCAGCCCGTGAGCGGTTATCTTGATGACTGGCCGAAGACGGTGAATACCCCGGAAATCCGCGTTGAATGCCCGGACAGCATCAAGTTCGACGTGGTCAAAAAGGCCCAGGAGTATTTCCGGCAGCATTACGACATAGTGGATGTGGACGGGGTGCGCATTGCTTTTGATGATGGCTGGGCCCTGCTGCGGGCCTCCAATACCCAGCCGGTCCTGGTGCTCAGGTTTGAAGCCGAATCCGAGGCCAGACTGCAGGAACTGCGCGAACTCATTGAAAAGCCCCTGAAAAACTGGGTGCAGGAACTGTCCTGATAGATGCGCAAGGTCTGTCTTCTGGTGCTTCTGCATATCCTGGTGCTGGGAGGGATCTGGCTCTGGCGGTCAGACCCGAATCCGGCGGTGCATCCCGGGGACCCCGCCTGGATCGGCATGACCGGGCAGGATATGCAGAAAAGCTTCAGAGGCGAACTGATGCTTCCAGGACAGCCTCCGGCAGATGTGGAAATAGACGGCCATGCCAGGGTCTCGCTGTGGATATATCTGCCGGAATCAATGCTTGAAAATCTGCGCCGGGACAGCCCTGTCAGCATCAGGCTGCAGGGCGGGGAGGAAGATGTTCTCACCGGGCGTGTATCCGGGGTGGACAGCGATTCTCGAAAGCGGGGCAGTGATACTTATTACCGCGTTCTCCTGGAGCTGGATGCAGAGCCTGGACAGATCAAGGACATGAAGATTATTGAGCCTTACATACATAATGAGCAGGGGACACAGTAAATCATGGGCATGAGCTTCTTTCCCCGTTCGGGCTCCGGCAGCAGAAGGCAGGGCAGCACTTTCAGGGTGTTTCTGCTGGTCCTTCTTTTTGTGGTGGTGGGGCTTCTTTTCTGGAAGAACTACGAGCGTTCCATGGACGTTATCCTGTCCAGCCACGTGGTCCAGGACGAGACTGAGACCCTGTCCCGGGAACAGAAGGATGAACTGTCCTCCTTTGCCAAAGGCCTGCAGGACAGGTTTGGATTCGGGCTTCAGATCAGGGTGTTCGAGCATTTTGTAGAAAAGCCTGAGCCGGATTCCCGGGTGATCTTCATGGGTATCAGCCCTGCCAACCAGGAGGTTGAAATCGTATGGCCCCCGGTCCTTAGAAGGGCTCTGCCCGACGACTTTACCCGGCACCTGGAAGAAGAACATTTTGAAGAATACTGGCAGGGGGACAACTGGCCCAGGGGGCTTTACCAGGCCCTGCAAAGACTGGGAGAGGAGCTTCTGGCCATTGAGCAGGAATAACAATACGCAGGTGGTGGATATTTATACCGACGGGGCCTGCCTGGGCAATCCCGGGCCTGGAGGATATGCCGCAATACTTAAGTGGGGGGACCTGGAAAAGGAGATTTCCCAGGGCACTCCCGGGACCACCAACAACCGCATGGAACTAATGGCCGTGCTGGAGGGCCTGAAGGCCCTGAAATATCCCTGCCGGGTGCGCATTCATACTGATTCCCAGTATATAGCCAGGGCCATAAATGAGAAGTGGCTGGAAAAGTGGCAGAGAAACGGCTGGAAAACAGCCCAGAAAGAAGACGTTAAAAACCGGGACCTGTGGGAAGAACTTGCCGCCCTGCTGCAGGAGCACAAGGTGGAATTCAAATGGGTCCGGGGGCACAGCGGGCATGAATACAACGAGCGCTGCGATAGCCTGGCCCGGCAGGCGGCCCAGGCTGTTGATGATTGATTGTTATATGTTATCTGCTGACAGGGCTTCATACGTAGAGTACAGGACCAGACTGCAAGTAATCTGGAATAATGAAGTGGTCATTATAATAACCACCCCCGGCCCCTCCTTGGCTAAGGAGGGGAGCAGTGCGTGCTGTACGCATTAATTGTCACAAAAGGTGTCTCGGGGACTGTCCCCGGGCCGGTACTCAAGGAGAAATATTGAACCAGGATTTGCATTTGCTGGATGAGCTGCAGGATAAAATCGGCTATAGATACCAGGACCCTGAGCTGCTGGTAAGGGCTCTTACTCACAGCTCCTATGCCAATGAAAGGCATATGGAGCACAATGAAAGGCTGGAGTTTCTGGGGGATGCCGTCCTGGAGTTGTGCATTTCCAATGTACTTTTTTTCAGGTTTCCCCGGGCACCTGAAGGGCATCTTACCCGGCTTCGGGCGGCCCTGGTGAGCGAGCCTACTCTGGCCAGGCTGGCCAGGTCCCTGACCCTGGGCGATTATATTTTTCTGGGCAGGGGAGAGGAGCTGCAGGGAGGCCGGGACAGGGATTCAGTGCTGGCTGATACCCTGGAGGCCATTCTGGGGGCTGTTTACCTGGATTCCGGTTATGACGGGGCCTTTGAGTGCATTGCAGCCCTATTTGAGGATTTCATCCCCGACAGGGTGGAAGCGTTGCCTGTATCCAAGGATTTCAAGAGCAGGCTGCAGGAAAAGACCCAGGGCCTGTTTCGGGCCAGGCCTGTTTATACACTGATTGACAGCTACGGGCCGGAACATGAAAAGATTTACCGGGTCCAGGTGGAGCTGCCGGACGGTACCGGCATCGAGGCCATGGCCGGCAGCGTGAAAAAGGCCGAGCAGAAGGCTGCCAGCAAGGCTCTGGAATACCTGGATTCCGTCAAGACGGCTGATGTCAGGTGACCATGGTTTTCAGGGTGGGGCCGGGGGGTCAAGTCCCGGCCCCCATGTCTTTGGTCGCCTCAGCCGTGTGGTTAGCCCATGAGCTGCATAGCCATCTGGGGCAGGGTGTTGGCCTGGGCCAGCATGGCCGTGGCACCCTGGGAGAGGACCTGGTTGCGCATGAACTGGGTCATTTCATAGGCAACATCTGCATCAGAGATGCGTGATTCCGCAGCCTGCAGGTTCTCAGCCTGGATCTGCAGGTTGGAGATGGTGCTTTCCAGGCGGTTCTGGAAGGCACCCAGGTCGGCGCGGATGCGGTCCTTCTTCTCAATGGCCGCGTCTATTTCCTCCAGGGCGTTCTGGGCGAACATAGTGGGCTTGGTATCGTTTACGTGACTGTCGAACCTCTCTGCATCCTCCTGAATATTGGGTTCACCGATCTGGGCAGATGGGTTATTTATTTCGATATCACCTTCTAAACGTGTTGAGGCGAATATAGTAGCGTCATCACCCTCAATGCCCTCTTCCTGAATTACTATTCCCTTGTGTTCATCGAAAGATGCACCTTGCACATGGTTGTCAAGGTCTATTGATTCAGCCAAAGCCTTCATAACATCATCATGGTCATCTCCTTCCTGCACTATGTATTCATATCTTTCAGTATCTCCGCCTGAAGCTTCGACGTCTATGGCGTATACTGCTCCTTCCCATAGCGGTCCACTATCAATTTTAATTTGCAGTTCATTATCTTCTTCGTTCGAAGTAGTTTTTACAACATCATTACCAGAGCTTAGCTCATAGACCATGATATCACTACTAGCAGCACCATTTATTATTATTTCGTCATCAATATATCTGGCAGAGTAGATGTCTGACTCATTAATGGCTTCAACAAGACCATCAATAACATCACCGCTATTATCATTACCTTCTGTAGTATAAGTAAAAGCTTCTCCGTTTATATTAATATGATATGTTTGACCTGAATCAATATTATATAGCTGATCAGATATACTTGATATTTTACGTTCTTCATATATTAAACTTTCTGAATGATAGAAAGTAATATCGCTATCATCAAATTCTTGCCCCTCAATTTTAATTTCTCCATCTTCCAAATCAATGTAGGTAGCATCCAATCCGGTTTGCTCATTTATATTTTGAGTCAGTCCCTGCATGACATCCTGCAAAGTATCACCTTCACGGGCCACGTATTCCACAGTTTCATTTATGTCTCCACTAACTATTTCAAGGTTATATATCATGCCTACTTCAGGTTCTGGGCCACCAAATTTTAAGGTCGTGTCTCCATTACCACTGCTTACATCCAGGGCAGTGTTACCGCTTCCTTCTACTAGTTCGAAAGCACCCACCTGGCTTGCACCATAAACTACCAAATCTCCATTTTTAACTTCGGCTTCGTAATCATCAGACTGATCTATCAGACTAGCTAATCCCTGCACCACGTCAGAAGCAGTGTCGCCGCTACCAGCCTCATATTCAAAAGTTTCTCCGTCTACAGTGGCGTGGTATACCTTACCACTGCTTACCTCACCGGTAAGTGCACCTGCTAATCCTTCAACGGCACGTTCTTTCCCGTTTAAAAATGAGTAGGCACTACTAATGTTTTCATCAATGTTTTGCCAGTCAGGCTCTTCATTATCGGGGTTTTCGTATTCATCTTGGGCCTGTTCCAACTGATTTATGGCATTTTCAAGGCTATCCTTTAGTTCACTGAATTCTTCAGTTACCTCTTCTTCTTCATAGGCCCTCAATAAATCATCTCGCATTCCTTCAAGGTAGTACTTAATGTCGTCAATTTCTTCCATCAATTCTTCTGGGTTATCAGGTTTTTCACGATTTATCTGTGAGTTAATCGCCTTTAGACTATTTTGGTTTTCAATTAACCTTTCTTCAAGATTACTTTGAAGATAGCTGTTTCCAATATCAAGCCCCCTGGCAGTGGCATCCCCCATATTGACATAGTAAAAGTCCTCTCCGTCATTGTTACGGGGACCAAAGTGTAATTTCATGGGGTTGCCGTCTTCTTCACCCAGGGTGCCGTCCAGGAGTTTTACCTGGTTGAATTCTGTGGCATTGGCAATGCGGTTAATTTCCGCCTTCATCTGCTGGTATTCCTGGTCGATGATTTCACGTTGATCAGTTGTGTAGGTCCCGGTGGCAGCCTGCTCAGCCAGTTCCTTCATGCGGATGAGCTTGTTGTCAATGACTTCCAGGGCACCGTCCGCGGTCTGGATTGCCGAGATGCCGTCATTGGCGTTTCTAACGCCCTGGTTCATGGCGGCAATATCTGCCCGCATGAGTTCCCTGATTGCCAGTCCTGCCGCATCGTCCGCCGCAGTGTCGATCCTGAGTCCTGAGGACAGCCGCCTGGTGGATGTGGCCAGGTCGCCGTAATGGTGGTCCAGATTACGCGCCGCATTCATCGCCATCATATTTGTGTTAATGACCAAAGACATGTTAATACCCTCCTTCGAGTTTTTGGAGGGTCAAAGCAATGGCGGTGCCATATAAAATTAGTTCATTAAAAACAGTATTTTATACTTATGGAAAAAAGATGGGAACGGCTAAACAGGCGAAATGCGGTAAAATCTTCCCAGTGCTGAAGATGAAAGCTTGAAGCTCAAGGCTAAAAGGTAAGATCAAACAGATGATCCGAAGTAACTGTCGGGCATGCTTAGACTGATTTTTCTGGCTTGATCGGTAACTATTCCGAGGGTGCCGGAACCAAGTAAGGTTTCTTGTCTGACAGGATGGCCCTTATTTTGCATTGAAAATCTAAAACAATGTCAAATAAAGGAGCCTGACATGAACGGAAGTCATGCTGTTTTTCATCTGGTGGACATCTCCAGGGATCTGAAGCGGGAAATAGAAGACAACCTCCCCGGTGACACTGCTGTTAATGAGGTGGACGGCTCCGATTCCCTGTCTACAGACGGTGGGAGCCAGTCCAGGATAGACATCCTCTTTTTGAGTCCCGGCAGATGGGAAAAGATGGATCAGGAAATGAGGGAATGGCTGGAAAGCCGTAATCAGCACCTGGTGCTGGTTCTTGAGGATGAGCAGCAGAAACCGGATCAGGAGTACAACGTGTCCGCTTCTTTTCTGGGTTATCTTCGTCGTCCGGTTACCAGAAACGCCTTGAAAAGTATCCGGGACAAGGCCAGGGAAGTTCAGGAGCTTTATACTGACCTGCACCTCATGGCCAAAGAGATTGTCCTTGAGCGCGAGCTTCTCACGCGTAAAAACGCACAGCTGGAATTTTTGAACCGCATTCTGACCAGCACCTCTCAGACCCTGGACCTTAAAGAAATCCTGCACCAGACTTCCAAAGAGTTTGGGACACTGCTTGGGACCACCGGGCTGGCAGCAATCTTCTGGAACTATGACAATGAGGATCTGTTTGCGGAAATATATCTGCCGGAAATCAAGTCCCTTAAAACAAGGCAGAAATGGACCGGGCACCTTATGGAAATAGTTCAGAGGTTTGAAGGCAGTATGCCCAGACATTACCATACAGTGGTCATGGGGGAGGGGGAAAATACCCTGAGCAAGCCTCCCAGTCATGCCCGGCAGATAATGCTTCCCCTGCAGGCCGGGCAGAAGACTTTCGGGGCCATTATCCTGGATGCAAAAGAGATCCTGAACCTGGGTAAAGACCAGGTGACGATAATAAACAGCGCTGCCAGGCACCTGTCCCTGAGTCTCCGCAACGCCCTGGAATACAAAGCGGTCAAGTACGAGGCCGAATTTGATGGGCTGACCTGCATCAACAATCGTCAGCATTTTGACAAGAAACTCAGAAAAGAGCTTAAAAGACACCAGAGGCAGGTGAATTCATTGAGCCTGATTATGCTGGACCTGGATCATTTTAAGACACTAAATGATACCTACGGTCATGTCACCGGAGACATGGTGCTCAGAAAAATCGGGGAAATCCTGGTGGATACCGTCAGGGAAACGGACTTTCCCGCCCGTTACGGTGGAGAAGAGTTCGTCATCCTACTGCCCGAGACCACAGAGGAACAGGCCTGGCTGCTGGGTCAGAGGATCCGCCAGAAAATCGGCCAGACCGAGTTTGAAGTGCAGGGCAAAAAATTCAGCATTACCGCCAGCCTGGGTGTGGCCTCCATAAAGCCCGGCCCTCTGACACCCAAGGATACCCTGGTGGAACAGGCTGATCAGGCGCTTTATCTTTCCAAGTTCAACGGACGCAACATGGTCTGCACCTCGGCAGACGTCTGCATGGACCAGGCTGTTTCCAATTAGAGGTTTGCAGTCAACCACCCCCGGCCCCTCCTTGGCCAAGGAGGGGAGCTATTAAGTGCCTGTAATCCAGAGCGTTCTACGCTCGCTAAGCCTGCCACGCGCTTGGAGTGGTTCAAAAACAGATGTCTGCATGGAGCAGGCTGTTTCCAATTAGAGGCTTTCAATCATTTTGTAATAAGGAAGGGATTTCATATAACCACCCCCGGCCCCTCCTTGGCCAAGGAGGGGAGCTATTAAGTGCCTGTAACCCAGAGCGTTCTACGCTCGCTAAAGCCTGTAACGCGTTTGGAGTGGTTCAAAAGCAGACGTCTGCATGGACCAGGCTGTTTCCAGGTAGAGGCTTGCAATCATTTATAATTTTGACTTTGGTCTTCTTTTTTCGGTAAACTTTCAGGCCCGGCAAAAATCAGTTGTTTACAAAACACAGCAGATGAAGGTATAGGTTTTACCGCTGTCCGGTTTTCCGGGAGTGTAGAAGGTCAAAGTTTCGCAGATTAAAATTTCAAGCCCTTTTTCATCATGTCTTCATCTGTATTCGAAATAAGCACTCAAGAGCAGGAGTACCTCAAAGAACTGGCTTTTTTGAGCATCAAGTCCAGGTTGGAAGGCAGCGAGCCTGATTACCCCCTTCCTCCCAGCGATAAACTCAAGGAAAACCTGGGCGCTTTTGTCACCCTGAAGATACAGGGCAAGCTGCGCGGCTGTATTGGAAATATTGTCGGTGAAGGGCCTTTGTGGAAAACCATCATAAGAATGGCCAGGGAGGCCGCCTTCAACGACCCCAGGTTTCCTGAACTTACCCCCGGGGAACTGGAGCAGGTGGAGCTTGAAATCTCCATTTTGAGCCCACTGGAGCCGGTACCGGACACCACACTCATTGAGCCGGGCAGGCACGGCCTGGTGGTGCGCAAAGGGCCGTACTCCGGGCTTTTGCTGCCCCAGGTGGCCCAGGAATGGGGCTGGGACCGGGAGACTTTTCTGGCTCACACCTGCCGCAAGGCGGGTCTTCACGAGAATTGCCACAAGGACAGGGACGTTGAGATATTCTGGTTTCAGGCGGTGGTCTTTTAGATTGCCGGCAAGGGAGGTGATATGCAGGGAAAAAGCAGCAAAGCTTCAGATAGAAAGGATCCTTTCCAGATATCCTGTTTTTATATCGGCGACGCCATGTGCGGCATCGATATAAACCTGGTGCAGGAAATCAATAAACAGCTTGATTTTACAGTGGTTCCCCATGCCCCGGAGTATGTCATGGGCATAATGAACCTGCGGGGCAAGATCGTCACCATAATCGACCTGAGCAAAAAGCTGGGTTTTTCCTTTTCCAGAATGGGCGATGAGACCAGGATTATCATTGTCGAATCTAAGGACGAATTTATCGGCCTGCTGGTGGACAAGGTCACCGATGTCGTTCTGGCTGACTGGGAAAAGGTTTCCTCGCCCCCGTCCAATATAAAGGGCCTCAAAGGCAAATATTTCCAGGGAGTATACAAGTCCAGGACCAAACTTGTGGCCATACTGGACATCGAGGAAGTATTGAGCAGCGAATAGCTTCCCTGTAACGCATGGACCATGCCCGGGTAACCATTCAGGGGGGCAGGTACCGGCCAGGGGGACAGTCCCCGCGACACTTGTCCTGCACAAATACAGAAATTACAGACGCAAAATTTTTTGAAGCTGCACAATCATTACTTAGCGGGGGACAGTCCCCTGGCCTTGTGCCATTAGTCAGCACCGAGGACCCCCTGAATGGTTACATGCCCGGCAGCGCCGCAGACATTCAAAACCGGATCAGGCCGGATGAACAGCTTGCCGCATCATCCTTTTGTGATCACTGAAGTACCGCTTTTATGTTTTCATGCCCCCAGGCGGGGTTAAGGCATTTTTTGCGGTGACAACAAACTTATGCCCTGAAAAAATTTCTCTGGATTCGTTCTTATGACCAACACCAACACGATCCGCACCCCACTGATTCTCATAGTTGACGATTCCCCGCTGAACAGAAGGATGCTCAGAGTGGTACTGAACAAGGCAGGCTACCGCATTCAGGAGGCCGAGGACGGTCTACAGGCCCGGGAAATGGCCCGGGAGCATCTGCCGGACCTGATTCTGCTGGATGTCATGATGCCCCACGAAGATGGCTTCGATACCTGCATCAAGCTTAAAAAACAATCCTCCACCCAGGACATTCCCATAATTTTCATCTCCGCCCTCAATGATACGGAAAATATCGTCAAGGGTCTTGAGCTGGGCGGGGTGGACTACATCAGCAAGCCCTTCGCCCAGACCGAGGTCATGGCCCGCATCAGGGTGCACCTGGAACTCAAGTTTGCCAAGGAAAGGCTGGTGGAGGCCCAGGTACAGAGGTTTGCCGACCTGAAGCAGGCCCAGGAATCTTTCCTGGTGGAGCCGGACAAGCTGCCCGGGGCCAGATTTTCATATATCTATCAGCCGGTACTGGAGGCTGGAGGAGATTTTCTGGATGTGGTTCAGACCGGTGAAAACATCCATGTTTACGTGGTTGCGGATGTTAGCGGGCATGACCTGGGCACGGCTTACATGACCTCTGCCCTGAAGGTGCTCATAGACCAGAATATAAACCCCTATACCCCCATGCATGAAAGCCTGAAGATGATCAATGCCGTGCTCAACAGGATTCTTCAGCCCACCCAGCACCTGACAGCCAATTTTTTGAAAGTCGACCGCGGACGTAACAAAATGAGCCTTTACAACGCAGGTCATCCCGCCCCGGTCATGGTATCCGGAGAGGGCAGCGAGCCCAGGATACTGGAGGCAGAAGGCGATATACTGGGGCCTTTTGAACAGGTGGAATTCACCCCCCTGGAAAAGGACATCCAGCCCGGAGACCGTGTCTTTCTTTACACTGACGGGCTTGTGGAGTCTTTCGGCGAAAATTTCATGAGCAGGGAACAAGGAATGGATAAACTTCTCCAGGCATGCAGAGAAGCCTCTGATTACCAGCTGCAACCAGCTCTGCAGCATATTTTTTCAGTGTTGCGTCCAGAAAAATCTTTACTGGAGGATGATGCCGTCCTCCTGGCTACGGAGATCTGATGTCTTCAAAATGCAGCGTGGAGGACAATTCTCTAACGTGCTTTTTTCCCGCGGACACAAGCCATGTGGAGAAAGTACTGCAGCAGCTTACCTATATTCCTTTCCTGGCTGACAGAGAAAGAGTCTTTTTTGATCTGTCCCTTGTTTTGCGAGAAGCCCTGAATAACGCCATTGTCCACGGTGCAGACCAGGACCGGAGTATGGAAGTAGAATGCCGGGTCAGCGTGGATTCAGAGGGCATAGACATTGTAGTTGTGAGTCCTGGCCATGGATTTGACTGGGAAAAGTGCCTGGAAAAACAGCTCCCTGAGTGCCCCACCCAGAGCGGCTGGGGGGTTTTTCTCATCCGGGAATATACTGATCATTTAGTTTTCAGGGATCAGGGAAAAAGGCTGGAATGCCGCATCAACCTGGACCGGTACCAGGAAAAAGATAGACAACAATTTTAAGAAAAATCAGCACGCAAAGTATCCGACTTTTTCCTCCGCGGATACTGGTCCGAGAGCAGGGCTGAATAACGGGAGCAGGTTATGAAACTCAAGGTTCTGGTGGTTGACGATACCATTGTCTACCGCAAGATTCTAAGCGATGTTCTGGCAGATTTTCCCAGCGTAGAGGTGGTGGGGACCGCCAGCAACGGAAAAATTGCTCTTAGCCGCATCGAGTCCCTGAAGCCCGATCTCATCACACTGGACGTGGAGATGCCGGTTATGGACGGGGTGCAGACCCTGGAGGAAATCCATAAAATGAAGCTCGGCATCGGGGTCATTATGGTCAGTACGCTGACCAAAAAGGGCAGTGAAATCACCATGAAGGCCCTGGAGCTAGGTGCCTTCGACTTTGTGACCAAGCCGGACTCGGAAAGCAGAGAGGAAAATATCAAGCAGATCCGCGCATCACTGGCTCCGCGGATTAACCATTTTTTGAAGCGTTTTGAGCTTAAGAAGGCCCTGAAAGGGGACCGGGCCCAGAAAAAGGAAGAAAAGCCCAGGGAGCCCAGGGAGCCGCGGCCTGCTCCACCGTCCAGGACACCGGGCCGTTCCACCTACGAAAAGTCGGATATAGTGGCCATAGGAATCTCCACCGGAGGTCCCAATGCCCTGACCAAAATGCTGCCCATGCTGCCTGGAAATCTCGGGGTGCCGGTGGCCATAGTCCAGCATATGCCTCCTCTATTCACCAAATCCCTGGCCGAAAGCCTGAACCAGAAATGCGCCCTGGAGGTCAAAGAGGTTCAGGACGGGGAAACGGTCCGGAAAAATGTTGTCTATATCGCCCCGGGGGGCAAGCAGACCAAGATAGTGGCCGGGGCCAATCAGGCCAGGATCTTCAGGGTGACCGACGATCCGCCGGAAAACAACTGCAAACCCTCAGTGGATTATCTTTTCAGATCCGTGGCCAGGGAATATAAATCCAAAGTTACCGGGGTGATAATGACCGGAATGGGCAATGACGGAACTCTGGGACTCAAGGTCATGAAGTCCTTTGGTGCAGTGACCATGGGCCAGGATGCCGACACCTGCGTGGTTTACGGCATGCCCAAGATAGCCTGGGATGCAGGGGTTGTGGACATGGAATTCCCTTTGGAGAAGATTGCAGCTGAAATAACATCCACTGTCAAAAGATGAAGATCACTCCGGATGAATTAAAGGTCCTGGCCCAGTACATTTATAATGTATCCGGGATTCACCTGGACCAGAGCAAGGCCTATCTGCTGGAATCCAGGCTGAAGCCCCTGATTGCCGAGCATAATCTTTCCAGCTACACGCAATTGTATCACAAGGCCAAGGCTGATGCCAGCAAAACACTGGAAAAGGCCATTATTGATGCAGTCACCACTAAAGAGACACTGTTTTTCAGGGACAGCGGTCCCTTTGAAGTCTTCAAGCACAAGATCCTTCCTGATATTATCGATGCCAGGTCAAAAAGGCTGCACAAGTCCATGCCGGTTAAGCTGCGCATCTGGAGCGCTGCCTGTTCCACCGGGCAGGAAGTCTACAGTATAGCCATCGCCATCAAGGAGACCATCCCGGATCTGAACAAATATCAGGTGAGCATTCTGGGCACGGATATTTCAGACCAGGCCATAGCCCAGGCCAGCTATGGCAAATATAACAAGTTTGAGATAGAGAGGGGGCTTAGCAAAGATAAGCTGCAGAAGTATTTTTCGCCTACAGAGGACGGAAACTGGCGCATCAAGGACGAGGTGCGCATGCTGGCCAATTTCCGCAAGGTAAACCTCATGCAGGCCTTTTCCGGCCTGGGCAGGTTCGACGTGATTTTCTGCCGCAACGTGGCCATCTATTTCAAGCCCGACGACAAGAAAAAGCTGTTTGAACGTCTGGCCGGGGTGCTCCAGCCCGACGGGGCGCTTATCATCGGCTCCACAGAATCCCTTTCCGGAGTGACCAGATCTTTCGTGCCCAAAAGATACCTGCGCTCCATCTATTACCAGCCGGCTTAACACCACAGCGAAACTGTGCCTGCAGCACAGTAATTCTATTTTAGTGTAAAAAACATGTAACTGTTCACCTTAATGATATGAGCTCCAGGGGTCCGGAAATTCGGCAAACAGGACGTAAAAACTCGCTCCAAGGAAGCGTAAATCAAAACCTCTTCAAGTTTTTCAACCAGAAAATCTTCAATTATATTATTTTTTGAATCAAACTTGGTGTTTAACGGTTTTGATTAATCACGCCACAGGCGTGACTACGCGTCGCTCAGATCCCGCACTTACTTTCTGGCAAATCTTGCTTTGAAAGTTGGGCAGACTTAAGAAAGTAAGTGCGGGACCCAGTTTGCCGAACCCCCGGCCCCTGGCGTTTAGTCCGCAGGTGCTTAATAATTACATAAACATTTAACCAAAAAGGATATGAAGTTCATCGAGTCAAGCAAAAAGCCAAGTCTTTTGTGCTGTAGTTTTAAGATTCAGAAATCATTTCCCTGTACCTGGAAAAGAAGTACCGGCTGTCGTGGGGGCCGGATGCTGCTTCAGGGTGGTACTGGATGGCCATGACCGGCCTGTTTTTATGCCTGAACCCTTCCAGGGTGTTGTCGTTTAAGTTGATGTGGGTCTGCTCCAGAAAATCCAGGTGGTCGATATTTACGCAGAAACCGTGATTCTGGGATGAGATTTCAATTTTGCCGGTACTCATATCTTTGACCGGGTGGTTCATGCCGTGATGGCCGAATTTGAGCTTGAAACTCGAAGCCCCCATGGCCAGTCCCAGTAGCTGGTGTCCCAGGCAGATGCCGGCCACGGGAAATTTTTCCAGCAGTCCGGAGATGATCTCAATGCTTTTGGTCATTGCTGCCGGATCACCCGGCCCGTTGGACAGGAAAACGCCGTCCGGAGCGACTTTGACCGCCTCCTGTACCCCGAAATTCCAGGGGACCACCAGAAGTTCCAGTCCCTGGGCCTTGAGCAGTCTTAAAATGTTCCACTTGATGCCATAATCATATACCAGAACCCTGCCTCCGCTGCCAGGCCAGTCATAGCTGCCGTCCTGGTTGAGGTCCGCCTGAATGGGACCCCACTCGGTCCAGGCGAATGGTTTACTGCAGCCTGCCTTTTCAGCCAGATTAAGTCCTTCCATGTGGGGAAGCTGCAGGGCTCTCTGGGCAAGCTTGCCTGGATCGTTTTCAGTGGTGGACATGACCCCGCGCATGGCCCCGTATTTACGGATATGTGTGGTCAGGGCCCTGGTGTCTATGCCCTCCATGCCCATGATCTTCTGACCCCTCAAATAATCAGGCAAAGACTGGGTGGATCTCCAGTTGGAAGGAATCTGGCAGCACTCCCTGGTTATGAATCCGGCGGCCTGGATCTTTTCCGATTCCACATCTTCGGGGTTTATCCCGTAATTGCCCATGAGCGGATAGGTCATGCAGACCATCTGCCCCATGTAGGAAGGATCTGTAAGTATTTCCTGATAGCCGGTCATGCCGGTATTGAATATGACTTCGCCCTCGGCTTCGCCCATTCCGGTAAAAGACCGGCCCTCAAACCAGGTCCCGTCTTCCAGGGCCAGTAAAGCTTTCATGTCTGTCTCTCCTGCAATAGTTGAACTGTTCTGGAAATATCTTCAGGCACGTCCACCCCGTGACAGGCATACCGGGTAACCACCACGTCAATGGGGATGCCGGCCTCCAAAAGCCGCAATTGCTCAAGCTTTTCAGTCTGCTCCAAAAAGCTTTGCTCCATCTGTTGAAACTTCTCCAGGATATCATACCGATATGCATACAGACCGATATGTCCCAGGAAAGGACCTTCTCCGTCATGGGACCAGGGAATGGGGCTGCGGGAGAAATAAAGCGCCCGCCCCCTTTGTGATATTACCACCTTGACCGTATTCGGGCTTTGCGCCTCCTGGAAATCTATCCTCCTGGCCGGGGTGGTCACGCAGACCCCGGTTGCTGATACAAAAGGCTCAAGGAGTTGGTCAAGTATTTTCGGTTCCAGGGCCGGTTCATCCCCCTGGATGTTCACCACCACGCTCTGTCGGGCCAGGCCCAGCTGCCGGGCGGCCTCCATGATGCGGTCGGTACCGCTGTGGTGCTCCGGGGAGGTCATGAGTGCAGGTACCCTTAGTTCTCCGGCTGCCTGGTAAATCCTTTCGTCGTCTGTTGCCAGGTAGACACGGTGCAGAAGTCTGCATTGCACCGCCTGCTGGTAAACATGCCAGAACATGGGCTTGCCCAGGATGTCCGCCAGAGGTTTGCCCGGAAACCTGGTAGAGGAGTACCTGGCCGGGATGATTCCGGTAAAGACTAAAGAGTTATTATCTCTGTGCCTCAAACCTCATAAACTCCCGTGTCTGGCAACGATACCGGCCAGCTCCTGTGTTCCGCCCCTGCGACTCTGCAGATATTCCTTGAACTTTTTTTCCACCTGTTCCCTGGACATGCTCTGAGGCTGCTGCAGCTTAGAGCTTAGTTCATTTTTGTCCCGGACCTGGATGAGCAGGCCGGCGTGGACAATTTCCCGGCCCACCCAGGTGAAATTGTCCCAGAAGGGTCCTACGCAGGGAACAACACCCTGACCCAGGGCTTCCAGAAAGTTCTGTCCGCCGCAGGGCATGAGGCTTCCACCCACGAAAACCGATCTGGCCATGGCATAAGCCGCTTCCAGTTCTCCGAAGCTGTCCCAGAGTATTACTCCGGCAGGGGCGGTCCCGGACTCAAGACTGGAACGCAGGGTATATGGAACGCCTTCACTGTCCAGGATTTTCTGCCAGGGCCTGATCCGGGTCATGTGTCTGGGAAAAAGGGCGATGGTGGTTTTGGGGCGGGCGCTGTAAAGTTTTTGTATTACCCTGGCGATCTGAGGCTCTTCTTCTCTGCGCACAGATCCAAGGGCTATGAGGGCGTGCTTGGGCTTGAAGAAGGAGGACAGGGGGTTCTGGACATAGGCCATGGGTTCCTTGTCCACCAGGAGGTCGAATTTGATATTGGACATGACCGATGTCTGGGCAGAAGGAAAAAGCGAGGAAAATCTTTCCCGGTCCCTTTCAGATACAGCAGCGATTCTGTCTGGACCAATGGATGCCAGAAACCTGCGCAGGGGGTAGTAGCGGCAGAAGCTCTTGAGGCTAAGGCGGCCGTTGCCCAGGACCACCGGGACATTTTTACGTCTGCAGGCATTGAGAAGTGACGGCCAGATTTCAGTTTCCAGAAGCACCAGTTTTTCCGGTCTGGCCCTGCACAGGGCCATGGCCATGATGCACATGTTGTCGAAAGGAAAGTAGGCCTTCTGAGCATCTTCCTTGATTTCGCTGTCCAGAAAATCCATGCCCTGCCGGGTATTGGTGGTGACCAGGATGTTTCTGATACCCTTGCGGTTCAGTTCGCGCACTAAGGCAGCAGCCAGTCTGGCCTCGCCCACGGAAGCCGCCTGAATCCATACCCGGAAGGGTCCCCGGGGCATGCCGAAACCCAGCCTGCCCGAGTCAATGGGAGTCTCTCTTCTGACTATGAGCAGTATGGGCAGGGCAATGACCCATAGCAGAGAATAAAGAACAAGCAGGGCCCAGTGGCAAAAGGAAATTTTTCTGGTCTTCATCTTTTCACCTCGGCTGGTTGGAGTTTAGCGCCAGGGACAAAAGCCTGGCAATGAGCTCGGTAAAACCGATTCCGGCCTGTTGTGCCGCCTTGGGTACCAGGCTCGTCCGGGTCATGCCCGGCAGGGTGTTGGTTTCCAGAATATAGATATTGTCCTGCTGGTCCAGCATGAAGTCTGAACGGCTGTAGTGCCTGAGTCCCAGAATCCTGTGGGCCTGCAGAGACATCTCCTGTATGCTCCGGCTTGCTTCCTGAGATATGGGAGCAGGGCAGATCTCTACTGCTCCGTCTGGATCATATTTGCTGTTGTAGTCGAAAAAATCCCCTTTAACCGGCTGAATCAGGATGGGCGGCAGGGGCTCATTGTCCAGGACAGCACAGCTTACTTCGTGACCGTTGATGAGTTCCTCCACCAGGATTTCATGTTCTGAGTCCACCTGGTTCAGAAAAGAATACATTTCCTCCTGGTTGTAAAATATCTGCATATCCAGGCTGGACCCTCCCTGATTGGGCTTGCAGATCACCGGCGGAGGCACATGGTGCAGGCGCCCCTGGGGGAAATACAGCCCGCCTTTGGGAGTCCTTAGACCGTGATTGGCGTAAAACTGTTTGCTCAGGGCCTTGTTCAGGGCCAGAAATGAACCCCGAACACCGGAACCCTGATAAGGCAGGCCAACATCTTCAAGAACACCCTGTATGCTGCCGTCTTCACCGGGAGCACCGTGCAGGTTTATTATAGCCGCGTCAGCTTCACGGGCCTTATTTACAAGTTCCTGGTAATCAGGGGAAAGATCTAGAAAAAGAACTTCATGCCCTAAACTTTTCAGCGCTTCCTTGATCTGTGCTGCCCCGTTCAGGGAAACCTGTCTCTCCTTGGACCACCCGCCTGCTATTAAAAGTACGCGCATTCAAATCCGCCTCAAGACTCTGGTTGAGCTGTTCCTGGATGTGCAGGGTCTGCTGCCATGACTGGCGGATAAGGCCCTGCATCCTCTCGTTGATACCGTAACGCGTGTAAATATCGGAATATCTTGTTTCCAGGCTGACTATCCGGTCATGCATCACCCGTTTGTCGCTGTAGATGATGACCAGCGGCAGGAAAAATCTGTAAATATCCACTTCTCCCGGCCAGTACACGTGGTGCATGACTCCCTGGGCAATGGCCGGGTTGCCGGTAAGTTCCATGGCCAGGCTGGCCCCGAGCTGGTTGTGGCATCCGCCATGCTCCACACAGTAAAATTTACCCACATCGTGCAGCAGAGCAGAAGCCTGAACCGCCCCGGCATCAACCTGCATTCCCTTTTGCAGGGCCAGGGTGCAGATTTCTCCGGCAACAAGGGCTACCAGGACGCTGTGATCTATGATATGCTCGGGAAGGTTGTAAAGTTCCAGGTAATGAAGGCATTCCTCCCGGGAGGGCACTTTCCACCGGGGGTCTACTGGGTAAGGAACTGGCTGGAAAGTATAAATCATTGCCTTTATTGTGGTCCCTGGGGGTTCTGGTTGTCAGCCTGCCTGCAGTCAGCCCTGATTTGCGGTTGATATCTGTACACCGGGCATGTTCTTTGAAAAAAACAAGTGACCAGACACAGAAATCATACCGGTCAAACCTGCTTCGATCTTGCATCCCTGCTAACACTGAAGCTTGAAAAAGGCAAAATAATTCTCAGGTAACCATTCAAGGGGTCCTCGGTGGTGATTCATGGCATTAGGCCCGGGGACTGTCCCCGCTAAGTTATGACTATGCAGCTTCACTTAATTTCGCTTCTGTACTTTTTGTATTCGTCAAGGAAAAGTGTCGCGGGGACTGTCCCCGGGCCGGTTAGGCCCCCCCTGAATGGTTACATTCTCAGGATCCAGCCTCTTCCTTTGTTGACCTTTTGAGACGGGCTGGTTAGTTATTGTTTTGACGTCCTGGAGAGTCCAGGCCGTGAAATGAGGCCTTGCGGGGCAGTATTGCAACAATAAAATTCAGGAGAAAATATATGTGTCTGGCCGTTCCCATGGAAGTGGTGTCCATAGAAGACAATGTGGCCCATGTGGAAGTGGGCGGAGTCAAAAACCAGGTACGCCTGGATATTGTGGACCAGATGCCGGCTGTAGGTGATTTTGTCATTGTCCACGCAGGTTTTGCCCTGAGATGCATTGACCGCCAGGAAGGCCTGGAAACCCTGAAACTGTTTCAGGACAGTCTGGGGCTTGAACTTGTCAAGTGAATTCCGGGACCCGGATCTTTGTCGCAGAGTTCTGGAACAGATTCAGCACCTGGCTGATTCACCTTTTCGTTTCATGGAAGTCTGCGGCACGCACACTGTTTCCATCTTTCAAAGCGGCATAAAGAGCCTTCTACCGGAGAACATTTCTCATCTTTCCGGCCCGGGCTGCCCTGTTTGTGTGACCCATGACCTGGAAGTAAATACTTTTCTGGCCCTGGCAAAAATGGATCTCCGCCTGGCCACCTTTGGAGACCTCATGCGTGTGCCGGGAAGCAGGGGCGACAGCCTGAAAAAGGTACAGGCAGAAGGGGCAAGGGTGGACATAGTCTATTCCGCCTTTGACGCCCTGCAGCTGGCTGTGGACAACCCTTCTGAAAACGTGGTTTTCCTGGCTGTAGGCTTTGAAACCACGGCCCCCACAGTAGCCGCCACTGTGAAAGTGGCTCTCAAGCAGCAGGTGGAAAATTTCTTCATTCTGCCCATGCACAAGCTGGTGCCCCCGGCTCTGCAGGCACTGGCTTCGGACCCGGACATAAGGGTGGACGGACTTCTTCTTCCGGGTCACGTCTCCACCATAACAGGCATTGAGCCGTTTATGTTTCTGGCCGGGGATTACAACCTTCCGGCTGTTATTTCCGGTTTCGAGCCCCTGGATATTTTGCAGTCCATCCAGATTCTGCTGCGTATGCACAAGGAAAAAACTCCTGCAGTGATCAATAGTTACAAAAGGGCGGTTGCAGATCAGGGCAACCCCAGGGCCAGGAAAGTGATGCAGGAGGTATTCAAGCCCGTGGATACCGCGTGGCGTGGACTGGGGGACATTCCGGGCAGCGGACTGTCTTTGAGAAAAGAATACCTGGGGTTTGACGCAAGGAGAAAATTTGAGCCTGCCCCGCTTCAACCTGAAACAAATACCGGGTGCAAATGCGGCCAGGTACTCAAGGGCAAAATTCTGCCGCCCCAGTGCCCGCTCTTTGCTTCCGTGTGCACACCGGCTGAGCCCGTGGGGCCGTGCATGGTTTCCACTGAGGGTTCCTGCGCAGCTTTTTTCAAATACTCATTGTAGAACGTATAAAGGAAAAATATCCATGTCCGACAGGGTCCTTCTTGACTATGGCAGCGGGGGCAAGGCCTCGCAGCGTCTCATCAGGGAGATATTTTTAAAACACTTAGGCAACCCCGGGCTGAACCGCCTTGATGACGCCGCCCTCATTGAGGATTTAAGCGGCCCTTTGGCCGTGAGTACGGACACATTCACCATTTTTCCACTGTTTTTTCCCGGGGGCGACATCGGTTCCCTGGCAGTGCACGGAACGGTAAACGACGTGGCCATGCTGGGGGCGGAGCCCAGGTACCTCAGCTGTGCCTTTCTCCTGGAAGAGGGCCTGGACATGCAGGATCTGGACAGGATTGCAGCATCCATGGGCAGGGCTGCCGCTGACTGCGGAGTACAGGTCATCACCGGCGATACCAAGGTGGTGCCTAAAGGAGCAGCGGACAAAATGTTTATCAATACCACCGGCATCGGCATGGTTATAGCCGATCCTGCTCCTTCAGGCAGCAGGGCAGAACCTGGAGATGCGGTACTTATAAGCGGCACCATGGGAGACCACGGCCTGGCCATACTGACTCACAGGCAGGGTTTGAAGTTTGAAACTGATATCCAGAGTGACAGCCAGGCCTTGAACAGCCTGACCACCAGGTTGATCCGGGAAGTGGGGGATGTTCATGTGCTGCGCGATCCAACCCGGGGAGGGCTGGCCACCACTTTAAACGAGATCGCCTCCCAGTCCGGCTGCGAAATACTTCTCCAGGAGGATCAGGTACCTGTACGCCGGGAAGTGCAGGGCGGATGTTCTTTTCTGGGCCTGGATCCCCTGTACCTGGCCAATGAAGGCAAGTTCATCTGTATCCTGCCTGAAGACCTGGCCAGCAAGGCCCTGGAGGTCATGCGCTCCCATCCTGCGGGGCGGGATGCAGCCCTTATCGGGTACGTCCGGGAAGGACAAAAGGGCAGGGTGGTGCTAAGGACTTCCCTTGGCGGCCACAGGCTGCTGGATATGCTGGAGGGAGAGCAGCTGCCCAGGATATGTTGAATGGAAGAATTTTGGGATTGGGTGATTGAGGGATTCAGGAATTTAAGAATTTAAGAATTCAGGGATTGGGGGATTGAGGGATTGAGGATTGGGGAAGTGGAGTAGTAACAGCCGGTACAATTTCAGCATGTTACAGCATGTTTTACAGGATTGCCGGCAAACTCAGCAATAGAAAAAGTTCAAGCTGAACTTGAGGTTTTACGGTATGCAGGAATGGCCTGATCCCGGTAAGATACTGATAATCATAGGTCTGGTTCTGGCGGCGGTGGGGCTTTTGGTACTGTTGAGGGACAAGCTGCCCTTTACCCCGGGCCGTCTCCCCGGGGACATTCTCATCAAGAGGGAAAACTTCACCTTTTATTTCCCCCTGGGCACCTGTATCCTCATAAGCGCAGTGCTGACCTTAATATTTTTCCTCTGGCGCAAGTAGAAGGCTTAGCAAGAGGTTTATAAGGCGTTGTCCGCAAGCTGATTAATTATTCATACGCCCCTGCTTCCATCCCTCCCATGGCTGAGAGTGGTTCGTTATGATTGATTACTTTATTTTCATGATCTCGTCTTGAACAGGATCACACCGGTGAAAATCAGGGCCACAGGCAGGGCCACCACGATTCCCCCCAGAAGACCGCCGACGATACATAAAATCATTCCGGCTTTGGCATGCCGCCGCATCCCGTAAACGCTGCCCACCAGGTAAGGTAAAAGGCCGCACAAAAATCCTATTACAAAACTGACCAGGACAAAGACCAGTATGGATGGATCATCCATGAGCTACATTCCTCCGGTTACAGGTGAAGCCACAAATGACAAAAACAGCTGCAGTCGAAAACTGGCGGGCACTGCTCAACGTTTATTCCATACGGTAATGCTTGCTTACGGCCCTGTTAATTTTCCAGGTGCAGGACATGCCCCTGGGAAAGGTCACCAGATCGCCGGCCTTGATGACCACAGGCTCTCCGTCCTCCGGGGTCACCTCAACCTCTCCTTCCACGATGTAGCATGTTTCCTGCTGATCATAGTGCCAAGGGAATTCTGATTCCTTTTCTCCCCAAGTGGGCCACTGCCAGACCCCCATTTTTTCCAGTTCTTCCCGGGGGGGATTACGGGTTATCTTTATTTCCTGCATAAACCCTCTCTTTTTTGGTTTTCAGTCAATACTGGGCATCAAGGTCCATTTGATATGCCATCCCTGTTCTTTTTCCAGGCAGATAATTCCGCCGTTTTGGAACTTTATCACTTGGTTGTCCTGGTCTCCGTTCACCAGAAGTGAAGCCAGCCGCTGCATGAAGGGAAGGTGTCCCACCAGCATAAAGTGGTTAAGCTCTTCCAGTTTATCTTTCCAGGCCTGGACATCGTCAAGGGGGCCCAGTCCCTGGGCTGCTTCTATGCTTATTGCCGGATTCAGGGTGCCGGACATTATCCGTGCGGTCTGTTCTGCTCTTTTTTTGCCGCTGTGCAGAATGCCCTGGACAGGAACCCGATAGTCCCCGGCAGTTTCAGCAATGCGGCGGACTTCTTTTTCACCCTCTGGAGAAAGGCTCTGATCAGGGTCCTGGTCCTTGGGCCTGCTTTTTCCGTGCTGAACCAGGTAAATCTGCATAAATCACCTCCCTGTGCGTATAAATACAAGTTGCTTTTTTGTATCATGTCAGAGCTTTGGATTTGGCATGGGACCGGCTCTCCCCGCACTTATTATTCAAATATGCTGAAATCTCCTGTGGCAAAAACAAGCACGGGGGACCTGTCGCCTGCTTTTTTTAAAAGCGCTGAACTGATACCCGTTTTTAAACCTGAAAGACTCGTATATATGGATTGGATCATACATTATAGTTAGTCAATGGTGATGGGGGGTGTCAAGGAGTAAAGAAATGCTTCTTATGCCGGTGAAAAGCATTCTTGACAACGCTTAAAGCTTGTGCATTGTTGCCGGGATGAAGAATAAACCCGTTTCTGAAGTATGCAATGAATTTTCTCTGGGCACCCTGGGACTTCCGGAATTTTCCCGGGTTCTTGAACATGGTTATGTGCCTGAGCATTCTGCACGTTTCATGCGGGCCATGTCCTGCGGGGAACCTTTTATTGTCCGGGACCATCTTTTCCTGGCCGGCGGGGACTGGTTGATGGCCGTTGGATATCCATTAACAGGGCCTTATCACCCTCAAAGCTTTTCAGAAGCCCTGCGGGAAAGCATAAAGCGAATCAGGCCCGCCAGGTGCTGGTCAGTGAGTCCTGCTCTTCCGGAAGATCTCTCCGGGCATTGCGTGGAGCAGGACTTTTACTATATCCTGCCGGTGGAAAGCAGGGTGCAGTCCCGCCTTCTGCGCCTTGCACAGAAGGCCTCCAGGTCCCTGGAGGTGGAGCAGGGCAGGGAGTTTACTCCGGCTCATGAGGAACTTTGGAAGGAATTTGTTCATAACCGTACTCTTCCTGCCAGGGTACGCAATATGTACCAGCGTACCGTCCATGTGCTGGCCGGTGTCCCGGAGCTTTTCCTTCTCAATGCCTGGGATGAAAACGGCAATCTTGCCGCCTGTCTGCTTCTGGATCCCGGTCCAAAGCGTTTTGTCAGCTATCTTATCGGGGCGCATTCCCGCATCAATTATGTCCCTTACGCAACCGACCTGCTCTTTCGGGAAATGATCGAGCTGTCCCGGGACAGGGGAAAGGAATTCATTCATCTGGGTCTTGGGGTAAATCCAGGCATCAGGCGTTTTAAGGTGAAGTGGGGCGGAACCGCCCACTGGCCCTTCGAGTTTGCCGCCTGGGAGGAAAAGCCGGAAGCGCATAAAGAGTCGAAAGTGCACCCTGTTCCTTTCATGGAGGACAAGTTCAAGTTTTTTTTGAACCTTCCAGAGCAGCGCAGGCTGGCCATGATCTGGGAGTTGGAAAAAAACGGACGCAGAAGCTGGATTGCCGGGGCCGCGCATTTTTATCCCTACAGTTTCCGGCTGGACATGCGCAGGCTTTTCCAGGAGGTGGATACAGTGCTTTGCGAAGGCCCCCTGGACCAGGTAAGCATGGATATCATAGCCGATTTCGGCAAGAATCCGGACCCGGATACCCCCAGGCTGTCCTCCATGCTCACGGATTCAGAGATCAAAAATCTCGAAAAAGTAGTGCTCGGCCGCAACTTCTGGAGCCGTCTATTGAACATGTCCCTGGAAAACGGCCCTGACGTACGCTATTACCTGGCTTACACTAAGCCCTGGCTGGCCTTTTTCACCATGTGGTCCTCGTTTCTCAGACGCCATGGCTGGGAGCAGTCAGTGGACAGGGAGGCCTGGGATACAGCTCAGGAAATGGGCAGATACGTTCTGGGCATGGAAACCATCTCCGAGCAGCTGCGCACACTGGACAGTATTCCTGTGGACAGAATTGTCCGGTTTTTCAGGGACTGCCATAACTGGTCAGGGCTTAAGAAGAGATATGAGACCGGTTATCTCAAGGGAGAACTGGACAGGATGTTTGGAACCAGTGCAGAGTTTCCATCCAGGACTGAAATGGTCATCAACCGCCGTGATGAGCGCTTTTTAAGTCGCATGCTCCCGTTTCTGGAGAAGGGCGGCTGCGCTGTATTCGTTGGTTCAGCACACATGCTCAACCTGCGCAGCATGCTCAGGGAGGCAGGGTTTTCCGTGCACAGGCGCAAGTAAAATGGTTGTGCTTGCATAAACTCCGGTTTAATGATCTTTTTGGTCTATGACAGACATCAGCGTTCAACCCTTAAACTCTATTCAAATAATCCATTGCAGGCATTGATTTACAGCATACTGGCGGGGTCCTCCACTGCCCTGGGGGCTTTGGCTCTCATGTTTATGGGGCCGCCTGGCAAGAGAACCATGGCCGCCCTGCTGGGATTTGCCGGCGGAGTCATGCTGGCAGTTTCCGTTTTCGAGCTAATGCCGGAAGCACTTGAACTTGGCTCCATGACTGTGCTGGTGACAGGTTTTCTGCTGGGGTGTCTCATTATGTATCTCCTGGACAGATTAATGCCCCATGCCCACCTGTCTGACAGTGAACACCTGGAGGTGGAAAACCCGGAACGTCTCGGCATTAGAAGAAGCACAATGCTGCGCACCGGCTATCTGATTTTCATCGGCATTTCCATGCACAATATTCCTGAAGGCCTGGCCATAGGAGCCGGTATTGAGTCCAGCCCGGAACTGGGCTTGATCATCGCTGTGGCCATCGGGCTGCACAATATACCCGAGGGACTCGCTGTGGCAGGGCCGCTGAAGGCAGGCGGACTTTCCAATCTGAAAGTGTTTTTGTTTACCCTGGGAGCAGGGCTTATGACCGTTGTGGGTGCAGCACTGGGGCTGCTTGTTTTCGGGATTTCGGAGATGTTTATTTCCGGAGGCCTGGCATTTGCAGCCGGAGCAATGATCTATATTGTAAGTGATGAGCTTATCCCGCAGTCCACCAGCATGCACGCACATGCCGCCAATGCAGGTCTTATAGGCGGTCTGCTTCTGGGGTTTGTACTTCTGGTATGATGCTGGGTGGAATACGGGTCTGCAGAGAGCCACTGCAGACCCGTTTTTACAAGCCTGAATGATAGAGGGTCAGTTATTCTGCGAGCTTTTTTGGAGTTTGTCCACCAGGCTCTGCAGTTTCTGGGTCTGCTTGTTCAGATCGGTTATGGCCTGCGCTGACTGGTTCATCACTCCAGCGGTTTCCTTGGATATGCGGTTTATTTCTTCAATATTCTTGTTGATCTCCTCGCTGGCCGTGGACTGCTCCTCTGTGGCCGTTGCAATGGCCTGAACCTGTTCATTGGCCCGTTTAACAAGCTTCACTATCTGGCTCAGCTGCTTACCGGATTCATTGGCCTGCTTGGTGGCTCCCTTTACTGATTCTACTGTGTTATCGACGCTGTCCATGTTCTTGTGGACTTCTTCCTGAATATTGGAAATGTATTGACTGACCTCCTGGGTGGCCTTCATGGTTTTCTCAGCCAGTTTGCGCACCTCGTCGGCCACAACGGCGAACCCACGCCCGGCGTCTCCTGCCCGCGCGGCTTCAATGGCTGCATTTAATGCCAGAAGGTTGGTCTGGTCAGCTATGTCATCTATCACGTTCATTATCTTGCCTATGCCCTCGGCATGCTCTCCCAGGGTAACAATCTGTTTTTTCAGTCCCAGGGCGTTGCGCTGCACTGTTGCAATGGCCTTGACAGCCTCATGCACTGTTTTTTCTCCGGACCTGGCGGTTTCCTGAGCCTGGGTGGATTCTTCAGCCGATCTGGAAGCATTCTGGGCCACCTCTAAAACCGTGGCGTTCATCTCCTCCATGGAAGTGGCTGTTTCAGTGGTGCGCCTGCTCTGTTCCTCAGCGCCCCGGCTGGCCTGTTCCACCTGGGAGGCCAGCTGTTCGGTGAACTGGGTCAGTTCACTGGTTATGCTTTGAACCTGGGCTGCTGCTTCCTGCAGGCTCCTTTCTCTTTCTTCTGCAGCATCCCTGGCCTCGGCCGCTTCTTCCATGGCCAGGTTGGCTTCTCTGGTCTGCTCCTCGGCCATTCGAGTTTTTTCCTGGGATTCACTTATCTTTTGTTTCAGGTTTTGCACCATTTCCTTGAATCCCTGGTTCAGCCGGCCCAGCTCATCCTCCCCGAGATCCTGAAATTCCAGGTCCAGCTCTCCCTTGCTCACCCGGGTTTCCATGTCATGCAGATATGTTATGCGGTTTATAACAGTTTTTCTCAGGAAATATACCATGGAAAATACCAGGATCAGTAGACAGCCCAGGCCCAGAAGAGCGTTCTGGATCTGATGTCTTTGCAGCAGGGCCAGGTCAGGGTCAATATCCTGCATGACCAGCATACTGCCCAGGATGGGCTGGGAACTCCCATGACAGTGGTAGCACTCCGGTTCGTTGGGGATGGAACGTACAGTCATGAAGTATGTTGTGCCGCCGGCGGTCACCATGGCTGATTCTTCAGTTTCACGGTCCAGGCTGTCAAATACCACCTGGTGTACATCCGGTTCAGGATGTACTTCATCCATGTCCATGCGGAGATTGTCTTCGCTGGTGGAGTAGGTGATATTGCCCCGGAAATCGGTAAGATATACGTTTAGATCATCGTAGAGATCGTCAATGCGGGCGAACTGCTGATGGGTGCCTTCATTGTCTCCGATAAGCATGGGCTCTTCTATGTTCAGTTCCACGAGGTCAGTGGTGCGGTATCCCTGGCTTTCAATCTGGCTCATGGTGTCAGCTCTTTGCCAGTAAGAATTGACCAGGATAAGCAGGGTGAATACCACGATGGCCAGCAGTACTACCAGGACCACCACCTTGAGCAGGATGGATCTTGAAAAAATATTCACAAATTTCATTTCCGGCCTTCCTGATTGTTTTATGGTTTTGAACTGGCCCCGGGATTTACTCGCCAGCATCTTCAAAAATAAAGAGTTGACGCTTGCTGGGGCTTAATGCGCCCCTGAATAGAGCAGGGGTTTGTAATTGATGTTGCGGACCCGTTCATCATCATGGCAGGGAGCGCAATGTTCTTCGATATTCAGGTCAGCTTCTATGAGGTGTGGATCACCGGTGAAGGCATGTTCCGAGCCGGGGCCGTGACAGACCTCGCATCCGGCGTGTCCCAGTTCCGGGGTGTCCTCGAAGCTGATAAAACCTCCAGGTTCACCGTAGCCGGTAGTGTGACACTCGTAGCATTCACGCTGCTCATCAGGGGTAAGCTTATCCAGCATAAGCTGGACATTTTCATCGGAGTTGGATTTGGAGGCGTACTCCATGAAGTTTTCATATTCCTCAATATGGCAGTCCATGCAGGCATCAGAACCGACATACTCCTTTTCAAAGGTATCCCCCAGGGACAGTCCAAGCCCCAAAAATAAAACCATTGCAGCCGATACCAGAACCAGCATGTATTTCATGGCCTCCTCCTTATCGGGAAAAACTGAACAAACAATTTGTCTTGTGCCGGAGTTATCATTCAGGCTGCAGGTTAAGACCTGTTGTCCAGTCCGGCTGCAGCTTGTCCCGGCGGATTAATTCAGGACTAGATCTGTTTTCGTGGCGTTTCGAATACGGACTGAAGCAGAAAATCAGCTTGTCAGGAAGCAGAACAAGAGCGTGTAGTGGAAAGTCTTGAAAAGGTTGCTTGCATATTTTTTCACAATTTTCAAGGTTAAAAAATGCTTTTCCCAATAATTTTCAGAGCTGACGTGTGGACCGGCTCCAGGCAGCAGAAACAGCCCTGCATGTTTTCCATTCCCATGATAATATCGATGTAACCATTCAGGGGGTCGCAGGTGGTGACTCATGGCATTAGGCCAGGGGACTGTCCCCCTGGCCGGTACCTGCCCCCCTGAATGGTTACTTAATCGGATGTCTTTCCCGTGTCTTTAGGGTTGTGCCGGGCTTTTCAAAGGGGGTGCTGGCAGAGAAGGCTTAAAATCAGGGCAGGGAGCATAAAAGATGTGACTGCAAAAATGACTTTTTGCAGTCACATCATGGTTGGTAATTCTTTGAGATAGTTGCTCTTCAAGGGGTAACCATTCAGGGGATGCCTCAAGCGGCCCGGGGACAGTCCCCGCGACACCTTTTTCAGCACAATACAAAAAGTACATGCGCGAAGTTTTGTGAGATTGCACAGTTAGTACTTAGCGGGGGACAGTCCCCAGGGCCTTGTGCAAGTAATCACCACCGAGGAACCCCCTGAATGGTTACTTCAAGGGTTATCATCGTTGTACCTGTTTAGCGCTTTTAAGGAAAGCAGGGGACAGGCACTCCGGGACCCACTTGAGCATCATTTTGTGCTTAAAACATCTCATTTTTTGGGACAAGTGGGTCCCGGAAGAGCCAGTCCCCATGCCACATGCAAAGCGCTAAACAGATACTCATCGTTCATTTTTGTATATCTTCAAGTTCTGGGAGACAGGAGTAAACAGGTCCTGTTCCTGCGGTTCGATGGATTCTTTCCGGCCCAGAATAAGCAGCCCTTCGGGATTTATGCACTCTGAAATTTTGCGGGCCATTTCCCTGCGCCTTTTACCCTGGAAATATGTAAAGACCAGGTATCTGCAGAATACCATATCCTGCTTCCCGGGCAGATGGTCTTTCAACAGGTCCAGCTTTGTGAAATTGACCATGTGCCTGATTCTTTTGTGCAGCCGGAAACCCTCCATTTCCGGCTCAAACCATTTTCTCTGCAGTTCGACCGGGACTTCGCGCAGGGTCTTACGTGGGTACCAGCCTTTACTGGCCCGGTCCAGACACGCCTGATCAATGTCCAGGGCGGTAATTGAAATGCTCGTCCTTAGAAAAACCGGTTCTATTTCATTTTTCCACAAAAGGGCCATGGAGTAAGGCTCCTCGCCGTTGCAGCATCCGATATGCAGCACTTGCAGCGGCCGGCTGGCAGGATGTGCAGCAGCCATGGCCGGAAGTACATCGGCAGCCAGGTGATCCCAGAGTTCTTTCTCCCGGAAAAATCGGCTTACAGTGACATTGAGCAGGTTGGGCAGGAAGGCTGCTTCCAGGGGGTGAGAATCTATGTAGTCAGCATACTCGGAAAAACCTCCAAGTCCCAGCTGGTAAATACGCCGGAGCACATTGCGACGGCTGGCACGCCTGTACTTGCGCCAGTCCAGATCTCTTGGAGGGCAGACCCTTTGTAAAAACTCATCAAAAATAATTTCCCTGGAAGCCAATGTCATCCACCTGCAAACATTGATAAAGCCTCCAGATTAACAGCTTTGAAGGCTTGGTGATTTTTACCGGAACTATAACCTGTATGGGCGAAAACTTCATGACAGAAAATTCCTGATCCGTCTTTCCAGCTCTGGCGCAAGCTCATTTCTGTTGTGCAGGGTAAGTTCAACAACCTCTACATCGGGCCTCTTTTTGACTGCGGTAATCAATCCTCCCCCTTTGGCTGCGACGGTTGCCAGCACTGGTATGGGGGAGTCCAGGGCTGTATAGACAAGTGCGGCGAAATTGTCAGAAAAGCACTCCATCTTTCCAATCTCGTCGATTACTATAAGTCCTGTCTGGGTGTTATCAAGTCTAAGTCGCTTTAAAAATCTGTCAAAGCCGGACACATCCACCCCGTATCTGCCCACCTGGAAATCACCGGGCAAATCGGTATGAGCCAGGATCATCCCGGGACCATCCAGGCTTACCAGTTCAAACCCCAGCCGCTTTCCTTTCTCCCGGATCTCCTGGGTGTAGAATCCGGCCGGATTAAAATCCTTCAGGCTGTGACAAAGGCTCCTGACCAGGGTGGTTTTGCCGGTGCCAGGACTGCCGGTGATCAAAATATTCAGATTTTTCATACTGCAGACTCCATAAAGATTTCTGTCTGATGGTAGCCGAGGAGGTCAAGCCCCCTTTGCCGCCTGGCTGCTGAAGCTTTGTTGTAACCATTCAGGGGGCTGCCTTGTGCCGGTAATCAACTCCGAGGCCCCCCTGAATGGTTACGCTTTGTTTTACATATAGCGCTTGACGCAAAGTGTAAAATCTGCCTCCATGCAAGGTGCATTTTGCAATTAACACCCTGTTTTTTTTGATATTATTCAGTAATATAAATTATTGTAGACAAAGTGAAATGATTTAAGGAAAGTGCAGGTTATAGGCGGTAACATTTCGTTGTGATTTCATAAATAAGCGGGTGACGTCACATGTTTTTTAGAAGAGAGCTTGCAATTGATCTGGGCACAACCAATACTCTGATATACAGTCGCGGGGACGGAATTGTTCTGAATGAGCCCTCTGTGGTATTGCTGGATAAACGCCGTAAAGAGGTTCTTGCCATAGGACAAAAAGCCAGAGATTTTTCAGGCCGGACTCACCCTAATGCCATTTCAATGCATGCCTTGAGTCATGGAGTAATCTCAGACTTTGAGGTTACCCAGATAATGATCAACAGTTTTATACGACAGGTGCTCCCTGGAAAAAGTCTTTTCAAGCCATTTATTATCGTAGGGGTTCCCTTAGAAATTACTCAACTGGATAAACGTGCTATAAGTGAAGCAATTCGATTGATGGGGGCGAAAAAAGTCAGATTAGTTAATGAACTTATGGCAGCAGCAATAGGCGCTGGACTGCCTACTGCGGAAGCTGAAGGCAGTATGATTGTTGACATCGGAGGAGGAACTACGGAGATGGGTGTAATATCCTTGTCTTCCCTGGTTGTTTATAAGTCGATAAAAGTGGCAGGAGATGATATAAATGAAGCGATTCAGAGGCACATGCGGGAAAATCATCGCCTCTTGATTGGTGAAATTATGTCTGAAAAAATAAAATGTGAAATAGGAAGAGCTGTCTTTGTAAATGATGATTTGGCCATGGAGGTTCAAGGAAAATGTTTGATAAAGAACACTCCGAAATCCATAACACTGAACAGCCATGAGGTTACAGATGCGATTCAGAATTCTCTGGATACCATTGCCCAGAATATAATAGAAGTATTGTCAGTCACTCCTCCCAGTATAGCAGGGGATATTTTAAAAAACGGCATACACTTAACTGGTGGAGGGTCCCTGCTAAACGGAATGAACCATTTCATCGCCCAGCAGACATCATTAAAGGTTATTTCAGATGATGACCCTTTTACTGCGGTAATACGGGGTGCGGGGATGATATTAGATAATCAGGACAATTTTGAAGACGCTTTTCTAATAGTACCTGATTCAAAACTTGATACCCAGAGTAGTTCAGCTTAAATAATCTGTATCTGCTTAGCACTACAGCGAAACTTATGATTGGCCTCCGGGGGTAACCATTCAAGAGGCAGATACCGGCCAGGGGGAAAGTCCCCGCGACACTTTTCCTGCACAAGTACAAAAAGTTCAGTCGCGAAATTTTGTTAAACTGCATAATTAAAACTTAGCGGGGACAGTCCCCTGGCCTTGTGCCATCAGCCACCACCGGGAACCCCCTGAATGCTTACCTCCGGGGACTGGCTCTTTTGCCGCCGAGATTTTTGAGCAGTTGACGTTTTTCCATCGGCCATGATGTGGTTGACAGCAGATAAGCAGTCATTTATATGTTTATGGCAACGCATAAACGTAAGTCCGTGCAATCTTTCAATGAAGGAGTTTTAAATGTCAGTAAAGGATGTGGCCATAATCGGACAGGGACCGGCCGGACTCTCCGCGGCCATCTACACTTCCAGGGCCGGGCTGGATACCCTTATTATCGGGTGCGCCCCAAAGGTGGCCGGAGACTATGATATAGACAATTACTTCGGCTTTCCCGCAGGTATCAAGGGCAACGAACTTATAGAGCTGGGATGTGAGCACGCTGCCAAATACGGCACGCAGCTCAGCTGCGAAAAGGTCCTGGCCATTCACATGCAGCCGGATATGACCTTCAAGATCAAGACCGACTACGGCGAATATCAGGCCCGGACGGTTATTCTGGCCACAGGCGTCAGCCGGGTCAGACCGGGTATAAAAAATATCTCCGAATATGAGGGTAAAGGGGTTTCGTACTGCGTCAGTTGCGACGGATTCTTTTTCAAGGGCAAAAAGGTCGTAGTGGTTGGAGAGGGAGTCTTTGCAGCCAACCAGGCCATTGAGCTGAAGGAGTACACTCCTTATGTAAGCATCTGCACCCAGGGCAAGGAACCTGAAATACCTGAAAATTATATGCAGCATCTCCAGGAACTGGACATCGAGATCATGAAGGGCAAAATCCAGAACCTGGAAGGGGAGCAGTTTCTGGAAAAGGCACACTTTGAAGACGGAACCACCCTGGATGTGGACGGTCTGTTTGTAGCCATGGGTGAGGCTTCTTCTCTGGATTTTGCTTATTCCTTAGGCATAACCACCCAAAAGAATTTTATAGAAGCTGATCATGAACAAAAAACCAACGTGCCGGGTGTCTTTGCCGCCGGTGATTGCGTGGGCCGTTTTCTGCAGATCAGCGTGGCAGTGGGTGAAGGCGCCATCGCCGCCCGCTCGGCAATTAAATATATCAAAGGGTTGAGAAAGCAGGAGTAGCTGCCGGAGCTTTTTTGGTGGAAGTAGGGGAGTGTGGGCGTATGGGAGTAGGGGCGTATGGAAGTATGAAAGTAGGGAAGTAAAAACTTTTAACGCGGGCTTTGCCCACAACCTAGATAAGAAAAGAGTTTTGGCCCACAGATCACACAGATTGACCACGCGAGGCGCGTGGCAGGCACAGATAAAAGAGATTGAAGAAGCATTTTTTTCCTTGCGGGAATAAGAACCCGCAAGGAAAAGGCATCAGCCGCTTGCGCGGGGGAAGATTACTCCCCGGTATCTACCGCGGATGCGGTGGAGACCATGTGCATACCAGGTTCTTCATTCCTGGTATGCACATAAAAGACCTCTCTTATCTGTGTCAATCTGTGTGATCTGTGGGCAGTAGTCTTTTTCTTAAAAAAATAAGTGAGGCACAGTCCCAGTGCCAAGCGATGAACCCCCGTCATGGCTCAAATTTTTCTTGTTTTTTGTGACAGGGTTTCAGGAGTAAGTCACTGACTGCCCATACATGATGTGACTGCAAAAAATCATTTTGTTACGCGAACTACGCGAACCACGCGAGGCGCGTGGCAGGGCGCTTGACAGACCTCTGATTTGCTGACCTCCCAAAACATAGCCATGGTGAGTTGTCATGAGAAAAAGCAACTATTCAACATGGTCCGGAAACTTTGCAAACAGGACGTAAAAACTCACTCCAAGGAAGCGTAAATCAAAACCTATACACGCGTTTGATTGCCAGGATATTTCCTATAATATGCTTTGAATCAAGTTCGGTGTTGAACGGTTTTGATTAACGCTTCCTACGTCGTTCAGACAGTTTACGCCCTGTTTGCAAAGCCCCCGGATCATGCAGCTTGACGCTTAGATTGTTCAGCTTTTGCAGGTGGCGAGTAGTTACGAGAAAATAATATTTGACATGATATAAACAACAATTTATATGTTTATACAACAGATGTAAGAGGCCTATGAAGTGACTGATTCTAAAAACAACCAGCCCAGGGAAAGCCTGCAAAATGCCGCCCAGCTGGCCAAGGCTCTGGGAGATGCCAACCGCCTGCGCATTCTCAGGTGTCTGGGAAGTGAAAGGCAGTCGGTGAGCGCCCTTGTGGAGCAGCTGGATCTATCCCAGCCCCTTGTCTCTCATCACCTGCGTGAACTCAAAAGGCTTTTGCTGGTTATTGTGGAAAGGCAGGGGCCTTTTGTCTACTACAGCTTAAACGACCCCAGGGTGTTAGATGTTCTTGATCAACTTGAACAGCTGGCTCAGCTGGTTCTGGATAAGCGCAGCAATCTTTAGAAAGGATACATTTATGAGTGCAGATACTGAAGCCCTGAAAAAAAACATCCTGGACCTGGTCCTGAATCTGGAGCCTGAAGAGGCCCTGGACGCCTTTTCCGGTGCTCTGCGGGAGGTTTTATCCAGGCTGGAAGACGAGCAGAGGGTAAGGTTTGTCCTGGCACTTCTGGAAAAAGGAGATGAGGACAAGATCTCCAGCATGGTGCATCTGTGAATGGCCAAATGCCTGGACGAAGGTGTCGATCCAACGCATATGTGTCAGAGCCTGGTGGACAGGATCTCCAGGTCCCGGGCCTTGAACAGTATTGCCGAGCCGGAACTCCTGCCTCTTTTCGAGGACTGGCTGGAAGAGCTGGAAAAGGAGTTTGTCAGGCAGGCAGAAAAGTCACAAAGCTCAGATGCCGCCCTGATGGCGGAGAAACTGGGACTGAGCATGGCCGGAGCCCAGTTTTTGAAGGCCAAGCTTGAGCAGGAAGGCAAGATCTAAAAGCCCAAGCAGCATATCCTGCAATTTCAAAACGTGGAGGAGTTATGAGCCCCAGGCGCATTATTGTTCTCATGGTACTGTCTCTGGTGATTTCCGGAACAGCCTTGTGGCTTACAAATCTGGAAATTGAATTCGAAGATGCAACCTGGGAAGAAGTGCATGAAGAAGCTGAAGCAGGCGGGTATCAAATTCTTACCACTGAAGAGCTTTATAAAATGCACCAGGAAGTCGAGGACCTGGTGATAGTGGATACCAGGCAGGAATGGGAATACCGCCTGGGACACGTTGAAAATGCAGAAAACTTTTTCATGCAGCCCTGGTTCTGGGACCGGTGGATGAAAAGAGGTGACCTGCGCGACTTTTTAAGCCAGCATGCCAGGGACAAGGAGACGGCCCTGGTCTTCTACTGAGACGGCATGGACTGAGTCGTAAGCGACTCCGCGGCCCGGGTGGCCGTAAGTCTTGGTTATGAAAACGTCTACCGTGACCCCAAGGGCTTCGAGGCCTGGGAAGAAGAAGGCTATCCCGTGCACAGCCTCCCGGCTGAAGCTCCGGCCACACCCCTTGAGGCTGAAGGCCCAGGCACTCTGGAAGGCCTGGCCCTTTTCGGCACCCTGGCAGCGGTCTTTGCCGGTGGTCTGGCCCTGAACCTGACACCCTGCGTCTATCCCCTCATCCCCATCACCGTATCCTTCTTCGGGGGCATGGGCGGTCAGGGCCGGGGCAGGCTGCTGATCCACGGCGGGCTTTACATCCTGGGCCTGGCTACAACCAACTCCATCCTGGGAGTGGCCGCAGCCCTGACCGGCGGGCTTATAGGCGGACTGCTGCAAAACCCCTTAGTGCTGGCCGGCATTGCCCTGGTTCTGCTTATCTTCGCCCTGAGCATGTTCGGATTCTGGGAACTGCGACTCCCGGCGTCTCTAAACCAGGCCGCTTCCAGGTCATTCGGCGGATATTTCGGCAGCCTGTTCATGGGATTGACCATCGGCGTGGTGGCCGCGCCCTGCATAGGCCCCTTTGTCCTGGGGCTGCTGGCCTGGGTGGCTACCATGGGCAGCCCGCTTCTGGGATTTGCCGTCTTTTTCACCCTGAGCCTTGGTCTGGGGGTCCCGCTGTTCTTTCTGGCGGTATTCTCCGGCAAGCTGCAGAGCCTGCCCCGCTCCGGTGAATGGATGATCTGGGTCAGAAAACTTCTGGGCTGGATCCTGGTGGGCATGGCTGTTTATTTTCTCAAACCGCTGCTGGGAGATCCCGCCGGGACCTTTGTCATGGCTGCTGTTTTTCTGGCCGCAGCCCTTCATCTGGGCGTTCTGGACAAGACTCAGGCCGGGTTCAGGGCTTTTGTCTGGATGAAATCCGCTGTTCTCCTGGTGGGCATGACTCTGGCGGTCTTCATTGCCGGGTCCTACGCCCTGCAGGGACCCGGAGTGGCCTGGGATGATTATTCCGAGGCGCTTCTGGAACAGGCCGGGGAAGAAAACAAACCGGTGATGCTGGACTTTTATGCTGACTGGTGCGCACCGTGCAGACAGTTAGAGAATGTAACGTTTCAGGATCAGGATGTAGTTGAGCTTTCCCGGGAGTTTATCACCATCAAGGTGGACATGACGCGCGGGGGAGTGGAACTTCATGAAAGGCTTGTGGCTGAGTACGAGGTGCGCGGAGTCCCCACGGTAATATTTCTCACCCCTGAAGGGCAGGAGATGGAGGATCTGCGTGTGGTGGACTTCATTCCGCCCGGCGAATTCCTTGGACTTATGCACAATGCTTTACAGAAAACAGAGAAGGAGTGATTATGCTCAAGGTCATGTTTTTCCTCAATGAGCCCAGGGGCAAGCCCTGAAAGAATTTTCTGAAGATGATGCCCAGGCTGGGCGAAAAATACGATGTGGAAATAGAGACGGTTTCCAAGCCCATGCAGGAATACCATACCGATGAATACTTTGAGCAGGACCTGCCTGTGGCTCCGGCAGTGATGGTAGGCGACGAGGTGGTTGTGGAAGGGGCCAACGTGGATGAGTACACAGTGGAAGAGGCCATCTGCCGTCACCTGGGGCTTCAGCCCCCGGAGAAAAAGGGTTTTCTGGGACGCATGTTCGGAAGCTGAGGCCCTGCCCGGCTGTAAAAAATCAAGGGAGTACAGAAATGGCGGAACAAAACGGATCCACCAGAAAAGGCCCCGGGCGCGGGGCTATATTAAAGATCCTGGCTCTTTTGCTGTTTATCGTTGCGGCTGTTTATTCTGTTCAGTTCACCCAGCTGCGGGAATACTTCACCCAGGAAACCCTGGTGGCCTTTCTGGAGGATATCGGATGGTGGGCCCCGGCCGTATTCAGTCTTTTATACGCCATCGGGGTGTGCCTGTTTGTTCCGGGAACTCTTTTGGCTGGTGTGGGAGCAGCCCTGTTCGGTCCTTACGTGGGCTTTGTCTTCGTCTGGATCGGGGCCATGCTGGGGGCCAGCACCGCATTTTTTATCGGGCGCACCCTGGGCCGGGAATTTGCCGCCTCCCTTATAGGCGACAGGCTTAAGAAATACGACGAGGCTATAGAGAGAAACGGCTTTGCAACTGTACTCTATCTGCGCCTGATCTACTTTCCTTTCACCCCCATGAACTTCGGGATGGGCCTGACCAGGGTCAGGTTCTGGGATTATTTCTTCGGCACCGCCTTTGGAATAGTCGTGGGGACATTTATTTTTACTTTCTTTATCGGTACGCTGCGCGATGTATGGCTGTCCGGGGAATGGAGCGGGCTTCTTTCCTGGCAGGTATTTCTATCCGTGGTCCTGTTTGCTTTTTCCCTATATCTGCCCAGGCTGGTAAAAAAGATAAAGGGTGAAAACGGGGCTCAAGAATAAAATCCTCAAAAAAGGTTCTGCATCCCCTTATACGCAGGGTAACCATTCAGGGGGTACCAGCAATTGCTACCGAGAATAGACTTGAGGCATACTCCCCAGCCGTGAGCGGCAAAGCCGCCCGTGAGCAACGAAGTTGCCCGTGCCAAAAAAATCTTCTTAGGCACGGGAAGCCTTCAGGCTTCACACCCGACAAAAAATACGCTTTGCTGTCCTGCGGAATTTTAGCGGGCAGGCGGGTGTTCCGCACACACGGTTTTGAAGAATAAATATCCCCAGCAAGGCATTACCCGCCTGGCAGACAGGTAAATCGGCATATCTCCCCCCTGAAGGGTTACTACGCAGGGTATCCGGGACGGCGGGATATTTAACTTGACTGAACAGGTGAAAAAAAGCATTCATTCAGTCAGTTTTGAACCGATACTGACGCCGACCCCGGCAAAAGCATTTTCATGGCGAGAGGCTGTGAATTTTCTTTAAATATCAGGCAGGGAGTACTGGTATGTTTTTTTCAAGGAAGCAGGAAGGTTTTTCCTTTCTGGGATTTGTTGTTGTTCTGGCCCTGATTGCTTTTTTGCTTATGATAGCAATTCCCCAGTACCTGGAATACCGCGACAGGGATCAGGATAACACAGGCTTGCTGGATGATCCTGTAAAAATTTCTCAGGCCTGGGATAAGGAAATAAGTAATAATAACCTGTACGTTGTCTTATCCAGCACTCACTTTTGAATACTATTATTTACCTGGTACTTCTCCATTGTCAAAAGTGAGTGCCGGATCGAAAAACGTTCCCACGCAGAGCGTGGGAACGATAAAGAAGAGTTTTATCTTTGAAAAGGGCTTAAATATTACCATGAATTAAACATTATCCGGCGGCTGTGCAGCATAAAGGGTAACTATAAAGAATTTGACCGTTTTTTTCTTTTGAATTAAGCGGGGCTGATTGTGAAATTTCTGTATATTTTACTAGCCCTGGCAGCCGGTATAATGATGCCGGTGCAGGCCGGCATCAACGCGTTGCTGGGAGCCCAGATCAAAAGCCCCATCATGGCCGCAGCAGTATCCTTTACAGTGGGTGCTGCATTCCTGATCCTGCTTTGCATCATGCTTCGCATCCCTGCACCGGCTATGTCGCTCTGGGGCAAGCTCCCCCTCTGGATGTGGACCGGAGGTCTGCTAGGGGCTTTTTTTGTGACCACCACAATTATTCTGGCTCCCAAGCTTGGGGCAGTAACCCTTCTGGCTTCACTGATCACGGCCCAGATGACCGCTTCTATTATTCTGGACCATTACGGTCTTATCGGCTATCCTGTACAGCCAGTAAACATGGGACGGGTTCTCGGGGTCATATTCCTGATTCTGGGAGTCCTCCTTGTGCAGAGATACTGACACAAATCCTTGATATCTGGAGGTTTAAATGAGTTTGGAGCAACAGGTCAAAGATGTTTCCCGCAAGGCCCGGGATGCCGGCAGGCTTATGGCCAGGGCGGACTCGGAAAAGAAAAACAGGGCCCTGGAAATACTGGCGGATTTGCTGGAGCAAAATAGCGCAAAAATCTTTGAGGCCAATATCAAAGATATCCAGGAGGCGGAAACAAGGGGGTTGGACAAAGCCAGGGTGGAGAGGCTCAAACTCGATTCCGGCGCCGTAAAATCCATGGCCGGAGCCTGCAGGGAAGTGGCTGCCATGCATGATCCCGTAGGAGAAATCGAGTCCATGCACAAAAGACCCAGTGGTATTACTGTGGGCAGGATGCGCATCCCCTTAGGCGTGGTGGCCATTATTTATGAATCCAGGCCCAATGTCACCATTGACGCGGCTATATTGTGCCTCAAGGCGGGCAATGCCATAATTTTAAGGGGCGGATCCGAGGCGGCCAATTCCAATGAGGCTCTGGCCGGGCTTATATCCACAGCTCTGGCCCAGAGCGGGTTGCCAGAAAGCGGAGTCTGCTGCCTGCCCTCCACTGACCGGGAAGCGGTACGCATAATGCTCAAGCAGGACGACTGCATAGACGTGGTCATCCCCAGGGGTGGTGAGGGGCTTATCCGTGCCGTGGTCCAGGATGCGACCATGCCCGTGCTCAAGCATTACAAGGGAGTATGCCACATCTATGTGCACAACGACGCCGACCTGGATCGAGCTGTAGATATTATCCAGAACGCCAAGGTTCAAAGACCCGGAGTGTGCAACGCCCTGGAGTGCCTGCTTGTGCACTCTGACGTTGCCGGAAACTTTCTGCCCCGTTTGAGCTACAGGCTGGCAGGTGACCAGGTGGAATACAGGGCCTGTGAGAGGTCCCTGCCTCTTCTCGGAGACGCTGCCAGGCCTGCTTCTCCTGAGGACTTCGGCTGTGAATTTCTGTCCCTGACCATGGCTGTGCGGGTTGTAGACAGCCAGGACCAGGCCCAGGAGCATATAGATAAATACGGATCAGGACATTCCGAGGCTATCCTGACCAGGGACTATTCCAGTTCCATGCGATTCATGCGGGAAGTGGATGCTTCAGCGGTCTTTGTAAACGCCTCCACCAGGTTCAATGATGGCGGACAGTTCGGACTGGGAGCTGAAATAGGCATATCCACCTCCAAGCTGCACGCATACGGACCCATGGGAGTGCGGGAACTCACCAGCACCAAGTTTGTGGTCCTGGGTGAAGGACAGATACGTTGTTGAGCATAGGGCATGGGGCATAGGGCATGGGGAAGATGGCATGGAGCATGGGGCATGGGGAAGATGGCATGGAGCATGGGGCATGGGAAAGAAGTATGCAGGTATGGGAGTATCGGTGTATGGGAGTGGGAAAAGGCTGTGTTCGGGTGTGGGAATCTGGGCTTTTTGGAGTATGTAAACCTGGATTTTGAGATGGAAACCCTCGCATGAATCAGCATCAGGAACATATTGAGCACAGGGCGGAGGAGCTTCGCCGGGAAATCAACCTGCATAATTATTATTATTATGTCCTGGATGATCCGCTGATAAGCGACGTCGAATATGACCGGATGCTGGCGGAGCTGAAAGACCTGGAAGAAAAGCATCCCGGGCTTAAGCATTCCGGATCGCCCACCATGAAAGTCGGTGCCCCGCCGGCAGGGCAGTTCGAACACAGGGAGCACTCCCTGCCCATGTACAGTCTGGACAACAGTTTTTCCCTGGAAGAGGTCCGGGAGTTTGTTCAAAGAATCAAGAAGCAGATTCCGGACGCGGACCCGTATTTCTGGGCGGAGCCAAAGCTGGACGGACTTGCGGTGGAGATAATTTATGAAAACGGACTGTTTGTTGCCGCCAGTACCAGGGGGGACGGGTACGTTGGCGAGGATGTCACGGACAATATCAGGACCATCAGAAATCTGCCCCTGACCCTTTTTTATACCGAATTTTTTCCGGAATACCTGGAGGTGCGCGGCGAAGTGGTCATTCCCAGGCAGGAATTCACCCGTCTCAATGAGGACAAAGCCCGGAAGGGGGAAAAGGTCTTTGCCAACCCCAGAAACGCAGCAGCCGGGTCTGTGCGTCAACTTGACTCCAGGATTACAGCTTCCAGGCCTGTTTATTTTTTTTCCTACGGTACAGGTATAAGCAGGTTCAAGTCCGGGGCCGGCTGGCAGAGCCAGGAGGAAATAGCCCGGGGACTCAATGCACTGGGTCTGCCTGTGGTTCCGGGAGGGCGGATCTGCAGGGATCCGGCAGAAGTGGAAGAATGCTACAGAGAACAGCTGGACCGTCGCGAACAAAGCGACTTTGAAATAGACGGCCTGGTTATCAAGGTCAACGATATAGGCCTGCAGCAAAGACTGGGCTTTACCTCCAGGGCTCCCAGGTGGGCCATGGCCGTTAAGTTTCCGGCCCTGCAGGGCAGAACTAAGCTCAAGGATATCCAGGTGCAGGTGGGAAGAACCGGGGTGCTGACCCCGGTAGCCATACTCGAACCCCTCAACCTGGGCGGAGTTGTGGTTTCAAGGGCCAGCCTGCATAATGAAAACGAGATACGAGCCAAGGACCTCAAGGTCGGGGACACGGTCCTTGTTCAGCGCGCAGGCGACGTTATCCCGGAAGTAGTCCGCCCGGAGACCCGGGAAAGAGACGGTACCCAAAAAGAGTTTGTTTTCCCGGAAAAGTGTCCGGCATGCCAGAGCCCTGTTGCACGCATAGATGACGAAGCCGCCATTCGCTGCCTGAACATGTCCTGCCCGGCCAGGCTGGAGCAGCAGCTTATATATTTCGCGGGCAAACAGGGGCTGGATATTGAAGGCCTGGGCAGGCAATGGATAAAAGTCCTGGTAAAGAAGGGGCTTTTATGCAGTCCGGCGGATATTTTCCGGCTAAGCCTTGATGATCTCCTGCCCCTGGATAAAATGGGCAGGAAGCTGGCGCAAAACATGCTGGACTCCATCAGGCTTGCGGCTCAAAAAGCCACTTTGCCACGGCTGATTGCAGCCCTGGGCATCAGGCATGTGGGAGTGGAGACCGCCAAGAGACTGGCTGCTAATTACAAAGATCTGGATGAACTTGCTGCTGCTGAGAAGAACAGCCTGCAGATGATTGAAGATATAGGCCCGGAGGTGGCTTCATCCATCGCCGGATTTTTCGCTAACCCTCAAAACAGAAAGCTGCTGGAAGAGTTTAAGGAAATCGGCCTTTGGCCTGAGCATGCAGCCGCCGCCGGAGAGGATCTTCCCCTTAAAGGAAAAAAGCTTGTTTTCACCGGCGGCATGCACAATCTTTCCAGGGACAGGGCCAGAGAAATAGTGGAGAAGCTGGGAGGAAAGGTATCCGGTTCTGTTTCCGGCAACACAGACATGGTGATTGCCGGGGACAACCCCGGTTCAAAGCTGAGCAAGGCCCGCGAGCTGGGCCTGGATATCTTAAGCGAACAGGAGTTCCTGGACCTGATAGAAAACTGGTCCGCCAGCGCCTGAGCCCTGCTTATGCGCCTTTGAACATGCTCAAGGTTCAAGAAGAACTTCAGGGTTTGCGGATTTTCATTGCAGTTCATGCCTGCTCTTCCCCTTGCAAAAAAAGTTATGCTTAGCAGTCAATTGTTTTGAGTTAAGAAAAAATACGCTATACTGGACAGGATCAAATCAATATATTTCAAGGAGGCTTTATGCAGACACAGGTAATAGTCATGGGAGCCAAAGGCCGCATGGGAAGCACTATTTCTAAGCTGGCCATGGAGGATTCTCAGCTTGACCTGGTGGGAGTGGTTGAAAGAGAGGACAATCTGGACGGCCTGGACAGCTTGTCGTGCAAAGTGGACAGCGATCTTTCCAGGATACTGGATTCTTTTCCAGGTGCAGTAGTGATTGATTTTACTGTTCCAGAGGCAAGCATGGAAACCGTGGAAAAATGCTCCAGTGCTGGTGCCGCGGCTGTAATCGGCACCACCGGCTTTACTGCTGAGCAGTCACAAAAGCTTGAAAGCCTGGCCGCATCCACCAGGCTTTTCTGGGCTCCGAATATGAGCGTAGGCATTAATGTCCTCATTCAGATCCTTCCGGAACTGCTCAAGAGTCTGGGTGAGAAGTACGACCTGGAAATAATGGAGATTCACCACAAGTTCAAAAAGGATGCCCCTTCAGGTACTGCGGTCAAGCTGGCCCAGATCCTGGCTGAAACCAAAGGGCTGGATATGGACAGGCACGGCGTATACGCTCGTCACGGCATAATCGGAGAAAGACAGAAAGACGAAGTGGGAGTTCAAACCCTGCGCGGCGGGGATGTAGTGGGAGAGCATACTTTTTATTTTCTGGGACCCGGCGAAAGGGTGGAGGTGACTCACAGGGCCCATTCCAGGGAGACTTTCGCCCAGGGCGCTCTAAGGGCTGCAAGATGGCTTGTAGAGCAGAAACCCGGGAAGCTTTATTCAATGGCGGATATTTTTGCCTGAAAACCATCAGGATAAACACTGAGTAACCATTCAGGTTGGGCAGGTACTGGCCAGGGGACAGTCCCGCACTTATTTTTTTCTGATGAACAATTTACAGATGCGAGCGTTAGAAAAATAAGTGCGGGGACAGTCCCCTGGCCTAATGCCATGAGTCACCACCGAGCACTCCCTGAATGGTTACAACACTAAAAACAGTAGCACCTGGTCAAGGTACGGAACTAAAGGAGTTTAACATGAAAGAAGGATTGATACTTTTTTTGAAGGTTATGGCTGTTCCTATTATAGCCATAACTGTAGTGCTGATTCTTATATTTACCAACTGATATTGCCTTCAGCTACAGTTAAATCAGGGATATGTCCCAGTGCCACATGCAAAAAGCTGAACAGATACAATTTGTAATTATTTGCAAGCTGAAAATAAAGCAACCACACAAATGTGATTCAATCAAAATATGAATTAATGTACAGATCACTTTTTAAATACATTTTGGTCTTTTTTGTGTTTACTGGAATGTCATTTTTGCATGTCTATGAATCCAGAGCACAACCGCTGGACTTTTCCAGCTTCTTGATCGATACTCAGGAAGACTATCTTGTGGCCATGTTTTCCATTGATATCGAGGAGTTTGAAAAGATTCAGAAGGCTTTGCACGATGGAAACAAGATAAGTATGATCTGTACTATCAAGTTGAAAAGGCACAGGACCCTTTTCTGGAATAAAAATATACAAGAGAAGACCATCGAGGTCGACATGGCAAAAGACCTCTTGTCAGAAGAGTACATGATCAAATTTCCAGACAAGACATATACTCTGAAAAAACTGCAGGAGGACAGCTTTGACGCTCTGTTTGAAAATATCAGCATAAAGCTCGCTCCGCTGGAAGAACTTATGCCCCAGAGAGATTACAAACTCCACATTGGAATAAGGGTTATTTCTAAGGACGTCCCCCAGTGGATAAAATCCACGCTGTTTTTTTTGTCATGGGATGTAGTTCCTGAAGTACGCTACGAGAAGGAGTTTTCATTTTAACCCTGCAATGACAATGATTTTACAAGTCACCCATTTTCTAAGCGTCATTGCAGGTTTAAAAAGTAACCATACAGGGGATGCCGGAATCACGCCTCGTGCCAGTAATCACAACCGAGGATTCCCTGAATGGTTACGTTAAAAATATAAGGTACTGCGAGAGAATTCAAGTACAGGGTTTTAAAGGTGAATCAGAACACTATAGAAGTTGCCGGTCCTGATCCCAGGGAAAAACGCAGAAGGCTTAGGGAGGTTTATATTGCCCTGGCAGCAGTGGGACTAATGGGCCTTCTGACCTGGATAGAACTGCACTTTTTCGGAGTTGAATCCTACCTTTTCCTGGCCTTCTTCAATGTGAACCTTATTCTTCTACTCCTGGTACTTTTTCTGGTTGTCCGAAATGTTTTCAAGCTGGTCATTGAACGCAGGCGCAAGGTCCTGGGGTCCAAGCTCAGAACACGCTTGGTGATGACATTTATCGCCCTGTCCATTGTCCCCACTGTCCTGATGTTTTTCATTGCAGTACGCTTTGTCCACACATCGGTGGACTACTGGTTTCAGGAGCAGGTTGGCCAGTCCATGCAGCAGGCACTGGAAGTGGGTCAGGTGTTTTATGCCTCAGTCAAGCAGGGCCTGGAAGTACGTTCGGAAATCGCTCTGGATCAGATCCGTTCCCAGCAGTATCTGTGGGGTGGCCCGGGCATGAGCAATTTTCTGGAGAACAAAAAGGAAATTGAACATGATCTGAGTCTCATGGGGATTATCAGCCCCTCTCTAAGTGAACAGAACTGGTTTGCTGATGAGGAGTGGGAAACTTACTGGCCTGAAATCAGGCAGAGCGTTCCCTGGGATGAACTGCTTGAAAGCCCTGAATACTGGACGGGCATGTGGCCCAGTGAAGAATCTGGAGACCTGGTGGTGGGCATTATGCCTGTGGATGAGGCCAGGACGGGCTTTCTGGTTATGGGGCAGACCCTGGAGCCGGGCCTTTTGTCCAGGCTGGACGGTATTGTGCAGGGTATTGAAGAGTACCGCAAGCTGGAAACCATCAAGAACCCCATGAAGACCGCCCTGTATACCATACTGGGGGTCATCACCCTGCTGATCATTTTCGGCTCCACCTGGTTCGGTTTCAAGCTTTCCAGGGAAATATCCGCTCCAGTGCAGGCCCTGGCCGAGGGCACCGAAAGGATAGCCAGGGGAGATCTGAGTGTGCGTCTTCAGGATCAGTCCGATGACGAACTGGGGTTGCTGGTTCAATCCTTCAACAAGATGGCCAGGGACCTGGAAAAGAGTCAGAACAGCCTGACCCGGGCCAACATGCGCCTGGCCAGCCAGAATCAGGAGCTGGAATCCAGGGGCAGGTATATGCATGCAGTCCTGGATAACATTACCGCCGGAGTCATATCTGTAGATCATGAAGGCAGGATAACCACGGTAAACAAGGCGGCAGAATACATTCTGGGTATAGATAGCAGGAAAGTGCTGGGTCAGTACCCCTTAGATCTGGTGGGAGGAGAGTACGGCAGTCTGATTCACGAAGTCCTCAATCAGCTGCATGATCTTCCGGAATCCCAGTGGCAGAGACAGCTGGACCTGGAGGTTAAGGGGCGTATTGTCAAGATACTGGTAAATGCTGTGATCCTGAGAGGGGAGCAGGGGGACGATTACGGAATCGTGGCTGTATTTGAAGACATTACCGAGCTGGAAAAGATGCAGAGGCTGGCAGCCTGGAGAGAAGTGGCCAGGCGTATAGCCCACGAGATCAAGAACCCCCTTACCCCCATCAAGCTGTCGGCACAGAGGCTGGAGAAAAAGTTTTCTTCCAGTGTAAGGGATCCATCCTTCGAGCAGAGCACCCAGCTAATTATCAGGCAGGTGGAAAACCTGCAGCAGATGGTCAGAGAATTTTCCACCTTTGCCAAGCTGCCGGAGGTCAGGCCCAGGACTGACTCCCTGGACAGCCTGGTTCAGGAGGTGGTGTCCATGTTTGAACAGAGCCACAGGCAGATAGGCTGGGAGCTGACCATTGCCTCAAATATCCCCCAGTTCAGCTTTGACCGGGATGCCATGAAAAGGGTGCTCCTGAATATCTTTCTTAATGCGGCAGAGGCAATTGATAAAACTGGCGACGGTAAAGTGTCCATAGATCTGGATTATGATGCCCAGCTCAACAGGGTTTTCGTGCAGGTGGCGGACAATGGCCCGGGGCTTAGTTCCGAGGAAAGGGCCAGGCTTTTTGAGCCGTATTATTCCAGCAAAAAAGAGGGAACGGGTCTTGGACTGGCCATAGCCAAATCCATAGTTTCGGATCACGGGGGGTATGTCCGGGTCAAAAGCAATCAGCCACGGGGGACTGTCTTTGTTGTTGAACTGCCGGTGCGCAATCCCGAAAGCGTAAGCATAGCCTGATACCCCCTGGTTTTTTCCTGCAGAGCATCTGTTTACCGCCTTTATGGTAAGGTATCTGTTTAGCGCTTTTAAGGAAAGCAGGGGACAGGCACTCCGGGACCCACTTGAGCATCATTTTGTGCTTAAAATATCTCATTTTTTGGGACAAGTGGGTCCCGGAAGAGCCAGTCCCCATGCCACATGCAAAGCGCTAAACAGATACTTGGTAAGCAGGAAAACGGTGCAGAGACTGTCAGCTCCCATCAATCTTGAGCTTACCTGGAGGGTCGAGGATTTTGGCCAGCTATACAGAAGAAAACATAATGGTCCTGGAACCGGACCGGGATCGTGCCCTGGAAATTGCAGAAGATCTGAATTTGTGGGGGCTGAAGCCCTGTATTTATGCCAGTCATTTCCGGGCCCTGGGCAGAATGGAGGAGAAAAGGTTTCCCCTGGTTCTTGCTTCCATGGAGTATACCGGAATCGACGGCCTGGAATTCTGCCGCATATTGAGAAAGCGCCAGCAACTGGGGCAACTGGACTTTGCATACATAATCCTCATGGGTGAAAACCAGCATCGTACCAGGATATGTGCAAGCTTTGACGGGGCGGATGACTTTATCATCTATCCTTTTTTAAGGTGTGAACTGAAATGGAGGGTCCTGTCAGGACTTTCCAGGTACCGGCATCATGAAAAGTTACAGACATCATCCATGTATGACCCGGCTACCCTGGCACTTAACGAAAAGGGCCTGAAAAAGGCATTGTACCAGGAAGTAAACCGCATGGGGCGCAAAAAAGGATTTCTGTCCGCCGCGGTTCTTGATTTCAAAAACAGGGAGTGGATGGAAGTGAGCCTGGGGACCGGCCTTTGCACACAGGTAAAAGAGGAAGTCTTCAGGTTTTTAAAGGAAAAGCTGCGCAACTATGATCAGCTGGTCAGGACAGACCAGGACCGCATATGTATTATATCAGGGGAAAACGATATAGACGGGATCACCGGTATGTTAAAAAGAATTTCCGCTTTCATTGCTGAAATGGAAGTGAATGAACCCGGCACCAGGGATTTTGATTTTTCTCTTGCAGGATCCTTCTTAAGTGTTTCTGTGCACAGCACTTATGCCGACATTACTGCCTGCGCAGAACACGTCCATGACTGGATCAGATCCCGGGACAGTTTTTCAGACGCAGTGACCGGGTATTCCGGGACCCTGGATGAAAACGGCATACATGTAGATGGAGAACCGGTTCGCATGCATCCCGGGTCAGGCGCAGAGGATTAAGTGAGCCGACTTCGGACCGGGACATCTTTTATCCTCTGCATGAAGCCGGCTCCGGGCTGTAATTTTTTAACCCGCTCTGGCTGGCTGAATACAGGTTCATGTGCAGGACCTGAAGAGATGTTTCCGGACAGCAGGAGCAGGCATCCAAAGCAATGCGCATCATTTCTGGAACCTTGAAGGGAAGAGTTTTGAAGACCGGGTCCGGTCCGGGCTACCGGCCAGCTACCGGCAAGGTACGCGAAGCGATTTTCTCCATGCTCCAGGGACAGATTGAAGACTGGTCCCGGGTACAGGTGCTCGATCTTTTCGCCGGCAGTGGAGCCGTGGGCTTAGAAGCCCTGAGCAGGGGAGCATGCACGGCGGTGTTTGTGGAGAATGACGCCCGGGCCGTTAAGATACTGCAGGAAAACCTGCAGAGACTTCAAATCCCAGTAAACCGGGCTAAACTGATAAAAAAAGACGCAGAGTCTTTTCTTGCCCGCAAGGCAGAGCATGGATTTGAACTGGTGTTTGTGGATCCTCCCTACGGAAGGAATCTCTTAAACCAGGTGCTCCCTGGAATTATCAGCCAGGGCTGGCTTTTGCCCCGGGGGGTCCTTTGCGCAGAAGTCGAATCCAGACTCCAGGTAACCCCGGAAACTTATCCGGGGCTGGACCTTATAAAAGACAAGCACTATGGGCAGACAAGGATATTGATGTGGCAAAAGACAAGTTGACAGCGGTTTATCCCGGCACATTCGACCCCCTCACCAACGGTCATGTGAGCTTAGTCAAAAGAGGGCTGGACATATTCGATGAAATAGTGGTGGCGGTTGCACTGCACTCTCCCAAGAATCCACTCTTTTCTCTGCAGGAGCGGGTGGACATGGTCCAGAAAGCCTTTGAACCTTTTCCAGGGGTCGTAGGTGAGCCTTTTGAGGGGCTTTTAATAGACTATGTGCGCAGAAAAAATGCAAAGGCTATTTTGCGGGGGATGCGTGCAGTGGCCGATTTTGAATACGAATTCCAGATGGCTCTCATGAACAGGCGTCTGGACCGCGGTATCCAGACTATTTTTCTCATGACTGACTACAAATGGCTTTATATCAGCTCAACCCTTATCAAGGACGTGGCCAGGCTTGGAGGAGACATTACCGGCCTGGTTCCCGAAAATGTCCGGCTGGAACTGCTCAAAAAGTGCCGCAACAACAGTTGATCCCAGCGATAAAATCTTTGCCGGCGTACCAGTAAATTCATGAGCAAAGATAATGCAGACAGGCTTCCACGGATCATTTGCATTCTTGGCCCTACAGGAAGCGGAAAAAACAGGCTGGCCCTGGAGCTGTCAGGTTTTTTTCCAGTACAGATAATAAACTTCGATTCCAGACAGGTTTACCAGGGGCTTCCCATTATTACGGCTCAACCGGGTAAACACGAACTCGAGGTATGTGCGCATCACCTTTACGGTTTTCTCTCGCCGGACAAGAGCATAAGCGCAGGACGTTTTGTACAGATGGCCAGGGAATGCATCCAGGGGGTCCGTCGGGAATCCGGCATCCCAGTACTTGTGGGAGGTACCGGGTTGTATCTCAGGTCACTGATACATGGACTGGCCGAAATACCTCCCGTGGGAGATGACGTCCGAAGGGCTTTACAGCTGCGCTGCATGCATGAGGGACCGGAAATTCTGCACCGTGAGCTTCAGGAAATTGACCCTGAGTATGCCGCCAGGATCAGTTGCAGGGACAGACAAAGGATTACCAGGGCGCTGGAAGTTTACCAGGACACCGGATTCAATATGACCGCCTGGCATAGAAGCCAGCCCAGCGGTCCTTTTTTCCGGGTGCTGAAACTTGGGGTTTATACACAATGGGAATATTTGGAACAGGGATTGCATAGAAGAATACAGGATATGCTCAGGGCCGGGGCTGTGGAAGAAGTGCAGGAAGTATGCAGAGTGTACGGTTTCAACCGGGACCTGCCGGCCATGACAGGGATCGGATGCAGGGAGGTGATGGACTTTCTTGCAGGAGATACGGATATGAAGAGCTGCATTCAGAGATGGTTCAAGAATACCAGGGACTATGCTAAAAGGCAGATGACCTGGTTCAGGAAGGAATCCGACGTACACTGGATCCAGGCGGGTGATTTTTCCGAAGCCAGGGGCATGGTTGAAAAATTTGTTGAGAGAAGTTGAACACTGGAAAACTATTACAGGTGTTGGTGTTGATAATTTTCGTCAGGCGTATTATTTTCATTACTGGAGCATGCAGAATATGAAATATTTACTGACGTTACTGATGGTGCTTTGCCTGGCGGCCGTAGCCGGGGCCGGAGAAAAAGACCAGGGGGAAAAAAGGGATTACGTCCGCCATATCGGCACCGGAAGTATGAACTGGACTGAAGGCCGGGTCCATTCAACGGGTTCTTCCAGGATGCAGGAAATGGAAGACAGGACAAAATCGGCCCGGGCGGCCGAGAGGAAGGCGTTGGTCAAGGCCAGAAAAAAACTTCTTGAAAACCTGCAGCAAATCAATGTGGACTCTTCCATCACCGTCGAGGACCTTTCCCGGGAGAATCCAGAAACAGCCGGCCGGCTGCAGACCCTGGTGCATCATTCCAAGGTATGGGATACAGTGTATTACCATCACCCCGAGGGTGAAGTGGAAGTGCATGTCTTTCTGGATCTTCTGGATCAGGACGTGCAGCGCATGCTGCCGGGCAGGGTTTTCGCAGGTCCGCAGTGGAAAAGAAATGGTAATGTGGTTGTGGAACTCACCCCCTATTGCCCCTTGTATATAGATGCCACCGGCCTGTCTGCCAGGCCGTCCCTTATCCCGGCAATACTGGATCGAGACGGCAATATACTCTACAGAGCATCGGTTCTCGGGGAAAGACCCGGGGCGGACAGGGGCCATGTACGTTACATGCGTGTGGACAAGGATCAAAATATTACCAGGCTGTATGAGTCCGGACCTGACGGCTTCAAGATCGAGCCGGAGCGGACAAATGGAAGGCATGACAGCGATTTTGTGCTTTCCTGGGAGGACACCCTGGAATTTCAGGATATCATGGACAGTATCCCCGAAGGCTGCCCGGTGATCATTATGATGGGAGAAGAATAACTTTGTCTATTTACAGGATATTATTGTTCAGTCTGGTGTTTTTTCTTCTGGGATTGTCTTCCGCCCAGGCCTGGCAGCAGGTCCAGGTGGATGTTGAGCTGGACGAGGACAAAAGCTTCCAGGAACTTCAGCAGCAGGGCTTGAGATCGGGCTACAGCCAGGCTGTAATCCGGGAATCCCAGCGTATAGTCCCGGGTGAACTGTCAGAAAAAAGAAAAGAAATGCTCGGGGAGCACCTGGACTGGAGAATTGACGACCTCATCCTTGGATACCGCATTTTTTCCAGGGAGGAGGTGGATGACCGCCTGCTGATGGATCTCGAGGTGAATGTCGACACCGCGGCCTTAAGGAGCATCCTGCAGAGAACGGGGGTTTATTACACAAGTACTGCGCCCTGGAAATACGATCTGAGTACGCGGGGGTCCGGACCCGGTGACTTCGGCATGCTGCAGCGCCTGCAGACAATAACCGGGGTGGAAGTAGACAGCGATGCGCCCACCTCTGTTTCATTGACCCGCCGGCAGGATGGCAGCTGGAGCGGAGTCATAGACTATAAGGACATCACTCATGAGGTTACCGGAGGGAACCTTTACAGTGTATGGTCTGATTTATGGGCGTTCTTTTTTACCCGGCCGGAAGTAATGTCCGAAATGACCATGGATTTCACTTTGAAAACCACGGGCTGGGCCACAACCGATGCCATCATGCACTTCGACGAGATGATTCTTTCCTGGGATGAGAAAGTGGAAAAAGGAAGCATTCTGTATATTCATACCGATGTGCCATCCTACAGGGCCGGTTGGACTCTGACCACCCTGAATCCGGATCTTCTGAAAAAACGTCTTGGAGAGTATCTTCCATCAAGAGGGGTATACCACACTATAGATGAAAACACACAATAAGATCAGGTGTAGTTTACAGGAGCATAAAACAGATATCGGCTGCAATTCTTCCTGGACGGTTCCCAACGCCCTGACACTGGCAAGGTTCGCAATGGTGCCCGTATTTCTGGGCGCCTTTATCCATGAAGCTTATCTTCTGTCCCTGGCAGTATTCATCCTGGCCGGAATAACCGATGCTCTGGACGGTTTTCTGGCGCGTACCCTGGAGCAGCGCTCAAGGCTGGGGGCTGTGATTGATCCAGTTGCGGACAAGCTTCTGGTGTTGACCGCGTTTCTGTGTCTGGGTCATGTAGGATGGATTCCCTGGTGGCTGATAGTGGTGGTTGTCCTGCGGGAAATCTTGATTGTATCCGGTTTTGCATTTTTTCGATTTACCGGAATGGATGTACGGGGAAAGATCGCCGCCACCCTGGACAGCAAGCTTAATACCCTGGGGCAGATCATGCTGGTGCTTTCGGTCATGTCCTCCATTGTATTTGAGGCGGCTGCCCTTGATCCTGTGTCGGGTATACTGATTTATGCTGTGGGCGGATTGACCCTGATTTCAGGTCTTCACTACCTGCTTCTGGGGCTCGGCCTGGTGTTTTTTTCTGGAAATGATGAGAAAAACACGGATATGTAAAAGGGTCCAGTCCAGCAAAGGTGTTCAGGCAGGGCCTGTATTACTCTTTTTTCTGCTCTTCTTCCTTTTCCTGGCCTTCTTTATCCTTTTTCTGTTCTTTGTCCTTCTCCTCGGAAGGGGTAACATCTATTTCTTCAGGCTCTGTTGTTGCTTTCTTGAAATTCTTGATGGCCTTGCCCATTCCGGCCCCTATTTCCGGCAGCTTGTTGGCTCCGAATATGACCAGGACAATGACCAGAATAATTATCAGTTCTGTCATGCCGATTCCAAACATATACGTTCCCTCCCAGTTTTTGGCTTGCCCATGATCTATACACCCAGGCTACAGGACGGTCAAGGCGCAACTCGGTGCTCTCGCAAAAAGATTTTGCATGTTTACCCGAAAGCATGATTGAAGCAGGGTAAATCCGACCAGGCAGGGCTGATAAATCATGGTTGAAGTTTTGAGCCGGTACAGATAGAAAAATCTGTTTAAAGGAAACATCGACTGTTTACACAGGATAGATTGAAAGATACCGGGGCGGGGAACCTGCCCCAAAACTCTTGAGCACAGGAGCACCAGCATGGAAAGAGTGCTTGTAACAGGTTATGGATACCCGGCCTACAAGGCGGCTCAATTGGTCAAAAAACTGAAGCCGGAAGTGGATCTTTTATGGATAACCGAGTACAGCGAGGAAAAGTATCCCCTGGAAATGGTGGAACTTTTACTGGGACTGGGCGAGAGCCCGGCTGACTGGTCCAGAATCAGGGCCAGGGTCAAGACCGATTTTGAAAAAAATACACGCATGCCGGTTATCGCACCTGTAAGAGTCAAAAAGATCCGTTTCGACCTTCAGGCCAGGGAGGTATCCTTTCTGTCCAATACGGGCAATATGAACTATTTTTTTGACCAGGCATTTATTTTTCCCGAACCCGCCTTCCAGGCACCCCGATTCGCACCTTCGGGGGGGCTTTTATGGCCGCAGAGTTCCTGTGTTGAGCACGTGGTGAACAACTGGGGCCACCTGGAGGCCATACAGGTGGTGGGAAACGATATGAGTGCCGTCCAGGCCCTGGCCTGCGGCGAAAAAAGCTTTGAGTGGGTCAGATCGCAAAACTTCTTTTCCAGGCAGGTGCAGTTTTTTGTGGATGAATATCTTAAGTCCAGGGGCGGCAGCATTTCAATATGTTCTGACCTGGATAGAGAATCTCCTGAAACTGAACATGAAGAAACCGGCAGAACTGTGGTTTACTGCTCCAGGCCGGTACTTGACTTAGAGAGACTGAAAGCAATGGGCATTGATTCCCCTGTGGAATACCTGCAGGATTCAGGGGTGTACATCCAGGATAATATCTGCATAGCAGCCCCTTATGCCGCCCGGGATTATCCCCGGCACCCCACATCTATGGAATACAGCCTTCAAACAGGCCTTTTTGCAGTACAAAGTCTTTTGGGGGACGATCCCCCACGGCCTCCCCAGAAAAACACCCGGTCCTGGAACATGGCCGGACTGCATGCTGGAAGCGCCGGGTTAAACCCGCAGCAGGCCCTGGAAAAGGGGTTCAGCCCGGAATGGGCCATAGTAAGCGGTGCTGACCATCCTTTGAAAGAGGCCGGGCATGTCCTGCATCTGACTGTGGACAAGGATTCCCGCCGGATCCTGGGCGCTGAGTGTGCAGGAAGAGAGGCTGCCGCCTGGGTGGATATGGTCGGTCACCTGGTGCAGGAAAATGCGGTGCTTGAAGACCTGGTGAAGCAGGAAATGGTTTCCTTCGGGTTCGGCCTGCATCCCCTGAAGAAATGCGCCCGTATCCTGGAAAACAAACTTGGTTCCAGAATACTGGGCATCAACCCCACTGAGCTTGAAGAGTCCTATAACCAAGGGGCCGAGTTTTTTCTGCTGGATGTCCGCAGTCCTGAAGAATACCAGCGCATCAGGATTTCCGGGGCTGAAAATATCCCCTTGCCGGAACTGAAGAAAAAGGCCGTCCAGATACCCAGGTTTGTCCCCCTGGTTCTTTATTCCAGGTGTTCAGGCAGGGCTTACCAGGGTGCAAGACTGTTACAGTCCATGGGCGCCAAGCAGTTATACGTCCTGGACGGCGGAATGGAACTGTGGCCGCTGGCAAATGAGACCGAGCAGGAGGCCGGTTCCGGACCGATTGTCGTGCCGTCCGGCTGCAGCATATCCTGCTGCTGAAGACATGGCTGAATCAATAAATGGGCAAAGTGACCAGTCTACCCGGGCGAAACTGTGTCTACTACAGTTTCGGCCGCTGCAAATACGAGGAATATCTAAACCCCGGATACCAGTCTTCATGGCAATGCAGGGTGCTGGCTTTCCTGGAAAAGGATTATGACGGCCTTATCAGCAAGGCTGATGCCTTTGACCTGAGCTTTGATCAGGTGGAAAAGATCTGGGAAAAAAGATTTGCCGGCATCGGATCCTGGGCGGATTTATGCGGATCATACCTGCCTGCCGGCTCTGAAGATGATCGCTGCGCCTGTCTGTTCGGCAACGCCTGTGTCCTTATGATGCCGGAATGTACCGGGGTATGCAGACTGTACAGGCCGCGTGTGCAAAAAGATATTGAGAGTTGAGAATCTTTTGCCTATAACGATATCAGGCGTTCAGGCCGGGCAGGAAATTCAATACATTTTTTTAAGCCACCAGGAGCACAAATGGCAGGCCCGCCAAAGATAATTCATTTCCCTTACATGCATGAAGAACTGGTTTCACCGGGGCTTAGGCCCATGGGCCTTTTCCTGAATCCGGGGATAAAAGATCCCCTGGATATCTTTTTTACTCCCCAGGGCCTTGTTCTGGATAAAGGACTTTCTGAGTACTTCCTGGAACAGTGCCGGCAGTTCGGAGAGCAGTTCAAAAAGACCTCGGACATGACCCACTTGGGCATGGCGCAGATGGAGGACTTTTATACCGGCAGCACCCAGTCCATTCAATACGAGCTTTCCACCTACGGCAAAAGTGACGAGGCAAAAGAAGACCATAAGGAAGACCTCCTCCAGGCCCAGCAGTACTTGCTTCTCAATTTCGCCCTTGAAGAGAGGCTGCTGGAACTCGGCAGAATTGATGCCGACCTGAGCCTCTCCTGGAGCAGCTTTGACGAATCCCTGGGGATAGATGATGAGGAGGAGCACTTCCAGAACATCGCCAGGCAGTCCATCAGCCCCCAGATAAGCACTGATCACTGGCAGAAACTCTTGAAAGCCTATACCGCTTTCCTGCCTCCACAAGGGATTTTGCTGGTACACGAGGAATCAGTTAGCCAGGAACTGCAGGAGTATGGGATTGCCTGGGAAAGACATGATCCGGACCACTTTTTTCCGGGTCTTGCTGACAGGAAGGGGTTGGACTTTTTTTGCGCCACGTTGAATCTTGATAAAATCGACAAAAAAAAGCAGACTTTTGCCCGGGAGGTGAAGCTGCTCAGGGCGGTGAGCTCAACCAACAGCCTTCAACAGACAAAGGAGTAAGGATGAGTCAGGCTAGCATCGGTAAAAAGATCAAGAAGCACAGGGATATGGAAGAGATCAGCCTGGAAGAGCTGTCCAGGCGCAGCGGCCTGGATACCGATTTTATCCGTTCAGTTGAAGAGGATGATATATACCCTTCACTGGGCCCGCTTCTAAAAATCGCCAGGGGCCTGGGGGTCAGACTGGGCACATTTCTGGACGATACCGTGGTCCAGGATCCCCTTATTGTCAGGGAAAAGGACAGGCAGGAAGAGCTGACAATGCTCAAGGGGAAGGAAAAGCCCGCAGCCCTGCGCTTTTATTCCCTGGGAAAAGGCAAAAGCGACCGCAAAATGGAGCCTTTCTTCATTGAAGTGTTTCCGGAGCCGCCCCAGGACAAAAAGCTGTCATCTCATGAAGGAGAAGAGTTCATCATAGTGGTTGCCGGAGAGATAGAGCTGGTTTATGGTCATGAAACCCATGTCTTAAAAGCTGGAGACAGCGTCTACTACAATTCCATAGTGCCTCATAACGTATCAGCCAGAGGCGAGGGTCCGGCCAGAATTTACGCCGTACTCTATTTTCCGGAATAGGACCGGGCGGCACCGGCATTACGCGGAGAACAATTTATGTGGGACCAGTCTTTAAGGGAGATAACCCTTGGAACGCTTCTGGATGAAGCTGTGGAAAATTATCCTGATAATGATGCAGTAGTGTATGTTGACCGGGATTTCCGCCTGACATACAGGGAGTTTTCCCACGTGGTGGACCAGATGGCCAGAGGGCTTATGACCCTGGGGGTGAAAAAGGGCGAGAAAGTGGCCATCTGGGCCAGCAATGTCCCGCACTGGGTGGCCCTGCAGTTCGCTACGGCAAAGATAGGTGCCGTGCTGCTTACCATCAACACCTATTATAAAGAGCATGAGCTGAGCTATGTGCTCAAACAGTCCGAGGCGGAAAACATATTCATAATCGACGGGTTTCGTGATACCGACTATGTCCGGACCCTGTACGACCTTGTCCCGGAGCTTCGCACCCAGGCCAGGGGGTATCTGAACAATAAGGATTTCCCGCACTTAAAAAGGGTGTTTTTCCTGGGGCAGGAAAAACACCGGGGGATGTATTCCCTGCCGGAGCTTCTGGCACTGGGGGGCATGACCAGCGACAGGGATTACCAGGCGCGCCGGAGAGAGCTTGATCCCCACGATGTGGTCAATATGCAGTACACCTCCGGCACTACAGGCTTCCCCAAGGGAGTGATGCTTACCCACTACAATATCGCCAATAACGGTTACTGGATTGGGGAGCATCAGAAACTGACTCACAGGGACCGCATCTGCCTGCCTGTTCCGCTGTTTCACTGTTTCGGGTGTGTACTTGGGGTGCTTGCGGCTGTAAGTCATGCCAGCACCATGGTCATACTTGAGGGGTTTAATCCGCTTATGGTCATGACCTCTGTGGAAGCAGAAAAGTGTACCGCTCTTTACGGTGTGCCCACCATGTTCATTGCTGTTCTGGATCACCGCATGTTCTCCAAGTTTGACTACAGTTCCCTGCGTACCGGGATTATGGCCGGCTCTCCCTGTCCGGTCAAAGTCATGCGGCAGGTGATGGACAAGATGAACATGAGCGAGGTAACCATATGCTACGGCCTGACCGAAACCTCACCGGTGATGACTCAGACCCGCACCGATGATGACATACGCAGAAAGACCGAGACAGTAGGCAGGCCCATGCCGGAGATAGAGGTACAGGTGGTGGATCCGGAAACCAACAGGACCCTGGGGCCAGGAGAACAGGGCGAAGTCTGCTGCCGGGGATATAATGTCATGCGCGGCTATTACAATATGCCCGAAGAAACCAGCAGAACAATTGATGCTGACGGCTGGCTGCATTCCGGGGACCTGGGCGTAATGGACGAGGATGGGTACCTGAGCATCACCGGTCGCCTCAAGGATATGATCATCAGGGGCGGAGAAAATGTTTACCCCAGGGAAATAGAAGAGTTTCTGTACACCATGGAAGGGGTGCGCGATGTACAGGTGGTGGGGGTGCCCAGCAACAGATACGGAGAAGAGGTAGGTGCTTTTATTATCCTCAAGGAGGGTTACGATTACGCCCCCGAGGATATAAGGGACTTCTGCCGGGGCAGGATCGCCAGGTACAAGACTCCCAAGTATGTTGCATTTGTGGATGAATATCCCATGACCGCCAGCGGAAAGGTCCAGAAGTACAAGCTGCGGGAAATGGCTGCAGAGCTTTTTCCCCAGGCCATGAGATGACCTGACTGACTTAATTTATTATTGGAGAGTTTGTTGATTATCTGCAATCCACTGAGTTCCATGAGCCTGAAAGGGCTTGAAGGGATTATATTCGACTGTGACGGAGTCCTTTTCGATTCCAGGGACGTTAATATCCATTTCTACAACCGTATCCGTGAATATTTCGGGCTTGGACCCCTGAGCGATAATGAAGAGGAGTTCGTGCACATGCACTCGGTGATGGACTCCCTGCGGTACATATTGCCTCCGGAATGTCTGGATCGCCTGGACGAGGTGCGCAGGCAAATAAATTACAATGAACTTCTTCCATACATGCGCATGGAAGAGGGGGTGCCGGACCTGCTGGATCTGCTGCGCTGCAAGGGGCTGCGCATTGCCATAAACACCAACCGCACCACCACCATGAACCTGTTGCTGCAGATGCACGGCCTTGCGGACTTTTTCTGGCCCGTGATGACCGCCGGACAGGTGAACAGGCCCAAGCCCCATCCTGAAAGCATGTACAGGATACTGGAGATGTGGTCGACAAGTCCAGGAAAAGTGGCCTTTATAGGCGATTCTGTGGTGGATCAGTCAGCTGCAGGAAGTGCAGGCGTTCCTTTCTGGGCCTATAAAAACCAGCACCTGAACGCAGACATGCTCATTCCTGACTTCTGGACCCTGAGGGAGTTCATTGCAGGGCGGCTTTAAGCCTTCAACGACACTTTGAGGTTTTAAAACAGGTCTGCTTTTTCACTCAGCAGATGACTGAACCGACAAAATTTAACGGAGGATAGATGAACGTGTTTGCCAATTTTTTGATGGCCCTGGTAAGTGTTTTTGATACCCTGCTTACCCTTTACTTCTGGATTGTGATTATTTCCGCTTTGTTGACCTGGGTCCAGCCCGACCCCTATAATCCAATAGTAAGGGTACTGCGCAATCTCACTGAACCGGTGCTGCACCGGGTAAGGACCTGGCTGCCTTTTGTAAACATAGGGGGAATTGACCTGTCTCCCATTGTGGTGCTGGTGGGTATTCAGTTTATCAAGATTTTCGTTGTCCAGTCCCTTTACCAGGCTGTAGCCGGTATGGGCTGAGGATATGCTTGACTCGGCCTTTCGTACTTAAAAAACGGCCGGGACGTATTTTTAGTTCCGGCTCACTCCCTGTTTTTTTCATAAGGGGGAAAAATGGACATTTCAAAAATTGATATCCTGAACAAAAAATTTTCCACATCTTTATTTGGTTATAAAAAAAATGACGTGGAAATGTTTCTGCAGGAAGTGGCCGACTACGTCGGAGAACTGGCTGAAAAGAAATCACAGCTGGATCAGGAGATAAAACACCTTGAAGAGAAGCTGCAGGAGCACAGAAGCAGAGAGGAAGTGCTGCAGAATACTTTGCTCACAACTCAGAAAATGACCGATGACATCAAGGCCAACGCCAACAAGCAGGCCAAAGTTATTGTCCAGGAGGCCCAGTCCAAGGCCGAGGATATATTAAGGCAGGCGCACAAGAGGCTGGCCCAGATTCACGAAGACATATCAGAACTGAAAAAACAGCGGGCTCATTTTGAAATCAAGCTCAGATCCATGATAGAGTCACATCTGAAACTGCTTGAATCACATGACGAGGAACACCTGCACCTGGAGGAAGCTGAATCCAAACTCAAGTTTCTGCAGAAGTCCTGATTGCAGGCTGATGAATTGATAATGCCCTTGCGTGGGCAAGGGCTGATAAGATATAGTGATACTTGCATGCAGTTTCTGGAAAGATTGGACCCGGAAACCTGGATTTTAAGGGTTGTGTTGAAGCCGGGAGCAGACAGGGATGAGGTTCTGGGCATACATGCAGGACGGCTCAAGATTTCAGTTAAGGCTCCTCCTGTTGACGGCAAGGCCAACAAGGCCCTGTGTATTTTTTTATCCAGGTCTCTTGGAATTAGAAAAAAACAGGTATGGATACAAAGGGGGCTGCAGAGCAGAAACAAGGATCTAATTGTAAGCGGTGTTGCCGGGACGGTTTTTAATGCCTTGAAGCATGTACAGTAAACTAACAAGGAGGTCATCATAAATGGAGCAATATGAAAAGGATCTGATAGTCAGATACAGTGAAGAGGATGAAGAACTCAAGAAGCTGCTGGAAAATCATCAGATGTATGAAAAGCAGCTGGAACGTTTTGAAAATAAGCATTTTCTTACCCCCAGCGAGGAAAGGGAAGTCAGGGAGATAAAAAAGAAAAAACTGGCAGGAAAGACCAGGATGCACGCTATACTGGACAATTATAAAGCCAAGGAGGGTAAGTAAAATGGAGCTCACCGGAGCTCAGATCCTGCTTGAATGCATGAGGCAGGAGGGCGTACAACACATTTTCGGGTTTCCCGGGGGTGCAGTCATTGACATCTATGATGAACTGCCCAAGTCATCAATTCAACATTTTCTGGTTCGACATGAGCAAGGGGCGGTGCATGCGGCGGACGGTTACGCCAGGTCAACAGGCAAGGTGGGGGTGTGCCTGGTGACTTCCGGTCCCGGTGCAACCAATACAGTGACCGGCATTGCTACTGCCTATATGGATTCTATTCCTCTGGTGGTCTTCACCGGCCAGGTTCCCACGGCGCTCATCGGCAACGATGCTTTCCAGGAAGTTGACATCGTAGGCATTACCAGGCCCTGCACCAAGCACAACTATCTCATCAAGGATGTCAAAGAACTTGCTCATTCCATTAAGGAAGCATTTTATATTGCTTCCACAGGAAGGCCGGGTCCGGTGCTTGTGGATCTTCCCAAGGATGTCATGCAGGCCAGGACTGAATTTGATTACCCCAAGACCATCAGCCTGCGCAGCTACAATCCCAATTACACACCCAACAGGAAACAGGTAAAAAAGGCGGCCGGTCTGCTGGCCAAGGCGGAGCGTCCCCTGATTTACTCCGGGGGAGGGGTGATCTCTTCCGAAGCCGGAGAGATACTTACCAGGCTGGCCCGCAGGTTTTCAGTGCCGGTGACCTCCACCATGATGGGCCTGGGGGCCTTTCCCGGCAATGACCCGCTCTGGCTTGGAATGCTGGGCATGCATGGCACTTATGCCGCCAACATGGCTGTCAATAATGCGGATGTTCTGCTTTCAGTGGGTGCCAGGTTTGATGACCGGGTCACCGGCAAGGTGAATACTTTCGCCCCCAGGGCCAAGATAATTCATATTGATATTGATCCCACTTCCATCCGCAAGAATGTCAACGTGCATATTCCTATAGTTTCCGACTGCCTCAATGCGCTAAAGACCCTGGACGAGGAAATGGGCGAGATCAATGAGGTTCAGTGGGAGGAAAAGCATGCCTCCTGGGTCAAAACAGTCAAGGGATGGAACCAGGAACAGCCTCTCAAGTACGAAACCGTCCAGTCCGGCAAAATCAAACCTCAGTACGTGATGGAGCAGGTCTATGAACTGACCAAAGGCGAGGCCATCATCACCACTGAAGTTGGGCAGAACCAGATGTGGGCAGCCCAGTTCTACAAGTACCACAAACCCAGGACCTGGATCAGTTCCGGCGGTCTGGGCACCATGGGGTACGGATTTCCGGCGGCCATCGGAGCACAGGTGGCCAACCCGGACAAGCTGGTCATAGACATTGCCGGAGACGGATCAATCCAGATGAATATTCAGGAGATGGCCACAGCGGTATGCTACAATCTGCCGGTGAAGATAATCATCCTGAACAACAGCTACCTGGGCATGGTCCGGCAGTGGCAGGAGCTATTCTACAACAAGAACTACTGCGCCACCTGCCTGGATACTGCCCCGGACTTCGTCAAGCTGGCCGAGGCTTATGGCGCTGAGGGCTACCAGGTGGACAAAACCGAAGACGTGGTTCCTGTTCTGAAGAAGGTCTTTGCTTCCCCCAAGACCTGCATCGTGGACATCCGCGTGGAGCCCGAGGAAAACGTTTATCCCATGGTCCCTGCCGGGGCCTCATTAACCGAAATGCTACTGGTCTAGGAGGCTGGCTATGCGACACGTTTTATCAGTACTTGTGGAAAACGAGCCCGGAGTGCTCTCCAGGGTAGCCGGTCTTTTCAGCGGCCGCGGCTTCAATATAGACACCCTGAATGTCGGTCCCACCCTGGAAAAAGGGGTTTCGCTCATGACCATAAGCACCCATGGCGATGAGCAGATTATCGAACAGATAATCAAGCAGCTGAGAAAGCTCATTACAGTAATCAAGGTGGTGGATCTCTCGGATACCAAGGCCGTAGAGAGGGAGATGGTTCTAATAAAGGTCCATGCATCTGAAAACAGCAGGGCTGAGATCCTGCGCATCGTGGATATTTTCCGGTGTAAGGTGGTGGATGTAAGTACCGATGAGCTCACCCTGGAAGTGACCGGAGATCAGGGCAAGATCAACGCTATGGTCAACATGCTGCAGCGCTTCGGCATCAAGGAATTCGCCAGGACAGGCACTGTAGCCATGAAGCGGAGCATGCAGTTTTAGCCTGGCATGTCCTGGTTTTTATCGGGTTTTTATCACTACAGCGAAACTTATTTATTGACCTCCGGGGACTGTCCCGCACCTACTTGGAAATGATTTCATGAAATCGCTGGAACTTGCTGAGAAATCAAGTAGATGCGGGACTGTCCCCAATTGAGATACCATACTGTATTTTATAAGTTTCGCTGTAGTGCTATTGATTGTTGAAAATATATTGTAAATCAGTTTAAGGAGCTATGATGAAGGTTTACTACGAAAACGATGCGGATCTTTCTCTTCTAAAAGACAAGACCATTGCTGTCATCGGGTACGGCAGTCAGGGACATGCCCATGCCCAGAATCTCCGGGATTCCGGCCTGAATGTAGTCATCGGCCAGAGACCGGGGGGAGCCAATTACAACCTGGCCAGAGAGCATGGATTTGAACCAGTGGCCGCGGCAGAGGCAGCCAGGCAGGCTGATCTTATCCAGATTCTGGTGCAGGACCAGTATCAGCCCGGGGTCTTTTACAATGAAGTCCTGCCTCATCTTGATTCCGGCAAGACCATGGTTTTCAGTCACGGATTTAATGTGCACTACAACCAGATAGTCCCGCCAAAGGACGTGGACGTGGTCATGATCGCTCCCAAGGGACCGGGCCACCTGGTGAGAAGGGAATATGCCCGGGGCGGCAGCGTTCCGGCCCTGGCCGCAGTCTACCAGGATCATACAGGACAGGCCTGGGATAAGGCCCTGGCATACGCCAAGGGTATCGGAGCCACCAGGTCCGGGGTAATCCAGACAACATTCGCCGAAGAGACAGAGACTGATCTTTTCGGAGAACAGGCAGTACTCTGCGGTGGAGTAAGCGCTCTTATCCGGGCCGGCTACGAGACTCTGGTGGAAGCTGGTTATCAGCCCGAGGTGGCTTACTTTGAGTGCATGCACGAACTAAAACTAATTGTGGACCTGTTGTACGAAGGTGGATTTACCCGGATGCACTATTCCATCAGCGATACTGCTGAATACGGTGATTATTCCCGCGGCGAAAGGATTGTCGGGGATCAGGCCAAGCAGGAAATGCGCAAGGTGCTGGGAGAAATCCAGGACGGCAGGTTCGCCAGGGAATGGATCCTGGAAAACAAGGCCGGACTGCCTGCTTTTTACGCCCAGCGCAGAAAGTACCACAGTCACCAGATCGAGGAAGTGGGTGAAAGGCTTAGAAAAATGATGGCCTGGCTCAACAAGTAAAATATCAGGCAAAAAACAACCCCGCACTTATTTTTGTACAGACGAAAAAAAGTAAGGCGGCCTTCAGGCTGGAAGACATGCTTCATGCTATGGACTGCCTGAAAGGTGTCCTGTACAAAAATAAGTGCGGGGTTGCCTGTAGCCTGCCTCAGGCTTATAGTAATAAACCTTGCAGTATGTTATAAAACTTTACCATTAAAAGGATTTTTTTCAGTCCGGACCCTCATTGTCAAGCAAGCAGATGCAACAAGCACCCTCCACTGAATATTCTCCGGAAAATACAAAAACCGGAGGCCGCTATGCATACCTGTTGAATACCGGCGCAATCAGCGACCACGATCTGCAGCAGGCCATGCGCGTGGCCAAAAAGGAAAACCTGCGCATGGACGATGTCCTGGTGGAAAGGCTGAAAGTGGACAAACAGGCACTGGGCCGCTCTCTGCAGGAGTATTACGACACAGATTTTGTTTCCTTTGATCATTCCTATGTCGCGCCTTTCGAACTCTTTGAACAAAAAAGGCTGGATCCCGAATTTCTCAAGAAATATGAGTGGGTGCCTCTGGAAAAAGAGGGGGGCAATATTATTGTCCTTGTGAACAACCCCTATGATCTGGGACGGCTGGATGAGATCCGCTTTATTTTCGGAACGAGCAATATCGTGGCCAGAGTGGCAATACCCGGCGATATCCGGCGTTTTATCGAGCATTTTCACCAGCAGTATCTTGCAGAGCAGAGCATGGCTTTCCTGGGAGAGGAAGACGGGTCTGCTGCTGAAGAATCTGAAGCAACTACCGACTACATTGACGAGGGAGAGCTTACCGAACATGACAGTGAGGTGGTCCGCCTGGTCAATGCACTGCTCCTGGAGGCCTGGCGCAGGAAGGCCTCGGATATTCACATCGAGCCCAGTCCAGGTTCCAGGTATTGCCTCATCCGGATGCGCGTGGACGGTACATGCCACGAATTCAAAAAAATACGCCTGGCCCTGGCCAAACCGCTGGTGTCCAGGCTTAAAATCATGTCCAGCCTGGATATAGCCGAAAGAAGGCTGCCCCAGGATGGCAAACTAAAGATAAAGCTCCCGGAAGTTTCCCAGGTTCTTGAGTTCAGAGTGGCCACAGTGCCCACCACAGGAGGACAGGAAGACGTGGTGCTCAGGGTTTTGACCTCGGGCAAACCCATTACTCTGAAAGAACTGGGGTTGTCCTCAAACAATCTGGAGCACTTCGACAAGCTTATCAAAAAACCCTACGGACTGATACTGGTAGTAGGTCCCACCGGTTCCGGAAAAACCACGACCCTGCATTCAGCCTTGAGCTGCATCAACACCCCGGACAAAAAGGTCTGGACAGCAGAGGACCCGGTGGAAATCAGCCAGGAAGGCCTGCGCCAGGTACAGGTCAATCCCAAGATAGGCCTTACTTTCGCGCATCTTCTACGCTCTTTTTTAAGGGCTGATCCGGATGTGATCATGGTAGGCGAGATGCGCGACAGGGAGACGGCTCACATCGCTGTGGAGGCCTCCCTGACGGGACACATAGTTTTCAGTACCCTGCACACCAATACTGCTCCGGAGACCATTACCAGGCTTCTGGATATGGACCTGGATCCTTTCAACTTCGCTGACTCTCTGCTTTGCGTCCTGGGCCAGCGGCTCATCAAGACCCTGTGTCCCAGGTGCAAGGAGAAATATAATCCTGATTCAGCGGAATTGCAGGAACTGGAGATGGAGTACGGAGAGGGCTTCAACGCTTGGAAGGAGCATTATTTCCATAAAAAAGCTGTACTTTACAGGGGCAAGGGCTGCAGGGACTGTATCGGCGGCTACCGGGGGCGTCTGGGCATCCACGAACTGATGCTCAATACGGATAAGATCAAGGATCTTATCAAGTTTCGAAAATCCGCCGAAGAAATAAGACAGCAGGCTACCATGGAGGGTATGCTTTCCCTTAAACAGGACGGCATACACAAGGTGCTGGCAGGGTTGACGGATATCCATCAGGTCCGGGCCGCCACCGGGGCCTGATGCGGCAGGTTCCAGGCGGCCGTGAAGTTTTTCCTTGATTACTTGCTTCAGGGGATTTAGTTGTGTCTTGCTTCCTCAACTTCCACAAAAACTTTAGAATCATGGGGCAATGGTAAACAGAAATCAATCTGCCCGGGGATGCGGTCATGGCCTGCGTTTATTACACAGTATTTTAAAATTTTTAATCCTGGCTCCTAGATTTTATTATGAGTGATCTTCTTTCTCTAATCGGCAATACTCCCCTGGTGGAAATAAAGGCCCTGTCCCCGAATCCCGGTGTGACCATCCTGGCCAAGCTGGAAATGTCCAACCCTGGTGGTTCGGTCAAGGACAGGGTGGCCCTGGCCATGATCGAGAGAGCTGAGAAGTTCGAAGGCCTGGGACCGGGAAAAACAGTCATAGAAGCCACCTCCGGCAATACCGGCATCGGCCTGGCCATGGTCTGCGCCCTGAAAAAATACCCCATAAAACTGATCATGCCTGCTTCCGCCTCGGAAGAACGTAAAATGATCATGCGCGCTTACGGAGCGGAAATAGTTTTAACTCCGGGGCACCTGAGTACTGATGGAGCCATTGAAGAAGCCTACCGCCTGGCCAGGGACTTCCCGGAAAAGTATGTCCTCATGGATCAGTTCAACAATCCTGCCAGCATAGAAGCCCATTACCATACCACCGGACCCGAGATCTGGGAGCAGACCGGGGGCAGTGTGACCCATGTGGCCGCCTGCCTGGGCACTACCGGCACCATAATGGGCATCACCAGAAGAATGCGCGAGCTGAACCCCGAAGTGCGCTGCATAGGCATTGAGCCTTATGCCGGCCACAAGATACAGGGGCTCAAGAATATGCAGGAATCCTACCCCCCGGGTATATACAGCAAAAAGGCCCTGGACCGGATAATTCACGTCAGAGACGATGATGCCTGGGCCATGTGCCGTGAACTGGCCCGTAAAGAGGGCATATTCGTAGGCATGAGTTCCGGGGCGGCCATGGCCGGGGTGCAGCAATTGGCCAGAGAGATGCAGGAAGGGGTGCTGGTGACCATATTGCCGGACGGAGGGGAAAGATATCTGAGCACACCTTTGTACAGCATTCCTGAACTGGATGGGATCAAGATCTATGACCTGCAGAAAAGAAAAAAGGCTGTTCTGCAGTGTTCCGGGAAAAAACCCGGAATCTTTACTCCCGGTCCAAGAACCAACTTTTTTCAGGACCCGGATTTCTGGCGGCGGGCTGTATTTCTGGATGTGCTTTGCCGAAGGCTTGCGCAAAAGGGGCATGACCCCAATCCGGTTGCAGCTGTGGCTGATTTCGACGACCGTACCCTGGAATGCATGCGGGAAAAGGGAGTGTCTAGAGAGGACTTCAGCCGTGAGACCCTGGATTCTATCCGGGATCTGGCCGGTAGAATAAAGCTCAACCGAAACTTTAACTTTTTGCCGGCAGCCGGATCCCTGGATACCGGGATAGAGATGTGCAACAAGCTTTTATCCAGAGGGCTGGCCTATGAAAAACTTCGCTGCGTATATTTTGATGTGGGCCGGGACAGGGATTACGGACTTCTGGCAGGCATTGATCCGGAAAAGATCATTTCCGGTAAAACAGTGGACCTGGAAGACTATGTGAAGGACAGCCCCCGGGACTTCACTCTGCTCAAAAGAGCCAGTCTCAAGGACCTCAAGGAAGAAAATGTGCTCAAGACCAAGTGGGGCAATGTCCGGCCATCCTGGTATCTGCAGATGGCAGCAGTGGCAGCGGAGAATGCCGGTCATCTGGACCTGGTCATGGCTGGTGAAGCACACCTGTTTCCGCATCTGGACAATCTTTTGAGCATCTGGAAGGGCTCCACCAGTTTAAGGCCCCAGTGCTGGAGCCTGGCCCTGCCGGTTCATCACCAGGAAAAGGGGGAACCCCTGCCGGGAATACAGGAGATGGCCAGGGAAATGGGAGGTTTTCATCCTTTGAGAATGTGGCTTATGTCGGTTTCTTATCACAGGCCGCTAATGTTTTCCCCCAAAAACCTGGAGATGTGGGTCAAAAACTGGAAGCGCCTGCAGGAACTTATGGGCAAACTCAAAATTTGTGCTCGCGGCACCCGTCCCGACAAGGAGACCGGTTCGGAAGTGGAGAAACAGTGCCGGGAACTTGGGCCTGCGCTTTCAGGTTGCCTGGATGATGACCTGGCCCTTTACAAATTCTGGCCGCAACTGTTCGAGTTCTGCAGAAAGATGCAGAAGCTTCTGGACGAAAATTTGATGGATGTCCGGGATGCCGGATCATGCCTGCACCATCTGCAGGGCCTTGACTCTATTCTAAAAATTATTGACTGGCAGGCTTTGCCCCTTGCTGAAAACGAGTACCCTGTGCAAATCAGTGAATTGCTGCAGGCAAGGGCAAGGGCCAAGGAAGCAAAGGACTTTGTTGCAGCGGATGAGCTGCGGGACAGAGCTTTAAGTTCCGGGTTCCGGCTGGTGGACACCAGGGACGGGACCCGTGTGTATCCAGCCGGGAGTAAAGAGAATACGGAGGAGAAATGACTGAAAAACACTGGATAGCCGTTGGGGACATCCATGAAAATGCGGTCAACCTGCAACGGATCCGCAAAATATCAGAGGCCAGAGGAATCCTTGTTTCCGGAGATTTGACCAACGTAGGGGGCAGATCCACGGCCAGAATGCTTCTGGATGAAATCAGGAAGGTAAACCCCAACGTCTATGCCCAGATAGGCAACATGGATACCAGGGAGGTGGACAGATTTCTGGAAGAGTCCGGGGTGAATGTGCACAACAGGATAGTTCTTCTTGAAGACGACGTCTATCTGCTGGGTCTTGGCTATTCCACAGTCACCCCTTTTAATACCCCCTCCGAGGTAAGCGATGAACAGCTCGAAGAGTGGCTGCTGGCTCACCGGGATAAGGCATCCAGAATAAAGCACCTGATATTTATGACCCACACCCCGCCTTACGGCACCAAGACTGATATGCTCAATTCCGGGGCAAACGTGGGCAGCCGTGCGGTAAGAGAGTTCATAGAGGACGTGCAGCCGGAAGTCTGTATCACGGGACATGTCCACGAAGCCAATATCGAGGATCACGTGGGGGGCACAAAGGTGATAAACCCGGGCACCCTGAGCGGCGGAGGCTACGTCGTGATCAGGTACGATGGTGTGGGTCTGGACGCACATCTCAAGCAAGTCTCATGATAATATACTCCTGGAATGTAAACGGCTTCAGGGCGGTTACGGGCAAGGGTTTCTGGGACTGGTTCCAGGACAGAAATATTGATGTCCTTTGCCTGCAGGAGACCAAGGCGCACCCGGACCAGCTGCCCGCAAAGGACAAAGAGGTCTCGGGGTATAATATCTACTGGAATCCGGCCCGGATCAAAAAAGGCTATTCCGGAACAGCCTGTTTTTACCGGCTGGAACCACAGTACATAAGTACCGGCCTGCCTCAGGAGCATCTCAATGGAGAGGGCAGGATGATCCTCATGGAGTATGAATCCTTCTATCTCTTCAATGTTTATTTCCCCAACGGCCAGATGAGCCATGAGAGACTGAAGTTCAAGCTGAACTATTACGACCGTTTCCTGGAATACGCCCAGGATCTGCGGCGCAAAAAGCCCATTGTGGTCTGCGGGGATTTCAATACTGCCCACAAGGATATTGATCTTAAAAACCCCCGGGCCAATGAGGACAGATCAGGATTTTTGCCCGTGGAAAGGCAGTGGCTGGACAAGTTCATAGATCACGGGTACGTGGACACGTTCAGGATGTTCAACCAGGAAGGGGGCAACTACACCTGGTGGACATACCGCTTCGGGGCCAGATCCAGGAATGCCGGCTGGCGTATAGATTATTTTTTTGTGTCTGAAGAGCTGCGAAGCAATGTGCAAAACGCCTGGATAGAACCTCAGGTCATGGGTTCAGATCATTGTCCTGTGGGGCTTAAACTCAACATCTAAGGAGCAGGCATGCAATACCAGGATACCATGTTTTCACCTGCCTCAGGTTCCAGGGCGGCTTTGCTGGATCTTGTCCAGATGCTCACCGGCCTGGCCCTGGTGGTGTTTATGTATCTGCACGCTCTGTTTGTGGCCAGTATTCTGCTTGGTCCCCAGGTTTTCAATACCCTGGCTGACTTTTTCGAAAGGTACTACCTGGCCCAGGTGGGAGGCCCGCTTCTGGCCCTGGTCTTTCTGATCCATTTTTTCATGGCCGCCCGCAGGATACCTTTTTCCCAGCAGGATCAGAAAAAAGTCTTGTCCTTCAGCAGATTGCTTGCTCACAGGGACACCTGGCTGTGGACTGTGCAGGTGGTTACAGCCATGATAATCCTTATCATGGGAGCCATTCATATCTGGGTGGTGCTAACGGACCTGCCCATCACCGCTGATAAAAGCGCCGCCAGAATTCAGACAGGATTCTGGCTTGGCTTTTACCTCCTGCTTCTGCCCATGGTGGAACTGCATGTGGGAGCAGGCTGGTACAGGCTGGGGGTCAAGTGGGGGGTCATTAAGAGCAGTGCCCGCAAAAAGGCCAAAAGGGCGGAATATTATATCACCGGGTTTTTTATCCTCCTGGGCCTGATTACCCTGGCCAGATTCATGTTTGTTTCAGTTTCATAAGGCTTATCCATGCGCATAATTTACACTGATCTTCTTTGTATCGGAGCCGGCCTGGCCGGTGAAAGGGTGGCCATAGAAGCGGCCCGGGCCGGGTTTGAGACCATCTGCCTCAGCCTTGTTCCGCCCAGACGTTCCCATTCCTCGGCCGCCCAGGGCGGGATGCAGGCAGCTCTGGGCAATTGCATCAAGGGTGACGGCGACTGCCCTGATGTACACTTCCAGGATACGGTCAAGGGCTCGGACTGGGGATGCGATCAGGAAGTGGCCCGGATGTTCGCGGATAATGCCCCGCTGGCCATCAGGCAGATGGATCACTGGGGAGTGCCCTGGAACAGGGTGGTGCCGGGAAAATCCTGCTATTACAAGGGCGGGGAAAAGCTGGAAAAGGAAGAATCAGAGGACAAATCCGGCCTCATCACCGCCAGGGATTTCGGGGGCACGGCCAAGTGGCGGGCCTGTTACTGCAGCGACGGTACCGGCCATGCCATGCTTTACACCATGGACAGCGTGGCCGTACAGCACGGGGTGCAGGTGCATGACCGCACCGAGGCATTAAGCCTTATTCATGACCAGGAGAGGTGCCACGGTGCAGTTGTCAGGTGCCTTAAAACAGGGGAGCTGAGGGCTTATATATCCAGGGCTACACTTATTGCTTCCGGGGGATTCGGGCGAATTTACCGGGCTTCCACCAATGCCGTGATAAACGAGGGCGGAGGACAGATAATCGCCCTGGATACCGGGGTGGTGCCTCTGGGCAACATGGAGGCGGTACAGTTTCACCCGACAGGCATAGTGCCCACGGACATCCTGGTCACCGAAGGGTGCCGCGGAGACGGGGGGACACTTCTGGACGTAAACCTGGAGCGGTTTATGCCGCAGTACGAACCAGAAAAGGCTGAACTGGCCTCCAGGGACGTGGTTTCCAGGCGCATGCAGGAGCACATGGTCAAAGGGATGGGGGTAAAAAGTCCCTACGGGGAGTACCTGTGGCTGGATATCAGGCACCTGGGCCGGGAGCACATCACCACCAAGCTGCGGGAAGTAGATGAGATCTGCAAGAATTTTCTGGGGGTAGACCCGGCCGAGTCTTTGATACCGGTTCGTCCCACCCAGCATTACAGCATGGGCGGGGTAAGAACGGACAAAAACGGCGCCGCATATGGCCTGAAAGGGCTTTTCAGCGCTGGAGAAGCCGCCTGCTGGGATATGCACGGGTTCAACCGCCTGGGGGGCAATTCCCTGGCCGAGACAGTGGTGGCCGGCATGCTGGTGGGCCGCAGTGTGGCCGGGTTTCTTCAGGAGGAAGACATGAGGGTGGACACCGCACTGGTGCGCGGCGAACTGAAAAAACAGCAGGAGCGTATCGATGGCCTCAAGTCCAGTACCAGGGGGGAAGCCCCGTTTGAAGTGCGAAACCGCATGCAGGATATCCTCATGGATTACGTGGGCATTTTTCGCAATGAAAAAGACCTGCACCTGGCAGTGGAAAAGCTGCAGCAGGTCCTGCAGAGTGCGGAAAATCTAAAGCTTTCTTCCAGCGGAGCAGGGGCCAGTCCGGAACTGTCCCTGGCCCTTCGCCTGCCCGGCATGGTCAGGCTGGCCCTGTGCGTGGCCTTCGGGGCCCTGGAGAGGCGCGAAAGCCGGGGCTCCCATGCCAGGGAGGATTATCCGGCCCGAAATGACCGGGACTGGCTGGTGCGGACTCTGGCCTTCTGGCCGGGAGGCCGGGCCCTGCCCAGGCTGGAGTACGAACCTGCAACAAAGGTAGTGGAAATTCCCCCTGGAGACAGAGGATATGGCGGATGTGAAGTCATCAGTGCCGAAAGTTGAAGTGCAAGTAACTATTCAGCCCGCAGGAGTTTCTCGCCCGCAGGAGCTGAATAGTTACAAATGCAAAAGGATAACCAAATTTTTAATAACTTTAATGGAATAAAAGACGGTTTTTTTGATGAACAGAAAGCTGACCTTTTCCATATTCAGGTATAATCCCCAGGAGCCAGGCTCCAGCCCCGGGACACAGGAATTCAGGCTTGAGGAGACTGAGAATCTGAATCTTTTTGTGGCGCTGAATCTCATCCGGGAAAAGCAGGATCCATCCCTGCAGTTCGACTTCTGCTGCCGGGCGGGTATCTGCGGGGCCTGCGCCATGGTCATCAACGGAAGACCCGGGCTGGCCTGCCGCACCAAGACTGCTGAACTGCCGGATAAAATAGTCCTGATGCCTTTGCCCGGATTCAGACTGGTGGGGGATCTGTCCGTGGATACCGGGGCCTGGTTCAGGTCCATGAACGAAAGGGTCAGGGCCTGGATACATACTGATGAAGATTTTGATCCGGATGCTCCTGAAGTGGTCATGGACAACCATGTTGCTGAACAGATTTATGAACTGGACCGCTGCATTGAGTGCGGATGCTGCATCGGGGCCTGTGCCACGGCCCAGCTGCGAAGCGACTTTATGGGAGCCGCAGCCATGAACCGCATAGCCAGGTTTATGCTGGACCCAAGAGATAAGCGTAATAACAGGGATTATTTCGAAATCGTAGGTACGGACCAGGGTATTTTCGGGTGCATGGGTCTTCTGGGTTGTCAGGACGTTTGCCCCAAGAATCTGCCTCTTCAGGATCAACTGGCCCATGTCCGGCGTAAAATGGGCCGACAGGCTCTGAAAAACATCCTGCCGTGGTACAGGAATTAGATTCACCCAGGTACACAAGGAGAACAGATGCGAAGTATTGATGCCCGGGAAGTCACCAGGCAGGTTTCACAAATGGTGGTGGAGGCCAACATGGTGCTGCCCGGGGATGTTTCCACCGCCCTGGAAAAGGCCTGGGAAAACGAGGACAACCCTTCCGGCCGGGAAATCCTTGGGCAGTTGCTGGAAAACGCCCGGCTGGCCCGGGAAATGAGTCTGCCCCTTTGTCAGGATACAGGGCTGGCGGTTTTTTTTGTGGAACTGGGCCAGGAGTGCAGGTTGCGGGGAGATTTGTACCAGGCTGTAAATGCAGGGGTCAGCAGGGGTTATGAAGAGGGCTTTCTGCGTAAATCAGTCTGTAATCCCCTGAGCAGAAAAAATACCGGCGACAATACTCCGGCGGTTATTCATCTGGATCTGGTACCCGGAGACAGGCTTAAGATCCGGTTCATGCCCAAGGGGGGAGGCAGCGAAAACATGTCCGGTCTGGCCATGCTTACTCCTTCCCAGGGTCTGGAGGGGGTTAAGGAATTTGTCCTGCAAAGGGTTGCCGGGGCCGGTCCCAATCCATGTCCTCCGGGAATCATTGGAATCGGCATCGGGGGATCTTTTGACCAGGCACCCCTGCTGGCCAAAAAAGCTCTGTTCAGGCCCCTGGATGATATCCACCCGGAGCAGGAAGTGCGGGACCTGGAAGCAGAACTTTTCGAGGCTGTGAATGCCCTGGGGATAGGCCCCATGGGCATGGGAGGCAGAACCACATGCCTGGGGGTGAAGATCCAGGCCGCGCCATGCCACATTGCTTCTTTGCCTGTGGCGGTGAATATCCAGTGTCATGCAGCCAGGCACAAGGAGGTCAGCCTGTGAGTCGGGAGATCAAATTGAGTACACCCCTGCAGGAAGAGGATGTCTTACACCTGAGAACCGGGGACAAGGTTCTTTTAAGCGGGCATATCTATACCGCCAGGGATGCAGCCCACAAAAGGCTTTTACAGGATCTGGACCAGGGTATTGAGCCCCCCTTTAATCTCCAGGGGGCTGTTGTATATTATGTTGGCCCCACTCCGGCCCCTCCCGGGCGGGTGATCGGATCTGCCGGTCCCACCACCAGTTCCCGTATGGATGCCTACACACCTCGCATGCACCAGCTGGGGGTCAGGGCCACCATCGGCAAGGGCCGCAGGAGCCAGGAGGTAAGGAGGGTACTGCAGGAGCAAAAGGCAGTCTACCTGGGGGCCACCGGCGGGGCCGGGGCACTCTTGTCCAGGTGTATTACCGGTTCCCGGGTGCTGGCCTTCGAGGAACTGGGCACAGAAGCCATCCGGGAACTGGAGGTCCTGGATTTTCCCCTCCTGGTGGTCAATGATGCCTTTGGCGGGGAACTTTACGTCACCGCCGGGCAGTAAGCCTGCAAAATATTCAGGAAAAACCATGCTGGAAACAATCAAGGAAATAATACACCAAAACGACCTGGCGGTACTGGCCACTTCCCACGAAGACAGGCCCCACTGTTCACTTATGGCCTATGTGCCTGACAGTGACTGCACAAGGATCTACCTGCTCACCCTGAAAGATTCCAGAAAATTTGCCAATATCAGCCGCAATCCTTACGTGAGCCTTTTGGTGGATACCAGGGATCCCCATGAGCCCAGGAAAGACTACAAGGCCCTGACCATAAGCGGGACCTGTGCTCCAGCGGACACCACGGAGCAGGAAAAACTAAGGCAGGACATGGTGAAACAGCATCCACAGCTCAAGGAGCTTGCAGATAAACCGGACTGCGTGCTTTTAGTGGTAAATATAAATTCCTTTCTCTTGCTGGACGGGGTGTCTACGGCTCATTATATTGAACTCGATGATCAAACGGCCAGGTAAATGGATAAGGAGGGGGCGGGGTGGTTGCATGAGGAACCTTCCCTTTGTTTTCAAGTTTTAAGATGCGCCTGCAAAAAGTCGACAAATGAATAATTCAGGGTATCTGTTTAGCGCTTTTAAGGAAAGCAGGGGACAGGCACTCCGGGACCCACTTGAGCATCATTTTGTGCTTAAAATATCTCATTTTTTGGGACAAGTGGGTCCCGGAAGAGCCAGTCCCCATGCCACATGCAAAGCGCTAAACAGATACAATTCAGGAATCAACAATCCGCATAAGTCTTTGTTTTTAATGACCTCTGACCCCTGACTTCTGACGTCTGTGACTGCAAAAATGACTTTTTGCAGTCACATCGTTTAAGGGAGTATAAAGCATGAGCAGTGACAGCGTATTTCAGGAAGTCAAAGATTTTTACCGTATCATTCCCCTGCAGTCCCTGAGGCGTACTCCGGGAGTATTTTTTGACAATGTCCCCATGGAGTTCCTGCCCAGGATTGATGCCATAGACCGGGTTCTGCACCAGGGAGGGGCCGTCTCCCCCGGCCCTGTGGGGGATGTACAGCGCCCCTGGTATATGCATCCCCACCAGGATGACAATCTTATAGTCCTTTACGGCGTGCGGGATGTGGATATTTATATAAACGGCCACGGCATGACCAGTTTCAGGGTGACCCCGCATGAGATCATCCAGAACGGGGAGGTACTCTATGACGGCCCGGCCATGCTGGTCTGGCCCAGGTATGTATTTCACCGCATAACCAGCGGGGAAGAGGGGTCCGCCTCTTTGAATTTTGCGGTACATTATCAGGGGCTGGACATGCGCACCAATTTTAACATCTATGACCTGGATACAGAGACTGGAAGCTTCGAGGTGATCCGAGAGGGATTCAGGGACCAGTGAAATGCATGACTGCAGTAACCGGCTTTGAACCATGCGGTTTTTCTTGCCAAAGGCATAGAAGTGCTTAAATACCATACCAGTACAGGTGGAAATATTTTGTAATTTTTCCCGGCAAAAGCTTAAAAAAAGGGTAACCATTCAGGGGGTCCTCGGTGGTGACTCATGGCCGGTACCTGCCCCTGAATAGGCCAGGGGACTGTCCCCGCTGAGTAATGACTGTGCAGCTTCATTTGATTTCGCGCCTGTACTTTTTGTATTCGTGAAGGAAAAGTGTCGCGGGGACTGTCCCCATGGCCGGTACCTGCCCCCTGAATGGTTACAAAAAAGGAGATGCAGATGGATATTTCAAAGGCCATAGCAGAGCTTAAGAAAGAAGAAGGTTTTACGGAAAACGTAGGCATGGTGCTTGTTCACAACGGGGTTGTGCGGGCCTGGTCCAGAAAGGACCGTTCCCTGGTGAAAAAAATTGAGGTTACTCCTGATCATGACAGGGTCGAGGCCATCAGGCAGCGTTACGAAAAAAGCCAGGGGATTTTCAGGATAGTGGTCCAGGCCAACTCAGGTATCCTGGAGCCTGGAGATGACTTGCTTTTTATAATAGTGGCCGGGGATATACGTGAAAACGTCAAGCCGGTACTTTCGGATATACTCGATGAAATCAAAAAAGAAGCCATATCCAAAAAAGAGATGTCCTGATGCCCTGTGTGCCCTCCAGGGCTTGAATCTTTCTGTTTAAAAATCCGGGAAGCTGATCCAAACTGTTTCTTGCCATTTGGCCCGCACTATGTTTAGGTGTAATTATTGAAATTGAGTTTTTGGAGGAAATGAATGGATTTTCCAGAATTAAGATTTAAAGACCTGGTAGCCAGGGTGCCCATTATCCAGGGGGGTATGGGAGTAGGCATCTCTTTATCCGGACTGTCTTCGGCCGTTGCCAGTCAGGGTGGAATCGGGGTTATTTCAGCGGCCATGATCGGCATGAATGAACCTGATATTGCTAAAAAACCTGAAGAGGCCAACATAAGGGCCCTGCAAAAAGAGATAAGAAAGGCCAGGGAAAACTCTTCCGGTATCCTGGGCGTGAATATAATGGTGGCCCTGAGTAATTTCGCCGAACTGGTGAAAACCTCCATCAAGGAGGGGGTGGACATTATCTTCGCCGGGGCCGGTCTGCCTTTTGACCTGCCCCAGTATCAGACTCCTGAATCCAGGACAAAGCTGGTGCCCATAATTTCTTCGGCCCGGGCGGCCAGGATCATGTGTAAAAAATGGCTTTCGCGCTTTAATTACCTCCCGGACGGCCTCGTGGTAGAAGGCCCACTGGCAGGGGGGCATCTGGGCTTTAAGAAGGAACAGCTGGATCTACCGGAGTTTAAGCTGGAAAACCTGGTACAGGAGGTTGTGGCGGAAGTCAGGCCCTTTGAGGAGGAGCACGGCCAGACCATCCCTGTTATTGCTGCCGGGGGGATATATTCCGGAGAGGATATCTGCCGGTTCCTGCGCCTTGGAGCATCGGGGGTGCAGCTTGGGACCCGTTTCGTGGCTACCCATGAGTGCGACGCGGACATGGCCTTCAAGCAGTCCTTTATTGACTGCACTGAAGAAGACCTGATGATAATCAAGAGTCCCGTGGGCATGCCCGGCAGGGCCGTACGCAACGAGTTTCTTGAAGATGTAGAGCAGGGCGGCAGACAGCCCTTCAAGTGCGTCTATCATTGCATAGTCACTTGCGACTACAAGAAAACCCCCTACTGCATAGCCTCTGCTCTGGCCAATGCCAAAAAGGGAAAGCTGCACCGGGGATTTGCTTTTGCGGGCCAGACCGCTCACAGAATCAAGGAACTTACTTCCGTTGAGGAACTTATTAATTCTTTACGCCGGGAATACGTGGAGGCCTGCTCATAAGTTTACCTGAGCAGGCCTTTACGGCTATGATTTATTCCCCGGCCAGCACTTCTATTTCTGCTTCCTGAATAGTGTTGCCGCGATACTTGACCAGGGGCTTGAAGACTCTGGAAACCACCTGCTCTCCGGGGAGCAGTTCATGAGTCAGAACGAATTCCACCCTGGCCTCCATGTCCTCCTTGTACTGCCTGCCCTCCAGGTCCACTATTTCATACCCCTTTTCCTTCAGCGCCTTGTAGGACCTGGACAAAGAGGACTTGATATCCCTGGTGGTTTCATCTTCAGGCAGTTTCCTGGAACGCTTTACCAGTTTGTACAGTTCATCGGCAAGGCTCAGGGCAAGAGCATGATCAATTTCCTGCTGCCCCGGATCACCCTGCGTCCCGTCCTGCTGCTGCCCCGGTTGGGGCATGACCAGAGAAAGGCTTTCCAGGAGTTCAGCCAGTTTTGAGTCCTGCAGGGCCTGCTGTTCCTGAAATTCATTTCGAAGTTCCTGGCTTGTTTCTTCTACCAGTTTCTGCAGTTTTCTGCGTCCACGCCTGGCACCTATCGCCCCTGCCAGCCCGGTGAGACCAAGAAGCAAAGCAAGGGCCGCCGCTCCTGCAGTGTAGAGTATACGTTCATCCATCGCGTCTTCCAGGTCCCTAAGCCCGGCATCTGTCTCCTGCAGCCGGTCTGCAAGGCCCTGGTCCGTATATTCAATTTCCCGGGACAATTGTGAAATCTTATCCCTGAGCTCGGTCTCAATCCCTTCAACCGTTTCCTGCTGATTTTTCAGATTCTGCTCCAATTCCGATGAGATGCGCTCTGCCTGGGACTCTAATTCGGATCTCAGCTCGGATTCCTTCTGCTGCAGGGCTTTTTCAAAATCAGCCAGGCTTTCTTGAAGCTCTCCCAGCTCTCCAATGCGCTCCAACTGTTTTGAATATTCGGCATCGATTCCCGAAAGCTTTTTAGACAGCTCCTCAAGCCTTGAATCCACTTGTTCATGGGAGACTTCCATGCCTTGTACTGCCTGCTGCAGGCTGTCTTTGATCTCCCGCAGTTCCTCCAGAGAGCTTTCCGCCTTTTCCAGGCGGTCCTGCAGCTGCTTTATTGAAGCTTCATGCTCCTCAAGGCCGGTTTCAACCTCATGGATATCCTGACGGTGTATATCCAGGTATTCTCTGAACAGACTCTGGTCACGGCTTATCTGCTCTTCCAGCTCGGAGAACTTGCGGGAGAGCTCACGCTCCAGTGCATGCAGTTCGTCTTCCAGCTGCATTACCCGGGTGGACTCTTGGTCCATGAGGGCGTCCTGCGAGTCCGCAGGTGAACCGTTCAGCTCTTCAGCCCCTGCTTCCTGGTTAGTTGCATGCTGGGAGGCAAAAAAGAGCAGGGTGCACATTAAAAACGGCAAAATTGCAATAAAAAACAGATGTTTTTTCATGTCTGCTGAACCTTATTATTATCTTAATATTCTGGTAACTAACTCATTGTCGGGATAAGAGTATACTCAAGGGTTGCTGCTTGAGGCTTAGACTGTCAAGCTCAATCAGGCTGTGAGTAACAGCAGTATGCTTTACTCCCCTGCCCCCGGGGCAGAGTTGTCCTGAATGATTTGAGCTTAAATCTTTAGTTCTTCATGTGCAAATGACTTTTTGACCACAAAGCTTACTTTTAATCAGGCTCAAAGTTCAGGACAAAAAAACATTGCTATTTTCTGTTCAGGCAGTTAATTTATCCGGCTGTTTTATCAATATTTTAAAAACTGGATGAACCAAGACATGAAAGAAATCAGGCAGAATGATTCCATCCGGAATATCGCCATTATAGCCCACGTGGACCACGGCAAGACCACCCTGGTGGACGGGATGTTCAGGCAAAGCGGGGTGTTCAGACAGGGACTGGAGGTGGAGGAAAGGATAATGGACTCCATGGACCTGGAGCGGGAAAGAGGCATCACCATCTCGGCCAAGAACTGCGCGGTTATGTGGAAGGGGGTCAAGATAAACATCATCGACACCCCGGGCCACGCCGATTTCGGGGGAGAAGTGGAGCGCTCCCTGTCCATGGCTGACGGCGCGGTGCTTCTGGTGGATGCTTCGGAAGGCCCTCTGCCACAGACCAGGTTTGTTTTGAAAAAGACCCTGGAGGCCGGACTGAAGATCATCGTGGCCATCAACAAGATCGACCGCAAGGACGCCCGCCCTGCCGAGGTCCTGGATGAAATCTACGACCTTTTCATCGATCTTGACGCTGGTGAAGAACAGCTGGATTTTCCTGTAATTTACTGTATGGCCCTGGACGGCATAGCCAGAAAAGATTTTCATGAAGACTCGGACAACCTGGATATTTTATTTGATACTATCCTGGATTTTATTCCGCCTCCATCTTTTGAACCGGACAAGCCGTTTCAGATGCTGGTGTCCGATCTGGGGTACTCGGATTACGTGGGGAGGCTTGCCGTGGGCAGGGTGTTCAACGGCAGGGCCAGGCAGAGCGATCAACTGGTTCGCCTGGGACCGGAAGGCAGCCAGGACATGTTGCGGGTGACCAAACTGCAGACCTATGCCGGGCAGGAACTGGTGGAAATAAGCGAGATACAGGCCGGGGACATAGCCGTTATATCCGGTATTGAAGAGGTGCATATCGGAGATACCATATGCACCCGGGATAACCCCATGGCCATGCAGAGAATCACCGTGGACGAACCTACTGTGTCCATGAAATTTTCCATCAATACCTCCCCCATGGCCGGTAAAGAGGGCAAATATGTCCAGTCCAGCAAGATCTGGGAGCGTTTGCAAAAAGAGACTCTGAGCAACGTGGCCATCCAGGTGGAAAAGACACGGGACAAGGACAGCTTTGTGGTCAAGGGCAGGGGTGAGTTCCAGATGGCCATCCTTATTGAGACCATGCGCAGGGAAGGATTCGAACTAAGCGTGGGCCGGCCTCAGGTCATAATCAGATACCAGGGGGATAAAAAGCTGGAGCCCATGGAGCACCTTTTCATAGACTGCGACGAGGCCTTCATGGGGGTGGTCACGGAAAAGCTGTCCCTGCGCAAGGGACGCATGACCAACCTGGTCAATCACGATACCGGGCGGATACGAATAGAGTTTACCGTACCCTCCAGGGGGCTCATCGGCTACCGGGACGAGTTCCTGACGGACACCAAGGGCACCGGCATAATGAATTCCTATTTTACCGGATACCAGGAATACCGCGGGGATTTTCCCAGCAGGTTCATGGGGTCCCTGGTGGCGGACCGGCCGGGTACAGCAGTGCCTTATGCCCTGTCCAATCTCAAGGCCAGGGGCAACCTGTTCATTACACCAGGCACCCAGGTTTACGAAGGCATGGTGGTGGGGGAACACAACCGCGAGCATGATTTAAACGTCAATGTATGCAAGGAAAAAAAGCTGTCCAATGTCCGGGCCGCCGGCAAGGACGATGCCATTGTCCTGCCCCCGGTACTGCCCATGACCCTGGAGCGGGCCCTGCATTTCATCCGCGAGGACGAACTGGTGGAAGTCACTCCCGTATCCATCCGCCTGCGAAAGACCATTCTTTCGGCTTCACAGAGACACAGTGCCCGGCCAAAAGATTAATCCCGGAGTTTTTCCAGGCTGCACATGAAGCTTCGATTGGAAGGGGTGCTGGTGACAGGGTCCCGGTGATGGTCATCTGTCAGCAGGTTTAAATTATAATCCTGATGCACCTCTCCCCAGCCCCAGGCGATAATTACGTGGCCTGGGCGTACCCTGTCCGTGACCCCGGCCTGCATTTTTATGCTTCCCCTGGGGGTATGCACCCGGACCATCTCCCCGGCTGTGATGCCCAGACTGCCGGCATCCTGCTCATGCAGGTCCACAGTTGGTTTTTCCCCGGTCTTTAAAAGCTTGTCCACATGGTGAAACTGGGTGTGCGTAAAACGGTTTTCCCGTTCTCCGCTCATGCCCACCAGAGCATGACCTGCATGGCTGGAGAAGCTGATGGGGTTCTCCCGGCGTCCATGCTGGTAGGGTACCGGGTCATGTCCGTTTTGCTCCAGCCTGTCAGAGAAAAACTCCACTTTGCCCGAGGGCGTGTTGAATCCCTTTGAGCGGTATTTTTCAAAGACCTGTTCCCCGTCGCGGATGCCTTGAGGTGAGTTTCTAAGCTCCTCTACAGTGATGCCGCTTGGTTCAAGCTGAAAATCTATGGCCTCCTGTACATCTTCCCAGGGAAATTCTTTTTTCAGGCCCAGTTTTTCAGCCAGCGCAAATATTATCTTCCAGTCCGGCCGGGTCCCGGGGAGAGGTTCTATGGCCCGGTCCTGCAGGATGACCGGGCTGGTACGAAGGGATGCCCGGTTTAGCTGGGTCTTTTCAAAACACATGCTTGCCGGCAGGATAACGTTGGCAAGCTCCGCCGTGCGGGTGAAAAAAGGATCTATAACCACCATGAAGTCCAGGCTTTCAAAGGCCTTTTGTACTCTGGTGGAGTCAGCCATGGTTGCAAGGGGATTGCCGGACTGGACCACCACCATGTTTACAGGGTAGGGTGTCTGGTCCAGCATGGCGTCCACCAGGCAGGACTGGGCATGCAGTCCCCAGTTGGGGTGGAAGCTGCCAAACAGACTGTAGTCCCTGGTGACCGGATAAGTATCCGGGGAAAGCCTGTCCCGCAGCTGGATATTGTGTACCCTGGGGGGCTGGGGGATGATATCCCCGCCGGCAATGTCCAGGTTGCCGGTTATGGCCCGCAGCATGGCCACCGCCCGGGTGGCCTGAAAAGTATGCAGCTGCATGTCCAGGCCGTTGCCGTCCACGATGCAGGCAGGGGAAGAGCGGGCATACATGCGGGCCGCCTTTATAATGTCCCGGGCATCCAGTCCGGCAAAGGGGGCTACCTCGTGCGGGGGATAATTCTGTACTGCCCGGGCCAGTGCATCAAAGCCCAGGGTATAGTCGCGGATGAAGTTCTTATTGTGCAGATCACTGTTGATGATCTCGTGCATCATGGCCATGGCCAGCATACCGTCGTGGGCCGGTTTGACCTGCAGGTGGATATCCGCCATGGCCGCCGCCGGAGTGCGCACTGGGTCCACTACTATGAGTCCGGCCCCGTTTTGGCGGGCATGCAGCAGGGCTTCGAAGGCCCCGGGCATGGTGTTGCGGTCGTTTTTGCCCCAGACCAGGACACAGCTGGAATCCTTGATGCCGGGCATGGTCATGGCCCCGTAGGTGTAAAAGTGAGCCATTTCCCGGGCCACGTGGCAGACCGAGCCATTGCCTATGCTGTTGGGAGAACCAAAGGCGTTCATGAGCCTCTGGGCGTAATCCCAGGGTGCCCCCCAGTCAGCTGCCATGCCCCTGAGCCAGGCAATGCTTTCCGGGCCTGAAACATCCCGGTGCTGCAAAAATTTTGAGGCCACCAGGTCCAGGGCCTCGTCCCAGCCGGCATCCCGGAACCTTGCCGCTCCCTTTTTTCCTTCGCGGATAAGAGGGGAGCTCAAACGTTTTCTGGAATATACTATCTCCGGGGCCCGCATGAGCCTGGGGCAGTTAATCCTTTCGGCAGGGGGAAGAAAGGATTTCCTTTGGGCCGAAATCAGCCTGCCGGATTCCACCCGGGCCTCCACCGGGCAACAGGCGGAACAGAAACGGCATACGGTATGTATTATCATTTTTTTGCTCTGTAATTTTTTACCTTAATGATATGACCTCCAGTGGTCCGGAAATTCGGCAAACAGGACGTAAAAACTCGCTTCAAGGAAGCGTAAATTAAAACCTCTTCAAGTTTTTTCAACCATAAAAGCTTCAATTATATTATGCTTTGAATCAAGTTGAGTGTTTAACGGTTTTGATTAACGCTTCCTACGTCGCTCAGATCCCGCACTTACTTTCTGGTAAATCTTGCTTTAAAAGTTGGTCAGACTTAAGAAAGTAAGTGCGGGACCCTGTTTGCCGAACCTCCGGCCTCTGGCTTTTCGTCCGCAGGTGCTGAATAGTCACTTTTCTCTTTTTGTAACTCACAAGCCTGAACAGTCATCACCTGAAAGCCTTGACGTAGCAGCTGCGGATAAGTTCGTAGTGATTGCGGTGGGTGCGGATTTTCCACCAGACGTGACCTTTTTTTTCGATATTCCATCCCGGTCCGGGATTGTCCCGGGGACGTTCAAGCCATTTTGCAATGTTATCCAGTCCGTAGCCGGCAAAGTCTCCCTCGGGCTTGCCTCCCAGCCAGTATTGCCGGTCAGCGCTCTGCTCGGACCAGGAAAAGGGGTCTGAGAGCAGGAACTGGGCCTTTTTCCTGTGGGCCAGCCTCCCGGCTTCCTGCAGGTGCTTCAGGGGCAGGGGCAATTTATCTACCATATTCAGGGAGGCCAGGGCGGAAAAAGTGCCCGTGGCGAAAGGCAGGGCCATGGCGTCGGCCACTATGAACTCAATGTTTCTGGTCTGCCATTCATCCGGCAGGGTCAGTGTCTCTTTCCGGGACAAAATACCCTCCTGAACAAGCTCAAATTGCACCTGTCTCCGGGTCATGAGTTCCCTGGCCGCCCGGATAAAGGCCACGGAATTATCTATGCCCAGGGCAAAATCAAACCTGGAGGCCATGTCAAAGGTAAATCTGCCCACGGCTGAGCCCATATCCAGGCAGCCCCCGGTATCCGCGTGCATTTGCTCTGCCCAGTCCTTGTAGGCGCTGCTGCCCTCGGGGTCTTCAAGCAGGTCGCAGTAGTGACTCCAGAGATAGGATGAGACCACGGAAGAGTTTTCATATTTTGATCCGGAATCTTTAATCGTGTCCTGCTGCGGGTGTACCATGGCGATGCCTTCCCGTATGGGATATTCTTTCAGGCATTCCGGGCAGTTGAGGGTTCCTTCTAAAACATCGTCATCTTCCTGAGAGTCTGCTTTGAGCTGCAACCCCTTTTCCAGGGGCAGGCAGGCCGGGCAGATCAATATTGAAGTAAGCCAGGTTTTCATGAAATTCCAATGGTTGGTTTTTGCCGTGCAGTCTGCTTATGGCAAAGGTTAAAAATTAAATATGAGTGTGTGCCACTCAGGCCTGATATCCATCTTCAAATTGGTTCCGGAAGACCCAGCCCCTTTGAGGCATAAATAAGTATCGCAGAGATAAGCAGTATTATAAAAAAATGTAAGAAGCAACAGGAATCATACCTGTTGTGATCAACTGTCCTGTACGTGACTGTTTTTATCCGGAATTATTTGAACTTGAGGTTCAGTTTAAAAGATATTAAAGGTTGAATGGTTATTTGTCCTCTCAAGGAATGTCTTCTGGAACTCTTTTTTTTATAATCTCTGTCACGTAACCATTCATGGGGTGCCTAAATCACGCCTCTGGCGTGACCGGGGACAGTCCCGTACTTATTTTTTCCAACGCTCACACCTAAGGCGGGCTTTGCCCGCAACCCAATAAAGAAAAGAACTTTTTTGACAGGATTAACCACGCCAAAGACGCGTGGCAGGCATAGATTAAGAGATTGATGAAGAGAAAATCATCTTTGTCCTGGCCGGAAGCCAGGCCAAAAGGTTATCACTCCAGCACTCACTTTTTTCCGGCACTCATAAATGTCGGAAGAAAGTGAGTGCTGGATGGTTAATGCAATCTGCGGCTTCCGGCTTGCCCTGTGAAATTCCGAAGGACAGCGCAGCTGATTTCACCGGGGCCGCAGATTGCTTATCCTGTCAATCCTGTTAATCCTGTCCAAATTTCTTGTTTTTTATGACAAGGTTTCAGCAGTAAGCCACTGTCTAAATTGTTTATCATAAAAAAATAAGTGCGGGACAGTCCCCAGACCTTGTGCCATGAACTACCACTGAGGAGCCCCGGAATGGTAACTGTCTCCTGAGGCTGCCGGTTCCAGACTTTTTAAAAAAAGTTGACAAAGTTGATTTATAATAATAGTTACTGTTCGCGGAAGAGAATTAAAAAAGGAGGTTATTTATGGCTGAAGAATTACCGGCCGGATGCGCCCGGCCAACAGGCGGCCCGGTTGGAGAAGAGCCCTCGGAAGAAAATGCGGAAGAAACAGGTATGGAAACCGGTTCAAAAAAGGAGCACAAAAAAATGATTCAAGTGGGAAGAAAAGCACCGGACTTTACGGCCCCGGGGTATCAGCAGGGCAAATTTGTAAATGTTTCATTGTCCGATTATCTGGGCAAATGGGTGGTTCTTTGCTTTTACCCGGGTGATTTCACCTTTGTCTGAGCTACAGAAATAGCAGCAGTTGCTGCTAAGTACTCCGAATTTCAAAATCTGGGCGTAGAAGTTCTGCCCATGAGCATTGACAGCATGTTTGTGCACAAGATGTGGGACGATCATGAACTGTGCAAGATGATAGAGGGTGGCGTGCCTTTTCCCATGCTTTCCGACGGCGGCGGAAGAGTCGGTAAAGTCTACGGTGTCTATGACGAAGACGCCGGTGTTGAAAACCGCGGCAGATTTATAATCGACCCCGACGGTGTTGTTCAGGGCTACGAAGTCCTTACCCCTCCTGTGGGCAGAAATGTGGAAGAGACCCTGAGACAGATCAGGGCGTTTCAGCACATCCGGGAGACAAAAGGCGGAGAAGCCACTCCGTCCGGATGGAGGCCCGGCAAGATGACCCTGAAGCCCGGGCCGGATCTGGTGGGCAATGTCTGGAAAGACTGGAAAGTAGAAATGGCTTTTGATTAAGCCGATACTTAACAATAGCGCCCGGTGCTGACTGAACGCCGGGCGTAACCATTGAGGGGGTGCCAGACCTCGTGCCAGTAATAACCACCGAGGCCCCCCTGAATGGTTACCGCCGGGCGCTGCACAACCAGGAGCTTTTATGAGAAAAACAGCCCTTTTCGTGTTCAACGGTGATCCCATGTGTTTTATTCATGTCCTTCTCAATGCCCTGAATATGAAGGAAAAAGGACACGAAGCAGGAATAGTGGTGGAAGGAGCGGCAACAAAACTTATCCCCGAACTTGTCAGGGACGAGCACCCTCTAAGTGATCTGTGGTCAAAGGTTAAAGACAAAAACCTGGTTTATGGAGTCTGCAGGGCATGTTCCCACAAAATGGGCACCCTGGAGGACGCCAGGGATCAGAGCCTGGCGCTGCTGGATGACATGTCCGGACATCCGGGCATGGCAGGCTACCAGGACAGAGGATACGAAGTAATAACTTTTTGAGCGCAGTCTGGATTCAGATCAGGTCTGGAATTGTCAGTGCCTTGCCCACCGGTGCCACATAGACCGCGAATTCATCCTGTCCATTCAGGCCCACCAGTTCATCCATGGCTTCCTGGTCATATGCGGCCACAGCACAGGTGGCCGCTCCTATGGCCTCGCATGCCAGGTACAGGTTCTGGCATACATGCCCGGCATCCATAAGAATCACCCTGTAGGCAGTGGGGCCGTACCTCCATTCCATGCGGTAGGGTATGCACGACCATACAAAGGTTGCAGCCCCCAGACCCACGAACTTCTGGCCGAAAGCCGCCCGAGACAGGTCTGCCGTCATACCGGGTATGCTTTTCAAGAGTACCAGCTCGTTTTCCAGGGGCAAAAAACGGTAAAGAGCCGGATCAAGTCCCTGAACATTGCGGGCGAAAATATAGGTTTCAAAACTGTGCCTGGCTCCGGCTGAAGGGACATTCCTCAGGGCTGTAAAATCACTGTTTTGTTTGCGAATGCCCTGAGTTGCCCACAAAAGAAAGGAGAGTTCCTGAATCTGCAGCGGTTCGTCGGAGTACTTTCTCCTGCTTTTGCGATTGGCGATTATTCTGTCCAGGCTTAAATCTTTTATGTAACTTTTCCACTCTTTTTCCGAACTCAAGGACAACCTGTAAAGAGAGGGGTCATAGGGTTTCTGAAGGGGTGGGGCGGGCACGCCCCTGTTTTGGTCAGTCTGTGAAAAATCTGTCTCTTTTCTCAGGGAATCCTTCAGGAAATCCCGCCCGGGTTTTTTATCAGACATAGTTTTCTCCCCGGCCCGAATCTGGAACATGGGCCATAATCTTTGTGGTTGAACTGCTGGAGAAGAGCATAAATGTGTTACCACCTGGTGTACATGCGGTTAATCTATTGCTTCAGAAAAGCACGAATGCTGTTGACAACCGCCTTGAAGAACTCTGCTTATAATTCAGCCTAAAACATGCTGCAGTTGATGACAAGGCAAAAAAACCGGCTGGACAAGTTAACGTCTTGATATTGTTAACTCAAAAAAATAAAAAAATGCAAAAAAAAGCTTGCATATCTCGCGCATAGGGTCTACAAGGTTTCTTGCGTTGATCATTGGTCTATGTTGTCAGGCTGAAAAGGTGCAGCCTGGGGCTGATGATTATTTATTTTATTTTTTTCAGGAGCTTTTTTTTATGACCAATCTGTACGTGGGCAATCTGCCCTGGAGCACAACCGAGGCCCAACTCCGCGATTCTTTTGCCGAATTTGGAGAAGTAAGTTCAGCCAAAATCATTGAAGACCGTGAGACCGGCCGTTCCCGTGGTTTTGGTTTTGTGGAGATGGAAAACGGTGCCGATGAAGCCATTGAAGCACTTAACGGCAAAGATTACGGGGGACGCAGCATCAAGGTCAACGTTGCCAAGCCCAAAAGAGAATCCCGCTTCTAAAAGGGATTTTCCATAGTTTGCCAAAACCATCCCGGGAGTCCCCGGGATGGTTTTTTTTTAGCTGTTGATCGATATATAACCCTGCCTGCCCGCGCGCAAACACAGGGAAAGACAAACCTTGATCCGAGTGAGGTCCAGTGATGCTGGCGGAATCCATGATCTGGAGTCTTGGAGGCTGGGTTATCCGACTGGGGATGATTCCGGTAATCGGAATGCGCCAGGAAAATCCCTCCACCTGCCTGGCCTGGCTGGCAGTGATTTTTTTAATGCCCTGGCCGGGGCTAATCCTTTATCTGCTTCTTGAAGAGCACGGACTCAGCCGTCCAAGGCTGTCGCGCCGCATTAAAAAACACAAAAATTTTCACCTGACCAATTCCAGTTACCTGACCACACCCAATTTTGAAGGGTGTCAGGTCAACCCTGATCACCAGGCCCTGGTCCACCTGGCTGAAAAGCACGGGGGGCTGCCGCTTCTTGGAAGCAACCGCATGAAGCTCATTGTCGATACCGAAGAGTTCATCGACTCCCTGAGCGCAGATATTCTTCAGGCCAGAAACCATGTGCACCTGCTTTTCTACATATTCAGAGACGATTTTACAGGTCGTAAAGTGGCCCGGGCTTTGGGGGAGGCAGCCGGCAGGGGGGTTACCTGCAGGGTTCTGGCGGATGCCGTGGGATCCGCGGGTATGTTTTCCGGTCTGGGCAGGTGGATGCAGGAACAGGGAGTGCAGGTACAAAATGCTCTTCCTGCCAATCCCCTTAGAATGCGCCTGGCCAGGCTGGACATCCGCAATCACCGCAAGCTGGCTGTCATTGACGGTAAAGTAGGGTATACGGGGTCCCAGAATATAGTCGACCCCGAGTTCGGCCACAAAAAGGCCGGACAATGGCATGATGTCATGACCCGGGTGCAGGGGCCTACAGTCAGGCAGCTGCAGTCGGTTTTTGTAGAGGACTGGTTTTACGAGACCCAGGAGATACTGGATGATCCGGATGTTTATCCGCCGTCCACCAGCGAGGGCATGGCCGCGGTACAGGTTGTGCCCACAGGTCCGGACAGGCCCACCTACGGGTTTCAGGACCTGCTTATCCAGGCCATCAACTCGGCCCAGCTAAGTGTCTCGGTGGTGTCGCCTTACTTTATTCCCAATGAAGGCCTGATTACGGCTTTGAGGCTGGCTTCGGCCCGGGGGGTTGAAGTAGACATAATCATTCCCGACAGAAGTGACCACCTCCTTGTGGACCAGGCCAGTGCCTATTACTGCGGGATTGTCCTGAATAACGGGGGCAATGTCCATCTTTTCCGGGACGGGATGCTGCATGCAAAAATCATCGCCATGGATCACTCCCTGGCCATCGTGGGCTCGGCCAACTTCGATATTCGCTCTTTCTACCTCAATATGGAACTGGTGAGCATAGTCTTTGACCAACAGTTCAGCTACGAACTGAGTCTGCTGGTTGAGGGCTACAAAAAAAATTCTTTTAAAGTCGGACGGGCATGGTGGTCAAGACGACCAGTATACAAAAGGATGACCGAGGGAGTGGTCAAGATCTTCAGTCCATTGCTTTAAGCATTATGACAGGGTCTTGCTGATCCTGTGCATGGCTTCCTGAACATTCTCCTGTGTGTTAAAGGCGCTGATACGAATAAAACCCTGGCCGCAAGGGCCGAAACCCGTTCCCGGCGTGCACACCACGCCGGCCTTGTTCAGAAGAGCATCAAACAGACTCCAGGAATCCGAGCCGCTCTGGATCCAGATATAAGGAGAGTTTTTCCCTCCGGTGCATTTGTATCCCAAGTCCTGCATGGCCTTGAGGATAATGCCGGCATTACTCAGGTAATAGTCGATATTGTTTTTTACCTGGGCCTGCCCTTCCGGACTGTAGACCGCCTCTGCAGCGCGCTGAACAGGGTAGGCCACCCCGTTGAACTTGGTATTGTGCCTCCTGTTCCACAGGGGATGGACCATGGTTTTTCGGCCCTGGCTGTCATAGGCCCGGCAGTCTCTGGGAACAACAGTATATGCACACCTGGTTCCGGTGAAGCCCGCGGTCTTGGAAAAACTTCTGAATTCAATGGCCACTTCTCTGGCCCCGGGGATTTCAAAAATACTGCGGGGCATGGCCTCATCACGGATAAAGGCCTCGTAAGCTGCGTCAAAAAGGATCAGGGCTTTGTTGTCCCGGGCGTAGTCCACCCATTTCTGCAGCTCCTGCTTTGAGATGCCTGCGCCGGTGGGATTGTTGGGGTAGCACAGATATATCAGGTCCGCCTGTTCCCGGGGCAGGTCAGGGATGAAGCTGTTTTCCGGGGTGCATTCCAGGTATATGAGCCCCTGATAACGGCCATCCTGCATTTCCCCGGTCCTGCCGGCCATAACGTTGGTGTCCACATATACGGGGTAAACAGGGTCCGGCACTGCGACCCTGGTGTCTGTGCTGAATATTTCCTGAATGTTTCCGGTGTCGCACTTGGCCCCGTCGCTGATAAAAATTTCGTCTGGAGCAATTTCCGCCCCGCGTTCCTGGAAATCATGCCTGGCGATCTTTTCCCGTAGAAAATCGTAGCCCTGCTCCGGTCCGTAACCTCTGAAAGACCCGGGTTCAGCCATCTCGTCCAATGCCCTGTGCATGGCCTGAACACATGCTGCGGGAAGGGGCAGAGTGACATCTCCTATGCCCAGCTTTATTATGGATTTGTCCGGGTTTTCATCCTGGAATTTCTGTACGCGTTTTGCGATGTCGGCAAAAAGATAAGAAGCGGTCAATTTGTTGTAGTGCTCGTTGATCAAAATCATAATACTCTCCCATATTTTTTGCTTCCAGTAAAAAAATAACCTCCGGGTGTCAAACATGCCAGCCAGGGGAGTTTTAAAAAAAGGTATCTGTTTAGCGCTTTTAAGGAAAGCAGGGGACAGGCACTCCGGGACCCACTTGAGCATCATTTTGTGCTTAAAACATCTCATTTTTTGGGACAAGTGGGTCCCGGAAGAGCCAGTCCCCATGCCACATGCAAAGCGCTAAACAGATACAAAAAAAGTTTTTTGACAACATACCAGAATAGTCTTAATTAAATTCCTGGAAGGAGGCCACGAAGATGGTTGACTTCAAAAGTCAAAAAGGCTATATTTGTCTTTTTACAAAACAAGGAGGGATTTGTATATTATGTTTGAGTTAAGCGATACTGCCAAAATGCAATTGGACAAGTTTTTTGAGACCCAGGAAAAAGCCCCTATCAGGGTGTATCTGGCTGCCGGTTGAGGCGGTCCAAGGCTTGCACTTGCTCTGGACGAGCAAAAAGACAACGACAATGTATATGATCTGAAGGGCTTTCAATTCCTGGTGGACAAAAATCTCATGCAAACTGTAGCTCCAATTCAACTGGACATGACAGAAGGCGGTTTTGTTATAAAATCCAGTCTGCAGGCCAGTGCCGGAGGGTGTTCCTCTTCCTGCTCTTCCTGCTGATTCCAGGATGTGTACATGTTTAACATAATGGCCATGTCTGAAGGACGTGGCCATTTTTCTTATTTGATTCTAATTTGCGCAATTAATTGCGGTCATGGAGGTTTTTTCAGTATGCAGTGCGATACCATAAAAAAAGGTGTGGAGTGCACTTTTATGACAGCCAGGGGCTGTTCTTACAAAGAGGGACAGTGCTATCCCATAGTGGAAAAATGCAACGGCTGCGACCGCATTCATGAATTCGGGGGGCAGACTTACTGCAAAAGCTACCCTGAACCGGCCATGAAGTGGGAACACAATGCCTGCAATTTCGCCACCCATGTGCAGGCCACCTTTGACAAAAGCGGCCAGGTCAAGATCAACCCCATCAAGGCTTCCAAGCGCGCCGCCAAAAAGAGATAACAATTACTTGTGCATACGCCGGGCAAGATTTCCGGCGTATACACCATCCTTTGAAGTCAGGTCATGCAACAAATTATACAATATCTGGATAAACAAGCGGATGAAGTGGTGCAGTTGCAGTCCAGCTTAGTTTCCATTCCTGCTCTCGGGCCGTCCAATGAAGGCCGAGGCGAAAAGGAAAAAGCTGATTTTGTGCACAAGTATCTGCGTGCCTGCGGATTTGAGGAAATAATTGAAATCAATGCACCGGATCAGCGGGTGGAATGCGGGTACAGGCCCAATCTGGCTGCCTGGATCCGTGGCCGGGATGCAGGCAGAACTCTGTGGATCATCAGTCACCTGGATATCGTCCCGCCGGGGGATCTGTCTCTATGGAAAAGCGATCCCTACTCCCTGGAAGTAGATGTAGATACGCTCATTGGCCGGGGAGTGGAGGACAACCACCAGAGCATAGTATCATCTGTACTTGCGGCCAGGGCTTTTATGGAGCAGGGTGTAAAGCCGGATATAAATCTGGGTCTTCTTTTCGTGGCCGACGAGGAAACCGGGAATGACTACGGCCTGCCTTATGTGCTGGATAATCGAAAAGATCTTTTTGAAAAAGATGATCTTTTCCTGGTTCCTGACTTCGGCACCAGCGATTCCACCATGATGGAAGTGGCTGAAAAAAGCATGCTCTGGCTCAAGGTATCTGTTAAGGGCAGACAATGCCATGCCTCGACCCCGGAAAAAGGGATAAATTCTCTTGCAGCTTCTGCTGCCTTCATACTCCAGCTGGAAAGACTGCATGAAATTTTTCCCGGCCGGAACGATCTTTTCAGTCCGGCAGGCTCCACTTTCTGTCCTACCAAAAAAGAAGCCAACGTGCCCAACATCAATACCATCCCGGGACTGGATGTCTTTTATCTGGACTGCCGCATACTGGCTGAATACTCAATCCAGGACGTAATCAACGAAGCCAGGAACCTGGGCTCGGATATAGAGAAGAAATACGGGGTGCATATTGATTACGAGGTTGTTTATCAGCAGCAGGCAGCCCCGCATACCGACCCTGCCAGTGAAGTTGTCCAAAGGCTTGCCCGCGGTATCGAGAAAGTTTACCAGGTAAAGCCAGAGCCCCGGGGAGTGGGCGGGGGCACCGTGGCTGCTTTTCTCCGGCACAGGGGATACAGTGCCGTGGTATGGGCCACCCTTACAGGCACGGCGCACCAGCCCAACGAACGTTCCAGCATCGCCAGCACCCTGAAGGATGCCCAGGTCATGGCCCTCATGGCTATAAATGATGAAACGGGCTGAACTACTGGCTGCAATTATATCAAAACCCAGGATGACACATTCAGCCATCAACCGCCAGGAATGATAAAAGAACTCCCCGAGATTTTCGACCTGATTATTGTCGGGGCCGGGCATGCAGGCTGTGAAGCCGCTCATGCCGCTTCAAAGCTTGGCCTTGCAACCCTTGTTCTGACCAACAACATAGACCGTATCGGACACCTTTCCTGCAATCCAGCCATCGGAGGCCTGGCCAAGGGTCACATGGTCAAGGAGATTGACGCCCTTGGAGGAATCATGGGGCTGTGGGCCGATGAATCGGGTATTCAATTCAGGCGGCTCAACACCCGTAAAGGACCTGCCGTGCAGGCCACCCGGGCCCAGATGGATCGCAGCAGGTATCTCTTCAGTGCGCAAAGCACCCTGTTCTCTCTTGATCACCTGTATATCATGGAGGCTTTTGCCGAGGACCTGCTGGTAACCAGCGGCCGTATCCGTGGAGTGCGCACCGCCTTTGGTGAAGATTTTTATGCACCGGCTGTTCTGCTCACCACGGGAACATTTCTGCAGGGCCAGATCCATGTGGGGCTTAGGAGCAGTTCCGGCGGGAGACTGGGTGATCCGGCATCCGCCGGTCTTTCCCACAGCCTGCGCAAACTCGGCCTGGATCTTGGACGGCTTAAAACCGGCACAGTCCCCAGGCTGTTGAAGGAAAGCATTGATTTTTCCGTCATGCAGGAGCAGCACGGAGACGATCCTCCTCCCAGGTTCAGTTTCCGGGGGGCCCCCAGAACCCTCAGGCAGATTCCCTGCCATATCACCTATACCAGCAGCAGCACCCATGAGTGCATAAACGCCGGCCTGGACCGTTCTCCCATGTACCAGGGCCTAATTCACGGCACCGGAGCCAGGTATTGTCCCTCCATAGAGGACAAGGTGGCCAGGTTTCCAGAAAAAGAGCGTCACCAGATCTTTGTGGAGCCCGAGGGTCTGGACAGCCATGAAGTTTATCCCAACGGTATTTCCACAAGTCTTCCCCTGGATGTGCAGAAAAAGATGCTTCAGACCATTCCCGGCCTGGAAAAAGCCATTATTGTCCGCCCAGGCTACGCCATTGAATACGACTATATTCATCCAACACAGCTGACGCCGCACCTCGAGACCAGGGCGGTGCAGGGGCTTTACTCTGCAGGACAGATAAACGGCACCTCAGGGTATGAAGAGGCTGCAGCCCAGGGACTATGGGCAGCGTTGAATATTTATGCCCGCAGTCACGGCACGGATTTCATTCTCAAAAGGGACCAGGCATACATGGCCGTACTTGTGGATGACCTGATAACCAGGGGTACCAGCGAGCCCTACCGCATGTTTACCTCCAGGGCGGAGTACAGGCTGCTTTTAAGAGAGGACAATGCGGATGAAAGACTTACACCCCTGGGCAGGGAGCTGGGCTTGGTGGACGATGCGTACTGGAAAATTTTCACGGCCAGGCAGCAGCAGATGCAAAGCCTCAAGGAGGCTTTGCGGTCGATGGTTATCCGTCCGGATCAATCCACCGTCAAAATTCTGGAACAGATCGGAGCCCATCCTCCCAAAAGATCGGCCTCCCTGGCTGATATCCTGAAGCAGCCAAGTATCAGTATCAGGGAGCTAAAGCCCCTCTGGTCCGGGTTGGATGATTACGAAGATGCTATTCTGGAGCGGGTACAGACAGATATAAAGTTTGAAGGTTATATCAGCCGCCAGCGGGAAATGGCCGAACGTATCAGGCATCTGGAGGATACCGGGCTGCCCCGTGACCTGGACTACACCCGGGTGTCCGGTCTATCCAGGGAGGCGGTGGAAAAACTGTCTGCCATCCGCCCTGAAACACTGGGTCAGGCAGGCCGTATTTCCGGCATAACTCCTGCAACACTTTCTGCATTGCAGATTTATCTTAAAATGGGTAAGAAAGATCCACAACAAGATAAGGACCATTGAAGTATTTCCTGGAAAAAGGCAGTCTATTGTGGAAAAAGATTGAATGCTGCCGGCTGCAAGCACTTGAATCTATCCCTAACCCCTGAAAGGTAGTGCTTTGTTCACCCTGTACCAGGCATTATTCAGCGCGCACATATATTTTGCGCAGTTCTGGCCCCAGATATCCGAGGGGTTTCATGACACTCCCATGCTCGGCACCGGTTTTATGGTGCTGGGAATCGTGCTGGGAATCGTGCTTTTTTTTATTCTGGGGTATCTGGCCTACTCCAGGCTTGGCTCCTCGACAGAGTCCCAGGAATCCAATCCCTTCACAGTATCCTCCCCTGAAAAAATACATGAAATTCTGGATAAAGCCTGGGCCCAGAACAGCCGTCTGGAGCTTTATTTCAGGACCCGCGGACAGCATTTGTCCTGTCTCATTCAGGACCTTTCCGGGGACAAGCTGGTTATAGAACCTCCGCAGCACATAAAGCTTAAAAAGAGCTGGCTGAACAGGAGTGTGATTGTTTTTTTCTCTGTTCGTATAGACAGGCAAAAAAGGGTTTATTATAAGTTTGAATCCAGCATAACCGGCTTCCCTGTAATAAACAGCGAGCCAGTGCTTCAACTTGCTGTACCCGGTGTGCTGAACATGGAGCAAAAAAGGGTGCACCTGCGCCTGGACCCTCCTCTGGCCTACGTCAAGTCCATGAGGGTCTGGCAGGTTCTGTACAACAGTGACGGTTCCCTGCCCCGGGATATCTCTTCAAAGGCGGAACCTCTGGCACAATACATTCCGGCTGAAAGCAAGCCGGTGTTGAGGCTTGCAGACCTGTCGGGTGGAGGGATCAGGATTAAAATAGCAAAAAGCCTCCTTGGATCCATGGAGGATTTTATAAAAGCAAATCCAAACCTGATAATTTTCCTTCAGCTCCGGGACAAACCTGACCAGGACAGCGAGGTACACAATTATTACTTAGTGGGCAGGATAAGGAATTATTTTACCGACCAGCATGGATACTATATTCTGGGCATGCAGTATGAATATTCTGCCCGTCTTGATCCTGACACCGGCGACATAGTCAGATGGGAAAAGGTGGACCCTGAAGAGGGAGTGGAGGACGTGGTCAACTGGGTGGTGCAGAAACACCTGCAGTTTTACCGTGAAAAAGGAGTCCCTGATTGACAGGTTGAAAAAAAGTCTGCATATGAACAGAATTTTATCCAGGGAGGAATGACTTGGAAGAGGCCTCAGAAAGTAAGCTGTGGAACATGATCCGCAGAATGTTCGGTACGCGTTGTGATGCCCCGCTGGAAGAAGTCATCCGGGAGGCCAGCGAAGAAGGGGAGATAAAAAATGAAGAAGTGCGCATGCTTCTTAATATACTGCGCCTTCATGAAAAGCAGGCCGTGGAAATCATGGTCCCCAGAACGGACCTGGTATGCGCCGAAGAAAACGACACCCTGAAGGATGTGGCGGAGTCCATATTGCAGTCCGGGCATTCCAGGCTGCCTGTATACCGGGAGAACAAGGACCATATCGTGGGTTTGATTCATGCCAAGGATCTGCTGCAGCATTTTTTTGAAAACAAAGACGTTTCCGTTAATTCTCTGATGCGCGAACCTCATTTTATGCCGGAAACCAAAAATGTCAGGCAGATCCTCATGGATTTCCAGAATCAGAAGATACACCTCGGTGTTGTACTGGATGAATACGGCGGCACTTCTGGTATCGTTACCCTGGAAGACGTACTCGAGGAGATAGTAGGAGAGATCGAAGACGAATACGATCCGCCACGCCCACAGGAAGTGCAGACCATGGATGACGGAACCTACTATGTTGCCGGACGCACCTCCCTGGACGAACTGGCAGATATTGGAATAAAAATTCCCACAGAGCAGGTGGAGACTATCGGAGGCTACATAAGCCATCTGGCCGGCAAAGTCCCCGTGAAGGGCGAGGAATTTTCCGATGAATTTTTCTCTTATGTAGTGCAGGAAGCCAATACCAAAAACATACAGTGGCTGACAATAAGGCGTCTGGATCCATGAGACTCCCGGAAATTTTCAGGCAGGGCTCTTTCTGGGCCCAGTTTTTCATGTGTCTTGCCGGGCTTTTTCTGGCTTTTCCCAACCCCCTGCTGCAGGTACCCTTCCTGATTTTTCTTTTTTTCCTGGGGCTTAACTATATTGCCTTCAACACCCGCAGTAAAGGTGAAGCTTTCAGGCGGGGGCTTCTTGTTTCAGGTCCGGCCTACGCAGTGACCCTTTACTGGATAGTGGTCCCGGTGCATGTCTACGGGCACTTTCCCCTGGTGCTGGCCCTGTTCTTCCCCCTTCTGCTGGGGTTTGTCCTTGGGCTTTTCAGCAGTCTCTATGTATTTGTGGTACATATTATGAGCAGGCGTTTCTCATGGATTGCTCTCGGTGTTTTCGGCGGAGCTGTCTGGGCCTTTCTGGAATTTGCCAGGGAGTATGTCTTTACCGGGTTCCCCTGGCTTATTGCTGCCCAGGCCTTCAGTATCTGGCCGGAATCCATCCAGGCTGTTTCCATAGTTGGAAGCTACGGACTGGCAATGCTCCTTGCCTGCGCAGGCATCTGGATTTATCAGGGCAGGACAATCCCTGTACTGGCGGCACTGGCCCTGCTTTTTCCTGTGCTGGGATACGGTTTTTTTCTGCAGCAAAAAGAATATGACGGCCCGGCCAAAGATATCCTGATTGTTCAGGGTAACCTGGACCAGGATATTAAGTGGGAAGAAGAGATCCAGATGAAAACTGTGGAAAAGTATAAGGACCTGACCATTCAGTCTCTTGATGAGATAAATGCTGATCTGGTGGTCTGGCCGGAAACCGCCATGCCTTTTTACCTGCAGGAACAGAGCCGCATGAGCTTCATGGTCATGAATCTCGCCCAGGAAAAGGGCATTGATCTTATCACCGGTGCCCCTGCTTATGAAATGCAGGAGGACGGTATAAATTACAAGCTGCACAACAGGGCCTTCTGGATATCCGGAAGGGGGCTGATACAAGATCACTACGACAAGGAACGCTTAGTCCCTTTCGGAGAATATATCCCCTGGTCCAGCTACCTTTTTTTCCTGGATCGCCTGGTGGCCGGGCCCATGGATTTTTCTCCGGGCAAAGCTACTGCTCCCATGGAAAATGAAGAGCTTGCCTTGGGCATGCTCATCTGCTACGAAATAATATTCCCGGGGCTTGTCAGGGACAGGGTGCAGCAGGGTGCAAACGTATTGATAAACATATCCAATGATGCCTGGTTCGGCGATACTTCAGCCCCCAGACAGCACCTGCACCTGAGTGTCTTAAGGGCCGTGGAGCAGGGTCGTTATGTGGTCAGATCCACAAATACCGGTATTTCAGCTTTTATTGATCCTTCCGGCAGAGTATATGAAAGTACCCCGCTTTTTCAGGAGGCGACCCTGTCAGGCCAGGTAAAACTTCTGGATGATAAAACTTTCTACCATGTCTGGCACTGGCATATAAACTGGATTTTGGCCGGCATCAGCCTTGCTGGACTGGCCCTGTGTCTGGTTGTGCCGGCAAAGAGGACTTTTTCTGAAAAATCTTACATCAATAAGTAAATCATGATTCAGCAGTTATCCGATATAAAAGCCCGTTCAGATCAGGTGCTTCAACGTTTTTCATCTTTCTGGGGGCGGCTTTGACCTTGAATCCCAGAAGCAGCGACTGGAGGAGATCGAGCATGAACTGTCCCGGCCCGGGGCATGGGACAGTCCTGAAAAATTGACTCCCATACTCAAGGAGAAAAGCGGCCTGGAAGAAAGCGTCAGCAAGTACGAACAGTTGCACAGCTTACAGGAAGAGGTAAGGGAATGGCTGGAGTTCGCTGACAATGACCAGTCCGGTGAAGTCCTGCAGGCCCTGGAGGACAGCCTTGAGACCCTCAGCAGGCAGCTTGAAAAGGTTGAACTGGAAGCCCTGTTAAGCGGCAAGGACGATAATAACCCCGCTATTGTCTCCATTCATCCTGGAGCCGGAGGCACTGAAGCCCAGGACTGGGTGGAGATGCTTCTGCGCATGTATACCAGGTGGGCTGAAAGCAAAGGCTTTAAGCTGGATTACCTGGACTACCTGCCCGGAGACGAAGCAGGCGTCAAAAGCGTGACGCTGCAGGTTACAGGAGAGTATGCATACGGCCTTCTCAAGAGCGAAAGAGGCATACACCGCCTGATCCGCATTTCTCCCTTCGATGCCTCCGGGCGCAGGCACACCTCCTTTGCTTCAGTGGACGTGTATCCGCAGGTCTCCGACGATATCAATATCGAAGTCAAGGAAGAGGATATGCGGGTGGATGTCTTCAAAGCCAGCGGTCCGGGCGGGCAGCATGTAAACAAGACAAGCTCCGCCATCCGGATAACCCACATGCCGACTGGAATCGTTGTCCAGTGCCAGAGCGAAAGATCTCAGAGGCGCAACCGGGATGCCGCCCTGAAAATCCTGAAGGCCAAGCTTTACGATGAAGAAATGAAAAAGCTTGAAGACGAAAGGCAGGAAAAGTATGCAGCCAAGGACAGCATTGCCTGGGGAAGCCAGATCCGCACCTATACTCTTCATTCTTACCGGCTGGTAAAGGATCACAGGAACAACACCGAGATCTATGATGTGGACAGCGTCCTGGACGGAAACATCGACACCTTGATCCGCAACTATCTCCTGTACAGACATGGATAACCCCACTTTCAAGAGTAAGCAGGACCAGGAAAAACTCGTGCAGGAACTGCTGGAACTGGAAAACCTCCTGCGTAAACAGGGTGGAAACCACAACCCCGGGGAAACCAGGGGAAGGATCGCTCTGGTTCGATTGCTCGACGATCTTGACCAGGAAGATTTAGAGGAACTAAAGCTTAAATCCAGGGTAGACCCCGCATGGCTCACCCTGGCCCTGGACCAGGAAAAGTTCCCCGCCCTCATGGAGATGCAGAAAAACATCGAAAATCTCACCCGGGCCAGGGACAGGGATGCATTGACAGGATTGTACAATCGGGGTTTTTTTCAGCGGATACTGGACAGGGAAGTGGAAAGGGCCTTCAGGTTCAAGCTGCCCCTGACCCTGGCCATGATGGATATTGATGATTTCAAGAAAATAAACGATACCTGCGGACATCCTTGCGGAGACAGGGTTCTACAGGATCTGGGCGGTATTATTCAGCAGGAAATACGGGCTGCTGATTATGCCGCACGCATTGGCGGAGAGGAGTTTGCCCTGATTCTGCCCGGAACAGGCAGATATAAATCCGAGCCCTTGTTCTGGCGCATCATGGACAGTATCCGCAGCAGGCAGGTTGAATGCCCTCACAGCAGGCACAAGGTGAGCTATACCGTTTCCATTGGTGCTGCTACATACAGAGGGAAAACCGAAATCACGGCTGAAAGGCTGATTTCAGAAGTGGACAGGCAGCTGTACAAGGTCAAAGAGCATGGTAAGGATTCGATCAGCGCCGAGATATTCCAGGATGCAGTCAACGAAGAAGCCCTGGTACAAAAGGCTGAAAAGAATTTTTTGCTGGGATAACGTGGATACCTGCATAGTTGCTGTGCAGATCAGATTGTGCAGATCTGGCTGTTAAAAATTCAAGTAAAGGTTTAGGAAATGAAACATCAAAACAGGACTCTCAGTCTGTCCATCGTCAGCGGTAAGGGCGGGGTGGGCAAGACTAATCTTTCCCTGAATCTGGCATATGCTCTTTTTCAGACTGCTCAGAACACCCTGCTGGTGGACTGCGATCTGGGCCTGGCCAACCTGGATGTTATGCTGGGCATTTCTCCTGAAAAAAACCTTAACGATATATTAGACAAAGAAGCCAGGGCCGAAGATATTGTTTACAGTCTGGAAGACAACGGCCTGGGACTGATTCCAGCAGCTTCCGGAGTAACGGACATCCTGGATCTGGACGAGGACCAGCAGATGCAGATTATCCAGCGCATGGAAAACCTGCTTTACAAATACAATTTCCTGCTCCTGGACGTGGGTGCAGGCATCAGCAGGACGGTCCGGGCTTTTTGCCAGATGACCCACAAACAGGTGGTTATAATTACTCCAGAGCCCACTTCCCTTACCGACGGCTACGCCCTGATAAAGGTTCTGCACACAAGGCAGAAAATCGATGATTTTCATATCCTGGTGAATATGGTGGATTCTGAAAAAGAGGCCAGGCTGGGATTTGAAAGAATTAGAGCCGCCTGCGCCAAGTTTTTGCAGCTTGAAGTAGGGTATCTGGGTCAAGTACAGAATGACCCGGCTGTACTCGACTCTGTGCGCAAGCAGACTCCTTTTTTCAAGCTTTCTCCGCGGTCCAGGGCATCCAGGGATATCATGAACGTGGCCGAGAAGCTGACCCAGCTACGTTCTGATGCCATGGAGAGTATTGCTTCGGTTCCTCCCCTGCGCATGGGAGAACCGGTTACTTGAGTCAGGCACGTCTGACACGATAAAAATCTCTTGATTTTACTTTCAATGTAAGCATATATTTTCATTTGCATTCATGATTAATATAGGTCCTTTGAATTATAAAACAGGAGCCAAGCCATGAACAAAAGTGAACTGATCAAGCGTCTGGCTGAAGAAAGGGATCTTTCTTTAGAGGAAGCTACGGAAATTGTGACCATTTTTTTCGATTCCATGAAGGAAGCCCTTCAAAACGGCGACAGGGTGGAAATAAGAGGGTTTGGAAGTTTTAAAATCAAAGAGTATGATGGGTATCAGGGCAGAAATCCCAAGACCGGAAAACCAGTCAATGTCAGTCCCAAAAGACTGCCGTTTTTCAGGGCCGGAAAAGAACTAAAGGAGTATTTGAATACTTGAGGTCTTCACAGAAAATACCCGTCTCTTTTCTCCTGAACTTTCCTGTTGTTTTTAGTGTTCACCATGATGGGCTGTACCTGTAAAGCAGGTTTTTTCAAACCTTCCTGTCTGTCCGGTGGACATGAAAAAACAATCTTGTCAAACATCCACGCCATGTGCATGACAGGGCGTACACAATTTATTATAACCTTGCTTGAAATGAGATTTTCATGAAACCTTTATCCTCGAATATGCAGCAGTTTTTTAAAATGCAGGGCAGCGGAAACGACTTTATCCTGTGGGACAATACCTCCCTTAATCTCCCCGGAGAACTGATGTCCCGGTGGGCAGAGACCCTGTGCCCCCGGGGATTCGGCATAGGTGCGGACGGGATGATATTTCTGGATAATCCCCGCACCCAGGGGCACGATTTTGACTGGCATTTTTTCAACGCCGACGGTTCCCGGGCTGAAATGTGCGGCAACGGCTCCCGTTGCGCAGCCAGACTGGCGCACAGGCTGGGCCTGGCCGGCAGGGAGCAGGTTTTCGGAACTGATGCGGGAGCCGTACGGGCCCAGGTCAAAGACAAGGGTAAGGTCAGGGTGCAGTTGACTCCGGCTGAGAACCTGCAGCTGCACAGTATTTTAAACTTTGAGGAAAGCAGCCCGGTCAATTTACATTCGGTGAATACAGGGGTGCCGCATGCCGTGATCATATGCGATGATGTGCACAAGGTGAATGTGTCCGGGCTTGGCAGGATGGTCCGCATGCATCCGGACTTTGCACCTGCAGGTACCAATGTTAACTTTATTCAGGTCAAGGACAGGGGACACATTTATCTGCGCACTTATGAAAGGGGGGTGGAGGATGAAACTTTTGCCTGCGGGACCGGTGCTGCCGCCTCGGTCGTCGTTGCCTCAGCCCTGGGTCTGTGTGCAAATTCTGTTCAGGTGGTTACGTCGGGCAAAGAACACCTGAATATTGACCTGCAAGAACAAGGTGTTTTTCTGACCGGAAAGGCAGATTTCATTTACCAGGGGATGCTCTTCCTGGACACCTTCGGTTTGAAAATCCCAGGGGACTAACACTACAGAGAAACTTATAAAATACAGCATGGTATCTCTATTGGGGACAGTCCCCGGAGGTCAATAAATAAGTTTCGCTGTAGTGCTAAAAAAATCATTCAAGTCCTGAAATATAAAAATCATGTCAAACAAAGGAGGATGTATGCAGTTCCGTGGCGCTTATACTGCCCTGGTAACTCCATTTAAAAACAATCAGCTGGATGAAGAGGCTTATCGCAATCTCATCGAGTGGCAGCTGGAGCAGGGTATAGATGGTGTAGTCCCTTGCGGCACCACCGGAGAGTCCGCTACTCTCTCCCATGAAGAGCACAAGCGTACCATCAGCGTATGCGTGGACCAGGTCAAGGGGAGGGTGCCTGTAATAGCCGGCGCAGGCTCCAACTGCACCAGCGAAGCCGTTGATCTTACCAGGTATGCCAAGGAAGCAGGTGCTGATGCGGCCCTGCTCATCACTCCCTATTACAACAAACCCACTCCTGACGGTCTTCTGGCGCATTTCAAGACCATAGCCAGGGAAGTACCCATACCGTTTTTTATCTACAACGTACCTGGCAGGACCGGCCTGAACGTACTGCCGGATACCGTGGCCAGGATTTTCAGGGAAGTACCTGAAGCCGTGGGTATCAAAGAAGCCACCGGCAATCTGACCCAGGTCTCTTCAGTTATCGAGGAATGCGGGCCGGATTTTACTGTTCTTTCCGGGGAGGATTCCATCGTGCTGCCCCTTATGGCTGTGGGTGGACATGGAGTAATATCTGTCAGTTCCAACATCGTCCCCAATATGATGCACTCTCTGTGCAAGGCATATATGGACAACGATCAGGAAAAAGCCAAAAAGCTGCACCTTGAAATGGCTCCCCTTTGCCGGGCCATGTTTTTCGAGACAAATCCCATACCCGTAAAGACTTCCCTGGCCCTCATGAAAAAAATCGAGCTGGAACTAAGGCTGCCCCTGGTACCCATGCAGGAAAAAAACCAGGCCAGACTCAAGGAAGTCCTGCAGAACAAAAAACTGATTTAAGGAAGGCTTTATGAACTGGAATGACATCACCAAAGAGGCCAAGGAAAAACTGAAGGGATACTGCCGGGTCTGCCCGGTGTGCGACGGCCGCATGTGTGCCGGTGAAGTGCCCGGAATGGGCGGAATGGGCACAGGCGAAGCGTTCAAGGTAAATCTTAAAGCACTGGCCCGCTACCGGCTGAGAATGCGCGCGGTACACGGAGTAAAAAAACCGGACACAGGCATCAGGCTGTGGGGCAGGGATTTCAAGACTCCCATTATGGCCGCTCCCATGACCGGAACCACTTACAATATGGGCGGACAGATCACCGAACAGGAGTTTATCGATCATATAATTTCCGGAAGCATTGATTCCGGAAGCATCGGCTTTTCCGGGGACGGAGCAGACCCGGCCATGTTCGACAGCGGAGTCCAGGCCATAAAAAACAACCAGGGGCAGGGCATACCCATCATCAAGCCCAGGGCCCAGGAAGAGATAGTAAAACGTATCAGAAGCGCTGAAGAGGCCGGGGCCATGGCTGTCGGAGTGGATATTGACGGAGCAGGCTTAGTGACCATGGCCCTCAAGGGCCAGGCAGTGGGACCCAAGGACAAGCACGAAATAAAAGAACTGGTTCAGTCTACTGATCTTCCCTTTGTACTCAAGGGAATCATGACCATTGACGATGCCCTGGACGCTCTGGAAGCAGGGGTTTCAACCATAGTGGTCTCCAATCACGGGGGAAGGGTCCTGGATCATACCCCTGGGGCCGCAGAAGTTCTGCCGGAAATATCCGAAATGGTCAGAGGACGCATGACGATTATTGCTGACGGCGGTGTACGTTCGGGATCGGATGTAATAAAGCTTCTGGCCCTGGGCGCGGATGCCGTACTTGTAGGAAGGCCGCTTATCACCGGAGCGTTTGGAGGAGGAAAGGAAGGGGTGTCTTTCGTTTTAAACAAGTACACGCAGGAACTTATCCAGGCCATGCTTCTCACCGGTGTGCCGGATGTGGAAAAAGTATGCCCCAGGATTCTGGACCACCGGGATTAAGTCGCTTTACAAAACATCTGCAAAGAAATCATGGAACCAGGAAGGGCAAAAAGCTGGAAATGCCCTTCCTGGCAACCAGATTTTTTTCAAATCATTGCGCTTCACTCTAATTCATTTTCAGCCTCCTGCAGCATCACTCTGTCATCGCCGTCTCTTTCCCGAAGCACAACATCCACTTGTTCCTTTCTGGAGGTGTTCACTTTTTTGCCCACAAAGTCCGCATGGATGGGCAATTCCCGGTGGCCGCGGTCAATGAGCACCAGAAGCTTGATGCACCCGGGACGTCCGAAATCCAGAAGGGCATCCAGAGCGCTTCTAATGGTCCGTCCAGTGTACAGCACATCGTCCACTAGTATCAGGGTTTTTCCGTCCACGGAAAAAGGTATTTTTGTACTGTTTATTACCGGGGTTGAAGTCATTTTTGTCCAGTCATCCCGGTAAAGATTTATATCTAACTTGCCCAGTCTTATTTCCTGTCCGGTCTTTTCTTCAAGCATTTTCTGCATCCTTGCGGCCAGATCCACTCCCCTGCGCTGAATTCCAATGAGCGCCGGGGTTTCAGTGTCGGCTGTCTGTTCCCACACCTGGGAAGCAAGCCTCTCCAGAGTTTTCTGCATCTGCTTGGCGTTTAGAATTACTCGTGATACCATTCAGCCCCCCTATCAATATTCTTGCAGGGAAATCATTTATCTGGTAAAGATACCTGTTCCCGCAAGTTGCTACCTCTAAACTCTTACCTTGTACAGCTTCGGTTCGACGATGCGTATCTGTTTAGCGTTGTTAAGGAAAGCAGGGGACAGGCACCCCCGCACTTATTTTTAAACCTCTCAATTATCCTTCACAAAAATCAGTGCGGGGAGAGCCAGTCCCCATGCCACATGCAAATCGCTAAACAGATACGACGATACCATGTCTGCCGGACATGCTTCGGCCTTTGGAAAAAACAAATTGAAATATATCTGCATTCTTGATCGGGGTAAAGATGTCTGAAGACAAAAAAACTTTCGGGCTGGACAAGCCTCCGGAGTCTTTGAAAGAAAACTCCGGCAAAAATAACCCTCCGGTTATCCTGAAAATCACCGGCATGTCCTGTGCCTCCTGCGTACGCCGAGTGGAAAAGGCCCTTACAGATATTGAAGGGGTAAGAACCGCTGAAGTCAACCTTTCCACAGAAAAGGCCACTGTCTTCCTTGAAGACCGGGTTTCTCTTGCAGAGTTGACAGAGGCCGTGGAAAGTATCGGTTTTGGTGCTCAACCCGTGGACCAGCACCAGGCGGTTCTGGATATTGAGGGCATGACCTGTGCCTCCTGCGTGCGCCGGGTGGAAAAGGCCCTGTCTGATGTTCCCGGAGTGCTGCAGGCAGAAGTTAATTTTGCCTCTGAGCGTGCACTGATCACATATACCGGAGGTCCGGAAACACTTGCTTCCCTTCAGAAAGCAGTGGAAGAAAGCGGTTACAAGGTGGTCCATGCCGGCACAGAACAGAAAGAAAGCGAGGACAGGGAACGTGAGGTCCGGGAAAAACAGATGAAACGCCTGGTCAGGGATGTTGTTTCCGGGGCGGCGGTAACCACTGTTGTCCTTATAGGCAGTATTCCCCACATGATGCCCATGTGGTCGGACTGGGTGCCTGCTTTCTTAAGCAATGTATATGTTCTCCTGATTCTCTCCACCTACGTACAGTTTGTTGCCGGGTGGCGTTTTTACCAGGGTGCATATGGGGCATTGCGGCATCTGACCGCGGATATGAACGTCCTGGTGGCCATGGGCACCACCTCGGCCTGGCTTTACAGCGCGGCCATGACCCTTTTCCCCGGTTTTCTGACCAACCTGGGTTTTCCTTATCAGCTTTATTACGACGTGGCCACGGTCATCACCACTCTTATCCTTGTGGGCCGGCTCATGGAGGCCCGGGCCAAGGGACGCACTTCCGAAGCCATTCGCCGGCTCATGGGCATGCAGGCCCGCAGTGCAAGGGTAAGACGAAACGGTGAAGACATTGAAATACCAGTGGAAGAAGTGCAGCTGGGGGATGTTGTCCTGGTCCGCCCCGGAGAAAGGGTTCCTGTGGACGGGGAGATAACATCCGGTTCCTCCACTGTTGACGAATCCATGCTCACCGGGGAAAGCATGCCTGTGACCAAGAAGCCCGGCCATGAAGTCATAGGCGGAACCATAAACAAGGTGGGAAGCTTTCAGTTCAGGGCTACAAAGATCGGCCGGGATACTGCTCTGGCCAGGATAATCCAGCTGGTGGAACAGGCCCAGGGATCCAAGGCCCCTATTCAGAAGATGGTGGACCAAATAGCGGCATACTTTGTGCCCGCAGTTCTAAGTGTAGCACTTCTGAGCTTTGTTTTCTGGTCCATTTACGGGCCTGAACCGCAGTTGACCTTTGCCCTGACCACCTTTATCGCTGTGCTTATAATAGCCTGCCCCTGCGCCCTGGGTCTGGCCACTCCCACGGCCATAATGGTGGGTATGGGCAGAGGTGCTGAAAACGGCATTCTCATCAAGAACGCCGAGACATTGCAGCTTACGCACAAGCTGCAGACAGTGGTCCTGGACAAAACCGGCACACTTACCCGTGGTGAGCCCCAGGTCATGGACCTGCTGCCGGAACAGGGCACTGAAGCCCATGATCTTCTGCGCCTGGCGGCATCCGTTGAACAGGGATCTGAACACCCCTTAGGAGAGGCTGTTGTGCGTCATGCAAGGGAACAGGGCCTGAACCTGGGTTCTGCAGAATCCTTTGACGCTGTTCCAGGGCAGGGGATAAAGGCCTTTATGGAGGGCACAGAGATCCTTGCCGGCAATCTTCGCCTTATGCAGCAGTTCAAGGTTTCTACCGGCCCCTGGGAGGAAAGGGCCATGGAACTGGCCCACGAAGGCAAGACTCCCATGTACGTGGCCAGGGACGGAAAAATGGCCGGGATGATCGCCGTGGCCGATCCCCTGAAGGATACATCCAGGGAAGCGGTACAGGACATGCGCAAAATGGGCCTGGAAGTGATCATGCTCACCGGGGACAATCAAGCCACCGCCCGGGCCATAGGGCGGCAGCTGGACATTGACCGGGTCTTTGCCGAGGTCCTTCCTCAGGACAAGGCTGATTATGTGACCAGTCTGCAGCAGGAAGGCAGACGCGTGGCGATGGTCGGAGACGGCATCAACGATGCCCCGGCCCTGGCCAGTGCCGACGTGGGCATAGCCATTGGCACTGGCACGGACGTGGCCATGGAAACAGCGGACGTAACCCTCATAAGCGGCGACCTGCGCGGTGTGCCCACGGCCATCTCCCTTTCCAGGGCAACTACCAGGACAATCCGCCAGAATCTTTTCTGGGCCTTTATCTACAATATTGTCCTGATACCCGTTGCTGCCGGCGTATTGTATCCCTTTTACGGAATCATACTCAATCCCATGCTGGCCGGAGCGGCCATGGCCGTAAGTTCCGTATCGGTGGTAACCAACAGTCTAAGACTACGTTCCTTTAAGCCGCGAAAGTAAAGGAAAATATTTTTCTATGAGTTTTTTTGTCAAAAAAAACTTGCTTTCGAAAAATGCCTGGAATATAGAGGGGGGCAGTATCTTTCACCGGTTTTTGTGGGCGGGTCGGATGGTTTGCGGCCTGGACCGGTGATTTCCCTGTTTTACTTTTTCAGGAGCGTTATCTTATGACCAATCTGTATGTGGGCAACCTGCCCTGGAGCACTACTGAGGCCCAACTCCGCGATCTTTTTGCTGAATATGGAGAGGTAAGCTCGGCAAAGATCATTGAGGACCGCGAAACCGGCCGTTCCCGGGGGTTTGGTTTTGTGGAAATGGAAAACGGTGCTGACGAGGCCATTGAAAGTCTCAACGGGACTGATTTCGGAGGCCGCAACATCAAGGTCAATGTGGCCAAGCCCAAACGTGAAGCTCGCTTCTAAATTTTATTTGCAAGATAAGCCAAAAAAAACCATCCCGGGGACTCCCGGGATGGTTTTTCTTGTTTAAGATTAGGTTTGATATGGCAAATCAACAGCAGCAGCCTGCAAAATCTAAACGATTTTCATGCAGGTTCTTATCTGCAGTTCCTTGAGGATGACCTCTTCGTAATTAATGCGCGGTCCCGGCGTCTTATAGGCTTCATCGTCATTGAATCTGTCCAGAAACTGGCTTTCCTCCCAGAAATCCAGAAGTTCTTCGTCACCCAGAATCTTTACTTGTTCTTCCAGAGGATAATTGTCAGGATTGCGTAGAAAATAGGCCATTATTGAATGAACCCTCCCATACTTGAGTTTAAAAAAATATCTCTTACTCCTTGATAACAGATATTAACCACAAGCTGGTTTTTTGGCAACATATTTTGACTTGATAAAATAAAGAAAAAGATTTAGCGCTGTTAACCAGAAAATTCATTATTGATTCCTCTTATAGTTATTGCCGGAAACAATTATTAAGAACTTACGCAGGAGATAACCATGGAAAATCACACCCAGAAAAAGGATGCCGACCTGCTGCAGATGGTCACTTTCAATATCGGCGGCGAAGAATTCGGTGTGGAGATTCTCACGGTTCAGGAAATCATCAGGATGATGCAGATTACCAAGGTGCCCAAAGCCCCTGATTTTGTAGAAGGGGTGATCAACCTCAGAGGCAAGGTGATACCGGTGATAGACCTGCGCAAGAGATTCGGCCTGGACTCCAGGGGCCATGACAAGAACACCCGGATTGTCGTTGTGGAGATCAACAAAATGATCGTAGGCTTTATTGTCGATTCCGTCTCAGAAGTTCTGAGAATCCCTGCAGATACTGTCGAACCTCCGCCTCCGGTGGTGGCCGGACTTGATTCGGAATATATAAGCGGTGTAGGCAAGCTTGAAGACAGGTTGCTCATTTTGCTGGACCTGGACAGGCTGCTAAGCCGGGAAGAAAAAAAGGTCTTGAGTCAGGTTTAAGCAAAACCGGATTGTAATTCGGAATCAAGATTGTTTGTAGATCCCAGCTTAAAAGAGAAGCTTCTGGATTCAGGCCGGCAATCCAGGCATATCCATATCCACAAGGCAGGTCCGGCTACTCAGATCTATCTTGCCGAATACCTGCGCCGTCAGGGACACGATGCTGTGCTGGTGCTCCCTCCCAACTCTGATGTAAAGCAGTACATGCAACTGGCTGAGATATTCAGCCGGACTTCTATGGAAAAGGATAAATTCTGGGAGTCATCCTGGTTTTTCCTTCCTTCACCAGGGCATTCCAGCAGACCTGCATGGGGCAGGATATGGGCCTCAATGTTCGGGCTTATGCAGCAAAAGGGCAAAGCAGCCGTTTTGACTGCGGATTCCATGCTGAACTATCTTCCGCCTCCTGACGTGGTCCGGGACGTGTTCCTTCTGCTTATGACCGGTGAGGAAACAAATCCTGGAGACATACTGGATAAGCTCGTTGAATGGGGTTATGTCAGGGTTTTTATGGTCACATCACCGGGAGAGGTGTCCCAGAGGGGAGATATTCTGGATATTTATGCCCCTGGTTATCCTCATCCCCTGCGCCTTGAATTCTTTGGAAACCACCTGGAAAGCATCCGAACCTTTGAGCCTGTATCTCAAAGGTCCATCCGCCAGCTTGAAGAATGCCTGATACTGCCCGTATCCCCGAGTCCAATGGAGGACCACCTGGTAAAACAGGCCAGGGACAAGGCGGATTATCTCAAGTCTACCGGTGAAATCAGCAGAGAACTTCGCCAGAGGCTGGAGTTCAAGCTGGAGGAAAAAGATCCGTTTTATCCTGCCGGTCTTTTCTATTCCAGTCCGGGGGAAATTTCGGAATTCCTGCCAGAGGATGCTCATTTTTTTCTGGTGGACACCGCGCGTCTTAGAACATCTCTCGAAGAAGAGGAATGGAAGCTCAAACAGTGGGCCGAAGCCGAGGGGTGGCCTGAAAAGCTTTTTTTTCAGCCTGAAGTCCGGGCCAGGACCATGTGGCACAACAGGCGGCAGGTGGTGTTTGAAAGGCTGGTTATGGGTCAGAAATCCAGGGGTGTTGATCTTGGTGAAAAAGAGATAAACAGCTTCTCGGATATTTTCTGGAAACCCCAGGACAACCGCAGGCCCTGGCCTGCATTTCTGCAGGCCCTGAAGGAATGGAAAAGGACAGCCAATCAGGTAATACTGAATTTCAATACGGCCAAGTCCAGGGACAAGTTCCTGGATGTAATCCAAAAGGAGGATATTGAACTAAAGACTTCTTTTGACCCTGAAGTCCGGGGACTTTACGCCGTGGTGGCGGGAACCGGCACCGGCATGCACATGTCCTGGAATCATATCTACATTCTGGGAGAGGACGTACTGCAGCCCGGAACCAGGCAGCGTACTGGCCCCACGGGAAGGTTCAAGGGCATTGCCAGGGTTGAGGATATTGAGCCCGGGGACATGCTGGTGCATCGTGATTACGGGCTGGGGCGGTTCGGCGGGCTGGAAAGGATAAGCACCGATACCCAGGCCAGTGATTACCTGGTTCTGTACTATGCCAATGATGACAAACTGTATGTCCCGGTGGACAGGTTTTCCCTGGTCCAGAAATACAAGGGACCGGACGGGGCGGACCCTGCCCTGGACAAGCTGGGAGGGGCCAACTGGAGCAAAACCAAGAACCGGGTGCGCAAGGCCATTCAAAAAATCGCCAAAGACCTGGTGGACATGTATGCCCAGCGCAAGGTGGTCAAGGGGTATTCCTACAGCCCCCCCGAAGAACTTTACCAGGAGTTTGCCAATACCTTTGGTTTCCAGGAGACCCCGGACCAGGAGCAGGCCATCCGGGAAGTCATGCAGGATATGGAGAGCGATGAACCCATGGATCGCCTGGTTTGCGGAGATGTGGGCTTCGGCAAGACCGAGGTGGCCATGCGGGCGGCCTTTAGAGCGGTTCAGGACGGCAAGCAGGTGGCCCTTTTATGTCCCACAACCGTACTGGCTGAACAGCATTATCAAAATTTTGTGCAGCGTATGCAGGATTTTGCCATAAATGTGCGCATGCTCAGCCGTTTTGTTCCCCGCAATCGGCAGAAAATCATCCTGGAGGGAGCCAGAAAAGGTGAGGTGGATATACTTATAGGTACACACCGAATTTTGTCCCAGGATGTGATTCTGCCCAGACTTTCTCTGATGATTCTGGACGAGGAGCAAAGATTCGGGGTCAGGCACAAGGAAAAACTAAAACAGTACCGGCAAAATATTGATGTCTTGACCCTGACCGCCACCCCCATCCCCAGGACCCTGCAGCTGTCCGTATCCGGAATTCGCACCTTGAGCGTAATTGAGACCCCTCCCCTGGACCGCAAGCCGGTGGAGAGCTCAATAATTGAAAGGGACAGGGATTTCCTGCGGCATGCCCTGCAAAGGGAACTGGACCGGCAGGGACAGGTGTTCTGGGTTTACAACCGGGTGCAGGGTCTGGAAAGCGTCATGGAGTATGTCCAGGATCTGATGCCCGAGGCCAGAGTGGACATGGCCCACGGTCAGATGCCCGAGCGCATCCTGGAGGAGAACATGCACAGATTCTGGCATCACGAAATCGATATACTTGTCTGTACTGCCATAATCGAGTCCGGGCTGGACTTTCCCCGGGCCAATACCCTGATTGTTGACCAGGCCCATATGTTCGGCCTCGGCCAGCTCTACCAGCTGCGAGGTAGGGTAGGCAGGTCGCAGGAGCAGGCTTATGCCTATTTCATTGTGCCCTCGGTCAGGGAGCTGGGAGAAAAATCCAGAAAACGCATGCAGATCATCCTGGATATGGATTACTTAGGCGCTGGTTTTCAGGTGGCCATGGAAGATTTAAGACTCAGGGGTGCAGGGAATATCCTGGGTGAAGTTCAGTCCGGTCAGATCGGAAAAGTTGGTCTGGACCTTTTTCTGGAGATGATGCAGGAAGAAGTAGGCAAGCTGAAAGGAGACACTTCTTACGGTTCCAGGGACCTGGAAATCAACATTGGTTTTTCGGCTTATATTCCAGAGGATTATATCCCCGATGCTGCAGAGAGGCTCAAATATTACCGCATGCTTTCAGGCGGCGCTCAACAGCAGGACTTTGACCAGCTCTCTCAGGAACTCCAGGATCTGTTTGGAAAACTGCCTGAAGAGTTGCATAATTTCATCAATGTGTTAAAAATAAAGCACGCCCTGAAAGCTCTGGGGCCACAGAAAGCGGATTTTATGGAAAACAGGCTGAGCATTGAATGGTCGGCGGAGACAGGTGAGCTGAACCCTGAAAAGCTGGTGCAGTGGATAGAAAAAAACAGCAGCATCGCCAGGCTTGTGCCGCCATCTAAGCTGGAGATCCGTTTGAACAGGGATTCAAATGTTCTGAACTTCCTCTATGAACTGCAGGATATTGTTCAGGATTTGACCGATCATCTTAAATCATGAGATAAGCACATTATATACATGCGCCACTGTTTTTTTGTCACTGCCCTTGTTTTTCTGGCTGTTCTGGCTTGGGGTTGCTCCCCGGACTCCCCCGAGGAAGGGGTGGTTGCCACAGTAAATGGTCAGCCCATATACCTGGATGAAGTGGAGTCCGGGTATGATGCCGATTATTTCAAATGGTCCAGGGGAGTGCCGCCTGATTTGAAGGAAATCAAATCATCCTATGGCAGAGTGCTGCTGGACCTGGTGGTTCAGAAGTTGATAGAACAGGAACTCAATTCTTCAGGGCATGCAGTTGATCCCGGGGAGGTGGCAAAAATCGAGCGGGAGATAAGACAGGATTATCCCGATGGAGGATTTGAAGAGGTGCTTATTGAGGAACATATAGATCTTGAATTCTGGAGAGCCAGTATTCTTAAGGATCTGATGTGGGACAAGTTCAAGAAGGAAGTATTAAGGCCCCGGATCAGCCTTGATGTGGAAGATGTCAAGGAATACTATCACTACCATATTGAAGATTTTTATATTCCGGAAAGAATTGTTTTTCTGCACCTTTCCTCCGGTAAAGAAGACAAGCTGCAGGAAGTCCTTGACACTTTCCAGGAAAGCGAAGACATATCCCGCATCCGGGAAAAATATCCTCAGGTCAATGTGGGGGAGTATGAAATGCGGGTGGACAGATTGCCTCTGGGACTGCAGGATGAATTGACCGGCCTGCAGAAGGGAGAAAAAAGCCAAATCCAGAAAAACAGGCAGGGACTTTATTACCGGGTGATGGTCATGGACCGCAAGGACAGCAAGCTTTTAAAGCCACACCAGGTATATGATATCATTGAAGAAAACCTGGTGCAGGAAAAAATGCACAAGGTTTTTTACAACTGGCTTGAAACAACCGTGGACGAGTCGGATATCAAGATAAATGCCAGGCTGCTGGAAACCGCTTTTATGGAAAATTAGCCGGAAAGGCTGCATCTGACTCAAGACTCTTTCTGAATCAAGGTAAGTTTTCACGGGGTACTCAGTTGTAGTTCCCGGCACCAGGCCCATGCCCGTGATCCCGGACAAAGATTTGCTCATGCCCGGAATAAAACAGTCCCGGTAACAGGCACCCAAGCCTCGCCTTCTGAAAATATTTCCTGCCATGCTTTCCTGCCGCGTGTCTCAGCGTGGTCAGCGTGGTTCTTGTTTTTGTGACAGGGATGCAAAATTAAATATTTGACACAACACTCTAATAAAGCGGCAACGTATGGTAAAAACAAATAAATCACTTTCATGCAGGGCGTATTTCTTTTTCAACAGATCACTTATACTGCTGGCGGCTGTATTGTTGGTCCTTGTTTCCTTCAGACCGGCTGAAGCTTCATCGGTAAACAGGATAGTGGCTCATGTAAATGGAGAAAGCATCACCCTTTTTGATCTGGAAAAAAGGGTGGAAATGTTTCTGGGTCTCTTCGAGGATATTTCCCTGGATGAACTGCCGCCGGTGCAGCAGGAAGAAACCAGAAGACATGTTCTGGAGCAGATGATAAATGACATTCTCATGCGCCAGGAGGCTGAAAGATACCAGATCGAGGTCCGGAACCGGGAAATCCAGGAACATATAGAAAGGGTGAAGCAGAACAACAACATGAACCAGGAAGAGTTTGAGCAGCATCTGCGTGCTCAGGGGCTCAGTCTGGAGGATTACAAGGATCAGATCAGGGACTCCATGCTCAGGCAGAGGGTCATGAACATCATGGTCCAGAGAAAAACCGTGGTCACCAGTGACCGCATCAAGGAATACTACGAGGACAATATCCAGGATTTTAAAAAGGAAAGAAAAGTCCATCTCAAAGTCCTGGTGGTACCCCGGGTGGAAGAGGCGGAAACCCTGCTGGATAAGATCAAAGAGGGTGAATACCAGTTTGCTGAAGCGGCTGAAAATTATTCCCAGGGTCCGGGGGCTTCGGAAGGCGGAGACATCGGTATGGTCCGCTGGGACAGGATGAGGCCTGAATGGAGAGAAGCCCTGAAGAACATGGAGGCCGGTGAAATCAGTGAACCCTTTGCAATGCAGGGGCAGGGCGTTTTGCTCCGTGTCGAGGAGATACATGATGAGGGAGCTGTTCCCTTAGAAGAGGTCGAAGAAGAGATTCGCGACGAACTCTTTGATAAAATGCTGGAAAAAAGATTTGATGAATATATCCAGGGACTGCGGGACAGGGCAGTAATAGATATCCGCTATTAGCCCGGCATCCCTTGGGAGAAATTATGGAAATGCAAGAGCTTGGCAGAAAGCTGTACGAAGAAAGAACTCGCCGGGGTTTGAGCCTGGAACAGGTCCAGGATGAAACCAAGATCAGTCTGAACTTTTTAAAGGCGCTGGAAGACGGGGACGTGGAGCAGCTGCCTCACCCGGTTTATGCCAAGGGCTTCATGCAGAACTATGCAAGGTTTCTGGGCCTGGACTGGCAAAGCATGGGGGAAGAGTTCTCCAAGATATACCATGCTGAAGAAGAAACTGAAAGCCTGGAAGAACTGCCCACGGTCCTTAAGGAACAAAAAGAGGCCAGGCTTTTTTCCTACACTGTCAAGGCATCAGTGATTATTCTGGCTTTGGTTATCATTGTCGGTTTCGGATGGTTTTTGTATTCTTCCTTCCAGGAAGAGCCTGCTCAAGAGGAACAGGCCGAACTGGCTGAAGAAATCCCCGAATACGATCATGTCCAGGAAGAGCCCCTGGAAGACGATATCCTGGAAGACAGGGCCGTCACTCCGGAAGAACCGGAAATTCCCGGAGACGCTGTACCGCAAGAAGATGTTTTGCTCCGGGAGGACGTAGATGAGCTTCAACCCCGGGTAACCCAGCTGGATCTGGAGGCCTTTGCAGTTGAGCCGGATGAGCCCGAGGAAGAAGAAATTCCTGACACAGTGCTGGTGCATATCGAGGCGCATGAAGAATGCTGGCTCATGTATGAGACCGATGACGAAAGCCGGGATCATTTTCTGCGTCCCGGTGACAGTATCGAGGTGGAATATACTGGCAGTATGAGTCTCAGGCTTGGCAACGCCGGCGGGGTAAGCATAAGTCTTAACGGCGAACCCTATGATCTTGACGCCGCCTCCGGCGAGGTAAAGACCCTGGAATTCAACGACACCCCTTAACAGCTTTCCGACTGTACCCATGTCGTTTTCGGAAAAAGTCCTTGTTTTGCGCACCGGGAGGTTCAAGGAGCATGACCTCTGGGTGCGCTTTCTGTCCCCGACCCGGGGGGTGCAGACAGGTTTTGCCTTCGGGGGGTGCCGCAGCAGAAGACGCTTCTGCGGGTGTCTGGACAGTCTGAACCTGGTCTTGTTCACCATTGGGTACAGTTCCGGTAAAAGATACCTGACCCTGCAGGAGGGAACCCTTGTCAGCGGGTTTCAGGAACTCAAGAACCAGCGTGACAAACTGGGGATGGCTGTAAACTGCCTGCGTTTTGTACAGAAAATCTGCCCCGAGGGTGATGATTCTTCCCGGATATATCCCCTGATCCTGGAAGTACTGGAAGTAATGGAGAACCATCCCGACATTCCCATATTTTTTCCGCTTCTGTTCAAAGCCAGGGCCGCATTTATCCACGGCTACGAACCGGTGCCGGCTGAATGCGCTGTTTGCGGACTCGGCGCAGAAAATATGCACCTGGGCTTTTTTTCCTTCAGTGATGGGCGAGTATTCTGCCCAGGCTGCATACGGGACCAAAAGGGAACTATTAAGACCGGAAGAGAGTCTCTTTTGTTTCTGGACAGGCTGCGAACATCCGGTCCAGGACAATGGCTCGATTGGAACCCGGAACCCGAGGTACTCCAGGACTGTTTCCGGGTAATTGATGCCTATGTCCAGTACCATCTGGACTAAATCTTTGCAAAACCGGAACAGTCCCACCCAAGCAACTTTTTACCCTGAAAGCTGCTTGCCTGCGCTGTGCGCAAAGTTTTGCTTTAGTGTACTTTTTTCATAGAATTATCATAACCAAACGGGAGACGTGGATGCATTTTCAGGATGTAATGCTCAATCTTCAGCGCTTCTGGAGCGATTACGGCTGTGTTTTGCACCAGCCGTACGATGTCGAGGTGGGTGCCGGGACATTCAATCCGGCTACTTTCCTGGCGGTAATTGGCCCTGAGCCCTGGAAAACCGCCTATGTTGAGCCTTCCAGGCGACCCACGGACGGAAGATACGGGGAAAATCCCAACCGGCTTCAGCACTATTACCAGTTCCAGGTGATACTAAAGCCCTCGCCGCGGGATATTCAGGATATATATTTAAAAAGCCTGGAGGCCCTGGGAATCGTGCCCCGGGAGCATGACATCCGTTTTGTGGAGGACGACTGGGAATCCCCGACCCTGGGTGCCTGGGGCCTGGGATGGGAAGTCTGGCTAAACGGCATGGAGATAACCCAGTTCACCTATTTTCAGCAGGTGGGGGGGATTGACCTGGATCCCGTAAGCGTGGAACTCACCTATGGACTGGAAAGGATCTGCATGTATCTGCAGGAGGTGGAATCTGTCTTTGACCTGGCCTGGAACCAGGAACTCACCTACGGCGATATTCACCTGCAGGGGGAAAGGGAACATTCCAGGTACAATTTTGAACTGAGCAACGCCGAGATGCTTCTGGGTCATTTCAACAATTTTGAACAGGAATGCATGAAGCTCTGTGAAAATAAACAGGTCATGCCCGCCTATGATTACTGTCTGAAATGCTCTCATACCTTCAATCTTCTTGAGGCCAGGGGGGCTTTGTCCATCACCGAAAGGACCGGGTATATAGGCAGGGTGCGCAACCTGGCCTCCAGGGTGGCTGCACTGTACCAGGAACAGCGCCAGGAAATGGGGCATCCATTGATGAACCGATAGCTGTGGTATTTTGTTTCATGACTATAAAGTTAAAGTTAAACTTGAGGAAATAGCAGATGCCTGATTTTGTACTGGAAATTGGATTCGAGGAAATGCCGGCCCGTTTTTTGAAGCAAATCACCATTGATTTCAGGCAGTCCCTGGACAAAGAACTGGAGACTCAAATGCTGGATCACGGACAGGTCCGGACCTGGTCCACGCCAAGAAGGCTTTGTGCTTATGTTTCGGGTCTTTCCGAAGTTCAGACCAGCAAGGAAGAGATTGTCACCGGCCCCCCGGTTGCCGTGGGGCTGGATGAACAGGGCGGGTACACCAAAGCTGGACAGGGGTTTGCACGCTCCCAGCAGGTGGATGTTCAGGAACTGATGATTCAGGAGACTGAAAAAGGACGCTACCTGGCTGTACAAAAAAAAGTCGGGGGCGCTCAGACCCGCGATATACTGCCGCAGATATGCACAGAAGCTGTCAACAGCCTGGGGTTTCCCAAAAAGATGCGCTGGTGGGACCGCTTTACCTTCGGTCGTCCCATCAGGTGGATCCTGGCCAAAATGGATGAGCAGGTAATTAATTTTCAGATAGCCGATGTAAAATCCGCGGATATGACTTACGGCCACAGGGTGCTTGGCCCGGGGCCATTCAGGGTGGATCAGGCAAAGGATTATTTCCGCATTATCAGGGAAGAGGCTGGAGTGATTCTGGACTTTCAGGAAAGAAAGGACATTATCACCAGTGAAGCCTCCAACCTGGCCCGGGAGATACAGGGCAAAGTTGTGGAAAACGAAAAACTTGCCAGTGAGAATGCCAATCTGGCCGAATTTCCCGGGCCTGTCCTGGGGAGTTTTGATCCAGGCTACTTAGAACTGCCCCGGGAAGTCCTTCTTACCAGCATGGAATCCCATCAGAAAAGTTTCGGTGTGGTGGACGATGAAGATCGGCTCCTGCCCAGTTTTGTGGCGGTCATAAACAACAGGCCCGACAGCAGGGGGCTTATCCGGAAAGGATGGGAAAGGGTCCTGAAGGCCCGCCTTGAGGATGCAAGGTTCTTCTGGAACTCGGACAAGGCCGCGTCTTTTGATGAATGGATGCAGAAGCTGGAAAAGGTCGTTTTCATGGCTCCTCTTGGTTCCATGGGGGAAAAGTCCAGACGCCTGGAGCGCATCAGCGGCTTTCTTTGCGACAGGCTGCAGTCTGCGGACAAGAAGGATGTTCAAAAGGCCGCCTTTATCTGCAAAGCGGACCTGGTTTCGGAAATGGTGGGGGAGTTTGCCGACCTGCAGGGCATCATGGGCGGCATTTACGCCAGCCATGCCGGGTATAACGATAATGTGGCCAGGGCTGTATACGAACATTACCTGCCCCTGGGCCCGGATTCGGATACACCTTCCACTCCCGAAGGAGCCCTGGTTTCCCTGGCGGACAAGATGGATAACCTGGTGGGCTGCTTCGGCCTGGACATGCTTCCCACCGGGGCGGCAGATCCGTATGCTCTGCGCAGGCAGGCCCTGGGGGTTATCCGGATTATAATCAAGCATGGCCTGCGCCTGGATATTGAAGAACTTATTTCCTTTACAGCCAAAAGCTATACCGGGGCAACCTGGAAACAGGACCCGGAACAGGCGCTGGAAAAACTTATGCAGTTTTTCGCCACAAGGCTCAAGGCCTACTGGCAGGGCCAGGGCTTTCAGGGAAAACTGGTTGATGCAGTGCTCCAGAGCGGATTTTCAGACATCTATGCAGCCCAGGGGCGTCTTGATGCCATCAGGGAGTTCAGCCTGGATGAAAATTTTGAGGCCGCGGTTTTGACCTATAAGCGCGTGGACAATATTATCCGCAAGCAGGCCGGAGACGCCGGGGTGAGTCTGAAGCAGGATTATGACCCCGGCCTGCTGCAGGAAGACCCTGAAATAAAACTGGACCGGGCTATCCGGGAAATCATGAACGACTGGGACACTTTGTGGCAAAATGAGGACTTCAGTTCACTGTTTAACAAGCTTAATGCGTTGAGACCCAGCGTGGATGACTTTTTTGACCATGTCATGGTCATGTGCCAGGACGAAAAGCTGAGACAGAACAGGCTTGGCCTCCTTAACTTTCTGTCCCTAAAGTTCAAGAAGCTGGCGGATTTTTCAGCCCTGCAGGTTTAAATAATAATTAATCTGCCAGGGTGCAGGCTGAATTTTTTGTCCACCGAAAAATGGTTTGCTGACCCAAATTGCTTCTTGACACAGACCAGGCATCAGGGCTAATAAATTAAGTTTGTCAACATCTGGCTATCAAAGCTTATTATAAATTAACTACAATAAATATCAGGAGGATTCGACTTTGCCCAACATTAGATCCGCAGCCAAGAGACACAGGCAGAATCTCAAAGCCAGGGAAAGAAACAAGGCTGTAAAGACCCGCATCAAAAACGTGACCAAGGCTGTTCACCAGGCAGTAAACCAGCAGGATGCGGATCAGGCTTCCCGGGCCATCCAGAAGGCAGCTTCCACTCTGGACAAGGCAGCCCAGAAGAGGGTCATCCACTGGAAAAAAGCCGCCCGCAAGATTTCCAGGCTCAACAGAATGGTCAATACGCTACAAAGTACCCACTGATTTAATCCAGCACCTTTTTCTACCCCGGGGGTACATTCCCTCTGAACCCCCGGGGTAAAAGTCGGACCGGCTTCTCATCTTCCCAACTGTTCACAGGTTTGATTCGTTCTTCTCTTACCCCGTTTTTTACGCAACCTGTCTTGATGCGCCTGCAAAAAGTCGGATTGCGAGCAATTTAGCAATAAAACAAGCTCATAACTCTTTGTTTTTATTGACTCCTGACCCCTGTCTCCTGACCCCTGCAACTGCAAAAAGGACTTCTTGCAGTTGCATCTGTCTTCAGCCTTCAAAAAAATCCAGGGCAGGCATGCCAGGAATTTCGTCCATGTCGCTCAGGTATCTGCCAAAGGCAGCCAGGGCCGCTTTATGTTCCTGTTCCAGCCCGTAATCCATTTTTTGCCAGTAGTCGGTGATCTGCTCCGGGGTAAACTCTGTGCCTGGGTAAAGCATGCTCAATTCATGGTATCTGCCCGGCATCGCCCGTCTGGCCTGCAGAAGCTCCCGGGCCAGGCGGGCGAGAACACTTCTCTGCCTGCCCTGCAGATCGCGCCTTAATATCCACAGGGCAAAAACAAAAGGCAGACCGGTCATTTTGTTCCATTCCCCGGCCAGGTCCAGGACATGCATATTTTGATGCGCATTGAGAAAAATACTCAGGGCATGATCCCCGATTTCCAGAAATGGTTTCCCTGTAGACAGGCCCTGGCCTGGATCCAGCATTCTCCATCTGGGAGAGGGAAGCTTCCAGTGGTAATGCCAGAGGATTTTCAAAAGAGCCCGGGATGTATCCGAGGCCCGGGTAAGAAAAATCTCCCCGTTTTGCCCTGCATACCTTTCAAGTTGGTCAAAAGGGAAGGGCAGGCAGAAAATAACGCTTTGCACCTGAGACGCGGCGCTGATGCCAAGATCCGGCAGGAGCAGGTAGTCCTCTGCCCTGTACAGATATTCAATGGAAGAAGAAGGGGAGACGTGAATATCTTTGCGGGCCAGGGCCTGGTTGAGCATTGCAGGATGGCCGCTGACGAAGCTCACATCTGTGCAAAGGCTGTTGTTTATGCTGTGAAACAGGGGCCAGATATTGAGATAGTCTATGCGGCCCACTTTTAGCTGGGAATTGTTCATTAACCTTAAACCGCCATATTTTCTGATTGTCTGTGGATTCAATCTTGCCTTAACCGGCCTGAGTCCATAAAATAGCTTTCATGCGCAATATCTATGTAAAGATGACACCTCTGCTGACCTTTTTTGCCGTGGGCTGGTCCATGAGCATCCGGTATAAAAGGGTCAATTTCGAAAAAATCCAGGATCTGCGTAACCGGAAAAAACCCATAGTCTTTGCCATATATCACAACGAACTCTTCCCTTTGTGCTACCTGCACCGCAACGAAGGCATCATCGCCGTGGTCAGTGCAAGCAGGGACGGAGAAATCCTGGCCAGGGTCCTGCACAGCATGGGATTCAACCTGGCCCGGGGGTCCAGCTCCAGGCAGGGGATGAAGGCCATGCTGGCGGCAATGCGCCAGATGCATACAAAGGGCAGGGATGCCGTCCTCACCGTGGACGGCCCCCGGGGTCCCAGGCACGAGGTAAAGCCGGGGATTGTCTACCTGGCTTCCAGGATAGGGGCTCATATCGTGCCTGTCCGGGTAAGGATGAGCACCAGGCATGAGTTCTCCGGGTCCTGGGACCGGTTCAAGCTTCCCTGGCTCTGGTCAGGCTGCGAGGTTGTATACGGTCGTCCGTATAAATTGTCCTCGAAAATGGGTTCCAGTGAAATCACACAAGAGGCTCTGGAACTTAAACATAAGCTGGGCCTGCTTTCATCTACCTAAACTCAAAACAGAAACATCCCGTCTGCATCAGACTTCTGCCTGGATTCTACGGAATCAAGCCTCTGTTCAGCAGCCTTTTTCTGGCTATCACGCCCGGCATTCCGGATAACCTTTTCAAACATCCTGGCGGCCACGCTGTACATTTCTCTTTGTTCGTAAATCAGCCCGGCCCGGTACATGGCGGTAACAGCCCATATATTTTCCTCTGGAAACTCCCATGCCAGCCGCAGATATTTATCCAGGGCATCTTCCAGGCGTCCCTGGTGCTGGGCGCCTTCTCCCAGCCAGAACAGAATCTCTGCCTGGATGCCTTTCTCAAAGTCCTCTCTTTGCTCCCACATGGAGGATAGGATCTCTTCCGCCTCAGACCACCGTCCCTTTTCCTGGATCATCAGGGCCAGGTTCAACCTGCGCTGAGGTTCAAGTCGCTGGGGATCCCTGCTTAAAAGGACCTGGTAGGTTTGCAGGGATTCTTCTTCGCGGCCCATATCCATTAGAATACCTGCCTTGGCCTCCAGAACGTCCAGCTGCTTATCCCCCTGGGCAAACTCCTGGGAAATCTGCTCCAGGTATCTCCAGGCCAGTTCCTTGTGTCCCTGTTCATAGGCATCCTGGGCCAGGAAAAGATATGCTGACTGGCCGGCCTGGGCGCTGGGAAACAAAAAAGCCAGGTTGCGGGCGGCTTCGGTATCATCCTGGCCCTGAAACTTTTCCTCCCAGAACAGGTAGTTAATGCTGTAATCCAGGGGGTAGGAATCTTTAAGGATCTGAAGGTCTTCCTGGTCGTCCCCCCAGAAATCCGCAGAGAACCTTTTTTCGATATTCATGCCCGCGGCATTTAAAAGCTCTTTGAAAAAAGGATACTGATTGCCCGGGAGGTCATTAAGATGCTGGTATTCACCGGTTAAAAGGGCGGCGCTCAGATGCAGGGTAAAGGGCAGATTGACGTCTTTGTCAAGAAGGTCTTTCCAGACGTTTTCAGCCTGCTCAAAGTCCTGATTCTGCAGCGTGAAGATGAACTCAAGAGAGGTCAGACCGGCCCTGACTTCCTGTGGAAGCAGGGCGGATGTAAGCTCCTGTCTGACGGATTTCAGGGCTTCAGACTCGGACCTGTCCTTGATACGGCTCAAAAAAGACGGCCATGAGCCCTGATCCGGTGTGCCAAGCTCAAAACTGTTCAGGGCGTACTCCTGCAGGTTCAGGGCGAATATATCCTTGAACCCGCGGCTTTTGGGATGCTTGAGGTCCCCGGACCACCGGCTGAAGGACTCTGTCTGCAGAAAATCTCCAAGGTTTTTCCAGAAATTGCGCAGGTCCCGGTCCTGAATATCCTGCAGATTTCTGTCCGCCATAGACCAGTGCCCCATGCTCCAGGCCGCCAGGACCTGTGAAACCTTTTTTCTATCAGAAGACGATACCCTGTCCAGGGCAGGGTCCTGGGAAACGTCCTGTGCAGCCTCGGAAAACGGGCCCGCCACTTCCTCCCAGAAGCTTTCCTCCGGCCAGGCCTTGCTTCCCAGGCTAAGAGCCTGAAGCATGATCTGTTTGCGTCCCTGGCTTATATCGTCCACAGACAGGGAGGAAAAGTACCATCTTTTCCAGACTGCCTGCCAGAGGAAAGAAAGTCCCTGTTCCTGATGCATAAGTTCGGCAGTCCTGTCCTTTCCCAGGTAATCCGAGCTTTGCACTGCATGCAGGACAGCCTGGTCAAAGTCTTCTTTCTGGCGGTGACTCCTGGACTGTAAAAAGAGGAGCCGACCCTTGTAGTCATCCCGGTCCTGAGCCTCGATCCGCCCAAGGACTTCCAGGGCCTGGCCTGGATCGCCCATTTCCAGCAGGGCTTCGGCGTATTCAAGCTTTTCCGGGGTGCCGGGAGATGCCTGCAAAAGGTTGTGGGCATAGATATCCAACGCGCCGTATTCCTTGAGCCATTCCAGGTATTCATCCTGGTTGTCCCATCTTTCTGCACCGGCTTGAAGGGGAAACAGGGCCAGGCAAAGGGTTAAAATAATGCGTTTCATAGTTCTTCCATGAGGATTAAAGGATTAAAGAATCAACTTGCACTTAGGAAATAAGTAATAATAACCTATACGTTGTCTTATCCAGCACTCACTTTTGAATACTATTATTTACTTGGCAATTCTCCATAGTCAAAAGTGAGTGCTGGATTGAAAAAACCCTGTAAAGATTATTTCTACTTACCGCCTAAGGATTAAACGGGGGGTGACCCCTCAACAACTGCTGATAATTTTATAGCCTCCCAAGGAGTCAGGTCAACATTCAAATCACCCTCAGCCAAAGCCGGTCTTTTTCTCAGTCATAAAAGCTACGGACACATAGGTGGGGTGCAACATATCGATTTTATTGCCAATCCTCTCTTATTCATATAATAAAAGTTTACATAATTTACATTATGAGACAAAAGTGCAGGGCAAAAAAGGGGGGTTGCCGGCTTCAGGCAACCCCCCTTTTTTGATCAATTTCCCCAGAACTATGAATCGGGCTTGATCTTTTTCAGATATTTATCCCGGCAATCGTAGCTGCAGAAGCAATAAACCTGTCCGTCCTTCTTGATGCGCACATCGCTGTCCTTGTCCACGTATGTCCCGCAGACAGGATCCTTGACCATGATCCCGGATGCGGCCAGCTTTTCCTTTTCCTTTAACTGAGCGTCTTTCTTTTTTTTCTGATCATTGGTCAACAGCTTGTACAGAATAAAAAGCACCACAGCTATTACTATGAATTTCATCATGGCAATTATCCCTGAAGTTACGGTTTATGTTTGAAATATCTTATGCCCTTCTAACCTGAATTCAAGCCCCTGTAGCAGCCTTGCTGCCACTTGTCCGTCCGGGAGCACCAGTTCAGGGAATATCTCCAGAAGCGGAATCAGAACAAAGGCCCTGGACCCCAGACCGTGATGAGGAAGGATCAGCCCTTCTTCGTTTATTTCCATGCCTGCAAACAGAAGTATGTCCAGGTCAATGACCCGGGGTCCGTTTCGCGGTCCCGGAATACGCCCCATGTTTTTTTCCAGTTCTTTTAAGGCTGCCAGAAGATCCAGCGGCTGCCAGGAATCACCACAGCGCATCCACATGACCTGGTTGGCGAACCAGGGTTGATCTTTCATCCCCTGAGGCTCTGTCAGGTAGACAGATGATTTTTTCACCAGAGAAAGTCCTGGCAGATCTGTCAGTAATTGCGCGGCCCTTTCCAGGTTGTCCGCTGGATTTCCCATATTGGAACCCAGGCTGATAAATATATCCTGCATAAACTCTGAACAGTCAGAATATTTCATTTAATATCTTGTAGTTATTATATTTGTCTGCATTTTTTCAGAAGATTCAGGGCAAGCTTGCAGACGAATACAATTATTTCAACATGTTACTGTTACACAAGAAAAAGCAGACGCACATTTATTGAAGTGATGCTCAAGGACTTATTCGACCTCCACATCCGTAACCATTCAGGGGGCACTCAGTTGTGGTTCTGGCCATTGCGCCAAGGTCTGGGGACTGTCCCCGCTAAGTACTATCTTTGAAGGATCGTATCTGTTTAGCGCTTTTAAGGAAAGCAGGGGACAGGCACTCCGGGACCCACTTGAGCATCATTTTGTGCTTAAAACATCTCATTTTTTGGGACAAGTGGGTCCCGGAAGAGCCAGTCCCCATGCCACATGCAAAGCGCTAAACAGATACGAAGGATCACACAACTTAGCGTTTGTCATATTTTAATTGTGCAGGAAAGGTGTCGCGGGGACTGTCCCCTGGCCGTTGCGGCACCTCCTGAAGGGTTACCCACATCCCGTGCATTAAAAACCTATATTTTTCCTCTTGAAGGTGCAAGCCCGGAAAGGTAAGCTGGATTCGATAATTACTTACGAACTTTCATATTTTCCGGAGTAAACCTTCATTGTCCATTCTCGCCCAAGAGCACCCTCATGCCCGGTCCTTTCTGGAGCATGCCCTGGTCATCAAGGGACTGGCCCATCAGACCGTGGCAGCGTACACCGAGGACCTGTCCACCTTTCTGGAATTTTTGCAGGAAAAAGGCAAGGATGTCTTAGATATAAATGACCAGGTGCTCTTGGTATATCTCATGTTTCTGCGCCGCAAAGGACTTCAGAGCCGCAGCCTGGCCAGGCATATGGCCAGCCTGCGCGGGTTTTACGCTTATCTGCATGAACAGGGGCTCTTGAAGGATAACCCGGCTGAAATGCTTGAAAATCCCAAGCTGCCGCAGCTGCTTCCCAGGGTTCTGTCCATCCCGGAAGTGGAGAGCATCCTATCCCAACCTTCCACAGGGGACAAGCTCGGAGCCAGGGACAAAACCATGCTGGAGATGCTTTATGCAGCCGGACTAAGGGTATCTGAACTGATAAACCTCAAGGTCCTGGACTTCGACCCCCAGGCGGGTATAATCAGGGTGTGGGGCAAAGGTGCCCGGGAACGCCTGGTGCCTTTGCACTTCAGCTGTATGCAGTGGCTGGATTTTTACCTACAGCACTGGCGCAGCTCTTTCTCACCCCGGGTGGACAAGGTTTTTATCAATCGCTCAGGAAAGGCCCTGTCCAGACAGGGCGTATGGAAGATAATCAAGAAATACACCGTGATGGCCGGGATTAAAAAAGATGTTTCCCCGCATACCCTGCGCCACTCCTTTGCCACTCATCTGCTGGAGGGAGGAGCCGACCTGCGCACTGTCCAGGTACTTCTGGGACATTCCGACATAACAGCCACCGAGATATACACCCATGTCCAGAGCGACAGGCTCAAGTCCGCTCACGATTTTTTTCATCCCAGGTCAAAAAATACAGGAAAGCCGGTTCATGCAGAAAAAAGATAAACTCAAGGCTCCAACGGTAATAACCTGTCATGTGAACGCCGATTTTGATGCCCTTTCTTCCATGATTGCAGCCAGCAAGATGTACCCGGAAGCAGTACTCATCTTTCCCGGCAGCCAGGAGAAAAATCTGAAAAATTTTTTCATCCAGAGTGCTACCTACCTGTACAATTTCAAATCCTTCAAGGACATCGATCCGGAGTCGGTACAAAGGCTGGTGGTGGTGGACACCAGGCAGAAATCCAGGGTCAGGCACGTGGAACAGCTTCTGGATAAAGAAGATTTAAGCATTCACCTGTACGACCATCACCCGGACTCGGAAGAAGACCTCAAGGGAGACCTGGAAGAGGTGCACCCGTGGGGATCCACCATCTCCGTTATTTCCAGGTTGCTCAAGGATCAGCAGATCCAGCTTACCGATGATGAAGCCACGATAATGGGTCTGGGGGTATACGAGGATACCGGCTGTTTCACCTTCAGGTCCACCACTACCCATGATTTTTCAGCCGCTTCATGGCTGCTCTCCCAGGGCATGGATCTCAATGTGGTCTCGGATCTGATCACCCGTGACCTGAGCGCCGAACAGGTCTCCATACTCAATTCCATGCTGGAGGCGGCCACAACGCACAAAATTAAGGGGATCGACGTGGTGGTCACGGAAATCTCCCTGGATCATTATGTAGGTGATTTTGCCCTCCTGGCCCACAAGCTCCTGGATATGGAAAACATTCGGGTTCTTTTCGCCCTGGGGCGCATGCACGACCGGGTGCACCTGGTGGCCAGAAGCAGGACCGCTGATGTGGATGTAGGTCAGATATGCTCTTCCATGGGAGGCGGCGGACACTCTTTTGCCGCCTCGGCCAACCTCAAGCATAAGACCCTGACCCAGGTCAAGGACGAACTGTTCGGTCTGCTCTATTCCCAGATCAACCCCCAGATACTTGTTTCGGATCTCATGTCCAGGCCTGCGGTAACCATAGAAGAGAATAAAAGCATCAACCTGGCCTCTGAGGTCATGACCCGTTTCGGGCTCAAGGCCATCCCCGTAACTGACAAAAATGGCCGGGAATGTGTGGGCATACTGGAGCATCAGCTGGCCGACAAGGCCATCGGTCACGGCCTGGGAGAAATTCCCCTGAGCGAGTACATGATCTCCAATGTTTTCAGTTTGACTCCCGGCGATGACATTTACCAGGTGATGGAAATCATCATCGGTCAGAGACAACGCCTCATTCCGGTAATGGAGAATGGTGCAATCACCGGGGTGGTGACCCGGACAGATTTGATCAACAATCTCATTAATGAACCGGCCCGCATCCCCGAGTCTTTGCTTCCGGAAAAAAAGCGGGAACGCAACATTAGACGCATGCTCAAAGAAAGGCTGCCCGGGGAAATATATTCCCTGCTCAAGTCCGCCGGCCACCAGGCCCGGGATATGGGATACCAGGTCTACTGCGTGGGAGGATTCGTGCGCGACATTCTCCTGGGCAGGTCAAATCTGGACGTAGACCTGGTGGTTGAAGGGGATGGAATAAAATTCGCCAGAGCCCTGGCCGAAAAACTGGATGCCCGGGTAAGAGAGCACCAGAAATTCAGAACGGCAGTGATTATCTGCGCTGACGGCCGGAAAATTGACGTAGCCACCGCCAGGCTGGAATATTACGAGCATCCGGCGGCCCTGCCCATGGTGGAACTGTCCTCCATCAAAATGGACCTGTACCGTCGTGATTTCAGCATAAACGCCCTGGCCGTACACTTAAACCCCCAGAATATGGGCAGGCTGGTTGATTTTTTCGGCGGACAGAGGGATTTAAAAGACAAGGTCATCCGGGTGCTGCATTCTCTCAGCTTTGTGGAGGATCCCACCAGGATTGTCAGGGCTATCCGCTTCGAACAACGATTCGGCTTCAGAATCGGGGCCCAGACGGAAAAACTTATTAAAAACGCCCTGGAGTTGAACATATTCCATCAGCTTTCCGGGAGCAGGATTTTCCACGAACTGCAGATGATTTTTGAAGAGGACACCCCCCTGCCCTGCCTCATCAGGATGGAAAATTACGGGCTTTTGAAGCATATCCACCCCATGCTCAAGCTCAGTTCCAATGTAAAGAACATCCTGACCGAGACGGAAAAAGTCATAAACTGGTTCCAGCTTCTTTACCTGGAGGAAAAGATTGACAAGTGGATTCTTTATATGCTCGGCCTGTTGAATCATATAAATGAGGTCCAGGCCGGCATCATCATGCAGCGCTTCAATTTTTCCCAGAAAAAAACCAGGCATATCTTTTCCCTGCGCTCCCAGATAAACAGTGCCATGAGCAGTATTTCCGCCTGGCATCAGGACCAGGGCAAGCTGAGTTCGCTTTATTTTATATTAAACCCCCTGCCCCTGGAAGGGCTTCTTTTCCTCATGGCCAGAGTGCAAAAGGAGGAATTGCGCAAATACGTATCCCATTACATTACCCATCTGCGGGACATCCAGCCCCAGATCTCAGGCAGGGATCTAAAAAAAATGGGGCTTACCCCCGGTCCGGAATTCGGCCGCATCCTGAAGGAACTTAAAGCGGCACAGATTGACGGGGTGGCATGCGACAGGCAGGAACAAAAGGAATGGGTAAGACAGAAAATAGCTGAACAGTCTCTTCAAGGAGGCAAGGAAAAAAGGGCATCCGGGAAGAATTGACTCCCGGATGCCCCTCTACCTGGTCCCTCAGGAATTGAGGATTTCTTTGGCTGTGTTGTCCTGGGCCTCGGTAATAAACGGCAGCCCGGTTTCCATGGCTGTCTCCCGGTTGCCCGCGGCCAGGTCGCCGCGGTCGATTTCTGACAGGGCGAATTTCCTGGAGCCGGCCATAAACTGCTGCAGCCCTGCCTTGAGCTTGTCCGCCATGGTCCAGAAGGCGATGGCTCCAAAGGGTATATCTGCCATTTCATCCTTGCCTACCTTCTTCTGGACATCATAGTAGCCAGCAAAAACCTCCTCCGGAGAAGATCCGAAATCGGAAACGGTCTTGGGAAGCTTATCCCAGTTCCCACCGATTTTTTCTTTTTTCTCCGGCTGGAGTACTCCCTGGATGTTGCTTCCCAGGAATCCGGATATCATAAGAGCCCTGCCCATGCACACCAGCTTGCTGTAAGGGGCGCCCAGGGCTATGGCTTTGAAAATATGGTCCTCCTGGGCAAAACCTCCGGCAAAGGACATGTCCGGGACGTTCTCCCCTTTTTCGTCCAGGATCCGGGCATATTCGTAGGCCTTGGAATGCAGAAGTATGGACGGGACTCCCCAGGACTGCATCATATGCCAGGGGCTCATACCGGTTCCCCCGCCGGCTCCGTCGATGGTCAGCAGGTCGATGTTGTTTTCCCCGGCCAGTTTGATGGCCATGGCCAGGGCCTCCATACCGTAGGCCCCGGTTTTCAGAGTGATGCCTCTGATTCCCAGTCCACGCAGGTACTCTACGGTGGCCTTGAAGTTGCTGCGGATGTCTTCATATTTTTCAAAATCGGTAAATCCCAGGCGGCTGTGCCGGGCAAATGCCTTGATGGAGCCTCTCTTGAATGCTTCCTGCACTTCGCTCAGTTCCGGGTCTGGATCCACCACGTAACCTCTTTTCTTGAGAAAAAGGGCCTGTTCCAGACTGAAGACCTCGATTTCTCCACCGATATCCTTGGCCCCCTGCCCCCACTTGAGCTCTATCAGGACTTTGTCTCCACCGTATTTTTCGGCCACATAGTCAGCCACACGGTTGCGGCCGTCCTCAACATTCAACTGGACCAGCACAGCCCCATGGCCGTCAAAATAACGCATGTAGGTCTGTATTCGACGATCCAGTTCAGGGGCGTCCACAATACGCCCGTTTTTCATCCTGGAATTGCGGTCCACTCCTACCACATTTTCCCCGATGACAATGGGGACACCTACCAGGGAGCAGCCCACTGCAAAGGAGTCCCAGTAGGTCTCCGCAATCTTGGTGGACCCCAGGGCTCCGGTCATGATGGGCATTCTGGCCTGGATTTTCTTTGTTCTGCCAAATGAAGTGCTTACGTCTGCACCGGGAAAAGTGCAATTATCCGGATCATTGCTTACGCCCTGAGGAAGACCGCTTGATCCGTAGTTGTATCCCTGGATGCGCAGGGAATTGTAAGATACCCCCACGTGAGTGGTGTTGTCCGCTCCGGCGGTTACTTTTCCATAATCCCTGGGATAGAGCACTTCCCGGCCCTTGAGGCTGGCAAGCCAGGTTTCGCATTTTCCTGCACAGTCCGCCCTGCAGAGTGTACACAGCCCGGACTCGGCTGGACTGCCCCGGTTGACAGTACCCAAAACGTCATTTGACTTGGAAGCTTTCACTATAACAACCCTCCTTGAATTTTTTCATCTTAAATGTGAGGTAGCATTGGATAACAGAGTTTACGTATGAATTCAGCCTGCACTGCAGGCACAAAGCTCTGCTCCGGCCCGACGAGACAGTCCTTTATCAAAGGGGGCGAGATTACTCAATGGCCAAAACCAAATTTATAGTTACATTTTTGTAAAACTATTTTTATGTCAGAGACGTATGCAGCAAAATAAACTGGCTCAACCAGTCCTTCCTGATCAGAAAAACATGTCTGAGGACCGGGGGGCACTTCAAATCCCCCTTTTCAGCGCTGCAGGGCTTGCATTTTTTGCCGCATTGAATAGGATGCTTTTTTCACGCACAAATCTTTACAAGGTTCTCTCAGGCAAAATCAATATTAAACACTTAAACAATTCACAATGGTTTTAACTTTACTCAAGATTTCACGGGAAGCCGTTCAACCTGTTTTTGATGCGGATGAGATGAGGTTCTGCTGGAAGGTGAACATGCAGCAGTATCTGGATGGGCAGGGAAGACTGGACCCTTTTCTGCCCAGGTCTTCATTTATCATGGCCGATTATTTCGGCAGGATTGTCTGGGTGGCCACAAGGGATGCCACTTTCGGGCCGGTATTCACAGAAATAGGCTGCCGCAGAAGACCGCACAGGTATCCATGCAGGGGGAGACTGGAGATAATCTACGTGGACTACCTCTGTAACGGGCAGATTTACTGGCGTTGCTCCTCCTGCAGCGACAAGGGGATAATAATCGGATGGGAGGGCTCGTGCTGGGACATGATGGCCAGGGAGCCCGGGCATGTGCTTTCCAGGGCCGAGGAGAAACCCGGGCGGGATTTCTGACCCGGCAAGACATCTTATATAGATGCTTGCAATAAATTGCAGGCGACCCCGCAAAATCACCCCTCCTGCTCTTTTTCCACATTTCTGTACCTTGAAATCAACTGTGCAAACCTCTTTTCCTGTATAGCCGACCTTGCCTTCCGAGCCAGGTTTATGAAAAAACGCAGATTGTGTATGGTATTGAGTCTGAAGGACAGGAGTTCCCCGGCCATGTACAGGTGCCTCAGGTAAGCCCTGGAAAAATTCATACAGGTATAACAGTCGCATCCGGGGTCCAGGGCTGTTTCATCGTTTCGATACCTGGCCTGCTTAATGTTTACTTTTCCAGATGATGTGAAAAGAGTTCCGTTGCGGGCATTTCTGGTGGGCAGGACGCAATCGAACATATCCAGGCCGGCGTTGATGCCTTCCAGGATGTCCAGAGGCTTGCCCACTCCCATGAGGTACCTGGGTCTGTCCCTTGGAAGCAAAGGGGCTGTAAAATATACAGTATCCAGCATCTCCTGCTTGGTTTCCCCTACGCTGACCCCGCCTATGGCGTATCCGTCCATGGGAATCTCGCAGGTCCGGGCAGCGCTTTCCCGGCGCAGGTCCATAAAAAAACCGCCCTGCACTATTGCAAACATTAATTGCTTCCCGGTTTCTCCGGAATAAAAATCCCGGCTTTTCCAGGCCCACTGGACTGTCCGGTGCATGGAATTTCTGGTATATTCCAGGTCTGCACCGTAGGGAACGCATTCGTCCAGGACCATCATTATGTCCGAGCCGATATTCTTTTGTATCCTGATGACCTTTTCCGGAGTAAAAAAATGCCTGGAGCCGTCCAGGTGGGATTTAAACTCCACCCCTTCAGGCGTAATTTTTCTAAGATCCGACAGGCTGAAAACCTGAAAACCTCCCGAATCAGTAAGGATGGGGCCTTTCCAGTTCATGAAGCGGTGCAGCCCGCCCATTTGAGCAAGAAGTTCATCACCGGGGCGCAAATACAGGTGGTAGGTATTGCCCAGAATCATCCCGGCCCCCATATTGTCCAGGTCCATGGGACAGAGACTCTTTACACTTCCCTGGGTACCCACGGGCATAAAAACAGGCGTAGGCACTTCTCCGTGCAGGGTCTGCAGACATCCGCACCTGGCCTGACCATCGGTATGCTCCAGCCTGAAACGGCCGATACTGTTCATGCAGCACACTCCATTATATGGAAATAAATTTCGGGCAGATCTCAAAAAGCGGGCATTCGCCGCACAGTGGCTTCCTTGCCCGGCATGTTTCCCGGCCCAGAAGCACCAGCATGTGATTTAGATCCCCCCAGTCATCCTGCTCAAATTGAGACATGAGATCCTTTTCAATTTTTCCGGGATCCTGTGACCGGGTCAACCCCAGGCGGCGGGCTGTCCTTTTTACGTGGGTGTCCACGGCCACTCCGGCATTAATGCCGTATGCACCGTAAAGGACTATATTGGCGGTTTTGCTGGCCACTCCGGGCAGGCTCATAAGATCTTCCATGTCCGCCGGAACCCGGCCCTGGAATCTTCTATTTATGATTTCGCCTGCCTGTATAATGTTTCTGGACTTGGTCCGGAAGAAGCCTGCCGGCCTGATTACCTCCTGGACCTCCTGCGGGTCGGCCATGGAAAGGGACTTTGGGTCAGGCCATCTGGAAAAAAGCCCGGGAGTGATTTTGTTCACCTGGACATCGGTACACTGGGCGGACAGGATGGTGGCCACCAGAAGTTCCCAGGGACTTTGCCATTTAAGGGCGGTTGCCGGGGCCGGGTAACTTTTCCTGAGCCTTTTAACCACTTCCCGGGGCAAAAAAATTCTGGTTTTTTTCATGGGGACCGACTAGGGTTCAACTTGCCCTGTCCACAATATACTGGGCCAGTCTGTATAGAAAGTCCCTGCCCTGCCCCTGGTAATCCCTCAGGCACGTCTTTGCCTCGTCAGCTGCTGTCTGGGCCAGTTCCCGGCTTTTTTCCAGCCCCAGAAACCTGGGGTAGGTGGATTTATTTACCGACTCGTCGCTTCCCACAGGTTTGCCCAGGGATTTTTCATCGCCTGTCACATCCAGGATATCATCTACGATCTGAAAGGCCAGGCCGATGTTGCTGCCATAATTGTATGCGTTCAAGGTGTCCCTTCCATTTTCGGGATCTGAACCGGCAAGTATGGCTCCGCTGCAGCATGCAGCTCTCAGCAGAGCCCCGGTCTTCATGGCATGCATGCCCTTTAGATCCACGAGCTCCATGCTTTCCCGGCCGGTGGCGCGCATGTCAATGCACTGCCCCCCTACCATGCCGGCGGGACCGGCCGCCTGGGCCACAGTGCCGGCGGCAGCCAGGACGTTTTCCGCCGGGAACGAGGTCTTGAGCATCATGGCGAAGGCCTGGGTCAAAAGGCCGTCCCCGGCCAGAATGGCCAGGGCTTCGCCGAATTTCTTGTGGCTGGTGGGTTTGCCCCGCCTCAGGTCGTCATTGTCCATTGCCGGCAGGTCATCGTGTACCAGGGAGTAGGTGTGGATCATCTCCAGACCAGATGCAAAGGGCAGTATATCTTTTGTGCATGCCCCGGTCATCTCTCCCCAGGCCAGGCATAGAACAGGTCTGACCCTTTTTCCCCCGGCCATGAGGCTGTACTCCATGGCTTGCTGCAGTTCACCGGGAACCCCTTCAAACTGCAGACAGCTTTCAAGGTAATCTTCTATCTCCTTTGCCCTGGAGGCCAGTTCCTGTTTAAACTCCCTGTTCATCATTTCCTCTCGGTGTCTGCGCATCCTCGGCTAAAACAGTGATCTCGTGCCGGGCTTTTTCCAGTTGTTCCCGGCATGTCCTGGTTATTTCCATACCCTCTTTGAAAAGCTGCACGCCTTTTTCCAGGGGCAGGTCCTTTTTTTCCAGCTCCTGTACAATCTTTTGCAGCCTCTGCATCTTTTTGTCGAAGTCTCCCTGCTTAGCGGGCATATAAATATCCTGGTGTTCAGTTGAAGTTTGACAACCTTACAAGACAACAAGTCCAGACGCGCACAGCCGGCATCAGGAGCCTCCTGAGCGGTTAGGCGGTTTAAATGCAGGCCTTAACGTGTCTTAAGGGTTTGACACCCCATCCCTCTTTAATTATGACCCATGAAACCAAACATACTTGGTAAGTATGCATTTGCAGGCCGCATGCCACGGCATAAGGACTGCCGCACCAGCATCTCTGCATTTGCAGCAAGGGTAAACAGCATGGATGAAAACAAAAAAAAGCTCACTATTTACGAAAAAATTGTCAAGTTTTTTCTTACGGACGGAAAGGGCTGTATCATAGCCGTAAGCCAGGACTCCCTGCTTATCAAGGCTGTCAAAGCCATGTACAAGGCCCTGGGAATCGACGCCAACTCTTTTTTCCACAAACAGAACCTGGAAAAAGCCGGGGCTGACGCCAAGTCATTGTTGACACGCTTCAACCAGGTGGTTTTCTTAGTGGAATCTTCAACAGACGGTGCCAGCAATGTTTTAAATATCAAAAATTTCAAGAACATACTGGGGCACAAGTGCAAGGTCATTGTCATGACCTCCGAGACTGATCGCAGCAATATCATTCAAATGTACGAAATGGGCGCGGACAACGTCATAGTCAAACCCGTATCCGTCAATTCTTTGATACAGAAAATAGCTCTGACTCTCAATCCCAACAATGAACTGGCCCAAAAGGTGGACGAGGCCAAAGCCCTGCTTATGGAAAATCATCTGGACCAGGCGGAGAATGTGGTCCAGGAAATCATAAATCAAAAGCCCGACAGCGCTATAGCCTATATCCTCAAAGGAGACATAGCCAAGAAAAGAAAGAATTTTGAGGCCGCGGAGAAATTTTACATCCAGGCTTCGGGTACCAGCAAGATGTACCTGGAACCCCTGAAAAAACTCGCCCGGCTTTACTCGGAAATGAACAACCTGGAGAAAAAGCTGGAGTACCTGAAAAAGCTGGACAAGCTTTCTCCCCTGAATCATGAACGTAAAATAGATCTTGGTGATACTTACCTGCGTATGGACAACGAAGAAGAAGCAAAGGCCAATTTCGACCAGGCCATAAGGCAGGTACAGAAGCAGGCCAGAGACTTGATCAGCTCCACCATCATGCAGATCGCAAGGAAAGTCCGGGATGAACGCCCGGACCTGAGTTCCCAGTACGTGGCCAAGGCCATAGAACACAAGGGCAGCGCCCTGAGCAGAGAAGACATATGGATGTTCAACGAGATCGGGATAAGCCTCAGGCAGCAGGGCAAATGGGAGGAAGCTATTGGATACTACAGTCAGGGCCTCAAGATTGCACCCATGGACGGTGGTCTGTATTACAATGTAGGCATGGCCTATGCCCAGGGCAAACAGTACTACAAGGCCCTGGAAAACTTCCAGAAGGCTGTGGAAGTCAGCCCGGAGTTAGTGGACCAGTATTCCAGCGTTGCGTTTAATATGGCCAAGGTTTACCAGGCACTGAACAGACCCGGCGATGCGGTGAAGTATCTTAAAAAAGCACTGGAAGTGGACCCGGAAAACCAGAGTGCACAAAACCTTCTGGCAAAGCTGACCAGCTGAAACTCTTTGTTTTTACTGACCTCTGACTTCTGCCACGCGTCCTGCCACGCGCCTCGCGTGGTCAGCGTGGTCAGCGTGACAAAACTGACTTTTTGCAGTCACATCTTTTCAGCATCCCCTTCTCCTGAAAGCCGGATCTGTACCACTGACTCTTTGCATTTGTCTGCCAGGCCTGAAAGATCATTCATTTCCGGTCGCACATAAGTCCTGCCGTCAAAAAATACTTCCTTGGCCTGGATACTCTGGTTTTTAATCTTAACTTGTGTGCTTCTTCGCGGCAGAAAAATGCGCTCCTGCAGCTGGACCCTCAGCCCCAGGGTGAGCGAATGCCTGAAAAAAGCTTCCTGAATACTTTTTAACTCATGAGGTCTGCACATGACCTGCACCTGGCATCCGGGACGGTTTTTTTTCATTGTCCCGGGCAGGTGGATCACATCCAGAGCTCCGGCCTGCATTATATTTTCCAGTAAAAACCCCAGTTCTTCTCCTGTAAGATGGTCTATGTTTGTGGTAAGCACCCAGACTTTATCCTGGCCGTATTTATCAGGGTTTTCCTCCATCTCTGCCAGGAAGATACGCAGACCGTTGAAACCCGCCTGTTTTTCACCGAAGCCTGTGCCTGACTTTTTAAGTATTCCCGGAAAACCTGTAGTGTATTCCTGCACCAGTTGATCCAGAATCAAGGCACCGGTGGGGGTAATAATTTCCCAGTCATACCCGGAGGGCTTTATCTTCTTGTTCTCAAGGAGCACAGCCGTAGCCGGAGCAGGCAGGGGTAGCTCCCCGTGAGCGGTCTGAACCTTTCCACTGAACCAGGGAACGGACGAAGCCCACACGCGACTGACACCCAGGCTTTCCAGCCCCCAGAAAGCCCCGACAATATCCATGAGAGTGTCCAGGGCCCCTACTTCGTGAAAATGTACCTTATCCACATCCATGCCGTGTACAAAGGCTTCCACCCGGGCAAGGCGCTCAAAGGCATGCCTTGAACCTGATTTTACAGACTCTGAAACAGGCAGTCTCTCCAGCAGGTCATGAATATCGCGCATAAGTCTCAATGGCTGGTCTGACTCCCAGCTGAAATCAGCCCTTTTGCCTGTGATACCGTTTCTGGAGTCTCCGGCGAATTTCATCTTGACTCCCAGTTCCAGGCTGTTAAAGGCTTCTTCAAGAGGGGTGAAATCCACCCCAAGGTCTGAAAGAGCCGAGACAAACATATCTCCGCTGATTCCGCACTCCAGGTCCAGGTAAAGTAAAGACATGGCCTCTCCGTGATTTGAATTGACTGTTGACGATAAGCAGCTTGCTGAATTTAAAAGATGATAACGATACAAAAAAATTTACAAGACGCCCTTCTGGCAGGTGTGCTGGCAGGACTGGCTCATCACTGGCAAGTCAGCAGGTCCCTGTTGCGCATCCTGTTTTTCCTGGCGTTTGTTTTATTGAATTTTATGCCCTTTATGGGCTTGTGGGCCTCCATGGCTCCGGTGCTTCTGTATGTTCTTTTGTGGCTGGCCATGCCTGAGCCATCCGGTGAGCTTACTGAAAAGGAGCAGGAAGAAAAAGCCGCCAGGACCAAAACATTTTACAATTACACCATGCTCGGGGTTGTGCTCAACCTGGCTCCTTTTCTGTTTCTGGCCCTTTTCAACCCGGACCAGCTGTTCATTTTGCTTCTGAGCGTACCTGCGCTTTTTCTCCTTTTGCCTGCCACACTTTTTATCATAACCGGGATAATAAAGGCATCATAGGCCTGTCTGCTGAAGAGGCATGCCCGGTCAACAGGTGAGCGGTCAAAACTGACCGTTGAACGGCTGACTGCATGGAGTGTGCATTGCCGCTCTTTTCAGGCATCCTTACATCCCTTTTAACTCCGTTTATCTAAAACAGGATGCAGGTCAAAATAGACTGTCTGTATTGTTCATAACATATCAGGCACGCAAACCCTGGTGAACAGCAGCACTTTTGACGCAACCCGGAGGGAAAAACGTGCCGCATTAAAACCAGCTCAATCAATCAAAAGTTGTTCCGGCAATGGGTTGATCGTAACCATTCAGAGTGTCCTGGGTATTGATTGCTGGCACAAGGCCTGGGGACTGTCCCTCGCTGTGTTGGTCTGTGCAGGATCACGGTATTTTGCGCTTGTAATTCTGGTGATTGTGAAGGCAAGGTGTCGCGGGGACTGTCCCCAGTCACGGTCCCCAGTCACGCCAGAGGCGTGATTCCGGCACCCCCATGAATGGTTATGGTTGATCAACCCCCTGCTGTTGAATTGCTACTTAATTTTCGTGGTGTTTCTGTGCCAGAAGCCTTTTTTCGACTGTAGCGCCGTATCTTTTAATTAAATCAATTCAAGAGAACAAGATGTTTGGACAGAAAAAAGAAGGCCTGCAGGCCCATGACCCGGATATGGTGGTGGACTTTCTCCAGGGTGTCCTCCCCTTTAAGGATCTGGAGCACAGTACTCTGGTAAACCTGGCCAAGAACGCCAATGTGGATTTTTATCCCAAAGGCACCAGGGTTCTTACCCAGGATGTGTCTGAAGTAAATTATGTTTACTTGATCCAGAAAGGAGGTGTCAAAATTTATCTCCAGGACCAGGCCGGGGAGATAAGCCTCAAGGACTACCGTGGAGAGGGCTCGGTTTTTGGGGCACTGGCGGTGATCCGGGGATCAAGGTCCAGCATGACCGTAGAGGCTGTGGAGGATACTTTCTGCTTTCTTTTCCCCAAAAAGTCCTTTCTGGAGCTTTTAAAAACCCATCCAGGATTTGCCCAGCATTATCTCAAGGTTTTTTCCAGGGATTATGTTCAGAAGTCTCTTGATGAACTGCGCAAGGAAAGACTCACCCCCAAAACCGAAGGTTCGCTGTATCTTTTTACGGTAAAGGTTAATGACGTCATCCGCAGAAAACCGGAAATCATCACCCCTGTCCAGAGTGTGCAGCAGGCTGCTCAACGCATGTCTGATCTGGGCATAGGGTCTTTGCTTATCAGGAACGAATACGGAAAAGTTTCCGGGATCATCACGGACAAGGATATACGCTCCAAGGTCGTGGCTAAGGGTCTGCCCTACTCCACAGAAGTGGAAAAGGTTATGAGTTCGCCGATAAAAACCATATCAGCCCAAAGGGTCTGCTTTGATGCCCTCCTGGACATGATGAGCAACCGCATTCACCACCTGGCGGTGCAGGACGAAGACAGGATCATCGGAGTAATTACAAGTCACGACATCCTGGTTCTCCAGGGTGAATCCCCTGTTTATCTTTTCAAGGAGATAATGCACCAGAACAGGATTGAAAGGCTTTACGAGCTGTCCCTGAAAGTCCCCCTGGTGGTCCGTCCTCTCATTGAAGAAGGGGCCAAGGCCAACAATATCACCAGGATGATCACCATCCTCAACGACCTGATACTCACAAGGCTTCTGACACTTCTCCAGGAACAGCTGGGGCCGCCTCCGGTACCTTTCTGCTGGCTGCTCATGGGCAGCGAAGGGCGCAAGGAGCAGACCTTCCGCACAGACCAGGACAATGCCCTGGTCTACCAGGATCCAGAAAATGAAGAGCAGAAACAAAAGGCGGAAAAATATTTCGAGACCTTCGGAGAGGAAGCCATAAATCACCTGGTTAAATGCGGCTATCCTCTGTGCCAGGGAGGCAACATGGCCTCCAACCCCAAGTGGCGGCAACCCCTTTCCGTGTGGAAGCAGTATTTCTCCAGATGGGTAAACAGGCCCGAGCCCCAGGAGGTCCTCAATTCAACCATATTTTTTGATTTTCGCCCGGCCTACGGTGATATGGTGCTGGGCCAGGAGCTCAAGGACGAGCTGCAAAGCCTGGTAAAAGGCAAGGACATGTTCCTGCGCTACCTGGCCCAGGACTGTTTTCGCACCAAACCCCCTCTTAGTTTTTTCAAAAACTTCATTGTGGACCGCGATGGAGAACATAAAAACCGCCTGGATCTGAAAGCCAGGGGGCTGGTACCCTTCTGGGATTTTGCCCGGGTCATGGCTTTGAAGCATGGAATAATGGAAACCAACACTCTGGAAAGACTGGAGATGCTTGACCGGGAAGGGCATATGCCTCACAACCTGTTTGTGCGGGCCAGGGAATCCTATGAATTTCAGATGCAGCTTAGATTCGTAAACCAGCTAAAGCTCATGGAGGCAGGTGAACAGCCGCACAATTATATTGACCCTGCAGAATTAAGCGACCTGGAAAAACAGACCCTCAAGGGGGCCTTTTCGGTCATCAGCAACCTGCAGAGCTTTCTTAAAGAAACCTTCAAGCTGAACATGGGTTGATGGTAAACATTCAGAGTGTCCCCGGTGTTCATTTATGGCCGGCTTAGGCATTACCCTGAATGGTTACGGTTGATCAAGGCCACTACATCTCCTGGATAATATTTCCGTAACCATTCAGGGGGACCTCGGTGGTGGCTGATGGCACAAGGCCAGGGGACTGTCCCCGCTAAGTTATGATTATGATGCTTCACAAAATTTTGCGTCTGTACTTTTCAGTTGTGCAGTAAAAGTGTCGCGGGGACTGTCCCCTGGCCGGTATCTGTCCCCTGAATGGTTACATATTTCCAGTGCATTTTTTTCCTGCAGGCTGCTGATCCCTATACCCGGACGTACAGCAATTAAAAGAGGCATAATATGGCTTCGTTGAACCTACTTACTCAAAATATCCTGTCAGGATTTGCCTGGCCCTTCAGCAGAGAAGACAGCCGGCCTGCTCATCCCCTGCTGGCCCGGAGCAAAGAATATTTCGATGCCCTGGATCAAAGCAGGCCCCTGAATGAGTACGATTTTGTGGTTCTGGATACGGAACTTACAGGCTTAAACGTCAAAAAAGACGAGATAGTTACCATAGGAGCTCTGCGCATAAGCGAAATGCGCATAGACATGGAACAGAGCTTTTACTTCTGTGCCTGTCCCACCAGGGACGTTCCCAAGCAAAGCATAGTTATTCACGGAATTACTCCTTCAGAGGCCCAGAAGGCCCCTCCACTCAAAGAAGCCCTGCAGGGTCTGCTGGATTTCTGCGGAAACTCCATAATAGTCGGTCACAATATCAACCTGGATATAAGTGTAATCAACAGGGAACTGAAAAAAGAATTCGGAGGAGAACTTCACAATCCCTGCATTGACACCATGCGTCTGGCCAGGCAGTACCGTGAAGGCCAGTGGACGGGCGCTTATGAATGCTACGAGGAATATTCCTATAACCTGAGGAAACTGAGCCGGGAATTCGGGCTGCCGCTGTTTACTGAGCACAATGCCTTTACCGATGCCCTGCAGACGGCATACCTGTTCATCTATCTGGTGCACAAGATGCAGGTCAATGCTGCCTGGACCTTGAAAGACCTGTGCAGGGCGGGCTGTATCAGGCGACGCTTTTTCTAAAACAGGACAGGCAAAACATTCACAAGGACCAGGAAAGGCGGGAAGAGCGTTTTATTCTCCCTGCTCTTCCTGGTCATCTATTTGTAACCATTCAGGGGGTCCTCGATGGTGACTAACGGCCCAAGACCAGGGGACTGTACCCGCTAAGTTCTAATTATGCAGTTTCACAAAATTTCGCGTCTGAACTTTTTGTATTGTGCAGGAAAAGTGTCGCGGGGACTGCCCCCCTGTGCCCCCTGAATGGTTACATCTATTTTATTTACAGACAAGTTATACTAAAAGGAGGTTAAGGAGGATGGAGATCGACACAACGTGGGTATGGGTTTTTCTTTCCCTGTACATTATTTACTGTTTTTCCTGGGGCTTGAAGGGTTTTTTCACGGAAAAAACCTCCTACGGCTATTCCATAGGCGGACGCCAGATCCCCATGATTGCCTTTCTCATGGCCGCAACAGCAGCTTCCTTCAGCGGCTGGACCACTATCGGCCATCCGGGGCTCATCTGGCAGTACGGGCTTGCTTATGGCTTTGTATCCTTTTATGCCCTGACCATACCATTGACAGGGTCCTTTTTCGCCAAAAGGGCCTGGCTCATGGGCAAGAGATACGGTTTCGTCACCCCGGGAGACATGTACGCCTATTATTACAACCGGGAAGGAGTACGCTGGCTTGCAGTGCTCACGGCCATTCTTTTCGGGATTTTTTATGCAGCCATCCAGCTCATGGCTGCAGGCGCCCTCTTTCACTGGGTGACCGGCTTCCCTCTTTCCTGGGGAGCCATTCTCATGGCCTTTATTGTCTGGTTCTACGTGGTCACCGGAGGTCTTAAGGCCAGCACCTGGGTGGGCGTGGTCCAGTTTATCCTGCTCATGGTGGCCATGTTGACTGTTGGAGCTTATGTCCTGGTCCATTTCGGTGGCTGGAGCCATATGAGTCAGGAAATACAAAACATGCCGGACAAATTTCTGGAAATACCAAGCATAATGGAATTCACTGTGGGACAGGAGAAATGGACAGCCCTGATGATTCTTACCTACCTCTTCTCTCTCATGGGTATTCAGTCTTCACCGGCCTTTACCATGTGGCAGTTCGCCAACAAGAATCCCAGGCCTTTCGCCTGGCAGCAGGTTTTCATGTCCGCATTCCTGGTGGGCTTCGCCATGTTTTTCTTTACTGCCTTTCAGGGACTGGGAGGCCAGATTCTGGACATGCAGGGCCTCATTGATCCGGCCAGGGATTCAGACGTTGTGCCTATGCTCATGGCCAAGTTTCTTCCGCCCTTTGTGCTGGGCATCTGCTTTATCGGACTCATCGCGGCCATGCACTCCACGGCAGCCCCGTACATAGGCACTGCCGGTTCCATGCTGCTGCGCGATGTCTGGTGGCTCAAAATCAGAAACAAACAGGGCGGCCATGCCGAGCAGATCTGGATGAACCGCCTTTTTGTGACCATTCTGACCATACTGGCCCTGATTGTGGGGCTGACCTCCCAGGCGGCTCTGGTTATCCTGGGGGCCCTGGCCACAGCCCTGGGTTTTATCATGTACATCCCTCTCATGGGCACCCTTTGGGGATTCCGCTGGCCTTCCATTGGAACGGTTCTGGGAATCCTGGCCGGGCTTATAGCAGTATTCATCACCTATTACGTCTTCCCCAATCCCCTGACCATTCACTGCGCGGCCTGGGGTATAGGAACCGGGCTGCTGGTTGCCTACCTGAGCAGGTTTCTGGGAGGAACCGACAACCAGGCTACCATGGACAGGCAGAAAGAAGTACGCTCCTGGCTGGACAACATTGAAGAGCCAGGCCCCAGAGGCAGAACCTGGCGTAACTCAATGAAATACATTATACCCGTGTGGTTTCTCTTTGCCGCCGGTCCCCTGGCCATGATGAGCAACTGGGGTCTTTTTTCCTTTGCCGGCTTTCCTGCGGCCTGGTCATGGCAGATAGTCTGGTGGATCCTGGGGATTATCATGATGTGGGCTCTGTGCTTCAAGGCGGAAATGGCCACCATTACCAATGACCAGATCCGTCGGGCTGAAACGGAATCCAAAATTGTTGTCCACGAGGTGACCTGATCCAACTGGCTGAAACTGACAGACCGTCCCCGGGTTCCATAATCCCGGTGCCCGGGGACGAATTTATTATCATAACCACCAAGGAGATATAACAATGAAATCAGAAGATATCTGGTTGATCGCAGTACTGGTTTTCATCCTTTTATGGCTGGTGCTTCTGGGCACGGGCGCCCTGGGATGAACCCAGCTGAATCAGGCAGGCGGCGGTGCTTTTTCTTTTCCCTCTGCCGCCTGCTCCAGGGCACCTATACGCTCCATCAGAGTCGGGTGCGAGTAGTAAAAACCACTGTATAAAGGATGCGGGGTCAGGTTGGCCAGGTTTTCTGTACCCAGCCTGGTCAACGCCCTGATCATGGGTTGCACGTCTCCCAGTTGCTTTGCAGCAAAACTGTCAGCCTGGTATTCGTGTTTCCTGGATAGAGCACCCATCAAAGGACTGAGCCAGAAAGCAACCACCCCGGCCAGCAGAGCAAAAAGCAGGAGTGCAGGGCCCGGACCTGCATGCTCCGGCTGAAATCCGAAAGCCTGGATGAAGGCCGGGGTTTCAAGCAGCCAGGCAGCCAGGGCGAAGCCGGCCAGGAACATGGCTGCGGAAATAGCCAGCATTCTTGGCACATGCCCTTTTTTGTAGTGACCTATCTCATGGGCCAGCACTGCCTCGAGTTCCCGGGGTTCAAGCTGCTCAATCAGTGTATCAAAAAATACGATACGCCTGAACCTGCCGAAGCCGGTGAAAAAGGCGTTGGAATGCCCGGACCGTTTGCTTCCGTCCATGACCTGGATGGTTCTGGCCTTGAACCCTGCCCTGTCGGCAAGATTCATGAGCCTTTGCCTGAGTTCCTCATCAGGCAACGGAGTCAGCCTGTTGAAAAGGGGCAGAATAAGCATGGGGTAAAGGACCATCATCACCAGCTGAAACAAAGAGACCAGTGCGAAGGCCCATACCCACCACAGGCTGCCTGCCATGATTATCAGCCAGATAATCAGGCTTAAAAGCGGTACGGTGATAACCAGAGCAATGACCAGGCTTTTGAACTGGTCTGAAATCCACAGCCCCATGGTGCTTTTGTTGAATCCAAATCGTTCTTCCAGCCTGAAGCTGGAATAAAAATCCAGGGGGAGTCCTGCAAGGAAAAAGACGACATATACGGCTGCCAAAAAAAGGCTTTCATTCAGGATATGCAACTCGCTGCCGGATTCAAATAAATTGTGATAAAACCAGGGAACAATCCCGGAAAAAAGAAGCACCGCCAGTATAACTGTACCATACCATATGCTCCAGAGCTCAAACCTGTTTTTGGCCAGGGTGTAATCTACTGACTTGTCATAAGTCTCCCGGTCCATTACTCTGAACACCGATTCAGGAGGATGGTGCCTCAAGCTCAGGACCCGGGTACGGTTCAATACGGCCAGCACGGTCTGCCAGCAGGCCCTTGCCGCCAGCAGAGCAGCTGCACCCAGAAATATAATTGTCTGCAAACTTTTCTCCTTATATCCTGCAAGTAACCCTGCAACGACACTTAGAAAATGGGTTGCTTGTGACTACCTGATAAATATGCAACAGTTGATAAAAATAATCAATCCCGTGTACTGATGGCAATATGCTTGAGCACTACTCGCCAAAACGCGTTTTGAAAACGTTTCGCTTTCTCCTGACTGTGTTCTTGATTTTCAGGCAGAAGCAAAGTCTTCTGGGCATTAAGCCCCTGGAACCGGGAGATCTGAAAGCAGTCATTCTTGAGCTGGGAGTCAGCTTTATAAAACTTGCCCAGGTTCTGGCAACAAGGGCTGATTTTTTCACAGAGGACTATCTAAGACAATTACGCGCCATTCATGATGAAGTAGAGCCCATGCCTGAAAAAGATCTGAGCAGTATGCTTTCCAGGGCCTATAGCCGGGAGTTCCCTTTTGCCTCGTTTGATCGCCATCCCCTGGCCAGCGCTTCCATCGGGCAGGTGCACCAGGCTGAATTAAAAGACGGTACTCGGGTGGCTGTGAAAATCAGACGTCTGGACATAGAAAAAAAAGTCCGTATCGATGCAGGCCTCCTCAAATTTTTTCTCAAGGTTTTCCAGCCGTTTTTCACCAGCCATACCAGAAATTCCCTGCAGGCGGTTCTGAATGAATTCTCGGCAATGCTGCTCAAGGAAGTGGACATGGCCATGGAACTGGACAACCTGCGCAAGTTCAAAGAAACTTATGAAAATGAAACCATTTCAATGCCGGAGTACTATCCCAAATACTGCAGTCATGATGCACTGGTCATGAGCTTTGAAAGCGGCCTGCGCGTCGACGACAAGGCCGGAATACAGCAGCGCGGGATTGCCTTTAAAAAGGTCATGGAAAACCTTATTTCCTGGTACGCCAGCCAGATGCTGGTCAAGGGACTGTTTCACGCTGATCCGCATCCCGGCAATATTCTGGTACAGGACGATGCTTCCTTGACCATTCTGGACTTCGGAATGGTCAAACGCCTGCCCAATTCCACCAGGGTGGCCATGATTGAACTGGTCAAGTCTGCTCATGAGCGCGACTTCGAGATGTTTGCCTCAGCCTGTGAACGTATGGGGCTTGTGACATCCACGGCTTCCCCTGATGAAATACGTGAATTGGCTGAACGTATGTTTGATATCTTCAGCAACGTCAACCTCAGCGCAGCCAATATGCAGGCACTGGCTTTTGAAGTCCTGGACTCCATGAAGGATTTTCCCTTCAAGCTGCCCCAGGAAGTGGTTTATGTCATGCGGGCCAGCACCCTGATAGAAGGCCTGGGCACAACATACATAGAAAATTTCAACGGCATAAAGGATATTCTCCCGGTCCTTCAAAACAGGCTGCCTGAGGCCCTGGGCATGGAAGAAGGGTTCGCATCGGTTGCCAGAAGAGAAATAACCGCCCTGCCTTTTACCATAAGCAGGTTCAAATCAGTTCTTACGGATATGAGTGACGGAAACTTGAATGTACGTCTGTCGCGTAAGACACTGGAAGCGCTGGATGAACATATCCGGGCATTGCTGCGCCCTCTGGGGGTCGGTCTGGTGCTTTTGGCCGGTTCTTTTTTCATTCTTTTTCTGGAGTTCCACCTGAGCCGCGTTCTGGCAGGATTTGTTTTCCTTGTGGGAGCTTTCAAGATATGGAGTACGCTCAGGTAGGTTTTGTACATAACTCACTGATATGTTGTGCACTCAAACATAACTGATTTTTGACCCCGGGGACAGGCAATAAAATTTCATTAACCATTCAAGGGGGTACCGGAATCAAGCCTCTGGCGTGACTGGGAACAGTCCCCGCGACACCTTGCCTTCAGAATCACCAAAATTACAAGCGCAAAATTCCGTGATCCTGCACAGACCTAAACAGCGAGAGACAGTCCCCAGGCCTTGTGCCAGTAATCAAGCACCGAGGACCCCCTGAATGGTACTTCAATCTCTTATATCTGTGTCAATTTGCCTGCCCGGTGAAATAGACGAAGTCTCAGCGCAGCGGATTTCACTGGGTGTGATCTGTGGGCAAAAAACTCTTTTTTTATCTGGGTTGCGGGCACAGGCCAGCGTGAGAAGAAGCTTTTACTGTCAATAACGAGCCGGCCCTATTTCTTATTGTACCACAGTGTCTCAGGTTAAACAGAAGCTGCCATAGAATGTCTATGCAGCGTAGGTCTTAACTTCAAGATCCAGCCGGTCGCCAAGTCTCTTACGTGCTTCTTCCAGATTAAAATCTTCTTGCAAACCCAGCCAAAATTTCTCGGAGTTTCCAAAATATCGAGCTAATCTGATAGCTGTGTCAGCCGATATGGATCTCTTGCCGTGGACAATTTCGTTGATGCGACGTGGAGGAACGCTCAAAGAGCGAGCAAGTCTATTTTGGCTTATGCCAAGAGGTAGAAGAAATTCCTCCAGTAGAATTTCTCCGGGATGAATATTGGGCAATCGCTGATTCATATCATCACTCCTTATGATAATCGATGATTTCGACATTGTATGCATCACCTTCTCCCCATTCAAAACATATTCGCCATTGATCATTAATCCGAATGCTGTATTGATGATGTTTTTTTCCTTTCAGTTTTTCCAGGCGATTACCCGGAGGAATGCGCAGATCGTTTATATTTTGGGCGTTGTTGATCATCCGGAGTTTTCTTCGAGCAATGCGCTGGATATCCTGGGGCAAGCGTGTCGACCCTTGGCCATTCCAGACCCTCTTGGTTTCTTTGTCCTGTATTGAGCGGATCATTATAAATTTTTTAATGCCGCGCGTTATAGACTGTCAAGAGATGATGTCGCAAGAGGGTCAAAATACACGTCTCCTGCCAGCATTTCAACCGGACGAGTACACTTAACCTGTTACCATTTAACTATTCAGCACATACTAACTGACACCCGGCAGAAAAACACATATAGTTGTCTGCCCCGGAGTAGATGTATCCAGTTCAATGTCTCCCTGCAAAGCTCTGGCCGCCAGTCTGGATGAATAGCTCCCCAGTCCGGTGCCGCCGACCTTGCCCTGGGTGACAAATTTATCAAAAAAGTTGTCACGGATATCTTGCGGAACTTCGCCTTTGTTTTCTATGTAAACGCACGTCCTGGGACCGGTAAAGATGCTGATGCTGACCACCTGGCCTCGTGGTGAGGCCTCGATGGCATTTTTGTAGATATTATCAAAAATAGAGCGGCAGAGCAGATCTTCACTCAGGATGTTGACCTGGTCCTGGGAATCAGGTTGATTTCCGTTCACAAGAAGTCTGCATGAAACCCCGTACTGTTTAGCCAGCTGACTCAATTCAGAGGTTGTGTTTCTTAGAAGCGCCAGAATATCCAGTTTCTCCAGCACAGGTTCATAATCACCATACTCGATTTTCAAAAGAGTCAGGGACATGTTGATCATGTCCAGCATCCGCCTGCCTTGTTCATTCATCAGCTGCAGGGTTTCCCGCTGCTCTGTTGTGAGATTGTCATCCATGAGCAGGATATCCGGCAGTCCTGTCATGGCTGTAAGAGGACTTTTGAGGTCGTGGCGCATGATATGCTCAACCTCATCGCGCATGCGCGCTGCCTCCATCAGGGACTTGTTCTGGGCGGCAAGGCGTTGCCGGGCCTGGTACAGATCAAGGTGAGTCCTGACCCTCTGCTTGAGTACGGCTGGATTGATGGGCTTGGTAATGTAGTCTACAGCTCCCAGCTTAAGGCCCCGGGTTTCATCATCGGGACAGTCCATTGAAGTCAGAAAAATTATGGGGATATGAGCAGTTTTCTGGTTTTCCTTGAAACGGGCACAGGTTTCAAATCCGTCCATGCCGGGCATCACCACATCCATCAAAACAAGATCCGGTCTGGTTGTATCGGCGATCCTGCCGGCGGACTCTCCGTTCAAGGCAAAAAGAACTTCATGTTCATCTTCAAAGATATCAGCAATCAGCTGGACAATATTGGCATCATCGTCCACCACCAGAATCCTGGCTCCTTGTTCCATAGCACCTGCTCCTTACAAGTTATCTTAATGAACATGTATCTGTGGTAACCATTAACACTACAGCTAAACTTATTTATTGACCTCCGGGGACTGGCTCTTTTGCCGCCGAATTTTCGAAGCATTTGCAAATTTGCAACCGGCAAAAGTGCCTGTCCCCAGTTTAGACAGGTTGAAAAATTTTATAAGTTTCGCTGTAGTGTTAAGGGTACGTCGGAAACGGCCTGGGGACTGGAAGTACAACTGAGTACCCCCTGGATACTTAAATGTGAAGTCAGTCAGCCGGATCCCGGTTACGGCCAAGCTCAGCCTCAAGCTCGTCAAGGCTTTTTATAGCGCCCTGATAGTCCAGTATCTCCAGGCTCTGTGCCAGGCGTAAAACCTGGCTGTCCCCTACTATATCCCGCAACTGTTCCTGGACTGCGGCAAAACTTTTACGGGCTTTTAGACTGTTGAACTCAAGCTGGTGGCGCAGTTCGTCAAGGGCGTGTTTCAATTCCGGAGTCAAAACCCCTGGTTTTCGATCCTCCCGGCCTTCCTGCCGGGTTTCAACTTCAGGCAATGATCCGGACAGGCTTTCTGCAGCAGCCAGGGCCGGGTGCAAAGAATTTTCCAGTGTCTTTAAAAGCTCTTGCTGGTTGTCAGATCCCTCGGTTTGCAGGACCATTTCCAGGTCTCTGGCTGCTTCCATTAGTTGCGCTGCTTCTAAGGTAGCGGCCGAACCTTTTAGAGAATGGGCCAGGATGCGGGCCTCTGAGAGCTTTTCAGCCTGGAGCAGACTACGCAGGCGCTCAGCAGCACCGGCGTACTCACGGCCAAAGGACTTGATCAGCCTGCGCAGCAGTTCTGGGTTGTCATTGCACCGCTTTAAAGCCGCTGATATATCAAAAGGCGGCAGGCTGGAAGGAAGAGGAGTCTGAAAGGCAGTTGATGCTTTCTGGGCTACCTGGCTGCTGGATTTATCACTCTGACTTGTGTTTTCTGCCCCATGACTTCTGTCCTCGGGCATCCAGCGCAGCAACATGTTCTTAAGTACCTCTGGTTCAATGGGTTTGGTCAAGTGATCGTCCATGCCTGCATTAAGACTCTTGTCCCGGTCACCGGCCATGGCATGAGCAGTCATGGCGATGATGGGAATTCCGGGATTCAGGGGTTCAGGGACTAAGGAACTGAAAGATTCATGGATTCCCTCTGCAACCTCCGAGGTCTGACCCATCTTTTCTGTCCTGTGATCCATGCTTCTTATGCGCCGCGTAGCTTCGTATCCATCCATTCCAGGCATCTGAATGTCCATCAGAATAAGATCAAAAGGCTCCTGGACGGCCCGCTTAAATCCTTCAAGGCCGTCACAGGCAACCTCGACGTTGATACCCAGATCTGTCATCAGTTCATAAGCAAGCTCGCGGTTCGAGCGGTTGTCCTCCACCACGAGCACCCGCCGTCCAGAGAGGCTCTTCCGGGTGGAACCGCGGTGTGATTCCGTCTGGGACTGATGTTGCTCCAGTTCACAGGTCTTTTCCATGTGAACCGTGAAGCTGAAGGTACTTCCCTCTCCGGGCTGACTCTGAACCTGAATACTGCCTCCCATCATCTCCACAAGCTGTTTGCTGATGGATAGACCCAGCCCGGTGCCGCCGAACCTGCGGGTAATGGAAGAATCAGCCTGGAAAAAAGCATCGAACAGACGCGAAGCCTGGTCCTGGTCCATGCCCTGGCCCGAATCACGTACTGAAAACATCAGGCATACCTGGTTATACCCCTTTGCCGGCAAACATTCAGGGATGGCTTCGTGAGCAGTATTTGAGGTACCAGGTGACACGCTGACCACAATTTCTCCGTGGCTGGTAAACTTGATGGCATTGCTTATCAGGTTGGTCAGAACCTGGCTCAGGCGCATGGAATCACCTTTGAGACTAAGGGGAGTATCAGGATCCAGCTGAAATGTCAGTTTCAGTTGCTTCTCCTCGGCCTGAAAATCGAATATAGAGGACAGCCTGGATAAAACGTCTTTCAGGTTGAATGGTACATGCTCCAGTTCCAGTTTATTGGCCTCGATTTTGGAAAAGTCCAGAATGTCGTTGATGATGCCCAGCAGGGATCTGGCTGCACCGTCAATCCGGGTCAGATAGGAATGCTGCCTGCGGTCAAGGCCTGAGCGCAGAGCCAGGTGGGATATGCCTATAATGGCATTCATGGGTGTGCGGATCTCATGGCTCATATTGGCCAGGAATTCGCTTTTGGCCTGGGTGGCCGCCTCGGCCTGCTCCTTGGCCTGCAGGAGATCACGCTCAAAGCTGTTTCTAATTAATGCATCACCCAGGATATTACCCAGAATCTGGAGCAGTTGCACATGTTCTTCATTTATCAGCCTTTTGGAGCTGACCGATTCAAACCCGAAAGTGCCAAGGATTTTATCATTGCGCAATATGGGCATAACCAGCATGGATTTTACATCTTGAGCCTCTAAGAGTTGTTTTTCCGGACCTTCAGGCAGTTGTTCCACATCAGGAACAAACAACATTTTCCGTTCATTGAAAATCTCTAAATTCGCAGGCAGTTCTTCCAGGGAAACATCCTGCATGGCCGCATTAACCGACTCTATGCCCGGAGCGCACCATTCATGGGTATTAGACATGTACAGCCCGTCCTCGGAAAATTTGAAGACAAAGGTTCTGTCTACATTTAAAAACTGTCCACAACGTCTGATCATGTTGTTGACTTTGCCATCGATATTTTCCCAGGTGGCATTGATAAAATCCGTTGAAACCTCGGTTACCAGTTCCTGGAGGTCATTTTTCAGGCGCACTGATTCCTCCAGATGCTTACGCTGAGTTATGTCCTCCACCGTGGCGATGACTTCTGTGGGTGAAGTACCCGGATTGACCGGATTGCATATCATTCGCAGGTAAGAGGTCTTGCCCCCGGTAATGGAAGTATACAAGCCTTCGAATACCGTCTGTTCGCCGCCCATGGCCCTCTGAATTATATCATCAATGGGGCTGGGGGACTCAGCGGCTGAGTTTAATCCGATAAGCTTTTCCCGGGTTGAGCCCATGAGCTCTACAAACTGATCGTTGCATTTTACGATGATCCCGGAGGCATCTAAGTAAAACATGCCCTGTGGAGAATTTTCAAAAATAATCCTGTGAGTCTCTTCACTCTCAGATACCTTCTGAACGGCCATACGCAGTTCTTCATTGGAATTTTTCAGGGAATTGCGCAGTCTTCTGAGCCTGTAATTCCACAGGACAATCCCCAGAAGTATCACAATGCCCCCTCCGGAGACCCTGTAAAGCAGTTCGTAGTTGAAGGACTGCTCTAATATAATGTTTACATGTTCGTTTACAATGCTGTCGCGCTCCCTCGGAGTTATGGTCTCGATGGCCTTGCTCAGGATGTCGCGCAGTTCGGGCATGTCTTTGAGCACGCCCATGCGCAGCCGGTTTATGTAGTGGTCCTGGGGAGGCTGTCCTGAAATCTTCAGGTTGAACCAGCCGTCCCTTCGGATGGTGAAGGCCGCGATGGTCAGTGAACGCAGCGTCATGTCGGCTTCACCCTGGGAGACCATGCGGTAGCATTCGTTCTCGTCGTCCACAGTGATAATATCCAGATTGGGATAGTCCTGGCGCAGATACTCCTCCATGGACGTGCCATGAGGCAGAACTACGGTCCGGTCCACCAGTTCGGCTGGATCCGCAATATAGTCGTGCTCATTGCGGGTGATGAAGACGTTGGGATTGGTGAATAAGGGCTCGGTAAAGGTCAGCCACTCCTCCCGGTCCGGAGTCTGGTTCAGGAAAGGAATGAGCATGCACCCGCCTTCTCTCGAGACTTCCAGGGTTTCCCCCCAGTCTTTTGTAGGCACAATAACAAAGGGAATATCAAGTCTCTGAGAAACAATGTCCACAAGATCCGCGGCAATGCCGGTAAAGTTGCCCTGATCATCCACAAGCTCGTATGGCTCCCAGTCCGGGTCAATGCACATGGTGATCTTCCCCAGATCATCCAGGTAGGCCTGCTCTTCAGGTGTAAGTTCTACATTTTGAGCATGAACACTCCAGGGTAAAAGTAATAAAATGATCAGGCAAAAAAACTTTATCACTATTTTTTTCCTTGGTAAGTGATTCTTTCCTGGCATATTGTGGGATAAAAATTCTTAATGACTAATCCCCAGACTTGCAAGCCTTTCCCGCCTCATATTGAAAATCATTCCAGGACATTTTTACCGGTAAACGCACGCTGGAGTTGCGTTAATCTCATAGTAGTGTTCAACGTAAAAGTTTAGCCATTTGCATGTGGCATGGGGACTGGCTCTCCCCGCACTTATTTTAAAACCTGTCAATCTTCCTTTAGAAAAATAAGTGTGGGGGTGCCTGTCCCCTGCTTTCCTTAAAAAAGCTAAACTGTTACTGTTCAATAGATATGCAGTTCATGGGTAAGACCGGTCAGACCATCTTTTAAAGCACAGGTCCGGATCTTTCCCGTAACCATTCAGGGGGGGGGTGACGGAATCGGCCTCCTGAATGGTTACTCTCAATATTTCCGGACAATTTCTTTGTAGCCAAATTCACACCATAATGGTCTCTTTATTCCCTGGCATCTCCGCTTTCCTGAAAAGGCACTTTACAGCAATAAGCAGTTCGGTTAGACCGTTTACACCACAATAAAAACAGAGCCCTTTTACGATTTTGTGGACCACCAAGTGTCACAGCTGGCCCGGATTTTCGACAGTCGTTTGCCTGGATAAAGGGCAATGGGGTAAATGTACCTATGGCTTGTTTGCAGTATTTTGATTTTTTACCAGGGAGCATTGGAATATGGATAAAGACCGGATAAAAGAACTTGCTGAAAATCCGGATTTTATACCTGGAATCTATAACTATTGCGATCGGTGGTGCGAAAGATGTGCCTTTACCTCCAGATGTATGAACTTTGCCGTGGAGAAGGAGTTCTTTCAGGAACAAGAGAGTTCGGATGAGATGAACGCCGCTTTCTGGGAGACCATATCCAGCACTTTTGAAGTGACCATAAGCATGCTTTATGATCTGGCCCAGGAACGGGGGATTGACCTGGATGCAGTCGGAGAGGACCAGGACGCAGGGCATGAACTGGCTATGCAAAGAGCCAGGGAGCATATCTGCACCATTCTTGCAAAAAAGTATAGGGAGATGGCCAAAGAATGGCTGGAGAGTTCGGAGGTCTGGACACAAGATGTGGCGGTCAAAATCCCTGGTGTTATTTCAGCCGGGGAGGCTCCTGGACTGCAGGAATCCAAAGAGATTATATCCTGGTATCTGTTCTTGATTGAGGCCAAGATCGTGCGGGCCTTGCACGGCAAGGCTGAAGAAGAGGAATGCGAACTGGAAAGCTATGATCGAGATGCAGACGGTTCAGCCAAGGTGGCCTTGATGGGCATTGACCGTTCTCTGGCTGCATGGGGTGTGGTTCATGCGAACATAGTCCGCGACAGGCAGGGTGTGCAGGATATACTGTTCTGCCTGGATCGTTTGCGCCGGAAAATGGAAACTGTCTTTCCTCAGGCCCGAAGTTTTGTTCGGCCTGGTTTTGACGATGGTCAGTAATGGATGGTGATCATTTGCAAATTAAGGGCTGGCCTGTTCTGTAGCGTACGGATGGGTGCTGTGACATGACAACATGCGGGCAAGGTTAGTCACAGACATATCGATTCCAAAGAACATTTATATTCATAGATGCACCTGCAAAAAGTCGGGGAATGCAAAATTCAGGAACAAACCAATTCTGTAACCATTTGTTTTTACTGATCTCTGTCACTTGTCTCCTGACTCCTGCGACTGCAAATAAGACTTTTTGCAGTCGCGTCTTCATACCTGTCAGTGCGTTGCCATGTAGCATGGGGACTGGCTCTCCCCGTACTTATTTTTTAAATAGGCTGAAATGCCCTGTAGCAAAAACAAGTGCGTCGGGATACTTGTCCCCGCTTTCCTTAAAATCCCTGACATGATACCATATTTCTTTGGCTCGCACTTTGAATATTCTGGTGATTTTCCTGCGTAGAGAGGAGGTAAGGAAGATGAAGCTTGCAGAATTGCTCAATGAAAGAAAGAATGTAAAAGAAGAAATCAAGAAGGTTAAAGAACGACTGTATCTCTCGGCAAAAATGCAGGAGGGTGATACGGTTCCGGTTGAGCCTCCAGAGGATCTGAAGAATGAACTGATTAGGCTTTATGAGCGACTCAATGAATTAATTATTTTAATCAATAAGACCAATATGACTACAATGGAAAGCGGCAAGAGTCTTATGGAACTTATTGCTGAACGTGACAAGAATACGGGTATTGCCGAGATCCTTCATAGATTAGCTGATAGCGCAACGCCTAAGTCCGAAAGGTTTTCCAGAAATGAGATCCGGTTTATACCGGCTGTGGATGTCAAAGCGATTCGTAAGGAGGCCGATAGTTATGCACGAATTGCACGCGAGATAGATAATCAGATTCAGGCAGCGAATTGGAATATAGAGATTTGATCAGGACTTAGCTGGTAGCTTGGAAAAGTGTCGGGGATGCACCCTGGCAGTTCATGACTGCTAAGGGCCCAACTGATAATTGGGACATCGAGGTTCAATTCCTCTTTTATTGTAACAGATGATTGTTACAAAAGTAGGTGAGAAACCGTATTAATGTTATTGTCACAACCAGCATCCAGGCAGTTAACCTAGTGAGGGAGGGCACGGGGAGTTTTAAGATCCTGATGAATGATAAGAAGTTGCTCTGCGGTGAACGGTTTGATTGCCTGGACAGCATCATAACCCGCAGCAATAAGGACATGGCAAACATGTTGCTGAATAATCTGGTCAATATAGAGGCGCAGGCTATCAGACATGTGATTTTCTAATGACAGACTGATGAAAGAGGAACTTTGATCCCAAAAAAGGTATCCTGATGCAATTTTAAGGTCCTAACACTACAGCGAAACTTATTTATTGACCTCCGGGGACTGGCTCTTTTGCCGCCGAATTTTCGAAGCATTTGCAAATTTGCAACCGGCAAAAGTGCCTGTCCCCAGTTTAGACAGGTTGAAAAATTTTATAAGTTTCGCTGTAGTGTTAAATGAAATCAAGAAAAGGGAAGCAAGCATTATCGCAGCCCAAATTACAAGCCCGGAGAACTAGTCGATCATGAGCGAATACCAGTATTATGAGTTTCTAACTGTAGAAAGAAAGCTGACCTCTAAAGAGATGTCCGCTTTACGCAACATATCTTCCAGAGCACATATCACCCCGGTAAGTCTGACCAATGTATACAATTTTGGTGATTTCAAGGGGAACCCGACTGATTTGGTCCGGAAATTTTTCGACGCCCATGTATACATGGCCAACTGGGGAACCGCAGTGTTTATGATCAACCTGCCCCTGGAAGCCATTTCCAGGGAAACGGTGGAAACAATGCAGGCGGAGGACTTTCTGGATTTCAAGGCATTCCAGAATCACTGGGTGATTACCTGGAGCCTGGATGAAGAACCAGAAGATTTAGATCGTTTCGTCATGGACGATGGAACAAGCTGGATGCAGCGCCTGCTTCCCATCAGAGACGAGCTGTTGCGCGGAGACTTGCGAAGCCTGTATATCGGCTGGTTGGCTGCAGTGACCAAGGAAATGGTAGATGATGATGAGCTTGAACCCTTAAGCTTAGAAGGACTGAAGAGCCTGACTCCTGCACAGCAGGCACTTGCAGAGTTTCTGGAGGTGGATCCAGATCTTTTGGCAGCAGCTGGAATGGGCAGCACAGATGCAGAGGATCCCGAGCGGAAACAGGAGATGATGGAAAAATGGCTGAACACTATGTCCCATGAGAGATTGGTGAGTGTTTCGCGTCTTCTTTTGACCGGCCAGAGTCAGCAGGCAGAAAGAGAACTCAAGAATGAATACTATGCCTGGATGCGTAGCTTATCAGATGGATCCAGCCGGAAAGATTTGCGCACAGTGGAAGAACTTCGAGAGAATGCCGATTCTGCGCAAAAGATACGTCTGGAAAAGGAGCGGCTGAAAAAGAAGAAGGAAGAGGAAAACGCCGCCAAAAAAGACAAGCCCATCTCAAGGAGCTGGCCCAGAATTGCTACCAGGAATGGAAAACAATTCAAAGTACTGTGGCCCGTGGTTCCGGGGTGGCTTACCAGGAAGCGTGCCAGGCCCTTGTTGACCTATCTGAGGCCTGTGCCAACTACCGGGATCCAGAGACTTTTCAGCAGGAGCTCAATCAATTCGTGGAAGATAACATGCGTCGCAAAGCACTTATCAATCGCTTGATAAAAGCCGGTCTTTTGGATCAGGCTATGCGAGCCAGGAGACCAACTGGTAAATGACTGAAAAAGTCAGGCAGGTTGTCCAGGAACCATAACTGAGTGCCCCCAGAATGGTTACAGCCCGTTTATTCAGCTGGAGTCATCAAAAAACTGTCAGGTCAGCAGGCGCAGGCTGTATTTATTGCTCAATAATGACTGAAATTCCATGACCACCTTGAAACAGTCCTTTAATCTGTCCCGTTCCATGATCGAAAGTCTGTCCGGGGATATGAAATTATCAGGTATTGCCTGGCTATTAATTTGTTGGGCCTGGGTCCTGACCCTTAGGGTCTGAAGGAACTCAAAAGACTGCCTGAGACCTGCGGCAAAACCTGTTGAGAATACGCCCTGTTCATGCAAACGGGAGATTCGTTCTTCCGTGGGTGTTTCCAGGACTGCATGCTCCACTGCAAGAGTTCTGATTCCGTGGGTCAGGGGGAAAACACCTCCCATCTTTATGTCCAGCCTGCCCTTGTTCCTACCGCTTTTATCCACCACCAGCTTGTTGAAAAACCCCAGTGGAGGCTTAAAACGCACGGCTTCATGGGCCATGTATTTCAACAGCAGATTGCTTCTGCGGATCCGCTTGAACAGATAGGACTTGAGCATTCCGGCCAGGGTGCCGTCCCCGGCTACATGGCGCATATCCAGCAACAGGGAGGTAACAATGATGCTGTTCATGTCCGCAGACTGGGCCATGTCGTCAACCAGATCCAGGGCCTGGTCAATGCTCATGCGCCATTTGGAGTTGCTCAGCATGACTTCATGGGGACATGCAGGAAAGCCAAGATCAAGCAGAGCTCCAATGAATTTTGAAGAAAAATCCTCAAAGAAAGACAACTGGGTTTTCCCGGAAGCCTCGGAATAAATAAGGGCATTGTCCTGGTCCGTGGCCAGATACTGTTCCCTGCGGCCTTCACTTCCCAGGGCCAGAATGCAGAATGAAGCGGGGGCAGGCTGTTCCATTTCAGCCAGGATCAGATCATGGACACGGACCTGGATCTGATGGTGCATTTCACTGATCAAACGTCCCAGTTGAAAAACACCCACTCCTTCGGCCACCGAGCGCAGGACCATGTTCCGGACCTGTTGAAACACTCTTTTCAGTTCCGAAAAATCTCCGGCCCGAACTATCTCTCTGGACAGGTAGACAGGGTTCTCCCCTTTCACCGAAAGCAGATCCCTTTCCTCGATAATCCCCCTGGGGTCTGTCCCGCTGTCCTGGACCACCAATCTGTGGATTCCCCGGGAAACCATTCTGGAAAAAGCCTGAAAAAGCAGTTCATGCGATGCCACGGTAATCAACGGAGAAGACATTACCCCTTCTACCGTAATACTCCCGGGATCCAGGTCCCGGGCCACCACCTTTTTCAATATGTCCTGCTGGGTGACTATCCCCAGGAACTTACCTTCCTGTCTGACCAGGCAGGCCGTAGTCCCTTCCTGCAACATGATTCTGGCGGCCAGAGACACAGATGTGTCCATCTGCACAGTTACGGGAGCCTTTACTGATACATCCTGCAGGGTCAGGCACATATAGGGATCCATGCGGGAAAAGCTTCGCCATTGCCGGATATCCTGAATCCTGTTTCGTAAGATCCCGGCTTTGCTTTGAAAAAAACTGTTCATCCGGTCATGGCCAAGAAAGAGCCTGAAGTCGTCTCCGCTTATGGCGCACAGGGTGCTCTCCCGGATGGCTATTGCAGCCTGGCCCTGGGGGGGTAAGAAAAAAAACGACTCGTAACCGAAAAACTCTCCGGAAACCAGGGTGTCCACGACTTCGTTGTCGGACAGGATCTGCATAACGCCGTCCAGAATGAGATAGAGATAGTCGTGGTCCTTTTGATCCAGAAGGATCATCTCGCCAGGTGAAACTTCTTTCCGGCCTGCACGGGCTCCGGCCTTTTTAAGTTCTTCAGCCGAGAGGCCGGACAGAGGATGGACTCCGGCCAGAAAATCGGCAATCTCGCTGCTCATTCAGATCCAACACCCAGGTAGTTCCTTATTTTCTGTTCGTCGTATCTGCTTGAAGCTTCTGCATCAGGCCTCAGCCTGGAGCCTATGTATCCGGCTGCAAAAGCTCCGGCTACGGAGATGATGGCCGGATTGGACAGGGGGAAAATGGCCGTGGGATTGCGCAGGAGGTCAACCCAGACCGTGGGACTGAGGACAATCAGGCCTACTGCCAGTGTCGTGCCCGTGGCAATGCTTGCAACCGCTCCGAACGTGGAATAGTTTCTCCAGAGAATGGACAGGACCAGGGCGGGAAAATTGGCGCTGGCAGCCACGGCAAAGGCCAGACCTACCATGAAGGCCACATTCTGTCCCTGAAAGATGAGCCCAAGTACAATGGCCAGGACTCCCATGGATAAAGTGGCGATCCTGGCCACCTTGACCTCTTCTTCTTCGGTGGAACGCCCGGCTCGGAACACTCCTGCATAGAGGTCATGAGACAGGGTGCTGGCACCGGCCAGGGTCAGGCCGGCCACCACCGCCAGGATTGTGGCGAAGGCCACGGCGGCCATGAAACCTAGAAATACCGCCCCTCCTGTGGCCTCAGCCAGAAGCATGGCAGCCATGTTGCCTCCGGAGTCAATGGCCGAAATAATATCCTGACCTACAATGACCATTGCTCCAAAACCGATGGTAAAGGTCAGAATGTAGAAAAAGCCAATGAATCCAGTGGCATAAAAAACGGATTTTCGGGCTGTCTTGGCGTCGCGCACAGTATAGAAGCGCATGAGTATGTGCGGCAGGCCGGCTGTTCCAAACATGAGGGCGATGCCCAGGGATACAGCGTCCATGGGACTGGCCACCAGCCCGCCGGGCTCCAGCACCCTGTCTCCGTAGCTCATGGCTGCCTGGCTGAACAGTTCACCATAGCTGAATCCGAAATGCAGCATGATCAGGAAGACCAGGATGGAGCCCCCGCTCAAAAGCAGCACCGCCTTGATGATCTGTACCCAGGTGGTGGCCAGCATCCCTCCGAAGAGCACGTACATGATCATGACCATGCCTACGATCACCACAGCTATCTCATAGGGCATTCCGAAAATCATCATGATCAGGGTCCCTGCTCCCACCATCTGGGCGATGAGGTAAAAGAACACAGTCATAAGAGAACCCACAGAGGCAGCAATGCGGATGGGCTTTTTGGAGAGACGGTAGGCCAGCACATCCACAAAGGTGAATTTCCCGAGATTGCGCAGGGGTTCGGCAATGAGAAACATAAGGATTGGCCATCCCACCAGAAAGCCGATGGAATAGATGAGCCCGTCGAAGCCACGCAGGGAGACAAGTCCGGCGATACCCAGAAAAGAGGCAGCGCTCATGTAGTCCCCGGAAAGGGCCAGACCGTTCTGCAGACCGGTTACCCCCCGGCCTGCGGCGTAAAACTGGGAAGCAGACTGGCTTTTTTTGGCTGCATAATAGGTAATGCCCAGTGTAGCACAGATAAAGACCAGGAAAAACAGGATGGAGGTGGTGCTTGGTTCTCCTATGGCTGTATCCACTACTTCCATCACTTTCTCCTCATGCTTTGCAGGATTTCCTGGACAGATTTGTCATAATAAGAATTGGACCAGAAGACATAGATGCCGGTGAGAATAAAGGCCAGGACGATGACGAAAATGCCCACTGGAATACCCAGGGTCATATGTTCACCTATCTTCACGGACAGAAGATGGGGGGCATAGGCCAGAACCAGGATAAATCCGAAGTAGGCCAGCATCATTATGGCGGTCAGGCTCAGGGAGACCTTCCACCTGTTGACTACAAGCCTGCGGAATTTCTCTTTGTCCATGGAATCCGGAGAGGGAGGCGGCTGCATTGTTGGCTCCTTGGGATGTAATCATTCAGGGGGTGCCGGAATCGGCCAGGGGACAGTCCCCGCGACACATTGCCTTTACAATCACCAATATTACAAGCGCAAAATTCCGTGATCCTGCACAGACCTACACAGCGAGGGACAGTCCCCAGGCCTTGCGCCAGTTATCAACATCGAGAACCACCTGAATGGTTACCTTGGGATTATGGTGGGGGTACAATCGGCTCGGTCAGAATAAATATAGAATTATTCGGAAAAAATATCAAGTACTGCCAGGTATCTGTTCAGGGCCAATTTATGCTCACAAAAAAATTCAAAAAATTTATAGAATTAACCCCAAATCCTGGACAAGTGCTCGAAAGTTTGTTACAAGGGGCTCGCCATGCACACAAAGCCCCGTCCTTCATATTTGCTCAGCGTAAGGCTGCAACCAATCAAAAGGGAGCAGGAAAGCCTGTTCAAGTCTTTGATGGCCAAGTATCACTATCTTGGAGCCTCGCCTAAAATCAGCGAAACGCTCTGGTATGTCGCCACCTACTCTGATCAGTGGGTTGCCCTGCTTACATTCTCGGCTGCAGCCTTGAAATGCGCGGCCAGGGACCGTTGGATTGGATGGGAATATCGGCATCGGTTTGACCGCTTGAAGCTTCTGGCCAACAACACTCGTTTTCTTATTCTGCCGGGCTGGAATCTGCCAAACCTGGGATCTCGCATCCTATCGCTTTGTGCAAAGCGCATCTCTTTTGATTGGCAACAACATTTTGGCCATCCACTGCTGCTCCTGGAAACCTTTGTCGATCCCAGACGTTACACAGGCACTGTATACCGCGCCTCAAACTGGACAGAGCTTGGACTGACCAAAGGCTTTAAAAGAGTCGGCCAAGGATACAGTGCCAAACCTTCATCCCCCAAACTCATCTTTGTCTTGCCGCTTCAAGCCAACGCCAGAAAACTGTTGTCTTGTGCCATTCTTAACGCAGCATATCAAAAAGGAGAACCCAAAATGACCATGAATGCTAAACAGATGGAATCACTCCCGGATTACTTCAAAACTGTCACCGACCCTCGAAGAACACATGGACGCCGTCATCGAATCTCTACAGTTCTGTCCATTGCAGCAGCAGCCACCCTGTGCGGAATGAAAGGCTACAAGGCCATTTATGGCTGGGCCAACAAACTGGGACAAAAGGCCCGGCAACGGTTTCGGTGCCGCAAGGAAAATGGAAAATATGTTATCCCCAGTCAGTTCGTCATACGTGATGTTCTAGTCCGTGCGGACCCAGTTGAATTAGATCTGGCTATGCAACGCTTTAACGAAGATCAAGGCCTCGAAGACACTTGTCTGGCTTTTGATGGCAAAACCATGAAAAACGCCATTGATGAAAATGCCCGGCAAACCCATATTGCCAGTGTTGTTGGCCATGAATCCAAGACCACCCACACCCAAAAAAAGTAGGTGCTCTGCCTGCAGAGGATGATGACCAAGAAACGAAGCAGACAAACGAAATCGGGATGTTTATCCCCATCCTGGAACAAATAGAAATCTCCGGGAAAACTATCACCGCCGACGCGCTTCTTACTCAGAAAAAACTGGCCGAATACATCGTTGGGCGCAACGCAGCCTACCTTTTTACCGTCAAAAAAAACCAGCCCACTCTCTACTTCGACATCAAGAAATACTTTGAACACCGCAAAGAACCTGACTATTGCCTCCAAGATCCACCAGGTCATGGCCGAATAGATACCCGCTCCATATGGACTACCACCGAGCTAAATGAATACCTTGAATTTCCCCATGTTGGCCAGGCGTTTTGCATTCATAAAAAAAGCTATGACCCAAAAACCAATAAAGTCTGTGAAAACACTTTTTATGGCGTAACCAGCCACCATCCAAATAAGGCTGATCCGGCCAGAATATTACAAATCCATCGTGGACATTGGAGTATTGAAAACAGCAAACATTATATCCTTGATTGGACTTATGACGAAGACAGAAACAGAATAAGAACCGGAAACGGCCCTGCAAATACAAATCGCTTGAGAGGTTTTGCCATAGGCTTGCTCAAGTCCAAAGGAGTTAAGGACATCGCTCAAAAAGTGAGAGACCTGCACCAACAAATCAGGCCCGTTCTGGACTATTTCAAGATGACAAAAAATTCTCAAAAACACAGAACATAACAAAGGAGAACAAATTTGCCGTGGGTATCTGTTTAGCGCTTTGCATGTGGCATGGGGAATGGCTCTCCCCACACTTATTTTTTAAACCTGTCAATCTTCATAATAATAATTACTGGAGTGCCTGTCCCTGCTTTCCCTGTAAGGGTCCGTCAAGTTGAGACGCTTGAATTTGTTTCCTACATACATATTATCAAAACTTCTGATATTCTTCCTTCAGTCTTTCAAAAAGATTGCAGAGCGCAATATAGCCTGGATCAGATCTGTCCGGGTACTCCCTGGGGTCTTTCAAAACATCCTCAATTACATCCAGCAGGCAATCAAAATCCCAGGAGTACAATCCAAGTGGCCGCTTACCCTTGTAATTCTCTATACGCCTATCCAACCCGAAGGCTTCTGCCATGCAATGAGTATGCCGCTGAAGCTCTTCCAGCTCCTTTCCACTTATCAAAATATTGAGTTTGATGTCATGCTTGCCTGGTTTTATCATGATTTGTTCCTGGAGTTAGTCTTTGGAATGCTGAAAATGAAAAGTGCCGGCTACCAGAGAGTCTGACCATAATTCAAAGGACATCATTCTTCCAGAAAGGCTTTTTTCCATCGGGTTGTGGGACTGGAAAAGCGCACTTTCTCAGGGCGAAACTCATGTCAGGATTATAGGGGTAATATTTTTTAAGATGCCCTTTCAGCCAGGCAACCATCTCTTGATGGTCTTCATGGTCTGGATCATTCAAGATATCCAGTAATTGATAATATCCGCGCACGCCCCCGCAATCCTCCGGCGGACAGGCCCTTTCGCCCCCTAAGCATTTAGGATATTTACTCCCTTTCTCTTTGACCAGCAGGCCTTCAAACAAGGCATCATGCATCCATCCATCTCCAAAATCGTATTCATATTCAAACCATTGTCCGGGCTGGTGCAAATAAGAATCAAGCTTTATGTCCCATCCAGGCAAAGTTTCCAGGTCATCCCACTTCTCAGATGGAATACCGATTTCTATGACATCCCGCTTATGTTTGGGACGGAATCTAAAAGCGTGCAGATGATAGTCCAGCCAGCCCATGGCATCCTGAATAGCAACGTGCAGCCCCCAGAAAGTGTAGGTATCAGGGACCTGAATTCTTCGCCATATGGGCGGTTCAATCTCTTGAAGCCTGATGTAGAACTGGTAAATCAATTGGCTCATTACTGCCCTCCCCTTTTGTCTCTTGGATGGATACCTGAAAAGAACCTTTGCCTGGTTGCCGGCTGCATAATCCAGCATCCGGCCCAAGATTTCGTGCCTGATCCTGCTGTCCGAGCTGTGCTCGATCTCCACATAATCCAGGCGGAGTTCTTCCAGACTGGCCCTTGCCACGTTGGTCAGTTTCAGTTCGATCTTTTTGGACGTTCCACTGGCCTTACTGCCTTCCGCTATGTTTTGCACACCCGACCTGGCCGCCTGGATCATCTGTAACCATTCAGGAGGTCCTCGGTGGTGATTACTGGCACGAGGCTTGGGGACTGTCCCTCGCTAAGTACCGGCTGTGCTGGTACACAAAACTTCGCGTCTGTAATTTTTGTAATTGTGCGTAAAAGGTGTCGCGGGGACTGTCCCCAGGCCGGTTCCGGCACCCCCTGAATGGTTACGATCATCTGATCCTTTGTCCTGCTGAACCGGTTAATGTAGCGGTCGCAGAATCGAACAGTTACATCATATACCAGCTGGGCCAGCTGAAAACTTTTGAGATTTCGATAACCGCCGTGCTTGGGTATGAGGGTTTCTCGCTGAGGCAATCCCGACCTACATCAACAAATCAACTTTCACCATCTGGCAAACTCCTGAGGCAGTCATTTGTGGACCTGACTGTTCTCACTACCTCAGTGTCCGCCATATACATTTTTTCTATTACCCACCCTGACTACCAGGACGACAAGCTCTTGGTCCCGAATTTCAACAATAATCCGGTAGCTCCCCACCCGATATTTCCAGAATCCGGCCAAGTCCTTGCGCAAGGGGTCGCCGTATATCCTGGGATCTTCAGCAGGAGCTATACGGTTCAAGAGATACGACCAAATATCAGCCTGGCCTTGACGGTCAAGGCTTAGAAGCTCCTTTTTTGCGTGCCTGTCAAATCTAATCTTCCAGGAAGCCAAGCTCACGTCCCACTTCTTCTAAACTGTAGGTTTCGCTTCTCCCGGCCCGGAGGTCCTCGCTTCGTTTTTGAGCCAAGTATATATCCTCCAGGTCCTCCAGGTACTCGTTGAGGGCTTCCTTGATATAGTATGCCTTGGTTCGTCCAGTGGCCTCGGCCAGCTCGGTCAAGCGTCTATTAATATCGTCAGGTATTCGTATTGAGGTTGGCATTTTTGTCCTCCTTGTTATGTGATAAATGTATCACGCTAGATACCGTAAAGTCAACTTGGCCTTATTCAGGAAATAGGGGTTTTTATTGTCGAAATTCACTGTATCCTTAAGCAGTTAACGTCCATTTAACCTCATCTTTTTATCCGTACGATGTACTTTAAGGTTGTCATCGCCCGCAAAACAAGGCTGCTGCAGGGATCAGCCGGACATCTTCCACGGTTTGGTATTCTTCTCCAAGATAGAACAAAAACCGTTTTACCTTCAGATTTTTTTTCGGTTTAAAGTTCATCAGGCTGGTAATGTCACTTCTTCCTGGATGCCTGGTGGATTTGACCTCAATTGCGTACAAACAGTCCCTGGTTTCAAAGATCAGGTCTATTTCGTGGCCTGAAGCGCTTTTGTAGTAGCAGAATTCGTCTGTGGGAATAAATCCCAGCTTACGACGCTTTTCCAGTTCGGAAATGACGAAGTTTTCCAGAAGGGCGCCCGGCCCGGCCTGCGTCCTGAGACTGAAGATGATGCCGTTATCTGCAAAATATGTTTTGGTTGCTTTAATATAACGCTTTGCAGGCCCGAAATTGTATCCCCTCAATTGAAAGGTCAACTGGGCCTGGTTCAGGGAGTTCAGATATTTTTTCGCGGTTGGATGGCTGACTCCGGATTCCCTGGCAAAATTGGACACTTCAAGGTGAGATCCAAGGCAGTGGACCAGGTTGTGCATAATCCCCAGCAGACCCTGAAGGTTTTCAATGTTGGACAGCTGCATGAGATCCCTGGTGAAGTAGGAATTTTTGTAACGGATCAGTATCTTTGCCTTCCCTTCTTCATTCTTCTGTGCAGCCACTTCCGGAAATCCGCCGAAGGTTACGGCCTGATCCAGCATTCTTGCCCCCTGCTTGAGCTGAACATGATTTGCTTCATCAATGAAAACATTATGGGTTGGCCGACCAAGTTCCTCCCCCCAGCAAAGTGCAGGCAATGACAGAATTTCAATCCTTCCGGCCATGGTGTCTGCTGCAGCATCCAGCAGTCCGATTGAACTGGAGCCGGTCATAAAAATTTTTGCATCCCTCTGATCAATGGCATGCTTGACCGCAATGGTCAGCCTGGGGGAGCGCTGAATTTCATCTATTATGCAGGAATTACCCAGATCCTGGACAAAACCTTTTGGATCGCGTTCAGCCCAGTCCAGATAATCCAGGTCATCCAGGGTGGTGTAGTTTAAATCAGGGAACAATCCCCTGAGAAGGGTTGTCTTGCCTGACCGGCGAGGGCCGATGAGCAGACAACTTTTATATGAAGGAATGGTCAGCCATCTTGAAAACATAGTTTAAAAATATCATGGATATTTTAAAAGTCAAGTTTAAAATTATCCAGGCTGAGTGGTCAAAAAATCCAGATCTGATTTTTAATCAATGCTTTCAAAGTTGTCCTGGGAGTTCATCTCTTGGCGAATTTCAGCATAAATTCCTTTTTAAGACATCTATGGGTTATTTACCCACACATGCGACGGCACAGACGGGGACAAGAACCGCAAACTCATGCCTTATCTGGAGTATGCCGAACCCGGTACCTGATGATCCGCAAAAAAGCAGCCCGTTGCCATACCCATTGGCGGCAGAAGTGGCCGGTCATGGCAAAGATTATCTGTCTTTGGGTCTTTTATAGGATATGGGTCCGTCCTCGTAGCCCACTTGCTTCAGCCACCAGGCTGGATATGGCACGGGCTGGGCAATGGCCCCTTTCTGGTATTTTCTGTATCATATCAAGCTGTTGACCTGACCCGGCTCCGCATTTAATTGGAAAAGTGTAGATTGGTATCAGGAAAGACTATCCAGAAGCTCAAAATATCTTGTTCTGGATATTCCGGCAGTAGTCAAGTTAGTACGGATATGTGTGGTGGGTACATTTCCGGGGCTGGTTTTGATTACCAGCGGACGATTGATCCCTGGCTTAGTCATGATTATATGGTCGCCTCTTTGTCTTTTTACAGTGAAGCCTTCAAGCTCAAAAAGGCGGATCAGGGTCTTGTGATGAACAGGTACAATCTTACGCGTGCTCATTAAATTGCCAGAGCAACCCGTTCTTCTATAACAGTCTCTCTCGGTTTCCAGGTTTGATTATCTCTGGTAAAACCTGATTCTTCGAGAACTTGATCAAGTGTTCCCATTTCGGAACATTCCTCAATAAAGATTTCTAAAGCTTCTACAAGGGATTTTTTGGCTTCCTCTATTGTCTCTCCAAAGCTGGAAACATTTAATGAGGGACAAAGTGCTACATAGATGTCGTCTTCCTTAAAAATTTCAACCTTAATATTTAGCTGCTGCATTTTTGACCACCTCCTGCTGGACTTAACCAGATATTTAGAGCACGCATCACCTTTTGACAACCCTGTTGATCCTGCTTCACCCCACCAAGCCTCTTAATCAGCTGCAAAGCAACCTTCACGAAGGGTTTAAGGGGAAGAACTAAATCAACCCCGATGTTTTCTGATGAATCATTCATAAAAAGATCTTCAAAGCCCTCAAAGCTGTCAGTCACAGTCAATTTTACTTCGCTGTCCAGAACCTGTAAGTGCTTTCGGCCGCACTTGATCCTGGCCTGCTTTCAAGTTTAGTTGTGACAACCTAAAATTGACCACCCTCAAGTCAGTGGCTTACTCCTGAAACCTTGTCATAAAAAACAAGAACCACGCCAAAGACGCGTGGCAGGCATAGATTGACAGGATAAGCAATCAGCGGCCCCGGTGAAATCAGCTGCGCTGTCCTTCGGAATTTCACAGAGCAAGCCGGAAGCCGCAGATTGCATTAACCATCCAGCACTCACTTTCTTCCGACATTTATGAGTGCCGGAAAAAAGTGAGTGCTGGAGTGACAACCTTTTGGCCTGGCTTCCGGCCAGGACAAAATGATTTTTCTCTTAATCCATCTCTTAATCTATGCCTGCCACGCGTCTTTGGCGTGGTTAATCCTGCCTGCCCCGTGTATATTCTTCCAATACACTGGGGTCAAATAGCTCTTTTCTTTATTGGGTTGTGGGCCAGGCCCGCGTTAGAGCATAGAACCTTAGAACTGCTTTTTCCATATCAAAATGGCGGTTCCAAGACTCAAAATCAAGCAAAAAACGAACTTTTCTCAAATATTTTCAATATATTGGCTGGGTCAGACCCGAATAAAGCAAATTCACTCCGGCAGCCAGGCGCAATCCACCCAGTGCTCTATATAGCGTTTCACAAAGTCCTTCATCTCCCGGATGTTGGCCGCAGGTTCGCGGCAGGCCCGGGCACAGGTAGAAACGACATCCCGGTAGAACTCCGGAGCTACAGCCCTGATGCCTTCATAATTCAAAAGCAACTTCGGAAGGCGCTCTGTGATTTTGGCTCCGCGAGGTGCCATCACAATGCTCGGAGGCTCACCATACGTGTTGATCAAAATGTATCGCCAACTTGGGTCTGCGGGTCCCTGGCGCGGGACAATTTCACAGGAGCATGCATCCCCGCCGCCGGAAATGGATTCGTAGATCTCCTTGATGGCCTGGGGTTTGTGGGCCACCAGGGCATAAGGTCCGACCCCTGCATAAACACCCATGCTTTTGTCGTATTCGATGCCGAGCAAGGCTTCCAGGTCAAAGCGTGCATGCCGGTCAAGGGGAGTTTTCCCTGAGATAAACCATTGAAGTTGCCGCAGGGTGATCCCGGCACACCCGGCAATCTCTGCGGGCGGATTGGGCCAGCACGCCACGAGGTTCCTGGCGATTTCGGCCGCGTTGTCCCAGTCACTGTCGGTCCAAAAATCATCGTCGTCTATATCCTCCGGTACCATCTCACCTGTCAGCAGCCAGGTACTGCCATCAAACCCGTCGTGGTTGAAATATCGGGGCTGATCAGGGGGTAGAGAAGTCTCCCAGGATGACAGCCATGGACCGGGTTCCCAGTCGAGTCCACCGGTCACTGTCGGCACCGGAACTCGTGCTGGTAAAGCCAGCCAGCATTGGATCCTGTCTACAACCTCACGGCTGTGCACGCCCCTGAGAATACGACCACCACTGACAAAAAAATCGTGGTCTTCTTGAGCGTTTCGGCAAAGGTCCTGTACGGACCCGGCAAGAGACCGGTCTTTTCCGTCGTGCTTCCTCGGCAGCCACCGGCTGGAGTCCTGGGCGGAGCGCAGGGAAGCCGGAAGGGATTTCTCTTTTGCACCGGCGACCTCGACCTGAACTCCGATTTTTGCCATTTCCTCAGCCAGTTCAGGGCTGGCCGCCGCCAGGTGACGGTTGACCCGCAGAATGTCCGGTTGGCCATTCAAGCCCTCGGCATTACCCCACGCCTCCAGAAGAACATCCCGGAAGGGTCTGGGCTGATCGACCGGAGTGAAGGTCATCCACCGAATGGGTAACCCGGCAACGGTCAATCCATAAAGTATGAGCGGGCTGAGCCCGTATCGCCCTGCATCCTTGAGCCTGATCGGGTCCCGCACTGATACGATGCCATGCTGCGAGTGGTGAAAAAGGAACTTGGCTATCGCAACGTAAAAATGATGCTCTCTTGGTGATGGCTGCGTCTGCTGATTCATGCTCCCTCCTGGGGAAATGCGAGCTTTCCCCGAGAATTATTGTAAAGTACTCCTGTCATTTTCCGGGTCAGCCCGACGGTTTCACTTTGCCTGGGGGAAAATATCTATTGGCTCTGATCATGTTTTCTTACATCTATGTTTTTGGCCCTGTTCGACCCCGAGTCTGAACATAGATCTGTCATTCTCATAAACTTTCCAGCCTGTGGAGCCATCGGTCCAGCCACGGGCATTTACTCCGCAGAGTGGAAAGCCCTACTTCTTGGACTGTCAAAACCCCACATGCAACCTTGTCGTAATTGGACACAAGCTGAATAATCCTCATGGAGGGAGCATTTTCCGGAGAATCGTCAATCATCTCCACCTGTCCAGCAAAACTACTCTTTATCTCTTCCAGTTCTCTGGTGATTTTCTGGGAAGAAACGGTCATACCGGTGACACTCTGTATGACTCGGGCTGTAGTTTCGGGGTCAACAAAGAGAAGACTTTCAAATTCATGCAGTTGGACACAAGGATGAAACAAGCCTCCAAGTTCGGGAAGATCATCAATCAAGGCTTCTTCAACGTAACGACCTCGACTGGACAAGGGTTGTTTGGATGCATCATCTCGTCCCGGCCAGGAATGTGGCATCCGAAAATAATAGATTAAAAGGCTGACGTGCCGTCCTGTTCTTTGCCTGGCCAGACGTATCAGCTCTTTGCGATATACGGACCAGTTTTTCACACCACCTCGTTTTTGTTGCGGTCTTCCAGCCAGAGTACCCTGAACCGCCACTCCCCGGGATGCGATATAGGGGGCAACCACACTTTTGCAGAATTCTCGCTCGGTGTGACCCTCACAGAGTACAAGAACATCAAGCATAGTTGATCCCGCCCCCGACATTGCCCTTGAGCCATAACTCTCCCAGACTGAACTCCTGCAGCCATTCTGCCAGTTCTTTGCTGTCCAGGCGCGTCAGCCTGGTTGCGCCTTCTATCTGATCCACCGTTATGACCTGCTCAGGCTCGAATTCGCTTAAAAATATGGGAGCCTGGGTACAGATGATGATTTGCATCCTTGAAGACGCGGAGCGGACCAGACCCGCCAGGATAACCAGGGCCTCGGGATGCAGACCGAGCTCTGGCTCATCGATAATGATCGTGGAGGGAGGGCAAGGTTGAAGAAGCGCGGTGATCAGACATAAAAAGCGAATGGTCCCGTCTGAGAGATGACCAGGGGAAAAGATGTAGTCTTTGTCCTTTTGACGCCAGGTAAGGCGCACCTGATCCTCGGTTTTGTTCTTGCGCACTGTCAATTCAAAATCGTCAAAAAACGGAGCCATGCGCTGCATTGTTCTGCGAATGACCTTGATACGTTTCAGGATGTTTCTCTCTCAGGCCATACAAAAAAGCCGCCAGGTTTTCCCCATAAGGATCCAGCCTCTTGGTCTGCTCAACTCCGGAGTCCCGCCGCATACCTGCGGTCATGCTGGTGTCATGAAAATGATACACCTGCCAGCTGGAGACTGAATTCCATACGTACCAGTTGGTACCCAGCCTGGCAGTAAAACCGGGCTCGTCTTTGCAATCCTTCAAAACCGATTCCAACCGTCCCTCAGCAAGGGTAAAAAGAGAGCCGTCCCCAGTATATTGGGTCTGCTCCTCACCTATCAGGATATCCCCTTCAGCAGTGGGCTCCAGGGAAAAGATGTAGCGGTTGTCACCGAAAGCAAGGTCTGCTGTGATCTGTTTCGTATATTGAACCCCGTTGAAAAAGTATCCATCTGCTGGACCAAACTTTTTTATGTATTTTTGAAGCCGCTGCTGCACCAACTCCCGCAACAGACGGAAGAACTCCACGACATTGCTCTTACCTGCTCCGTTGGCACCGATAAGAACATTCAGGTCATGGAGCTTAAAGCCTTCCAGGGATTCAAAAGACTTGAATCCGTAAATCGAGATCTTATCCAGCTTTTTGGCCATGTAAATTTGCTCCGCAAAAAGTAGCTGTAAGAGGATGGAAAGCTTACCCTTACAACCCTTTGGTTATCAAAAATTATCCACAGACCACCTGCTGCCTTCCGTATCAGATCCGGCTATCCCCGCCTCCCTTCTGATCACCAGCCACCCGGGCGGAGCATCCGGATTGATCTGCTCACCCACAATCAGCTCCGGATGCCTGTCCACGATATCCTGCAGCATGTCCTCGCTCTGGTACTCCTGGTGAGGTACCCTTTTCAGACTGCCGCTTTTATCCGGCAGAAAGATGCTATCCCTGGATACTTTTTGCAGTTGCATCATGCATGCTATGGGCATAATTTTTGAGTCGGCTGAATTAACATTTTTGGGCTGAAGATTCAGACCACGGTTTAATTTTATTAAGCAATGGGCCAAGAGTTCTTTCAGCGACTTCTGTATCGTATGCAGCTTGAGCACGTAACCAATAACCATTCGACAGGCCGAAGAATCGGCATAACCGCAAATCGGTATCGGCAGAAATGGAACGTTTATTTGAAACAATCTCACTTATACGTTGGGGGGGAACATCAATCTCCTTGGCCAGGCGATACTGGCTAAGTCCCATAGGTTTAAGAAATTCTTCCAACAAAAGTTCGCCCGGTGTGATGGGATCGAGTTTTTTCATAATAGGTACTCCTTAGTGGTAATCTACGATTTCCACATTTTCTGCTCCCGCATTTGTCCAATTAAAGCATATTCGAAACTTATCGTTTATGCGGATGCTATATTGACCGGCACGATCACCTTTGAGTGCTTCGAGACGATTCCCGGGGGGCACTTTTAAATCATCAAGTCGATTCGCGATTTGGAGCTGGCGAATTTTTCGGCGGGCTATCTTAGCAATATTCGAGAATTTTTTGACACGGGAACCTTGTGATAGTGCTTCAGTATATTCACATTTGAATGATATAATCATGCATCAGATGCATAACGCGCAGCGTGATTAATGTCAAGTCAGAATATAATGAACCCGTCCCCCTTGGAGGCTTTTAGCTACAACCATCCTGGATTGCCCAGTTTATGCATTGCCTGAAATGAGTAAATTACATGTTAAATTGCCCAAAATATACTATGCATAAAATGGGACTTGGCAGTGAAAAAACCCCGACCTGGCAAGGAGCCGGGACGGGGGGATTTTCGACATATTGGCTGGGTCCGACCCGATCAAAGATTCGCACAGCGACCGCCGGAGAATGGCCTGCCCAGGAGTACATGGGTTATAGTAAGTTTGAACGCTTACACCTTTATCAGCAATAAAAGACACCTTCCTGGGTGTATTAATGCTGCACAAAAACCGGAGTCCCGCCGCCAGCACTTTGCTCCTTACCCTGACAGCGAACTCCATCCTCCTGCAACAGGACCTCTGCCGGTATATTCAGATGTGCATGCAAAGCGCGAATCATGGCCAGGGACAGCCGTCGTTTTTTATTCAGCACTTCAGATACCTTGGAAGAGGAACCAATAATCTCGGCCAAATCCTTCTGTCTTAGTCCCAGATCCTGCATCCGCAGCCTGATGGCACTAACAGGATCCGGGTATTCTATTGGGTACTGTTCCCTTTCATACTTGTCCACCAAGTGCACCAAAAGCTCCAGCTCTCTTTCCTCTTCATGGTCCATACCAGCGGATGTAAGAGTTTCAATCCTTTCCAGGGCCTGATAGTATTCGGTATCGTTCTTTATCAATCCAAGAACCATATTTTAAGCTTAGTGGCTTAGCGGCTTAGCGTGCCACCTCTTGAAGAATTTTCTCACGCGAAGGCGCAACGGCGCAAGGAAGACCTCTTTTAAGCTTAGCGGCTTAGCGGCTTGGCGTGAGGTTTTCTCGGAACTTTACTCCGAACTTTTCACCGAACACTCAACCCAAAAGATCCTCTTGAAAGCTTAGCGTGCCACCTCTTTCTTGAAGAATTTTTTCACGCAACGGCGCGACGGCGCTAAGAAAAAGGGTTTAAAAGCTTGGCGGCTTAGCGTGGGATTCCTTCTCCATCTTATTCTAAACTGTCACCCAACACCTTCCAGTGACCACCTTTGGCAGGACCAATTCTCTTTAGCTGGCCGCCCAACTTAAGCATTTTGATGCTTTTCTACACTGCCCGGGTGGTTATACCCAGTTCTCCGGCAAGTTCTGCAATGGTCATTTGAGGGTTTTTGACCAGAAGTCGCAGAATTTTCTCCGAACTTTTCTCCGAACTTTTTTTCTTTGTTTCAACTCCGGCTCTTCCTGCAACTGTAACAGATCTGGATAAGCTTTTTTGCCCTCAAATGTCTGCGGCTTTGGCAGGAACACTGTGAAGCGCAGACGCATGCCGATTTCCTGAATCAGGGGAGAACGGACACCCAGTTCCTGGGCCTGACGCATGATGCTTGGAATACCGCTGCCCCACTGCTCTATTAGTCTCAGTTCACGGAACACCCTTGCAATGACTGAATTGCGAATTTTTGAAATGCCCTGCATCATATCCTCAATAGTCATTCCAGGCAGAAGGATGCCGGGGTTTTCAACTTCAATACGGTCATCAAAATCCCCATGTGTCAGGATAGATGTCGCTTTGGATGAAATTCATGAAGGGACTCTCAATCTTAGTTTAGAGCGTTTTGAAGAGGAAGGACAACCACCAAAAACATATCTGTTGGCAGGTAAGTGCCATATTTCAGCAGAACAGACAAGGACAACAAACTGACCTGGACAGGCAAAAGAACCCCGGGATATGCCGGGATTAAGCCTGGGTTGAAATACAGAACAACATTTTACCCGTTTTGTGAGACGGACCCTGAAGGGGCAACTGGTATTGGTAAGGGATGTAAACAACTCTTCAGGCATACATCAGGCGACGTCCTTTGGGTTCCGGAACAGGGTCTCCAAATTCCCTGGCAGTATCTATCCAGAGCTGTATCGCCTCTTTTACATTGGCAAGCGCAGCTTCATAGGAATCTCCATGAGCCATGCACCCTGGCAGTTCAGGCACTTCTGCCAGATAGGCCTGGTCTTCTTCGCTCCAGTAAATGATTGTTTCATACTTAAACATCATTCATCCCTATTAGTTTAAACCAGTTGAAAAGAAAGGATAACGACCATAAGAATATTTGTTGGCTTGGTAAGTGCCATATTTCAGCAGGATAGACAAGGACAACAAACTGATCATAGGCATCCGGTTGGTTGATAAGCCGACTATTTTGAAATGTATTTTAAAAAAGTCTTGACTATTATAAAATGTGAATTTAAAAAGTCAAAATGAAGCGTTATATCTTTCCCTGGGTCAAAGAAGACCTGTCCAGAAAAATGGTCCTGATTACCGGCCCCAGACAAGTGGGCAAGACTTATCTGTCCAGGCAGTTCCTTCCCTTTTTCACAAGCCACAATACCTGAACTTTGATGGTAAGCATTCAGGGGGTGCCGGAACCGGCCAGGGGACAGTCCCCGCGACACCTTTCCTGCACAAAATAATCTGACAAACGCGAAGTTGTGTGAACCTGCTCAGTTAGTGCTTAGCGGGGGACAGTCCCCAGGCCTGGTGCCAGGGACTAAAACTGAGTACCCCCTGAATGCTTACCTTTGATGTGCCTTCGAATGCAGGCATTATAAAAAAACAAACCTGGCCGCTTGGCGCTGATCTGCTTGTTTTTGATGAATTGCATAAAATGAAAGGCTGGAAAAAATACCTCAAGGGTGTTTTTGATGGACGGGAAGAGAATCAGGCGGTTTTAGTGACGGGCAGCGCCAGAATGGAAACCTTTCGGCAAAGCGGGGAATCCCTGGCAGGAAGGTACTTTCATTATCACCTGCTGCCCCTTGGTGTGCCTGAACTGGCCGGTCATATGCCACCGCAAGACGCCCTTGAAGTACTTAATGAGCTGGGGGGCTTTCCTGAACCCTGTCTGTCCGGCTCAGCTGATTATGCCGCCAGGTGGCGCAAGCAGTATTACACTGACCTTGTCAGGGAAGATATTCTGGAATTCGGCAGGATCAGCGAACTAAAAACCATGAAGTTTCTCCTGGAAATGCTTAGATCCAGGGCAGGTTCACCCCTTTCTTTCAGCTCCATTGCCCGGGATCTGCAGGTTGCTCCGCAGACCGTGCAGAACTACATATCCATTCTGGAAAGTCTGTATATTGTCTTCCTGGTACGCCCTTATCATAAGAATGTCGCCCGTTCTATTTTAAAGGAACCCAAACTTTATTTTTATGATACCGGTCTGGTGCTCGGGGATCAGGGAGTAAAGCTGGAAAATACTATTGCCGTATCTCTGCTCAAGCATGTGAATTTTATTAACGACACCACTGCCAAAGACGTACACCTGCATTATCTGCGGACCAAAGACGGTAAAGAAATCGACTTTGCCCTGCTGGATGATTCCGGGGATATGCATATGATTGAAGTGAAACTTTCTGATGAATCTCCTTCCAGGTCCTTTAATTTCTTCAGAGAAAAATTCTTTCAAAACGCACAGTGCACTCAGGCAATAATGAATTTAAGGCGCGAACAGTATGTAGATGGGATCCAGATCAGAAACGCGGCCGCATTTCTGGCGGAGTTAAGCTCCTGACTTTGCTGCCATTCAAAAGTTATGCATCAGGGTCCGTTGACGTGACTGCTTTCAGGATAGGCAAGGACAAGAGGCTGACCGGGGCAGGCAAAAAATCCCCGGGGGATACTGGTCAGCCGCCGACAATCTCATTCAACCCGTCAATGATGCTTACAAGTTCCTCCGAAGATGCGCTGGCAATCTTTTTCCCAATCCGCTTTGTTGAGAGCGTACGTACCTGGCTGATTTTGGCCCAGGATCTTTTGGGAAGTTCTGTATCTGACAGTTCAAGGGTCAAAGGAAAACCCGCCCGTTGAGGCTGACTGGTAATGGCTACGGCAATGACCGTGCCGGATCTCTCATTAAAGACGTTGTGGCTTAAAACAAGAACAGGGCGTAAGCCGCCCTGTTCCTGGCCAGTTACCGGGTTTAAATCTGCCCAGTAGATTTCCCCCCTTAATATTCCGGCCATTCTTCCAACTCCCATGCGAAGCCTTCTTCAGCTGACGATTGTTCAACTCCCGGATCAAGCTTGGCGCATTCCCGGGCCAGACGGCTTTTGTCAATGCGTTGCAGCTTTTCAGCAACAGCCTGCTGAATGGCGTTGCTGCGATTGGGGTACACTTTGGATTTAACGAGAAGATCAAGCCGCTTAAGTGTCTTGTCGTCAATTGTGATTGCAATTTTTGAAGCAGCCATATTTATCACCTCCGAGTATGACAATAAATCATACCTGGATCGTTTTCAAATGTTTTTTGAAGGCCGGGGACATTGAATTATAGCCGGCTTGAGGCAATGAGTACTTATGCAATTCAATGCAGCCTGAATACAGAAGCTCTTTTTACCCATTTTGCGTCAAACTCATTCTGGGTAAAAAACGGACCTTTTCAGGATATGCCTATGTCCTGGGTGAGTTCCATGCGCATTTTGCCCTGAGCGGTTTTGATTCTTTTGAAGGCCTCCTTCAGGGACTGCCGGTCGATATAGGTGAGCATCTTCGGCTGTATCAGGTTGTCCGCGGGTTTACCATCGTCCACTATCATCCGGGCCTGGTGCGACAGGCGCAGAAGCATCATGAAGCCGTAGGCATGGGATAGCTCATCAAAGTCCTGTCCAGAGAGTACGCCCTGTTGACGCAGTTTTTCCAGCCTGTCCAGGGTGTTGGTTTCAGCAATAAAATACTTCAGGGCATAAAGTCGGGCGAAATCCACCAGAAGCTGCATGGGCTGCTTTATATCCAGGCAGTTTTTCTTTTCTTTGGTGTTTTTTATAACCAGGTTGCCGAAAAAGTCCAGCGGCGGCTTGAAATGCAGAGCATTTTCGGCAAAGTGCCTGAAAAAACCCTTCCATTTTCCCAGGGATTCAAAAAGGTACTGCCTGAGCTCATTCACCATGCCTTTATCCCCGTAGCCCAGCCTGAAGTCAAAAAATATACTGGAATGCAGAAGATCCTCCGGCTCCACCTGGTGAATCCAGTCCCAGAAGTATGTTTTCCACTGGCCCAGTGACTGGCACCACTTGGGATTCCGGGCCATTATGCCGAAATTACAGAAAGAAAAACCCACCTCATCCAGCCGGGTGCATATCCTGTCGCCAAGTTCCAGAAAATATTTTCTTACCTCCTCTTCCCGCTCCGGCTCTACGTCTTCGTACACTATGGCATTGTCCTGGTCCGTCTTGAGGGTCTGCTCCTTACGCCCTTCGCTGCCCAGGATCATGAATGCAAACCGCGCCGGAGGATGCCCCATTTCGTCTATTGTCCAGGCTGCGATTTTTTTAAGTATGGCATCGGAAATCTCGGTGATGATCCGGTTCAGATGACCCGCCCTGGCCCCGCTGTCCATGAGGGACTTGATCATGCCCGGCACCTGGAGCTGCCTGTGTTTGAGCTCTTCAAGGGTCTGAGCCAGTTGAATCTCCCTCATGAGATAAACCGGGGATCTGCCCTGAGCCAGCAGAAGGTCCTGTTCCGTGGCTATGCCCAGTACATTGTCCCGGTCGTCGGTGATTACCAGATGTTTAACACTGTGTTTCATCATCATGATAATGGCTTCAAACACCTGGGAATCTTCGGGCAGCGTAATCAGGGGCCTGGATGCAATCTCCTTCACCGGGTTGTGTACCGGGTAATTTTGGCTGACCACCTTGCTGCGCAGGTCATTGTCTGTAAGCAGTCCTATGCTTTGATCCAGGGCGTTCATGGTTACCACGGCGCTTTTTTTCTGGTCCCGCATGAGGGCGGCCGCCTCCTTGATGCTGGCGTACTCGCTGCATGAGGCGAATTCTCTTGAAAAAATATCCTTTAGCTTAAGGTTTAGAAAGGCAGAGGGTGATACCTGTTTTTCATCGTCCATGCTGCCGGTAATCAGGGCCTGGTATGGTGCCTGAAGCATATGACTGCAGAAATTCCGGGCGAAGTGCTGAATGAATTCAGGATAGCGGGAACAAATATCCAGGAAGTGCTCTTTGGGCAGCAGGTAAATATTTGACTCCTCCAGGGTCCTTACGGTGCGGATGGAGATGCTCTTGTTGAAAAGTACGGACAGACCTCCGTAAATACTTTTCTCTCCCAGGATTTCGCGAAGTTTTTTGTCTTCTTCTTCCAGAATAAATTTTTCCATCTTTCCCGAAGAGACAATGTATATGTGATTTAAAATAGACTTGTTCTGGACAAAAAGTGTCCTGTCCGCCGGGAATCCGGCATGGGTAAGATTTTGTGCTGCCCTGGAAATTTCATTTTCAGGAAGGATATCAAAAGGTTCTACTGAGGACAAAAACTTTACGGTCTGCTCATTCATGGCTTCTCTCCTGTAGTCTTCAACGGATCAAGCGCGAACTTGAGGGGGTAACCGGCGTATGTAATCGATAAATGAGCAGGACTGTTTTGTAAATGCGCCATTTTAGCTTTTTGCTGTTTTGACCAGCATTTTTCTGCCGCTGACCACAAAATGCATGCATTTTTTTTGGATCACATAAAAAATATCGAAATGGGATGTATACCCTTGAGGCTTTCCGGGTAGGCTCCGGGAGACAGAAAGTCCACCCCGGAAAAAAGTAACCATTCAGGGGGTCCTCGGTGCTGACTAATGGCCGGTACCTGCCCCCCTGAATGGTTACGGAAAAACAATCCGCAAGCATTGGTCACGAATATCTATTTAAGGAGGAGGTTATGTCCAAAAGTTTTGAAGAGTACTGGAAGAAAAATCTGACCCTCATCGGCATTCTGCTGGCCATCTGGGCCTTTGTGTCCTACGGGCTGGGTATTTTTCTGGTACAGCCACTGAACAACTTCTGGATAGCCGGATTCCCTCTGGGATTCTGGTTTGCTCAGCAAGGTTCAATCTATGTGTTCGTTATCCTGATCCTGGTTTACTGCGTACTCATGAACAAGCTGGACCGTGATTATGATGTTGATGAACAATAACCGCCCGGGACAGAGGCGGCCAACCTTGTGTGTTTTCAGGAGGAAAAAATAATGTCCATTCTGGCCTGGACCTATATAATGGTCATCTTATCATTCGGATTATACATTTTTATTGCCTGGCGCTCCAGGGTCAAAGAGACCAAAGGATTCTACGTGGCCGGATCTTCGGTGCCGCCCCTGGCCAATGGAATGGCCACGGCAGCGGACTGGATGAGCGCTGCTTCATTTATTTCCATGGCAGGTCTGGTATCCTTTATGGGTTACGCCGGAACGGTTTATCTCATGGGATGGACCGGCGGGTACGTGCTCCTGGCCCTGCTGCTGGCCCCTTATCTGCGCAAATTCGGCAAATTCACCGTACCCGACTTCGTGGGGGACAGGTACTATTCTTCCACAGCCAGGATAGTGGCCCTTATCTGTGCCATATTCGTATCCCTGACCTACGTGGCAGGACAGATGCGCGGTGCAGGCATCGTTTTCAGCCGCTTTCTGGAAGTGGAAGTCAGCACCGGGGTGGTCATAGGTATGGCCGTGGTCTTTTTCTACGCCGCCCTGGGGGGAATGAAGGGCATTACCTGGACCCAGGTGGCCCAGTACTGTGTCCTGATTGTTGCCTTTATCCTGGCCGCTGCCGCCATTTCCTATAAACTCACAGGCATGCCTGTCCCGCAGCTTGGATTCGGCTCCACCCTTATCGAGGGAGAGCGCGCCGGGCAGTATGTCCTGCAGGCCATCGACGGCATCCACGAAGATCTCGGTCTGCACCGCTATACCGAGGCCTTTCATCCGGGAGGCATGGGCATGCTTTCCGTGGTCAGCATTACCCTGGCTCTCATGGTGGGCACAGCCGGGCTGCCCCACGTCATAATCCGCTTTTTCACCGTTCCAAGCGTAAAAGCTGCCAGAATAAGCGCCTTCTGGGCTCTCCTGTTCATCGCCCTTCTGTACACTACAGCACCCACAGTGGCCGGATTTGCGCGCTATAATATGATCGATACCATCAACGATACCCCCTACACTGAAGCCCCCAGCTGGTTCAAGAACTGGGAGCAGACCGGCCTGGTGGCCTGGGTGGACAAAGCAGGAGACGGGATAATCCGGTTCAGGGACGGCGATCCTTTTGTAGGATCTCCCGATTTGACCGGGGAAAGAGGGGAACACGGTGAAAGACTGGTTTCCAATGAATTAACAGATAATGACAACGAACTTTATATCGACCGGGATATAATCGTGCTGGCCAGCCCGGAAATGGGCAATCTGCCGGCCTGGATGGTGGGACTTGTAGCTGCAGGAGGTCTGGCTGCGGCCCTTTCTACGGCCTCGGGGCTGCTCATAGTCATAGCTTCGTCCATTTCCCACGATCTGTATTACCGGATACTTAACCCCCAGGCCACTGAACGACAGCGAATGGCGGTGGGACGGATTATGATTGCCATTGCCGTGCTCATCGCCGGATATTTCGGGATAAATCCGCCCGGATTCGTGGCTGAGGTGGTGGCCTTTGCCTTCGGGCTGGCCGCCTCGTCCTTCTTTCCCATAATAATACTGGGCATATTCACCACCTGGGTCAACCGGGAAGGAGCCATTGCCGGGATGATCGCCGGCATCAGCTTTACCATGATGTATATCATCCAGACCAAGTTCATGGGCATGGATCCCTGGTTCTTCGGTATCGTACCTGAAGGCATAGGTACTGTGGGCATGCTCATAAACGCCGCAGTCACCCTGACCGTGTCCTCCTTTACCAAGTCGCCCCCGGCCCATATCCGGGAACTGGTACAAAATGTGCGCACACCGCGCGGTTCAGGAGAAGCCTCCGGGCATTAACCCCTTGTATTTTCATCTCAATATTCTGCAGCCGGCCCGGAAACAATTCCGGGCCGGTTTTTTTGTGGTTATCTGGACATTGCTTAGGCAAAAGAAATGAGTTATCAACTCCTGATGCAGGCTAATGCCTCCTGTTACCGGTTACAGGGGCAGAAGACCGTATCTGTGGCCCGCAATAAACAACAAGGAGATAATTATGAGTAAAAAGGTATATGTATATGCCCTGAGTACCTGTGTGCACTGCAAAAATACAAAAAAATTCCTGGAAGAAGAGGGAATAGAGTATGATCATGTGGACGTGGATCAGCTCACCGGAGACGAGAGAGAAAAGGTTGTCAATGAAATCAAGGAATACAACCCCAAGCTGTCTTTTCCCACCCTGGTTGTAGACGGGGAAAAAGTTATTGTAGGACTGCAAAAAGATGAAATCAAGGAGGCCTGCGGAAAATGACCCCGGAACAACTTTATGAAACCCTGCAGAAAATACAGGAACCCAAGGGATATTTTTTCAACAGGGACCGCGAGATGGTCATGGAACTTCTCCAGAGCCTTATTTACAACAGGGACCACCTGGGTTACATGGCCTGCCCATGCAGACTGGCCTCCGGGGACAGGGATCAGGACAGGGACATAATCTGCCCCTGCGTATACCGCGAGCCCGACGTACAGGAATATGGAAGCTGCTACTGCGGTCTTTACGTTTCCAAGGAATGGAACGAGGGTGAAATTCCCAGAGAATACGTCCCGGAACGCAGGCCTCCGGAAAAGAACTTATTGTAGACCGGTTTGCCGGCCCAGGCAAATATCACACAATATATTACCCAAAGGAAAAAGAATATGAAGGAGCAGGTACAGGAAGTACTGGAAAAGATCAGGCCATCGCTTCAGGCTGATGGCGGAGACGTGGAGCTGGTGGAGGTTACCGAGGACAACGTGGTCAAGGTCCAGCTGCAGGGTGCATGCAAGGGCTGCCCCATGTCCCAGATGACCCTTAAAAACGGCATTGAGCGCTTGATTATGCAGGAGCTGCCCCAGATCAAGTCCGTTGAATCTGTATAACTCTCTTCCAGATATTTTTTTATATGGCGGATCTGCATGGGTCCGCCTTTATTTTTACAAATCCTGATTTCAAGGAGAACAAGATGAGCAAGGTTGTTGCCAGGTTTGCCCCCAGCCCCACCGGGTATCTACACATCGGCGGAGCAAGGACCGCCCTTTTCAACTGGCTGCTGGCCCGGGGAAGCGGCGGGCGTTTTCTTCTGCGCATCGAGGACACCGATGTGGAACGTTCCTCTCAAGAGATGACTCAGGCCATTCTGGATTCCATGCACTGGCTGGGCCTGGATTATGACCAGGAGCCCTATTACCAGAGCAAACGTTTTGAGGTATACAAGGAGTATATCCAGAAGCTGGTGCGCACAGGCCATGCATATTATTGCCGCTGCACTCCGGAAGAGGTTGAAGAGATGCGCGAAAAGGCCCGGGCCCTGGGACAAAAGCCCAAGTACTCCGGCAAATGCAGGGAAGCCTGCCTGCAGCCCGGACCGGATACGGTCATAAGGCTGAAGGCCCCACAGGCTGGTCAGACTGTGTACCAGGACCAGGTCAAGGGCAGCATAGCCGTGGACAATACCCAGTTGGACGACCTTGTTCTGGAACGGATGGACGGCACACCCACCTACAACCTGGCCGTGGTGGCCGATGACATCGAAATGGGCATAACCCACGTCCTGCGCGGGGATGACCATATAAACAACACCCCCAGGCAGCTGCTCATCTACCAGGCCCTGGATGTTACCCCGCCGTTTTTTGGTCATGTGCCCATGATCCTGGGACCGGACAAAAAAAAGCTTTCCAAGCGTCACGGGGCCCTTTCTGTAATGGCCTACAAGGAAATGGGCTACCTGCCCGAGGCCCTGGTGAACTATCTGGCCCGGCTTGGCTGGTCCTACAAGGACGAAGAGATATTCAGCCTGGAGGACCTGCTGCAAAAATTTTCCCTGGACAACCTGGGAGCCTCGGCCTGTGTTTTTGATACTGAAAAGCTTAAATGGCTCAATTCCCATTATATAAAAGAATCTTCCCCGGCGAGGCTGGCACTTATCCTTCAGCAGCACCTGGATGCATCACAGCCGGTTCCTGCGCAAGCATACCTGGAAAATATAATCCCCCTTCTACAGCCAAGGGCTTCCACCATGCAGGAGATGGCGGAAATGGCGCATTTCTTCTTAGTGCCGGACCAGGAACTGGAAATGGACCAGAAGGCCGTGGACAAGTTTTTGACCCCGGAGGCCAGGGAGTACCTGAGAGAGATCGCGGAGATACTTGCAGGAATGGAAGAGTTTGACCAGGAAAACCTGGAGCAGGCCATGAAGGTCTACATCGAGGAGAAAAACATCAAATTCAAGGCCATAGCCCAGCCCCTGCGGGTGGCCCTCACCGGCAAGACCGCCAGCCCGGGCATCTTTGAAACCATGCAGGTACTGGGCAGGGAAAGCTGTGTCAACCGGCTGAGGCGGGTTCAGGGTATATAGGCCTGCTTGACACTTTTTTTCCACATGAATACTGCATAGCTATGCATAAAAGGAGCAGGATATATGAGCAGCACCACAACCAGCCATAACCGGGTGGATCCCAATATCAAACGGGACGCCGACCAGATAATCAAAGATATGGGTATAACCATATCAGACGCGCATGAACTTTTTTATCGGCAGATTATCGCCAACCAGGGGCTGCCTTTTTTTGTTGCTTATAGGCAAATCAACGGTTCATGGCATCATCTGCCCGGTTGGCAGGCTAATGTGAACTGTATTGGCGCAATATTTCTATGATTTTCTGGGCGTCATGTTCCTTCAGGGTCCCCTTTTCACGGGCCAGCTTTACAGTGTATTTGCCCAGTTCGCAGTAAAGCCCCAGCAGGTCAGGGCTTTCCCGGGAAATGGCTGCCAGGTGATCTTCGACAGTTTGAGCGTCCCCCCGGGCAATGGGACCGGTAAGGGCGGCAGGTATACCAATCTTCTCGATGTTTTTAAGGGTACCCTGAATCAGGGGCAGAAGAGCATTCAGCGAATCCTGCCTGTCTATTCCGGCGCTTTCGTGCAGTTGCAGGCCGAATCCTATTGTAGCCACAAAAAAATTGGACACCACTGCAGCGCCGGCATGATATAAAGGCTTGCCCCCCAGCTGAATATTCAGCTCTTTGCCCTGAAACACCCGGACCATATCCCTGGCCGTGTCCAGAGCCGTTTCATCCTCGCTTTCCAGGCAGAAATAAGAGCCGGGCATGTTTTTTATAGCCTCCTGCACACTGGGCAGACTCTGCAGGGGATGCATGGAAACTGTAACGGCCCCTTTATGTTTTGCGGACGCCAAGGCTTCAACGGACAAGGCCCCGCTGGTATGAATAACCAGGCTGCCTGGCCTGAACCCGTCCCTGCCGGCGATATCCTCGCAGACCAGCCTCACGGCGTCATCTGAAGTTGTAATAAGTACAATGCCGGCGGAGCGGGCAGTTCCGGCCAGGTCGGTGGAGGCCTCGCCCTGCCCGATGAAATCCCTTGCCTTGACCGCGGACTCCAGGCTTCTGCTGGCAATGCCAGTAATATTATATCCAGCATTGCTCAGCAGATACCCCATAGCCGTGCCCACTACTCCGGCACCGATGATAGCTGTGTTCTTCATGGGTCCCCGCACCCCCATACTCCCATGGGTCTAAAGCCCTGCCTCATCCAGAACCATGGGGATCTTTTTCTCCCAGCCTATGGCCATAATATGTACGCCGTGGCAAATGTCCTTCATGCCTTTTACTAAGTGGGATGCTATTTCCACGCTGGTTTTGACCTTGTCGTCTGTATCAGTCATAGCCTTGATCTGGGACTCGGGCACAGATATTCCGGCGACGTTTTTATTCATGAATTTGGCCATGCCTGCGGATTTAAGCATGATTATCCCGCCCATTACAGGCACATTAAACCCTTCAACCCGTTTCATGAATTTCTCGAAACTGTCCAGTTCGAATACCCCCTGGGTCTGGATATACCTGGCCCCGGCCTCGATCTTTTTTTCCAGCTTGATAAGCTGCATTTCCAGACCGGCCCCGGCGTCCGCACCGGGATTGACCACTGCCCCCGGAAAAAAGTCCGGTACACCTTTAAGCTCGTTGCCGGCCATGTCATGTCCACCATTCAGGGTCTGCATCATCTGCAGAAGGCTTACTGAATCACAGTCAAAAACCGGCTTGGATTCGGGGTGATCCCCCAGAACAGGATGGTCGCCGGTGAGGGCCAGGACATTCTGAATCCCCAGGACCCAGGCGCTCAAAAGGTCAGACTGCAGGGCCAGCCTGTTTCTATCCCGGCAGGTCAGCTGGTATATGGGCTCAATGCCTTTATCCGCCAGGATATGACTGACCGCCAGGGAGCCCAGCCGCATGACCGAGCTTTGCAGGTCAGTGACATTTATGGCATGTATTCTGTCTTTGATGGCCTCGGCGTCCTCCAGCAGCTCATGCATGTCAGTGCCTTTGCCCGGCCCTACCTCTGCGGTTATCAAAAACTTGCCTGACTCTACTGCTTCCCTGAATCCCATACTATAACTCCTGTTATTGTGAATACTTGTAACCCAACAAGTACTTAAACAATTATTCTTCGCGTTTCAGCCTGGCCGGATGAACTCTTGCGGCCTTGGGCGGATTGATTTCCTTTAGAATATGCAGCTGGCCCAGACGCATCATGCGCACATAGATGAGCTGCCAGGCGCACCTGGTATCCTTGTCCACCTCACAGTTGCCCTCCTGCGCCCCTCCACAGGGTCCGTCGGCAAGGCTTTTGGCGCACCTGGCCACAGGGCATACACCTCCGGTCCTGGACAGGATGCACTGCCCGCAGGCTGCGCAGGTTTCCACGAACCCGCCCTTTCCGTCGGCACCGCCGAAAAACACTGTATCCAGGGCCGGATATACAGGAATATTGCCCAGGGTCTCGGCCATGGTCTGCACTCCCGCTCCACATCCCATGGACAGGATGGCCTCGTACCCGGCAGCCTTGTCCTTGATCTGTTCGATAAACATGGGATCGCACTGGCGCACCTGGGTTTCCTCACCTAGCTCCAACTGCTGACCCTGAGCTTTTGCAGCGGTACGCAGGGAAGAAGCCAGCACTTCCACCTGCTGGGCCCCGCCGCTGAGGCAGACTGTCACACAGCTGCCGCAACCGGTTATAAGTACCTTGCCGTACTTTTTTATCGTTTCCTGAATCTCGGCCATGGGCTTGACTTCAGCAACAATCATGTTCTCACCCTCTTTTGTTTTCAGTATCTGGCCTGCAATCTTGAAAGAAGCAGTGATCAGCCCCATCCTGCATTCAAAGGGCCCTTCAGATACATTTTTATTACAATCCAGCCGGGAACCTTGGGAAAACCTTACTCAACAAGCCTTATCCGTTCAGGTTCGAGGCCGATACTTTGAAGCACCCGGGAGGCTCTCTGCACGTTTCTGCGGGTCCACAGGCTGCAGTCCTTGAACTTGCAGTCCTCTTCACCGCAACCGGACACCAGAACTTCTCTGGCCCCGGCCTCAAAAGGGACCAGGAGTTCATATACGTCAATGCGTCCCAACCCGGGCCTGGTTATAGTGTATACATTTTCGCCCTGAACATCTCCTGGCCTGGATTTGCTGAAATCACAGACATAAGCGAAGCTGAAGTCACCAGGGGAGCTACTTTCAGCTTTTTCAAGCACCCGGCGGATATTCTGGCGCAGCTCTGTTCTGGGTTCCAGGCCAAGATCGATGGCCGCAGCCGGGCATTGACCGGCGCAGATCCCGCAGGCCTGGCACTGGCTCATATCAATGACAGCCTTTTCCTCACCCGGCCTGGGGACATTATACGGACAGACCAGGACGCAGTTCAGGCATACTGCGCAGTCTTGGGAAACATGGGCCCCAAGGCTGCAGTGCAGGCAGCGGGATGCTTCCGCCCTGGCCTGTTCTGGAGTGAAAGCATGCTCCACTTCATCGAAGGAATGAACCCTGGAGCCGGGATCAAGGCAAACCGGCTTTTCCCTGCCGGCCTCAGGCACAAGGCGGGCCACATCATCATCCAGGTCCTCAAGAACCTCTTCCTGTTCTTCCGGTGACTGATCCATGCCGCGCAGATACCTGTGCACTGCATCAGCCGCCTTTCTGCCCGATGCTATGGCCTGCACCACTGTAGTGGGTCCGCTGACAAAATCTCCTCCGGCAAACACCCCTGAAGTCCTGGTGGCCCCGGCGGCGTCCTTTATTTCCAGCCTGTCCCCTCCTTCTGTGCAGAGTTCCTGCACGGCCTCGGTCCTGGGTGCGTAGCCCGTGGCCAGGATGATGGTATCCGCCTCCATCTCGAAAGCAGAGTCCTCCACACAGGTCAGCTTGCCTTTTCCCCCGCAGGACTTGTCCAGATCCATGCGCACGCAGCGCATTTTTTCTACTTTGCCGCTGCCTTCAAAGGCTTCCGGAGCCGTAAGGAACTCAAACCTGACCCCTTCTTCCCGGGCATCTTCCACCTCGTCCATCCCTGCGGGCATTTCATCAATGGTGCGGCGATAAGCAATGGTTACATCTTTGGCCCCCAGCCTTAGACAGGTCCGGGCCGCATCTATGGCTGTATGACCGCCTCCGATGACAATGACTTTATTGCCCGGATTGAATTTTTTACCCCGGCTGACGTCCTTTAAAAACTCCACGGCAGTCCAGACTCCGGAGAGCTCCATTCCGCTGCACTCGGGACAGGTGCTTTTTTCACTGCCCATACCCAGAAATACAGCATCAAAATCCTTTTGCAGGTCCTGCAGGAAAATATCCCTGCCCAGCATGTACCCGGTTTTTATTTCCACGCCCAGGGAACGGATGCGGTCCACCTCTGAGCGCACCAGGTCCAGGGGCAGCCTGTACCTGGGAATACCCCGGGTGAGCATGCCTCCAGGCTCATCCTCGGATTCAAAGACCGTTACGCTGTAGCCCATGAGAGCCAGGTCGTGGGCCGCAGTCAGGCCGGCAGGGCCGGCTCCCACTATGCCGATTTTCTCTGAAAAACGAACTTCCGGGCCTGGAACTTCTGAACCAACGGAGGCACTGTCCGAGGCAAAACGCTTAAGGGCCCTGATGGCCACCGGCTCATCCACGCTTTTACCCCGGCGGCAAACGGATTCGCATTCCCGGGTACAGATACGCCCGCAAACTGAAGGAAAAGGGTTGGTTCTGCGGATAATCCTGTCGGCTTCCTGCACGTCTCCCCTGGCAATGGCCGCCACATAGCCCTGGACATCCATGTGGATGGGGCATTTTGCCTGGCAGGGAGGCATTGCATTAATCTTCATGGATATAGCACTCCTTGTAAGTTTGGACGGGGCCGGCTATGCCAAGAGGCCGGCCCCCTGAAAAATTTATTCCAGGTATGAGTCGCAGTAGAGGATGTCGTTTTTGAAAAGGCGGGCGGTCTTCATACTCTCCATGAGCCTTTGATCCATGGGATCGGCTATGGCTGCGTCCAGGCCTACGGTCATGAGCATGACCAGGTAGGTGGAACTTAGAATACTGTGCAGCCTTTCAGGTGTGCCATTATAAACGTTACTCAGGCCCACCACGGATTTGATGGGCGGGTCGTTGAGCTGGCGAAACATCTTGATGGCCTCCACCACTTCCATGGCCTGGTTCTGGGCCACTCCCACCGGGAGAATCAGGGGGTCAAGATACAAACGCTCCACGGGAACGTCGAATTCAGCCATGGCTGTCATGATATCCACGGCAATGGCCACCCGCTCGTTGGCGTCCCGGGAGACGCCGGCCGAAGTCATGGTCAGGCCTATGACGTCGGCATCGTATTTTTTGGCCATGGGCATAATTGTCTCCAGCTTGGCCCTGTCCCCGGAAGTAGAGTTGATTATTGCCGGATTTTTGCATACCTGCAGCCCGGCCTCCATGGCCTCGGCGTTGGTGGTGTCCAGGGACAGGGTCACGTCTGTAACCTCCTGAACAGTGTTCACCAGCCACTGCATGATTTCCGGGCCGTTCTTGGTGGCCGGACCAGCGTTTATGTCCAGGGCATTGGCTCCTGCCTGCACCTGGCTCACGGCCAGGTCCTGGATGGGCTTTTTGTCCCTGTCCTTCATGGCCTGCCCGATCTGCTTGAGCATGACATTGATCTTCTCACCGATAATTAACATATTTCCCCCTTGATTCCAGGTCAGAATATCCATTTCTTGTTACTGCAACCTTACGTAACTAAGGTCCGGGGACTTTGCAAACAGGACGTAAAAACTCACTCCAAGGAAGCGTAAATCAAAACCTACAAACAGTTTTTGATAATCGCAATATTTACTATAAGATACTTTAAATTAAGTTCGGTGTTTTACGGTTTTGATTAACGCTTCCTACGTCGTTCAGACAGTTTACGCCCATTTTGCAAAGCCCCCGGACCATAGCTCTGTGCTCACAAATAGTGAATAATTACAAACGCTCTTTCAAACCATTCACCAGAACCTCTATCTGCCGGGTGAAAGCGGCATCCCCGGGATCCGGGGCAGCCTCCTTAAGTGAAGCCAGGCGGACTCCGGGACTGTCCTGCACAACTCCCAGGATATGCATATCCTTGAGTCCCTGTCTTAAAAGCTCTTCCTCTTCAGAGGAGCGGATCTTGTTTAGAATCACCAGTACTTTTTCTATTCCAGTTTCTCTGGCCAGCCTGTCTATGGTCCTGGCGGTCTGGATGCTCTGGCGGTCCGGGTCGGCCACCACCAGCAGGGCATCCACCCCCTGGGCGGTGCCCCGGCCCAGGTGCTCTATGCCGGCCTCCATATCCAGAAGGACAAGTTCCTTTCTTCTGAGCACCACGTGGCTGACCAGGCTCTTGAGCAGAGCGCTCTGGGGGCAGATACAGCCATGCCCCCCTTTTTCTATAGCCCCCAGCACCAGAAGCCTGACTCCATCGTGCTCTACGGACATGCTGTCCGGAAGGTCGTCCACTCTGGGGTTTAATTTGAACATGGACCCGCTCTGTCCGGGCTTGGCCCCGGTGCGCTCTTCAATGAGCTCCGTGGCCCTGGAAATGGGCAGGATCTGCTCAGCCTTTTCCGGAGGTATTCCCAGGGCCGAAGCCAGGTTGGAGTCAGGATCCGCGTCTATGGCCAGCACCCTGTAGCCATGCCCGGCGAAGAGCCTGGCCAGGCAGGCGCTGATGGTGGTCTTGCCCACGCCGCCTTTACCGCTTACTGCCAGTTTCATATATCTACCTGTCTGTAAAAAAAACAGTCTATTGCCAGGACTTGAGAAAACCGGGAATTTCACTTGCTTCCCTGGGCCCGACCATAACTTCCCAGCCTTCAAGCTCTTCTTCCAGCTCACCCTTGATCTGGGCCACATATCCTGGAATGACTACCTTGCGGTGCTTGACTTTGTCTTCGATGCCGCTTTTCTTGATAAATGCCGCAATCTTTTCCGCGGTGAACTTGCCCGCGGCCCAGGCGGTAAGTGTCGACAGGCCCTCGGAATCCACGATGCCCAGGTGGGCCGGACGCTTGCTGGACTCGATCTCCGAGGACACTATGAAATAGGTCAGGGAGAAATTGGTGGTCACCAGCACAGGTGAAGATTCGTCCGGGGAAGCGAAATCGTAGAAACCCTCCTTGACCTGCATAGGCCTCTGGGGGTCGGTATAGATGTTCTGGCGCAGGACAAACAGCGGCAGGGCGCTCCATGGCTCCAGATTGTTCATGACCATTATTCCGCCGTACTTCATGACGTAAACAGAGGCGTGGATGGCTTCCAGCATTTCATCCTGGGTTTCCTGGCAGGGAAAAGTGATGGTGGGGTAGCCCAGGGGACGAAATTTCTTCTTCAGGGCACTACGGCGCATCATGACCAGATTTTCCAGGGTCTTGGACAGGTCCCTGCTGCCGCTGTCCAGGACCAGGTCCTGTACCCCGGCCTTGCTTATCTTGTCTGTTAGTCCGGAGAGTTCCTCCACGGAACCAGCGCGCACCACCAGAGGGCACTGGTGTTTTTTGGCCAGCTCGGCCATGGCATCACAATTTTCAGGCGTGGCGGAAGCCATCAAAGGCTTGCCGGTCCCGCACACGTCTAAGGCAGCTGACATGACATCGGGGTCATCGCTCATGAGCACTAAGGGCAGATCGCAGGACCCTTTTACCTTTTCCACCAGGCCGGCAAAGCTGGATTTGTCCCCGGAAGAGCACTTCAGGGCTGCCAGGTCGGTCTTGAGTTCGTAACCCACGCGCTCAAAGCGCATTTTTTTGAGGCTTTCCAGCCTGGAATCCACTTCCGCGGCCTCCATGGAATCGTCAATAACTAAGGCAAAGCCGCATGGATTGAAAAAAGTCTTCTCGTGCCTGAAAAGAACCTGCTCCCCGCCTATCTTCAGGGCATTGTCCCCCTGGCCGATGGTTACTTCCCGCATGGGCGGAGCCGAGGCTTCGGAAAGGGCGTCCTTGGCCTCCTGGCTGACATGGGGGCAGGAATCCAGGCTTGCGCCCCCGGAAGCCAGCTTCATGGCAAAAGCCAGGCAGGTAGGCACTCCGCATTCTCCGCAGTTGGTCTGGGGAAGCTTCTTGTAAATATCAAGTCCGGTCAAAGCCATTATCGCACCTCCAGGTACATTTTAATTTTTGTTGTAAATCTCCGTGTCCTGCATGCTTAAAACAAGACTGCTTGAGCCCTATTTTACTCCCAGACCTTCCATGGTACTGCGCATGAGCTTAACCGTCTCCGGATGCCTGACCACTACTATGTCCGCCCCGGCAACCAGCAGGCTGGTCACTCCGATGGCTTCCCACATTATGCCCCGCTTTACCGGATCACCGTATTCCGGGTGCTCGTCCGTTCCCACTTTGGCTTCCTTGGCCTTCCAGGCTTCCCGGCCCATGTCGCAGATGATGGGCATCTGCATCATGGCGTCGTTTTGCTGCAGAGCGGTCAGGCGATCCCTTTCAATTACCGAATAGGTGTATTCCAGTCCGTAACCCAGGGCACCGGTGGAGGGGTCGATCAGGATACGCTCGGCCGGCATGCCCAGGTTGGTCATGAGGATATTGAGCTGTTTGGCCATATTCACATCAATGGGGGTCTCCCCGGCCACGTTGTGCCCGAAGCCCATGGCCGCAGCGGATATGGTCTTGTAGTTCTCCTCCACAGCCGGTCCCAGGACCATGGCCCTGCCCTCCATCTGTTCAGCGACCTTTTTCAAGACCTCGCCGTCCTTGGAGGCGTTGCCGCAGCCGTAAATGATCAGGGGAATCTCCACGGAATCAGCCACCTTTCTGACCACTTCCAGGGCTTCGTCCGGGCCTTTGTCCGCACCGTTGGGGTCGATGCTCAGAAGTCTCAGGCAGATGAGATCCGCCCCGAACTCGTCTTTGCACTTGGCGGCCCATTTCACTGGATCGTCCCAGACATCCCCCAGCACGTCCTCCAGAGCCTTAGCCCAGTCCCCGGGGGCTTCATCGCAGACTTCCATGGCCAGTCTGGGGCGGTTGGGCATTTCCCCTTCAAAGAGATAAAAAGGTAGAGTAGTTTCCCCTCCTACCTGCACGCTGGCATCACCTGTACCAATTTCAACTTTGTTGATCTTGCCGGTATAACGGTCTATGGGAGCGCTGTAGCTCATGATTACCTGTCTCCTTGTGGCTTTTTGCCCGCAGATTACACAGACTTAAACGGATCTGGGTCACCGGAAAACCGGCTCATTTCATAAGTGGCTGCCTGTGCAATCCGCCCCATTGAAGCTTTGCCTTCAACGGGGCAGGCAGGATTTTTACATTGTCCTGAAAAAACATAATTATTTACCATCAATGGCAAAGAGCTAGGGTCCGGGGGCTTTGCAAACTGGGCGTAAACTGTCTGAACGACGCATCCTTGGAGCTCGCCCTGTTAAATACCGCATAGCGGTCCTGCTTCGCAGGGTTTATCAGGGTGAAGTCTTTACGTCCTGTTTGCAAAGTCCCCGGACCTTAGGTGAAAAGTTATAGTCCGCTAAATGGCTCTTTTTCTCGCGGACTTGACGGTATTGGACATGAGCATGGCAATGGTCATGGGGCCAACCCCGCCCGGAACCGGAGTAATGGCCGAGGCCTTTTCCTTGACTTCCTCGAAAGCCACATCCCCTTTGAGGCCGTCTTCCACACGGTGAATGCCCACATCCACCACCACGGCTCCTTGTTTGACCATATCCGCTGTGACCATTTCCTTTCGTCCCACTGCCACCACCAGGATATCCGCCCGGCGCGTCACCTCAGCTATGTCTTTGGTCCGGGAGTGGGCCACGGTGACTGTAGCGTTTTCGTTTAAAAGCAGAAGGGCCACAGGCTTGCCCACAATATTGCTTCGTCCCAGAACCACGGCTTCCTTGCCTTCCAGAGTCACATTGCTGCGTTTTAAAAGCTCGATGATTCCGGCCGGCGTGGCCGCCCTGAACCCATCCTGAGCCAGCACCACCCGGCCGATGCTTTCCGGGTGAAATCCGTCCACATCTTTTTCTACCTTGATGCGGTCCAGGACCTTGTTTTCATCAATGTGTCCCGGCAGGGGCAATTGTACTAAGATGCCGTCAATCTCCGGGTCATTGTTCAGATCGTCCACCATGGACAGGAGTTTTTCCTCGGATACGTCTTCAGGCAAGACATGCTTGCGGGAGACAATGCCTAAGGCATTGCATGTCTTTTCCTTCATGTTGACATACACCTGGGATGCCGGGTCTTCTCCCACCAGGACCACAGCCAAACCGGGGGTGACGTTTTTCTTTTGAAGCTCTTTGATTTCTTCGGCAAGCTCTTCCTTGATTTTTGCGGATACGCCCTTGCCGTCGAGTATTTTGTCCTGCATAGTTTAAATCCTCCTTTAAGACCGGAAAAGAAAAATGCGGCTGGTTAAATAACCTATGGTCTGCAACACACTTCCCTTCCAGGCGACTTTTAAATGTTTAGGTTCTTAAAGCCAGACCTGCATATATTTTTAGACGAACGGTAAATATACTGAGCGCAACGGTGCAGATGGCCTAATAGCTTATGAGAACGCTTAAGAATTTGTCATTCATACGCCTCAGGTTGGAGCTCAGTGCCACCACCATGCTCTTGAAAAAATCCATGGCCAGGGCGCAGTCATCCGCCACAAGCTCTTCAAAGGATTCCTTGGGAATCAGAAAAAGCTCTGTGTCTTCCATGGCCTCGGCCTTGGAAACGTGCTTGCGCTTCTCGACAATGGCCAGTTCCCCGAAAAAATGCCCTTCGCCCAGCACCACCAGAGTCTGCCTCCAGCCGTCGGCGGCCATCTTGGATATCTGGATCTTTCCGGAATGGATAAGCCACAGTCCCCTGGTATCATCCTCTTCCTGAAACAGGACTTCGCCCTGTTTTATGGATACCTTTTCCACGATCTTGGCAATTTTGCCCAGCTCATACTCATCCATATCCTGAAGCAAAATCTGTTTTTTCAGCATCTGCGCATCAATCATGACTTCTCCTTGCTTTCATACTCCCTGGTTTGACAAACTTTAAAAAGGCCAAAGGACATTAGTTGAGAGGCCTTTGAACGTTTACGTATTCTCTATGGGTTCCAGCTTTACTGCACAAACTTTCAGTTCCGGAATTCTGGCAATGGGATCCACTGCGGTATTGGTAAGCATATTGGCCGCAGCCTCAGTAAAGTGAAAAGGAATGAACACTGTACCCTGAAGAGGCCTGTTGCTCACCAGGCCATGGATATCAATGCTGCCTCTTCTGGAACTGACCCGGACTAACTGATCCTTATCTATGCCCAGCCTGCGGGCATCCTCCGGGTGGATCTCCACATAACCCCGGGGCATGACCTTGTTCACGGCCGGGCTGCGCCTGGTCATGGTCCCGGTATGATAATTGAAAAGCTCCCTGCCGGTGTTGAGAACCAAAGGATATTCACTATCCGGCAACTCTTCCGAGGGACGGTAATCCACAGGAGTAAAAGCCGGTATCCTTTTGGGAAAGGCCCCTTTGAAAAGGTAGGGAGTGCCGGGATGATCACTCGTGGGGCAGGGCCACTGCAGACCTCTGTGCTCCAGGCGTTGATAGTCCATGCCTCCCAGGGCGGGCCAGGCCTTGCCCGCTTCCTGGAAAACATCCTCGATGCGGTCATAAGAAATATCATAGCCCATACTTGAAGACAGACTGGCAATGATCCAGGAATCCTCCCTGGCCTCTCCCGGGGGTTCCACTGCCTTGCGCACCCGCTGCACCCGTCTCTCGCTGTTGGTGAAAGTGCCCTCCTTTTCGGCAAAACAGGCCGCAGGCAGTATAACATCCGCCATCCGGGCCGTCTCCGTCATGAAGATATCCTGGACCACCAGAAAGTCCAGGTTCTGCAAGGCCTTTACCGTATGCTGCATATCCGGATCGCTTACCACGGGGTTTTCTCCTTTTATGTACAGAGCCCTGAAATTGCCTTCTGCAGCAGCATCAACCATTTCCGTGGCTGTAAGACCGGGGGTGGATGAAAGCTGTGCCCTCCACAGTCTTTCAAACCGGGCTTTGACCTCGGGAGAGGCCACGCTCTGGTATCCGGGGTAAAACGGAGGGACACAGCCCATGTCAGTGGACCCCTGAACATTGTTTTGACCCCGCAGGGGATTCACTCCAGTGGAACGGCGTCCCAGGTTGCCGGTCATAAGGGCCAGGTTGGCAATGGCAAAGACATTGTCCGTGCCGTGGGTATGCTGGGTGATCCCCATGGTATAGTAAATCCCGGCTTTTGATGCCCTGGCGTACGTCCTGGCCGCATCGATTATTTTTTCCCTGGCCACTCCGGTCACTTCTTCCCCGTATTCCGGCGTGTACCCCTCCAGGGACCTGGCCAGGGCCGGATAGCCCTGGGTGCGCTCGTCGATATAAGTCTTGTCCGCAAGGTTTTCCTGAATGATGACATTCATGATGCAGTTGAGAAGGGCCACATCGGTTCCGGGCTTGAGCTGCAGATGATCATGGGACCACCTGACCAGCTCGATCTTTCTGGGATCAATGACGATGAGTTTTGCCCCGCGCCGCACCGCCTTTTTCATCTCCAACCCTATAATGGGATGGGTCTCCGTAGTGTTGGAGCCGATCACCAGCAGGACATCGTTGTCCTTGATCTCCTCATAGGAATTGGTCATGGCTCCTGAACCGAATACTGTTGCCAGACCGGCAATGGTGGAACTATGTCAGTATCTGGCACAATGGTCAACATTGTTGGTGCCCACTGCCATACGCATGAACTTCTGAAACAGATAATTATCCTCGTTTGTGCACCTGGCCGAAGCCAGACCGCCGATGACATCAGGGCCATGGCGGTCCTTTATTTCCTTGAGCCTCAAGGCAACAAGATCCAGGGCTTCCTCCCAGGAGGCTTCTCTGAACTGTTCATAATCAGGCCTGGAGGCGTGACCCTTCTTTGATTCCCTGTATGGGTTGTCCCGGTTCAAAACAAAATCTTTTTTTGCCCCGGTCCTGATGAGTGGCTTAGTCAGTCTGTCCGGACTGTTTACAAAATCGTAGGCAAACCTGCCCTTGACGCAGAGCATGCCCTGGTTGATGCTGTCTTTTCTGGAATATATCCTGGCGATTTCATTCTTTTTCACAGCCAGGGTGAGATTGCAGCCGCACCCGCAGTACGGGCAGACTGTATCCACTTCCCTGAATTTCTGACGCCCCTTGCTGGCCCACATCCTGCCGGTGAGAGCCCCGGTGGGGCACACTGCCACGCACTGTCCGCAGAACTCACAGTCCAGGTCCTTTTCAAAAGGCGGGCAGACTTTGGTCCAGAGTCCCTTGTAGGCGAAATCAATGGCCCCCACTCCCTGAATCTCATCGCATATGCGCACGCATTGCCCACACATGATGCATTTTTCCATTTCCCTGCGGATGAAGGGGTTCTGGTCCTGCTCCGGATACTTTCTGTTTTCGCCCTCAAACCTGTTTTCCCGGATTCCGTAGTAATAGGCCAGTTCCTGGAGCTTGCAGTTACCTGCCCGCTCGCAGAGCATGCAGTCATTGGGGTGATCTGAAAGCAGAAGCTCTACGTTGGTCCGCCTGAGCCTTTCCAGGTAATTGCTGGAGGTTTTGACCTTCATGCCCTCCTGGACCAGGGCCGCACATGAGGCCACCGGCCTGGATGTGCCGGTCACCTCCACCAGGCACAGCCTGCAGCCTCCGAAAGGAATCAGGTCCGGATTGTGACACAGGGAGGGAATGGTTAGATCCAGTTTCCTGGCAGCATCCAGGATGGTGCTGTCTTTATCCACTGTGACGTCTTTGCCGTCTATGTTCAAGGTTACCATGTCAGTACCCATATATTCACCTACTCTTTGAGTATTGCACCGAATTTGCAGGAATCAAAACAGGAACCGCACTTTACGCACAGTTCCTGGTCGATGAAGTGCGGTTTCTTCCTGGTTCCGCGAATGGCGTCCGCCGGGCAGACCCTCTTGCACATGCCGCATCCGGTACAGGTCTCTTCTATGCAGGAAAAGGTCAGAAGACTTTTGCATACCAGTGCCGGGCATTTCCTGTCCCGGATATGTATATTGTATTCGTCCCGGAAATACCGGACCGTGGACAGCACCGGGTTGGGAGCGGTCATGCCGAAACCGCAGAGTGAAGTGGCCCGGATATGGCTGCCCAGGTCCTCCAGGAGTTCCACGTCGCCGTCCCGGCCGTTTCCAATGGTTATGCGCTCAAGGATCTCGTACATCCTGCGCATGCCGATCCTGCACGGAGTGCACTTGCCGCAGGACTCGGCCTGGGTGATATCCAGAAAGAACTTGGCCGTGTCCACTATACAGTTGGTCTCATCCAGGACCACCATGCCCCCGGAGCCCATGATGGTTCCGGCTAAGGCCAGGGATTCATAATCCACCCGGCTGTCCAGGCAGGACCCGGGCACACATCCTCCTGTGGGACCACCCAGCTGGATGCCCTTGAAAGCCCGGTCCTGGTCTATGCCGCCGCCCACCTTGTACACCACGTCCCTCAAGGTGGCTCCCATGGGGACCTCCACCAGTCCGTTGCTTTTCACCTTGCCGGTAAGGGAAAAGACCTTGGTGCCGCCGCTGGTGTCGGTACCCAGGCCTGCAAACCAGGATGCGCCGTTTCTAAGGATTTTGGGAACATTGGCCAGAGTTTCGGCATTATTGATAACCGTGGGTTTGCCCCGGATTCCATTTTCCGAAGTGCGGGTCATCCTTGGGGTGGGCATGGCCCTTTTGCCTTCGATGGACTGCACCAGGGCGGTGGCCTCTCCGCAAATGAAGGCTCCAGGAGCGGGATACAGCTTTATGTCCAGGTCATGACCGGATTCAAAAATGTTTTTACCCAGAAGTCCGCGCTCGTAGCACTGCTTCAGGGCCAGGCGCAGACGCTTCACAGCCAGGGAATATCCGTCCCGGATATAAATATAGCCCTTGCCGGCTCCAATGGCCCGGGCACAGATCATCATGCCTTCTATCACGGCATGGGGATCTCCCTCCATGATGCACCTGTCGGCGAAGGCTCCGGGATCGCTTTCATTGCCGTTGCAGACTACATATTTCTCCTGATCGTCAACCTTGTAGGCAAACTCCCATTTGTGCCCGGTGGAAAAACCGGCTCCACCCCTGCCCCTGAGCTTAGAGCGCTTGATCTTTTCGATAATTTCCACGGGATGCATGTTGTTGAAAGCGTTGCGGGCAGCTTGGTATCCCTTTACATTCAGGTAGGCATCCAGGTCTTCGGGATCGATTTCTCCGCAATGAGCCAGTACGACTTTTTTCTGGTTGTCCTGAAAGGACTGGTGCAGCTCGTCTGCTGTCCATTCCTGAACAGGACTGCCGCCCAGGATGTGCTCTTCAAAGATCCTGGGCACCATGTCTGACTTGACGCGTTCGTAGGTGGTCTTCTCCCCGTCAACAACCACGTCCACCAGGACATCCCTGGCACAGAAACCCCGGCATCCCACTTTGTCCGCCCTGCACCTGTTCTGAAAACTCGCCTCCAGGTCGGAAGAAAGCACCAGTTTCCTGAAAGCGTCCAGAACTAAAGCGCCTCCAGCAGAAATGCTTCCGGTGCCGGAACAAACCTTTATCACAACAGAGTTGTTATCCATTCATACCACTCCAGTTATATATACACAGTCCTTTGATAATAACTTACCATTGGACAATTTACTCCTCGGCCCGGAGCTCATTTACTTCCTTCATCATCTTCTTGATGTTCACCTCGCCCTGGACCTGCTGATTTATGACTACAACCGGTGCCATGCCGCAGGCCCCCACACAGTTGACCTCTTCCACGGTAAACATACGGTCCTCGGATGTCTCCTCCCCGGAGGGGATGTCCAGTTCCATGCGCATGCGGCTCAGGATTTTTTCCGAGCCCTTGACATGGCAGGGGGTGCCGCGGCAGACGGTAATGATGTTTTTGCCCCTGGGCTTAAGGTGCAATTGAGAGAAAAATGTGGCTATGCCGAAAAACCGGCTGGGTGGTATGTTCAACCTGTCTGACAGTTCATAAACCGTCTCTTCCGGGACATATCCAAAATTTTCCTCCAGGTCCTGCAAAAGAGTCAGGGCATTGCCCTCATTTTCATGATAATTTTCAATTACTTTATCCAAGACATGGTCCATTGTATCATCCCTGGTTTTCTAATATGTTACTTATGTTTCAGATGGCTGGCTAAAAGATGTGACTGCAAAAAGTCTTATTTCCAATCGCAGTAGTCAGTGGCCAGTAGTCAGTAAAATCAAAGAACTAGATGATCCATATTTACCACTACAAGTTAATGTCTGACTTTTTGCAGATGCATCCTAAAAACAACTTTTTTAGCTGAAAACCCGTGGAAACTGAAATCAGCCCTGGCCAGCAGAGGAAAGTGGTGTTGTGTAATGTAAAATGGCCGGATAACTATCCGGCTTATGCAGTATACCCGGCCATTAAAAGCAGATCTAAGTCATGCCGGACTCTTTAAGCCATAAGAGCCTGGAGGTTTCAAGCACCGGGGCATTGAGGGCCTGCAGATAGGATTCCGGGGTTTCCTGAAACGCTTCCTTTCTGGTCATATCTGCAACCGATAGACTGACCTCTGAACCGGCTGCCTTTTTTACTTCCGAAAAAGTGGGCTTTTTCAGGGTAACCCCCATGTTTTTGGCCAGCTGAATGAAAATGTCCCGGTGGGTTCTAGATTCACCCCGGGGTTCTATGGCCTGCTCCACTGTCTTTAGTTGCCCCAGATAATCCACCATGCTCCCGGAGGACTCCAGGTAAGTAGCTGCAGGCAGAACCATGTCCGCCTCCCTGGCCAGTCCGGTAAAGCTTGAGGACTGCACCACAAGGAAATCCACACCGTCCGGCTTTTTGCTCAAAGGCACATCACCCACGGCGTAAAGAAGCTTTACAGTGCTTCTGCCCCGCTGCACCAGGCCATGCTCCACAGCAGCCATATCCTGAAAAGTATTGTCCTTGCTTTTGACACCCATGAGCACCACACCCCGGGCGTTACTTTCCAGGGGCATGGCCATGGCCTGCCCCTTGATCCAGGCCAGGTTGGATGCAACGTCAAAAAAAGCAGGATCGGAAATGATCAGGGGATTGCTGCTGCCGGCGAACATCTCAGCCGCCTGCTGCATGTTCTTGTCCGTTGAGGCTTCCTGGACATGTTTTAAAAGCTTCTGGTCCACCTTGATTCCATGGTCCGGGACAGATTTGATCATGCCTTGTATGGCCTGTATCTCGTCCCCGTTTAAGTTTATTTCCGCCAGCTTATCTAAAGCGGTTTCCTGGGAGTTGATGGTTATAAGCCTGCCCTTGCGGGAAAGTCTTCTGCGCACTGCGACATCCAGTGCAGGAAGCACCCTGGTCCACTGGGATGGGTTTACCCCCACCAGGATAATGAGATCAGCCTTGTCTATTTTTGCCTTCTGGGATTTTTCAAGCTGCTCCGGCCGGGCATAAAGGCTGGCTGTGGAGTCGATGCTGGAGGTCTTGACCACTTCCCCGGAAAATCTCTGCAGGGTCATGGCATCCTCGTTGAGAATAGAGGCCGTGCTTATAAACCCTGTGTTTTTTCCGGCTTTCTTGAGTCTGCCCGCCAGGTCCTCCAGGGCATCCTTCATGGACACCTCCTGGAGCTGACCCCCCTTTCGCACCATAGGAGAAAGAATGCGCTTGCCCCCGTCGACATGCTCGTAACCGAACCTGCCGTAGGTGCAGATAAAATGCTGTTCAGTGGAGGGAGCTTTGCTTCCGGCATTGATCTTCTGGATCAAGTCGCCTTTTGTACTCACGGTGATATCGCAACCGCAGCCGCAAAGCATGCATACGGATTCATGCCTGGAAAATTCCCACTCCCGGCCCTTTTGCTCCCTGTCCGCCTCGCGCAGGGCGCTTACAGGACATACATCTATACAGCTGCCGCAGAAAGTGCACCCGGACTCATGCAGAGGCATGTCATTAGCTGTAATGACCTTGGATTCGATTCCCCGGCCCATGAAGTCCAGGACATTGGTCCCCTGTTCCTTGCACACCCGCACACATCTGCCGCACAGGATGCAGTAGGCCGGGTCCCTTTTAACGAAAGGATTGCCTTCGTCCACGGGATAGGTAAATTTTTTCCTGCTGAAGGAACTTTCCCTGAGCCCGAATTCGTAGGCGTAATCCTGCAGATTGCAGACACCGGACTTGGTACAGGTAACGCAGTCCAGGGGATGCATGGACAAAATAAGATCCACGACGAATCTTCTGATTTCCTGGACTCTTTCAGTCCTGGTATGGACCGCCATATCCTGCTTTACTTTTGTATTGCAGGCTATTACAGGTGCCTTTAGCCCCTCCACCTCCACCAGGCACATCCTGCAGGCGCCTATCCCTTTCATGCCCTTGAGATAACACAGATTGGGGATGTGAATCCCGGCGAGTTCAGCAGCATCTATGAGATTCATCCCGGCGGGAGCCTGGACTTCCTGGCCGTCTATCCGGAGTTTTACCTGCTTATCCATTCAAACCTCCTAATATCTTAACTATTGTCTTCTTTTCTGGGATTGGATCCGACAACTATGGCCCCCTCAGGGCAAACGTCCACGCACTCCCCGCACCCTGTGCACCTTTTCAGCCTGATTTCAAAGGGCTGATATCCGGTAAAATAGGGCTTTTTGGTCTCGCCGAGTACAGCATTGTACCTGCATACCTTTTTGCATTCCCCGCACATGGTGCAGAGTTCAGGCACTATTTCATATCTGACCAGGCTTTTACATTCCCTGCTTGGGCATGACCGGTCTACATGCTCCATGATTTCGTCCCGAGAATTTTCAAGCAGCTCCAGGATAAACTCACCAGTGTCTTTACCCCTTTTGCACAGGGAGCCTCGGACCATGTTGTCTCCGATACGCCTGAGCAGGTCCAGGTCCCGGGAGTCAACCTCGGCCCCCCGGCTGGCCAGCCTGGCCACCCGGATCTGGGCCTCCCCGGTACCCAGGGCGCAGGGGTAACATTTACCACACATGGGTTTGTCCAGGAACTCGTCAATAAAATACTGCATCTGCTGCACAGGACAGGCCCGTTCTTCTGCTTCCTTCCTTATATCTTTGAGTTTTTTCGGTTTTTCTTCCACATAGTTTTCCGTGCTCATTGTCACCTCTGCTCATTGATGCGGTTGTTCGTAACCATTCAGGGGGTGCCGCAACGGCCTGGGGACAGTCCCCGCGACACCTTTCCTGCACAATTAAAATATGACAAACGCTAAGTTGCGTGAACCTTCAAAGATAGTACTTAGCGGGGACAGTCCCCAGACCTTGTGCCAGGAACTACAAGTGAGTGCCCCCTGAATGGTTACAGTTGTTCTTATTTCCTACATGGCCTCGGCCATGAAGCATATCTCGGGCAGGACATGTGATACCAGATCTCTATAGGTGATCATGCCCTTTATTTCATCCCCCTGGACTATGGGCAGATGCCGCATTTTGTTTTTTGAAGCAGTTGCCAGTGCCAGGCTTACTTCAGTGGAAGGTTCAAAGGTAACAAGATCACCCCTTTTTACCTCCCGCACCCTGGTATCAGAGGCCTGCACCCCGGTGGCGAAGCAGGTAACCACGTCTTTTTCCGTGAATATGCCGCGCAGCCTGTCATTGTCGTCCACAACGAACACACCGCTGACGTTCATTTCTTCCAGGAGTTTTATGGTCTCGGCCACGGTCTCGTCCTGGTGCACCTTGACCACCTGGGCCAGCTTGGAATCCAGTATATCTTGCAGTAGCATTTGTTTTTCTCCTGTAATCCCCGGCTTGGTTTAAATGTAGCTTATTTCAGGCAACAGGTATGAAACCAGGTCCCTGAAAGTTACCATGCCCAGGATCCTGTCTCCATCCACAATGGGCATATGCCTCTTCTTGTTCCTGGAAGCGATGAGGATGGCTGAACTGATGCCCATGGACGGCTCGAACTTGATAAGATCCTTGCGGGCCACGTGTCCCACAGGTGTATCCTGGCAGGAAAAGCCCTTGTTGTAGCAATGCACCACATCGCGCTCAGTAAAAATACCTATGAGCTTTGCGTTGTCATCCACCACGAAAACACTGCTGACATTGCGGTCATGCAGGGTCCTGATGGCGTCGGCAACAGTGGAATCATGATATATGGTTATTACCACATGCGGTTTGGATTTGAGAACATCCCACAAGGTCAGTTTGGCCTTGCGTTTGACTGAAACCATTGCTTCATAGGGTATTTTGATTTTTTCCACGGCAATCTGAGCCTTCTTCTTTACCTTGACCGCTCCTACAGGGCAGATCTCAAAACAGGCCTTGCACTTGGTGCAGTATTCCTGGTCTATGAAATAGCTGGACCGCCTTTCCCGCACAGCATCAAAGGCACAGGCATCCCTGCACAGACCGCACAGTATGCAGGCCTTCTGATCGATGGTAAAAACTCCCATGCCGCTGCAGACATTGGCCCGGCAGTACTTGTCATGGATGTGCTCCTCGTATTCCTCCCGGAAATACCTGAGGGTGGTGGCCACGGGATTGGGAGCGCTTCTGCCCAGTCCGCACAGTGATCCTTCCCCTACGGTTTCAATGAGCTTTTCCAGCCTTTCTATGTCTCCGGGCTGTCCCTCTCCGGAAGTTATGCGCTCCATTATCTGCAGCATCTGGTAGGTCCCCACCCTGCACGGGGGGCACTTGCCGCAGGACTCGGACTGACAGAAGGCCAGAAAAAACTTGGCAATATCCACCATGCAGTCACTTTCGTCCATGACCACCATGCCCCCGGATCCCATCATGGAACCTACCTGCCACAGGGAATCAAAATCCACCGGCAGGTCCAGGTACTGCTCCGGAATACAGCCCCCGGAAGGCCCTCCGGTCTGAATGGCCTTGAACTTCCTGTTGTTCAGGATTCCTCCGCCGATCTCGTCCACGATTTCGCGCAAGGTGATCCCCATGGGTACTTCCACCAGTCCGGTGTTGTTGACCTTTCCCGCCAGGGAGAAGACCTTGGTTCCCGGAGAACCCGGTGTGCCTATGCCCAGAAACCAGTCTGCCCCTTTTTCGATAATGGGGGGTACACAGGCGTAAGTCTCGATATTGTTCAGGTTGGAAGGGTACCCCCATGCTCCGCCCCCGACCTCCGAAAGCCTTGGAGGCCTGGCCCTGGGGAATCCTCTCTGGCCTTCCAGGGAGGCCACCAGGGAGGTGGCTTCGCCGCATACGAATGCTCCGGCCCCTTCCTTGATGAATACGCTGAAATCAAAGCCTGTGCCCAGGATATTCCTGCCCAGAAGGCCCATCTCTTCTGCCTGCTTAATGGCTTTTTCCAGGGTCTTTATGGCCAGAGGGTATTCGTGACGGACATAAATAAATCCAAAGTTTGCATCAATGGAATAAGCGCAGATGAGCATGCCCTCCAGCAGACTGAAAGGGTCGCCTTCCATGATGGAGCGGTCCATGAAGGCCCCGGGATCGCCCTCGTCCCCGTTGGCGATGACCAGCTTGGGCACCCCTTTGCCGGAACGCTTGGTATGGGCCCATTTAAAACCGGCCGGGAACCCGGCCCCTCCCCTGCCCCTGAGATTGGCCTTTTTGACCTCCTCCAGGACATCATCGGGGCTCATTCTGGAAAACATCTTTTTCACGGCCTTGAATCCGCCTGCGGCTATATACTGGTGGATATCATGGGGATCCACCTTCCCGGTGTTGCGCAGAGCTATTTTGACCTGCTTGCTGTAAAAGGGCACCTCCTGAATCTGTTCTTTTACCTCGTCCAGAAAGGAATCACGGTAAAGAAATTCCCGGACAGGCTGACCACTGCCCATGGTTTTGGAAATCATTTCTCCGGCACGTTCGGGTTTTACTTTTTGATAAAAATACCCGTGCGGTTCCACCTGCATCAGAGGACCTTTCTGGCACAGACCCTGACAGCCGGTTTTGACTATATCAACCTCTATCCCCTGCCTGGCGGATTCATCAGCCAGTTCCCGGGCAATCTCCTGAGAGCCCAGGGCAGTACAGGGCAAACCGCAGCAAACCGACGCCCTGACCTTGGCTCCATTGCCTTCCTGCCGGCGCAGTGAGCCTTCCAGGGATTTAAAATCTTTTAAGCTCTTCAGCCTCTCCATCAATACTGCTCCTTATGTATTTGACCGCAGGCTGCGTGCCTTTGGTTTCAGCCGGGGAACAAAGCGAATATTACCGGTACCCTACTCCTCTTTTACGGAATCAATGAAAGCATCCAGCTTTTTCCCGTCTATTTCGCCAACCACCTCTTCGTTGCAGGTGACCACCGGGGCCAGGCCGCAACAGCCTACACATCCCACCGTCTCTAAGGTCATGGTCAGATCTTCTGTGGTTTCCCCGTCCTTGACGTCAAACTCTTCAGACAAAGAGTCCAGAACCACCTTGGCCCCCCGCACATAGCAGGCTGTCCCGAAGCATACCTTGACGATTTTTTTGCCCCTGGGCTTGAAATGAAACATCTTGTAGAAGCTGGCCACGCTGTATATCTCGGTCAGGGATATGTTCAGGGACTTAGAAAGTTCTTTTAGTTCTTCCGGGTCAAGATAGCCCATCTTGTTCTGTATCTCGTGCAGGGCCGGAATGAGTATGCCTCTTTTTCTTTCCTCCTCGCCGATGATGGCTCCAAGTTCGCCCATTTTTTCATCAAAGTTCATATCTTCCAACTTCATAGATATTTGTCCCCTCTTATGCTTTTAGGTTCAAAGTCGCGTTGCATGACCTGCTCATGTCCACTTAAAAACCTACAGACTGCTCTCGCGCCGGGCGGCCATATCCATGAGCACCCTTTCCACGCCGAACTTGCCCGGCTCATACTTCTTAAGCTTGAGGGCATCCCTGGCTGCGTCAATGTATTTCAGGGCCATGTCGAATATCTTTTCCGGATCCGGCTCAAAATGAAAAGCCCCCTTGAATCTCTCATACCAGGTCTCGCTCATGATTCTGGTCACTTCGTTACTGGCCCCTACCGGAGACTCGCCGCCAAAAATAACCGGCACACCGGACGCAGCGAAATAGGTCCCGATGGCCAGGGCCTTTTCGGACATCCATTCCGGGGCAATGCCCACTCCGGGCATGCCGCCTATCTCTTCGGACAGGCCGCCTTCAGCGGCCATGGCGGTAAGAATGGTCAAAATCCTGGAGTTGTCCACGCAGGAGCCCAGGGGTAGAATTGGGGGAATGCCTATGGCCTCGCAGACTTCCTTCAGCCCTGGACCGGCATGCTCCAGGGCCATTTCCGGAGTCATATACCCGGCAGCCTGGCAGGCATGTGAACCGCATCCAGTGGAAACCACCAGCACGTCCGACTTGATGAATTCCTTGGCCAGGTAGCGATGCAGCCCCTGGGCCGGAACCCTGGGGTTGTCGCATCCGGCCAGGCCTACAACTCCCCGGATACGGCCCACCTGGATGGCGTCGTTTAAAGGCCTGAAAGAAGCACGCATACGCCCGCCCTGCATATATTCGATGTATTCCTGGGAAAATCCGGCCACCAGGTCCTGCTGATCCGTGGCTGTGTATCCGTTTTTCTTGCGGTTGGGAAAATTATCCACGGCAAGCTTGATGATTTCCTTGGCAATCTCTGCGGCCCGGTGCTCTTCATAGCCCACATGAGTGGCACCGGTAAATTTGGCCTTGTCAGAGGTGGTTACTACCTTGGTGTGAAACCGTTCCGAGAGTTTTACCAGGGCAGGCATGATGCACTGCACGTCTACAGTCATGGCATCCACCTTGCCGGTTAAAATGGCCAGTTCCTGGTTGGTGAAACCTCCGGCTGTGGGTATGCCGTGGCGCATGAGGATCTCGTTGGCGGTACAGCACATGCCGCCAAGGTTTATGCCTGCGGCCCCCTTGGAGCGCGCATACTCCTGCATTTCCGGGTCATCGGCCATTAATACTATCATCTCCGCCAGGGTGGGCTCGTGGCCATGCACCACGATATTCACCTCGTCATCCTTGAACATGCCGAAGCCGGCCTTGCCCCGCATGGGATGGGGAGTGCCGAAAAGGACATCGGAGATATCAGTTGAAATCATGCTGCCGGCCCACCCGTCAGCCAGGGCAACCTTGACAGCGTTTAAAAGCAGGTTGTCCGGGTCGTGATCCACACCCATATGGGTGCGGTGCATGCCCTCGCAAACCTCCCGGTCAACTCCCCTGGGGATGACCCCCCACTTTTTCCACCGTTCCTGGGTCTTTTGTGGAGCCCGTTTGAGGTAGTTGATCTCGCCCCTCTGGCGGCCGAAATCATCAATAAGGGTGGTGGCCACGTCCTTGGCTACTTCCATTACATCACGGCCCTGGTGATTAATTTCCAGGATATCGGCCATCTTGAAAAGCTTGTGCTCGTCAGCGATTCTAAAGTCTTTGGCCTCGCCAGTGGCCACGGCCAGCAGGGTAAAGGCCATATCCCGGGCATGATCCGAGTGAGCCGCTGTACCGGACACCACTTTTCTCAGAAAATTCCTGGCCACAATGCTTGGCAGGCTTGCCCCGCATACTCCTGTAGCCTCTTCTTCGGCATTGGAGCCGATGAGCCTGCAGGGTCCCACATGACAGTTGGAACAGCAGGCTCCTGATGAGCCTATGGGGCAGGACTTCATTTTGCCGGCCTTGTCAAAACAAATACTTATATTCTGTTCATCGCTCCATCTGACGATCTGCTCGGCAGCCTCGTTGGCGCTTCTAATGGGCTTATCCATCTTTAATTCCTCCGGATTAATTTAATCAAACTTTAGCTGATGCTCTCTACATCATGGGATCCATGCCAAGAGCTGGATGTCCTACCTTTTCCAGGTATTCTAGTACTTCCATCTCGGTGGTGGCCACTGTCTCATCGGCGATCTTGTCCAGCATGTCAGGCTCGCCCACCTTTTCGGCCTGGGCCTGGAGCATGTTGCGCAGGCGTTCCTTCAGGTGCGAGGGCATCCATACCAGGCGTTTGAATCCTCCCTCTGCTGAAATGAATTTGTCGCTGCCCAGGTAAAACTTGCCCACCCCCAGAAATCCCGGGGTCTGTATACCGCCGCCAACCATTCCAGCCAGGGTGGAAAAGGTCATACCGCTGGGGGTCATGCCGGAAAAGTCGCGATCCACCACCATAACCCCGTTGGCAGCGGGCAGCAGGGCCACAATGCACTCAAAGCAGCCGCAGGAGGTCATGGGGTCTTCCAGGATGCTGTAGGCCTTGAGCCTTTCCAGGTTGCCCTTGGAGGCCTGGGATATAAATTCGTTGACCCCCTGCCATTCACCCTTGTGCTGGTCTATAACCTCGCCCTTGGCCACCGGCTTATTGGGTCCGGATGGGTCGATTTCGTAGGAGGCCTGGCCGTCCAGCCAGTTGTAAGCGCCGCACAGGCCCAGACGCTCCGGAGTAATGACGCAGACATGGTTGGGTGCAAAGGACTGACACAGGCTGCAGGAGTAAAAGGTATCCACTGATTCGTCCTTGAGACCGGCCAGGCGCTCGTCACGTTCATTATACAGGGTCCTGGCCTCCTGCAGGATTTCGTTGACCTTGTCCTCTTCTGTATAAAGGGTTACCTGGACCTTGTCCGCAATGGAGGGAAAATCGGACAATAGCTTGGCATGCAGGATATCGCCTATATGACTGAGCTTGAACCCCTTTTCCCTGGCCTGCCTGCTGATGCGGATCCAGGAAATGTCCCTCTGGCCCATGTGCATTATACCCTCGGCGCTGTTTATCAGGTGATGAAACTGCCTTTCCAGAATGGGCTCAAAATCCTTCTGCATCTTGCGTCCGGCAACGTCCACCACTATAGCTAAGGGCAGTACCCCCACCGGCTCCAGCTCATCGATGTCCGGACCCACAACCTCTATCCGGCCGTCCTCCACCTCTTCCATCTCCCGCATGCGCAGCAGTTCGCAGCAGGTGGATTTGCGGCCTCCGCATTCGGCGAAAAGATCATCCTTGCGCACCCGCTCGCCCTCAAAGGCCGGGCCGTAGGACAGGGGAATGGGTATCTCGGTGACCGTCACCTTGAGCCCGCGCACCTCGATGGCTTTCTGAACGATCTTGTCGTGGGGTATGGACGACACCACGTGCTCGTAGGTACAGACACCCGTGGGCAGAATCTCCGGAATATCCGTGTCTGCAATGGTGGGAAATCCGTAGCTTATGGCCCCGGCGGCGGTGGCGTACTTCTCGTCGTCCACCTCGCCCAGGGCGATGACAAAGGCGAATATGCGCTGCTTGTTGTATTTTAAGATATTCTTGAAGTCCCCCGGCTTTACCCCGCCGAAGGACATGGCCGCCCTGGCCGCAAAGCCAAGGGAGTAAACCTGGCCGTGGACTTCATTGTCAAAGGGGACCAGTCGGGTGTCCCAGCCCAGCTGCACCCCTTCCTCGGCCAGCTGGTCAGCGAAACAGACCCCGTTGGTGCTGCCGGCCATAAATACGTACAGGCTTTTCTGCTGCAGTTCCCTGGCGATCTTCACCGCGGTCTCGTTGTCCGGTGCCGCTCCCACAACAGCAGCAAATCCGGGAGCGCTGCCGTCAACAAACTCCACTCCGCGCTGGCGCATGATAGCGTCATCAGCAGCACCCAGGTAAATGCCGTGAACCGGTGAAGGGCCAATTACATAACGCACTCCCTGCATTATCTCCTGGGCGAAAAGTGTGGATATGCCGCTGTCTAAGGTCTGACCCAGGTAAGGCAGCCAGAGGGAATCCGTGGGAATCTCGCCCAGCATGTCCCTGGCCAGTGCCAGGGGCTTTTCCATATCTGAAAGCTTCTCTACCTTGTGTCCGCTCAAGGCGTAAATCACAGGCAGATAGTAGCCGGTATTGGGAAAGGCCACCGGTTCATCCGGGCCTTTGGCGTCAATGGCCTCTTTGAGGCGCTCCTCGGCACGTGAGACTATGGCATGCGCTCCGCGTATGGCTGCAGACGCTATTATCTTTGACATGTGAAATCCTCCTGGTATGCTTTAATATCTCTTGACCAACGCGGGCTGTGCCCGCAACCCAATAAAGAAAAGAGCTATTTGACAGGATTAACAGGATTAAGAGATGGATAAAGAAAAAAATCATTTTGTCCTGGCCGGAAGCCAGGCCAAAAGGTTATCACTCCAGCACTCACTTTTTTCCTGCATTCATGGGTGCCGGAAGAAAGTGAGTGCTGGATGGCTAATGCAATCTGCGGCTTCCGGCCGCTGATTGCTTATCCTGTCATCCTGTTAATCCTGTCTAAGTTTCTTGTTTTTTCTGACAGGCTTTCATCAGTAAGTCGCTAATGCGGGCTGTGCCCGCAACCCAGTTATCGGTTATCTGTTACCCGTAATTACTTCCCGGCACAACCTGTCCACCGCTTCCACCGCTTTAGAATCCCCGGGGAGTTCCAGCAGGGATTGCCCCCGGGCCGTAAAATCCAGAATCATCTCGTCCGCCGGCAGCAGTACGACCGGTTCCAGGCCCTGTTCCTGGACGGTTTTTTTCAGATTGTCAGGAATATTCGAGCTGCTGCGGTTTATCACCAGCCTGCTTTTCTCCACATTCAACTGCAACTCCCTGCTCAGATTCCTGATACGCCCCGCAGTTATAACTCCAACCGGCGTGGGCTCGGATACAATGAGCATTATATCGATATTTCTGGTGGTGCGCCGGCTCAAATGCTCCATGCCGGCCTCATTGTCCACCACTACAAAAGGATAATTTTCTGCCAGGCTGTCAATATGGCGGCGCAGGAGGTTGTTGGCATAGCAGTAACAGCCCTGGCCCTCGGGACGACCCATGGCCAGCAGGTCAAAACCGCTGGACTCCACCAGGGCCTGCTGCATCTGGTACTCTACATAAGCCTCTTTGGACATTCCAGCGGGGATTTCTCCATCCCTTATCTCCTGGGTCATATCTTCACGCATGCCGCCTATGGTCTTATCCACTTCCACTCCCAGGGACAGGTTCAAAGTGGAATTGGAATCAGCATCAACTGCCAGCACCGGCCCGTGACCGTTTTGAATCAAAAATTTTAGTATAAGCGAGGCCAGAGTGGTTTTCCCGGTCCCCCCCTTGCCCACCAGGGCAATGGTCTTACTCACTTTAACATTCTCCTTATAGATTAAACCCAGACAGCCTAAAACTTCAAGTAAAACATTAACTATTTATTCAGCAATTACTTTTGAAATTTATTCCTGCTCTTGAGATTGACAATAACCAGCAGAAATAAATGCGGAACTGATTCCTGGCACTCAACTCTCTAACTTTTCTGACTTCTGCCCCATGCCCTTTGCCCTATGCTTTCTTACCCCATGCCCTCTGCCCCATGCGCCATGCCCTCCCAAAGCTCACCCCATAAGGCTGGCCTGAACTGATGGAAACATGGACATGTCCGTATGGGGCATAAAAAGAGCGGATACGTACTGATCCATGAATGAAGGATCCTGGCTGAGCTCCAGGTAGGTCATTTTTTTGCAGACCTGCAGGGCCTCCTGGCGCATCCGCCTGGACAGAAGCATTACCCTGGATCCCAGCAGAGAGCCGTTGCCTATGTATTTGACCCTGTCCGGGCTGATTTCCGGAAGAAGTCCTATGGTAACCGCCTTGTCCAGCTCAAGGTAGCGGCCGAACCCACCGGCTATGAGCAGTTCGTCAACATCCTGCAGAGTTATGCCCACAGCGTTCAGCAGGGTGGTGATGCCGGCGAATACCGCAGCCTTGGCCCGCAGAAGATTGTCCAGATCACCCTCGGTGATGACTATATCCTGACCATTTTGGGCGTCTTCAGCCCAGACCAGGACATATTCCAGAGCCTCCTGTCCGCGGATCCTGGGGGTGTCCAGTTCTGTATTAAAGCGTCCTTTGGAGGTTATCACTCCGGCCATGAGCAGTTCGGCCATGGCGTCAATGAGCCCTGAACCGCAGATCCCCCTGGGGCTGGACTGGCCAACGGTCAAAATCATGGGCTCAAAGGTACCGGGATCGATCCGGACCTGTTCCACAGCTCCTGTGGCGGCGCGCATCCCGTGCTTGATGGCTCCCCCTTCAAAGGCCGGCCCTGCAGAGCACGAACATCCGATGAGCCACTCGGAGCCGCCCAGGACTATTTCTCCGTTGGTGCCCACATCTATATAAAGGGTCAGCTTTTCCGAACGAAAGAGGTTGGAGCCGATAAGCCCGGCAGTAATGTCTCCTCCCATATAGCTGGCCCTGGAAGGAGTCAGGTATATCCTGGCCGAATCACTCCACTCCAGGGATAGTTCACCGGCCTGAAGAACAGGCGGAGCACTTGTCACCGGCACATAAGGCTCCTCCCTGATGCCTGGTTCCACGCCCATAAACAGATGAGTCATGGTGGTATTGCCGGACATGACCACGTCGGCTATATCCTGACTTTGCACCCCGGTCTCCTTGAGCATCTCCTGAATCAGGCCGTTTAGAGTACTGTGGACCAGGCCCTGGATATGGGCAAGGTTTTCCCGGTTTCTGGAGGCGTAGACTATGCGGGAGATGACGTCTTCTCCGCAAGAGTACTGGCTGTTGTAATCCGAGCGATGAGCCTGGACCCGGCCGTTTTCCAGGTTGACCAGTTCCGCGCAGATGGTGGTGGTGCCGATGTCTACGGCCAGACCGTAAACTGGCTCTGTCCTGTGGCCGGGAAAGACCTGGGTAACCTCGAAACCCTCATCAGTGGCAAAAACGGTAAAGGTGGCCTTCCATCCGGAAGATCGAAGAGTACTGGAAGCCTGCTTGATTAGCGGCAAGGAAAGATGGATCTTTTTGCTGCCAAGCTGTTTTTCCAGGGCCCTTGTCAATCTGTCAATATCACTGACATTGTCTTCCAGGGAGGGAGGAGGCAGTTCCAGATAGATCCTCTGGACCGAAGGGTTGATCTCAATATGGCCAAGCAGCTCGGAAGGTTCCACGCTGGTGAGCATGGCCCTTTCAATGGCCTGGCGGTCGATTGCCCGGGCATCTTCAGGCAGGTGGACCTCTATATCCGAGTTGATCCTGGTGATGCAGGCAAGGGCATATCCCTTTTCCTGATCAGCGGCACTTATTCTGGCAGATACATCAGACTCAAACTCACCCTTTTCCACCAGAACCTTACACTTGCCGCAGCTGCCGCTGCCGCCGCAGGAAGCGCTGAACTGTACCCCGGCCAGCATGGCTGCCCGCAGCAGGTTTTCGCCCTGCTCCACCTGGACCTGTTTGCCTGCGGGAAGAAAAGTCACATTGAACATAAAAGTTTTCCGTTTTCCTGGATGTATACTCGGGATCTGGATATTATGGCAACGCTTTACACCAGCTCACTTGATTGTGCTGATACGGAAAGAACACATACATTAAAAAAACAATTCCTGTAAAGCTTTAAAAAATAATCCCCTCTCACCTTTTAGATGAGCGGCAATTTTTTAAAGTGGAGCGGAGCTGTGTTCTTCACCGGAAAAAACTTGATAAAAAACAGGACTTGTGCTTAGGCTTTCAGTTTTAAGCGCTGACACATAATTTTATTGTAAGCATTCAGGGAGTCCTCGGTGGTGATTACTGGCACCAGGCCGGTTTCGCTGCTAAAGCCTGGTTGCAGGGCAGCCCGGAAAAATTTCTTCAATGAAAACCTGCAGGCTCTTAATGTACCACCTGAAATGACCTTCATAATCCGGAGAACTCATGAGCAAGAATTTGAACCCCATGCAGATCTATCAGCTTTTGAACCAGTCCAACTGCCGGGAATGCGGGGAACCTACCTGCATGGCCTTTGCTGCTTCAGTTTTCAAGGGACATAAACAGCTTTCTGCATGTCCTTATGTTGATAAAGAGACACTGAATAAATATTCTGACCTGGAACCGGCCCGGACAGGCACTGAAGAAAATATGCAGCAGGCCATGCATTACCTGCAGCAGAAAATCCCTGAAACTGATCTGGCAGAGGCCGCCCGGAGAACCGGTGGTATTTTTGAAAACCAAAAACTGACCCTGCAGATAATGGGCAAGAACTTCAGTGTGGACACAAAGGGTGGCCTGGACTCGGAAATACATGTCAACCCCTGGGTCAGCATACCTGTTCTTCAATACATACTGCATGGAAAAGGCAAAGAACCCACCGGCAACTGGGCTCCCTTCAAGGAACTGCCCCATGGCCGGCCCAGGGCGGGCCTTTTTGAGCAGCGCTGTGAAAAACCTCTGAAAAGGGTGGCGGATAACTATCCGGATCTTTTTTATGATATACTGGACCTGTTCGACGCTATGGAAGTGGACAAAGGCTTCAGGGCGGATGTTTCTTTTCTTCTATATCCTCTGCCCAGACTGCCCATGATCATTGCCTGGTGGTATCCGGCGGAAGACCTGGAGTCGGCTTTGCATATCTTTTTCGATGAAACAGCCAAGGACAACCTGGGGGTGGACGGTGTTTTCGCCCTGGGGACCGGGCTGGCCATGATGGTGGAAAAGCTGGCTCTGCGGCACGGAGTAAAAGGGTTCATTCCTTTATAAACACTTTTGCCAGGACAGATCATGACAGACGAATACAATACAAATGACGGTGAACAGGAGGCCTGGGCCATACTGCAGGGCCTGGATCCGCAGCTGGTAAAAAAAAGGACCCTGGCCGGGTCTGGGGCAGGTTCAAAAAGTTTCAGCCTCATGTGCCTGGGCCGCAAACTGGACATCGACCCGGCAGAGCGCGTTATAAGCACCCATTCCAGGCAGGCCCAGGTCCTGCTGCAGGACCTGGGCTGCTATACCCGGCTGTCCATTCTCAGGTACCTGGTGCACTGCCCTGATGAACCCCTGCACAATGAGTGGATCAAGCCGGCAAGCATTCCCGGAGGCAGAATATTTGACCAGGGGACCCATGTCCTGCCCCTGAATGAACCGGCCGCACTTATTCAAAAAAAAACCGGGAGCGCACAAAAGGCATGCGCCGGGCTGGGCGGCCACCTTCATGGCAACGGCGACCTGAGCATGATACTTTACCCCATGCCCCGCTTCCCGGTCCTGTTTATCTTCTGGTACGGGGACGAGGAGTTTGCACCTGTCGGCTCAATCCTCATAGATGCCCTGTGGCGGGATCACCTGCCAGTGGACATCACCTGGGCTGCAGCAAAGCTCTCTTTTGAAATGCTTTTTAACCAGTTGAAATAATACGATATGTTCAAAGATCATAATACATGTCCCGCCCCAGAGAATATGCCTCATCCAGGTATTCCGGGTAGTTCTGGACATCGTTCGCCCCGTCCAGGCCACGAAACAGCAGGCTTCCCCAGAGCTGCATATCCAGCACATCAAAGAAATATCGTACGCTTAACACTGCCCCGTCAAAAAGCCTGGCCCCCCTGGTGGCCCCTGCGGAAATAAAAAGCCCCTTGCGCTTTAGATCTTTTTTTCCGGGCTGCTCCTCATCTATCCAGTACTTGCGTACCCACATGGACTGAAAACGGTCCATGAAAGCCTTGGTATGGGCGCTTACAGAGTAGAAAAAAATTGGCGAGGCCAGAATAAGCCCCCTGGCTTGCAGTATCCGGTCCCGGACTTCCTGGAAATCATCCTCAATGGCGCATTCCCCGTCCTTTTGACATTTGTATATCTCCAGGCAGGGGGATATCTTCAGGTCCCGGAGTACATACTCCTGCACCGAGGCCCCGCTGTCCCTGGCCCCCTGCACCGCCCTGGATAAAAGTGCAGCAGTATTGCCCTTGCGCCTGGGACTGCCGTATATGGCTACTAAATCGGACATGACATTACTCCTTAAACTTTATACAGACTTATGAACTTCTGATAGTTGCAATTTCAGTTCAGTTATTTCAGTATGTTGCTGTCACACAATTTTGGATTCATAAAGGCTTTTACTCCCCTACTCCCCTACTCCCATACACCCATACGCCCTTACCTGCATACTTCCTGAGGCCTGGGAACTGACGGAAAAAGGCTGACATCAGTATGGGGAATAAACCTGGCCCCGGAAAACCTGTGCATGAATTCCTGGTTCACGTTCAGCTCGATATAGGTTACCCTTCTGGCGGCATCCATTATCCTCTGCCTGAAATCACAGTCTGTTATGGCCCGCACGGCTCCCTTCAAAGAAGTATTGCCTACCGGATGGTACACGTTCAGGGGCAGATCCGGAAGCATTCCCAGGACCACGGCCTTTTCCGGATCTATGTGTCTGCCGAAGGCCCCGGCCACGTTTATCCTGCCCAGGTCCTCAAAAGACAGGCCCACCTGCTGCAGAAGGGTGCTTAAAACCGCATACATGGCGGCCTTGGAACGGATCAGGGCATTTATATCCGACTGGCGTACCGTCACCGGCTGACCATGGCCGCTCTGCTCCCCCTGCACAACTACAAAACAGGGGTTGTGCTCGTCTTCTACAAATCTTTCTTTCATGGACTCGGGCCTGAATTTACCCCGTGTATCCAACATGCCGGCCAGGTACATCTGTGCAGCCAGATCGATAAGACCGGATCCACAGATGCCAAGAGCAGGCTCACCGCCGATGGTTGAATAATCCAGGAATTTTGAATCCGGGTCAATGCTGACCTTGTCTATGGCCCCGGGACCGGCCCGCATCCCCATCCTGGCCACACCGCCCTCCAGCGCGGGACCGGCAGCCCCGGCGCAGGCCAGGAGCCAGTCTTTGCCTCCCAGAATCACTTCGGCATTGGTGCCCACGTCAACAAGCATGCCCGGCTGGTCCTCAAGGTCCAGGTCACAGGCGACAATCCCGGCCAGAAGATCCCCCCCGAAATAACTGCCGACGCTGGGAGCAACCCAGATTGGTGCACTAGAGCAGATCTCCAGGCCCAGGTCCCTGGCCCGGAAAATATCTACAGTATTTGCAACCGGGATGTAAGGTTCCCTGCACATATGATAAGGGCTGAGCCCCAGCAGAAAATGGGTCATGGCGGTATTTCCGGCCATGCCCAGGGCCATTAGATCCCCTGAAACCATCCCGGCCCGGCCTGCCAGGTCGGCCGCCATGGCATTTATGTCCGAAACCGTGGCCCGCTGCAGTTGCGCAAGTCCTGCATTACGTTCAGCATAATGAATCCGGGTCAGGATGTCCGCACCGAACTGCCCCTGTGCATGCTCCCGGGATACCCTGGCCATCTCCTGTCCGGACAAAAGATCCACGAGACAGGCCTCCAGGTGGGTTGTTCCCAGATCCAGAGCCATTCCGGGGAGTTTTTGCGGCATCCCGGGGAAAAAACTGATAATTTCCATCCCGTTGCCCGTATCCCTTACCACAGCCGCGCCCTGGAAGCCTGCGTCCCTGAAGCTGCCGGCCACCCCGGCCATATCCGGCAATGGACAAGTGATATTCTCCTGCCCGGTTGCCTGGCGGACCGAGCGTTTCAGCCGGTCCAGATCCGCTGTATTATCTGAAAGACTGGGCTTTGAGGCACTGACCTCTACTGCCTGAACCATACTTTTCATCCTGTCCTGCTCCTGACATTAACAAAGCTTTATTCAAAAAATATGCTGACCGGGCCTCAAATTGCCAAGTTCTTTATCCAGCAACTTTTATCCTCAACTTGCTGACAATGCAAATATTGTCTATGAAAACTGTCAACCGGAAGGCAGACATTTCAAATCCAGGTATAAAGTCCCACACAAACAGAACCGTGTTTTTTTACCGCAGACCAGAAATGTTCTGCCTTTCATCTGATTGCATATTGCCGGACGGGTTTACGTGTCTGTAACATTAGATCAGATGATAATGCTTTTTCGGAGACGATATAAAAACCCCACACAAGGAGGACTAATATGGCTCTTGACCCCACCAAGCACAAAGACTGGGAAATAGCCGAGGAAGCGGAAAGCCGCATGAAGACAGTTTACGAACTGGGCGAACAGCTGGGCCTGGCTAAAGAGGAACTGCTGCCCCACGGACACTACGTGGCCAAGCTGGATTACCGCAAGATCCTGGAAAGCCGGCAGAGCAAGCCCGACGGCAAGTACGTGGACGTTACCGCCATTACCCCTACTCCTCTTGGAGAAGGAAAATCCACCTGCGCCATGGGCCTGGTTCAGGGGCTGGGCAGAAGGAACAAATCTGTAATGGGTGCCATTAGGCAGCCTTCCGGCGGACCTACGATGAATATCAAGGGTTCCGCGGCAGGTGGAGGCCTGGCCCAGTGCATCCCCTTGACCCCTTTTTCCCTGGGACTCACCGGGGACATCAACGCCATCATGAATTCTCATAATCTGGGCATGGTGGCCCTGACTTCCCGCATGCAGCATGAAAACAACTATACCGATGAAGAGCTGGCCAAACGCGGCCTCAAGCGACTGGACATTCATCCCAAAAAAGTCGAATTCAACTGGATAATCGACTTTTGCGCCCAGGCCCTGCGCAACATCACCATTGGCCAGGGGGCCAAAATGGACGGCCCCATGATGCAGTCCAGATTCGACATTGCGGTAAGCTCGGAAATCATGGCCATTTTGTCCGTGGCCAAGAACCTGGAGGACATGCGCAATAAAATCGGCAAGATCGTTGTGGCCTATGACCGCCAGGACCGCCCCCTCACCACTGCCGACCTGGAAGTGGACGGGGCCATGACCGCCTGGATGGTGGAGGCCCTGAACCCCAACCTAATGCAGACCCTGGAGGGTCAGCCCGTGGCCGTTCATGCCGGTCCATTCGCCAACATAGCCATTGGACAGAGTTCGGTCATCGCCGACCGCGTGGCCCTGAAACTGGCCGATTACAACGTCACCGAGAGCGGCTTCGGAGCCGACATCGGATTTGAAAAATTCTGGAACCTCAAGTGCCGCTATTCCAATCTCAAGCCGCACTGCGCCGTGGTGGTGGCCACCATCCGGGCCCTGAAATGCCACGGTGGAGCGCCCATTCCAGTGCCGGGACGGCCCATGCCCGAAGAATACGGCAAGGAAAACGTAGGCTGGGTGGAAGAAGGCTGCAAAAACCTCCTGCATCACATCGAGACCGTCAAAAAGGCCGGCATCAACCCTGTGGTCTGCATCAACGCCTTTTACACGGACACGGATAACGAAATCAAGGCTGTGCGCCGCCTGTGCGAAGAGGCCGGAGCCAGGGTGGCCGTATCCAAACACTGGCAGTACGGCGGGGACGGAGCCCTGGAATTTGCCGATGCAGTCACTGATGCCTGTGAAGAGAAAAACGAATTCCGCTTCCTGTACGACCTGGAAACCCCTCTGGAAAAACGCATCGAGCTCATTGCCAGGGAGGTCTATGGAGCAGACGGTGTAAGCTTCGGGCCGGACGCCCAGGCCAAGCTCAAACGCATGGAAAAAGATCCGGACATGAAGGACATGGGAACCTGCATGGTCAAAACCCACCTGTCCCTGTCCCATGAACCCTCTCTCAAGGGCGTGCCCAAAAACTGGACCCTTCCGGTACGCGACATCCTGACCTACAAGGGTGCGGGATTCGTGGTTCCTGTAGCCGGCACCATCAGTCTCATGCCCGGCACAGGCTCCGATCCGGCCTATCGCCGCATCGACGTGGATACGGAAACAGGCAAGGTAAAAGGACTGTTCTAAGTCCGCTTTAACCCAATATTAAAGACTTCAAAAGGGAGCAGGCCACTGCTCCCTTTTTCTCTCACCATCAAAACTTTTATCCCCGAAACTTCCATTCATGCTTGCCCTTCTTCCGGTAATGGGTTAATTTCGCCGTCAGTAGAAATTCTTGCGGCAAAGCCGTATCCATTCGGAGGCTTGAAATGGAGCTTAAAAAAAGCCTGGCAATATGTGCAGCTGCTTTATTTTTCATATTATCTATCACCCCTTCCAGCGCCGGAATACAGCAGGAAAGGCAGGATTTTCTTGATGCTGAAAAAGCCCTGCAGGAAAACCGCCTGGATGAATTCCAGTCCCTGAGCGCCGGGCTGATAGACTATCCCCTCTATCCATACTTAGTTTTTGAAGAACTGCGGGAGAACATCTCCATTTCCCGCGAATCCGATATTCTTGCTTTTCTAAGAGATTATCAACAAACTCCCCTGGCTTCACAGCTGCGTTCCAGGTGGCTGGATCACCTTGCAGGGAACCAGGAATGGTCCAGGCTGGCCAGGGATTTCCAGGCAGGCTCATCCCGGGAAAAAACAAAGTGCTCATACGGAAGAGCTCTTCTGGAGACAGGGCAAAAGGACGCAGCCTTTGAACACGCCGAAAAAATGTGGCTGCATGGCAGATCCAGGCCTGATGAGTGCGATCCCTTGTTTAATGCCTGGCGAGATGAAGACAGGCTGACCCCGGAACTTGTCCGGGAGCGCATCGCCCTTTCCATTGATCAGGGCCAGCTCGGACTGGCAAGATACCTTGGAAGGTACCTGCCAGAACAGGACAAGCCCTGGCTTGATCTCTGGCTGGATATTGCCCGCGATCCTTCACTTACACCAGATCAGGACTGGTCCCAAGCAGCCGGCACCCCCCAAGGGAAAATCCTTGTTTACGGCATGAAGAAACTTGTGCGCAAGGATACACCGGATGCAGCTGACGACTGGGACCATATCCTGGAAAAAAACCAGCTCGACCGTAAAGACTTTCCGGAAGTAGAGCAGGACATCGCCCTTTACCTGGCCCTTAGACGCCATGACCAGGCTCTGCAGCGTTTCCAGGATCTCCCCGACGATCTCAAGACCCCCAGGCTTCGCGAATGGCATGTGCGCACAGCGCTTTACGAACAGAAATACAGTGAAGTGCTGGATGCCTGGGACAATCTTTCCAGCTCCCAGAAATCATCTCCAAGGTGGCAGTACTGGAGAGCCAGGGCCCTTGAGGAGCAGGGACTTGTCCAGCAGGCTTCGGGTATCTATCTTGGCCTGCTTGGCAGGCAGAACTATTTTTCATTGCTGGCTGCAGACAGGCTGGGCCAGGCCTATTCCCTGAACCATTCCCCATTGGACCCCCATCCTGAAAAGATTGATGACCTTAAAAGCGCCCCAGGAATTCAGAGGTCCTTGGAACTGTATTACCTGGACCGTGAAATCCAGGCCCGCCGGGAATGGATGCATGCCCTGCAGGGCAAAGACCGGGAAATGATGGCAGCGGCTGCAGTCCTGGCCCGGAGTATCGGCTGGCACGACCGGGCCATTCAGGCTGCTGCAGGTGCAAGACAGTTTGAAGACCTTGCCCTCAGGTTTCCCCTGTCCTACCATGACCTGATAGCCGAGCATGCAGGCAGCAGGGCACTGGACCCTGCCTGGGTCCTGGCTCTGGCCAGACAGGAAAGCATGTTCATGCCGGACGTACGTTCTCCTGCCGGGGCCATCGGCCTGATGCAGATCATGCCCGCCACGGGCAGGACTATCGCTGCCAGGCTCCAGGAGTCCCTGAATAATCCCCACCGCCTTACTGATCCCGCCACCAGCGTGCGCTACGGTGTTTTTTACCTGGATCTGCGGCTGCAGGAACTTCAGCAGAACCCTGTCCTGGCTACCGCCGCATACAATGCAGGGGCCCACCGGGTCAAAAGATGGCTGCCCAAATCCCAGAACATACCCGCGGATATCTGGGTGGAAAGCATTCCCTTCAATGAAACCAGGGATTACGTGGAGAGAGTCAAGACCTACACCACCATCTACCAGATCCGCATGGGCATGGAACCCACCAGAGTGTATCAGAGGATGCCGGCCGTCCTGCCGGGACACCTGGCCGCGGAACAGGTTGCCGGAGCAGAGTAGCCCTGAGACACGGTTTCACCTTGATTTGACCGGGACCAAAACCGTTCTTGATAAAATCACCGAAGCGCATTAGATTGTTGTTCTTCTTACGAAAGAGGTTCGCGAGTTTCGCATACTAAAGCAGGAGCACAATCCATGTTCGGAAGACAGTTTTCTTACACTTCAACCCATGACTGGCCTCATATAAAATCATGGCTGACCCTCAGAATGCAGCCGGACATGTCCGTAGAAGGCAAAGTCCGGGAGGTCATGAACAAAATCAGCAAGTCTGGAGACGAGGCCCTGGTGGAATATACCAGGCTTTTCGACTGCGAAGATTTCAGTCTTGAGAACCTGCGGGTCACACAAACGGAAATCCAGGACTCAATGTCCATGATTCCAGGCAATGACCTGAAAATCATCCGCACAGCGGCTGAAAAAATCAGGAACTATCACCTCAAGCAGACCAGGAACTCCTGGTTCACCACTGACCCTGACGGTGCTTTTCTAGGGCAGATGGTCACTCCCTTGCCCAGGGCCGGCCTTTATGTCCCAGGGGGACAGGGCGGGGATACTCCGCTTATTTCCAGTCTGCTCATGAACGCCATCCCGGCCCAGGTGGCCGGTGTGGAATCCATCTGCATGGTGTCCCCGCCGCGCAAGGACAAAACTCTCAATCCCTATCTCCTTGCCACTGCACACCTTCTGGGGCTCGATGAAATCTACAAATGCGGCTCGGCCTGGGCTGTTGCAGCCCTGGCTTACGGTACTCCGGAAATACCCGCCGTGGATATGATAGCCGGACCGGGCAACATATTTGTGACCACCGCCAAAAAGCTGCTCATGGGCCAGGTGGGCATCGACATGATTGCCGGACCCAGCGAACTGGCGGTTCTGGCGGATTCCAGCGCCAGACCGGATTACATTGCCGCTGACCTTCTATCCCAGGCCGAACACGATCCCCTGGCCGGGACCTATCTGGTGACTGATGATGCAGACCTGATTGAAAAAGTGGCCCATGAGCTGGAAAACCAGCTCCTGAGTCTGCCCCGTGCGGATAACGCCCGCAAGGCCCTCAAGGACTGGGGAGGATCATTTGAGGTCCCGGACATGCAGACAGGGATGGAACTGGTCAACCGCATTGCTCCGGAGCACTTTGAACTCTGCCTGCAGGACCCCTGGCCCATGCTGGCCAGGGTCAAAAACGCCGGGGCAGTATTTCTGGGGCATACCAGCCCGGAGCCTGTGGGGGACTACTTCGCCGGCCCCAACCACGTACTGCCCACCCTGGGAACAGCCAGGTTCTCCCAGGCATTGTCAGTTGAAAACTTTCAGAAAAACATAAGCATCCTGGCCACAGACAAAAGTTATCTGCAGCAGCACGCTTCCGGTATCGCCCGCCTGGCCAGGATGGAAAACCTGGAGGCACATGCCCGCAGCGTAGAAATAAGACTTAAAGGAGAGTAAAGAACATGCAAGTGGTAACTCAGACCAGCATCACTGAATTTCCATTGATTTCACGGGGCAAGGTCCGTGATATTTACGAACTGGATCCGGACACCCTGCTCATTGTGACCACTGACCGTATGAGCGCCTTTGATGTGGTCATGTCTCAGCCCATTCCCTACAAGGGAGCCGTGCTCAACCAGATCACGCTGTTCTGGATGGATATGTTCAAGGACCTGGTGGACAATCATCTTATAAGCTCAAATGTAGAAGATTTTCCAGAACCTCTAAAACCTTACAGTGAAGAACTGCGTGGACGCTCGGTCATGGTCAGAAGGGCCGCCCCTTTGCCCATTGAATGCATTGTCCGGGGCTATATCACCGGCTCCGGGTGGAAAGATTACCAGCGCACCGGCCAGGTCTGCGGCTATACCCTGCCTCAGGGACTGGTGGAATCCCAGAAGCTGGAAGAACCCCTTTTTACTCCTTCCACCAAGGCCGAGGCCGGAGCACACGACGAAAACATAGACATGAAACAGGCCGGGGAAAAAATCGGCCAGGAAATGCTGCAACAGGTGCAGGAGCTTTCTTTATCCATTTACGGCCAGGCCAGGGAATATGCCGAAAAAAAGGGTATTCTCATCGCAGACACCAAGTTTGAATTCGGCACCAGGGATGGACGCATCATGCTCATTGATGAAGTCCTCACCCCTGACTCCTCCCGTTTCTGGCCCGCGGACACGTATAAGCCCGGACAGGGACAGTCCAGTTTTGACAAGCAGTATCTGCGGGACTGGCTGGAACGCTCCGGATGGAATAAAAACCCGCCCCCTCCGGATCTTCCGGAAGAAATCATCAATGAAACCACAAAGAAATATCTGCTGGCATACAAATTACTAACCGGAAAAGACCTGATGCAGGGAGGGACATATGCTGCTTAAAGATAAAAAGGCTGTCATCTTCGGAGTGGCCAACAACAAAAGCATCGCTTACGGCATCGCGGAACAGTTCAAGGAGCATGGAGCATCCCTGGCCTTCAACTACGTCGGGGAATCTCTAAAAAAAAGAGTTGCTCCCATAAGCGAAGAACTGGGCGGTGAGTTTATCTTCGACTGCGATGTCACCGATGATGAACAGATCAGGGCGGCAGCCGAAACAGTCCGGGAAAAATGGGGCCAGGTGGACATCCTGGTACATTCTGTGGCCTTTGCGCACCGGGATGACCTGCAGGGCAGATTCATCGACACCTCCAGGGAAGGATTCAGGCTGGCCATGGATGTCTCGGCTTATTCCCTTCCGGCCATCTGCCATGCCTTCGAGCCCCTCATGAATCCCGGGTCCTCGGTTATGACCATGACCTATTACGGCTCAGTAAAAACCGTGACCAACTATAATGTCATGGGAGTGGCCAAGGCCGCCCTTGAGGCCTCCATGCGCTACCTGGCGGTTGACCTTGGTCCCAAAGGAGTCCGGGTAAACGCCATCAGCGCCGGTCCCATAAAGACCCTGGCTTCCTCCGGAATCTCCGGGTTCAAGACCATCTTGAGCACCATCGAGGAAAAAGCGCCCCTGCAGCGCAATGTGACCCAGACAGACGTGGGCAAATCCGCTGTATACCTGGCCTCTGACCTGTCTACCGGCACTACAGGGGAGGTTTTGTTTGTAGACTCCGGATACAATATAGTCGGTGTTTAGTTGACTCAACGTGTATCATGGTTACAATGACAAATAACCTACCTGTCAGGTACTAAAACCTGCTGGTACACTAAAAACCTGCGAGGTCAACAATGGAATCCATTCTGGTTCTTATTTTAGTAGTGGTGGCCATGATATTTTTACTCAAGGTCGTTTTGCCCAGTTGCGGCTTTCAGGGCGGCTGAAGCCCGGGCAGTTCCAGAGGCCGTGAGCCTGAAAAAGACATGGACCCGGACAATCCTGGAAAACCAGGAGATGAAAAATAAACCTAAACCCTTTTTCAAACGTTGATATACTGTGCGTCTTTTTCCACACCGCGCACATAATCAGCGCGCTGCATTGAGCATGGGGACGGTTCCGCACCTGCATCCAGGCCTGCATTTTCCAGCTGCAGGCAACATTCATGCAGGCAGTTTCGGGGCTGTTCCCTGCTTTTGAGATCATCCCCGGACTTGCTTCAAATCTAATGGCCCAGCTTATTCCCGTCCAAAATCAGGATTTATCCGCCTGATCCTGTCTTCAATGGGAGGGTGGGTGGCAAACAGGCTTTCAAACTTGCTTACAGCCTCTGTAAAAAACATGTGGCTGGCCTGTTCTGCATTGGGGTTGTTCAGGTGGTTTTTGTTTTTTGTCCTGGACATATCCCGGATTTTTATCAAGGCCCCCTCCATGGCCTGAGGCATGCGGGTAAACTGCACTGCCGATGCATCAGCCAGGTATTCTCTCTGCCTGGAAATGGCCGCCTTTATAATATTGCCCAGGAGCATGCCCACGACTCCGGCCATGATAAGCCCTGCCCCGAGAATCAAGATTACAATCAAGGCCCTTGGATCCGTCCTGGACCTGTTGCCGGAAATCATGGAACCATAAAAAGCTTTGCGGATGACGAAGCTGCCCATGTAGGTAAGGATCAGCAGGCCGAATATGATGCCCATGAGCTTTATGTTCAGGTACATATCCCCGTTCTGGATATGGCTTATTTCGTGACCCACCACCGCCTGGAGTTCAGAACGGCTCAGGCGCTCCATGGCCCCGGAAGTAAGACCGATTACAGCGTCATCCTCATGCCACCCCGCTGCAAAAGCGTTTATGGAATCTTCTCCATCCATCACGTACAGCTTGGGTATTTTTGTCAGGCCGGAGGCTATGGACATTTCATGCACCACATTCAGGGCCTTTTGCTCGTTGCTATTCCGGGTTTGCGGGGAAACCAGCCTGGCATTAAGTATGTCAGCTACAACGCTGCCGCCTTTGCTTAACCTGGAAACCTGGAAAAGAGTGCCTCCCACGATAACTAAAGCCACTACTCCCCCAAGTACTACCATCTCTGTCCGGTAAATGTTCATGGCCATCCAGGCTTGCTCAACCGTACCATAACTAAAAATAAAATACCCGAAAATAAACAGATAAATTATGGCAAGTACACCTATGGTACCAAGTATAAATAAAAACACTAAATACCTGCTGGTCCTGATGGCCTGCTCTTTGTGCTTGAAAAAATCCATATTGTCCTTTGCAGCAAAATAATTTTGCGTTCAGTGATAATACTTTTGCCCTGCTGGAATACAACCGGACTCAAAAGTTCAGGAAAATGAGACTTTGGGGACTTCTTTTATCTCCTCTCTGTCGAATTCCAGAAAAGAAGCTTTTTTAAAACCCATGGCAGGGGCAAAAACAGCCTGCGGCATGGACTGCTTGTATGTATTGTAGGCCATAACCGCATCATTGTATGCCTGCCTGGCAAAGGAGATTTTGTTCTCGGTGCTGGTCAGTTCTTCCGAAAGCTGCATCATATTTTGGTTGGCCTTGAGGTCGGGATAATTTTCGGCCAAGGCGAACAACCTGCCCAGTGACCCGGAAAGAAGCCCCTCAGCACCGGACAGCTTCTGCATAAGGTCCGGCTCACCCGGATCCGAGCTTGCCTGCTTCGAAGCTTCAAGGGCCTGGTTGCGGGCCTTGATAACGTTTTCCAGGGTTTCGCGCTCATGCTGCATGTATGACCGGGCAGTCTCCACTAAGTTTGGTATAAGGTCGTACCTGCGCTTAAGCTGGACATCTATCTGGGAAAAGGCATTCTGGTAGCGGTTCTTGAGCTTGATCAGGTGGTTGTAAGTCCGGAACATATAAAAAATAAAAAAGGCCAGGAGCAAAACCGGGACAATCCATGCGATACTGGACATATTCTCTCCTTTTAATGCGATGACTGTATTACTTAGTTGACATGGCAAACGATTTACCGACAAAAAAGAGATAGCAGGTTGGGCTGAAGCAGGCAAGACCTATCTGCCGTAAGCATTCAGGGGATCCTCGATGGTGACTAATGGCACAAGGCCAGGGGACTGTCCCCCGCTAAGTAATAATTATGCAACTTCACAAAATTTTGCGTCTGTACTTTGTGTATTTGTGCAGGACAAGTGTCGCGGGGACTGTCCTCCTGGCCGGTACCTGCCCCCCCTGAATGGTTACACTTAAACAGTCCCGCTACGGTACACTTACAACCTGGCTATCCGGCAGATTTCCGGAGTCTAGTAAAAAACTGTCATAATCAGCTTGTGATTTTTTATGTAAAGTGATACAGGAATTCCAGTGATAGATTTTTGTGGCTTTTAAACTATCAAATCAACGGAGGAGGAGGCAATGAAAACAGTCAGTTTTTTGTTTGCACTGATGCTGTGCGGTATGCTGATTTTTGGTTTTATGGGATGTAACGCAGAGCGTTCAGCCGCACCTACAGACAGCCCTGCACCTGTCAAGCCGGCTCCTGAACTTCCAGAGCCAGTTGATCCCCAGTCTTGAGCCAGCTGGTTGTCAGCTTTATGCATCACTTACTGGGGCAGGGCATGTGTCAGGTACAACTTTCCCCGGAAGAGAAATGGTAACCATTCAGGGGTTCCTCGGTATTGATTGCTGGCCGATTCCGTTCCCCCTGAATGGTTACAATTAACCTGTCAACGACAATCATTTGTTCCTCAAGGGACTGGCTCTCCCCGCACTTATTTTTAAAAATCAGCAAAACTTCCTTCAGATAAACAAGTGCGGGGATACCTGTCCCTGATGTAACAAGCAAACCACTTTATTAGTGTCGCTGCAGGTTGAATCCACATAAGGATCACCCCTTTATTTGAGTGGATAAACAGTATTATAAGAAAAATGGAGATGATTTACTATTGACTATATCGTACGATTCGATTATATGATTTCTTCTTAACGCAATGGTTTATGAGCAAATGTTCATAGTCGATTCTGTTGTAAAACGGGAAAACTTTAGGAAAATACAATCGCTCAACCATGCGGATAAATCAAGTGGAGAGGTGTCCGAGTTGGCCGAAGGAGCACGATTGGAAATCGTGTGTACCCTAGCGGGTACCGAGGGTTCGAATCCCTCCCTCTCCGCCATCAAGTCAATAATTTCAAGCCCTTACAGCCAAGAATCTCACTCATCTCCCATCTAATACAATTATTATTAACAAGCAACACCAAACCAGCACCAGTGGAGGCATCATGAAAATCAACATCGATAACAACCTGGTGGAATTAGCTCCTGAAAACACTGATGAAGCCCAGGACCTGGAAAAACTGTGGAAGTTGATTGTGGACTGTGTGCGTGAGAACAAAAAGCTCAATCCTGTTGGTGAATACCACCCGCAGAAAAACAGCCAGGCCCGTTTTCACATCGAAGACATCCCAGCCCCCGAACCCCGGAAAACTCAATGGTCAACCAGCAAGGCCTCTGAAGATAATACCTTCTACTGTTCTATATGCAACAAGTATATTCACATAGTTAAAGACCAGGAAATACCTCTGTGCTGCGGACGGGAAATGGAGCCCATTGAATAATCGAGGGATTCAGGAAGTCCCTTTAACCAAAGGGCTCCCTGTCGTAGACAGGGGTTTCAATGGGGCTCCATGCTTCTTATCCGCCGCGTGGACTCCAGCCCGTCCATGACCGGCATGTGAATATCCATAAGAATTACAGTCGAATTCCTGGTGTGCAAGCATTGTCAAAACCTGCTCGCCTTTTTTGGCCAGGCTTACGAGAAAATTCTGGTCTGGATTATTTATACCGGCGTATACAAATATCCCCCGACCTTATTCTGTATACCTTGCAGAACCTTTTCCAGATCTTCTTTCTGTACGGGCTTGGCCAGATAACCATTCATACCGGCCTGAAAAAATACCTCTCTGTCCCCTTCCATGGCATGAGCGGTCATGGCGATTATAGGTACATCTCTTCTGGCTCCCAGTTCCCGGGAAGTACGAATGGCCCTGGCAGCCTCCAGACCGTCCATAAAGGGCATGCGTATATCCATAAGGATGCAGTCGAATTCATGTTGTTGCAAAAGCTCCAAAGCCTGAGAGCCATCCTCGGCAATCATCACTTTATGCCCCAGGTATTCAAGAAGTCTGCCGGCAAACAACTGGTTGGTAGGTTCGTCCTCGGCCACGAGAATACGCAAGGGTTTACCGGCACCTTTATGGTTTTGCAGGGCATCATCCTGGTCTGCTTCAGGAGCAGCAGGAACCTTTAACGGCAGAAATATGTAAAATGCTGTTCCTTCGCCCGGTGCACTATCCACAGAAATAGTTCCGTGCATCAGATCCACCAGCCTGCTTACTATTGAGAGACCAAGGCCTGCCCCTTCATGCCTGCGGGTGCTGGAGCCGTCCTCCTGGACAAATGGCTGAAAAAGGTCATCCAGTTTTTCCGGTGCTATCCCAGAACCGGTATCAGTCACCGTGATGAGCACCTGATGCCTGTCCAACCCCCGTTTCTGAAGGGTCCAGTTTATCCTTACCCTGCCCTCCCTGGTAAACTTAAGTGAATTGCCCACCAGGTTAAAAAGTATCTGCTGCAGCCGGGTCTCATCCCCCATGAGCCTGGAGGGCAGGGATGGATCCAGGGTATATTCCAGTTCAATACCCTTTTCACCGGCCTGAATCCTGAACAGCTCGCATACTGATCTGCAAAGCTCCTGGACATTAAACTCCTCCTCCAAAATAACCATCCGACCGGCCTCGACCCTGGAAAGATCCAGGATATCCGAAAGCAGTCGCGTCAATCTGCTGGCTGATGACAGGGCCAGGTCGACGTATTCCTTTTGGTTGCTGTCCAGCCTGGTGGTCTGCAGAAGCTGCATCATGCCAGTAATGCCGTTCAATGGCGTTCGTATCTCATGGCTCATGTTGGCCAGAAACTCACTCTTGGCCCTGTTGGCGGTTTCAGCTTTATCCCTGGCCGCTTCCAGCTGGCTGGATTTTTCTTCCAGCTCGCCGGTCCTCTCCCTGACCCTGTCCTCCAGCTCCCTGGTATGGCTTTTGATCTTCCGGGCCATACCGGAAAAGGCCCGGGTCAGACCTCCTACCTCATCAGACCCGGCAGGAGGCAGGTCAACATCATACTCCCCACGGGCCAGGGCATCGGCAGAATTATGCAGCTTATTCAAAGGACGCAGCACTATTCTCTCCACCCCATAAGCAAACATAAAAAGCAAAAGCACCAGCATGACAGCCAGAACAGCCACAGCCTTGCTCAACCAGGCACCTTCCACCACCTGTGCCGACTGCAGATCCACGGCAGTGACCACATGCCAGCTCAATTCAGGAATCCAGGCAAGTGATATGAGCTGTTTTCTACCATCCAGGTCGGCCCAGAAAGTCTGAACCTGAGCGGGATTTTCCCGGGCCATCTGCATGGCCTGATTCAGTCTTTGAACGTACCCCGGTGTGGAGAAATGGCTCTGTAGAAAAGACTGATGCCTCTCAGGACGCAGCTGCGCATCAATCTCTGCACCTGAACCATAGGCTATGAGGCTATGGTCCGGATGGGCCTGGATAAGACCTGCCGAGTCCAGAATAACAGGAGTTACCCCGGGTTCATCCACCGCAATGAACTCCTGGAGAAAGCCGGATAGATCAAGGCCAGTGCCGGCCATGCCAATCTTTTGTTCACCATTCCATACTGGCACATTTATCCAGACCTTGACTTCATCCAGGTGCACATCCGGATTTACATTGATATTGTAGGTGCCGAACTCCATTGCACTGAAAAACCAGGAATCGTCAGGATTTTCAGGGTCCAGATAATAGCGGGGCTCCTGGCTTTTTTCCTTGTCGGGACCGTTGTAGTAGTAAGCCAGGGTTTCCCGGTTGACTAAAAAATAGCTGCTGTCCTGAAAAACATCCTGGTATCCCTGTGCTTCCTGAAAAAAGATGGACCTTTTGTTTTCCGAAAGAGGATCCTGCAGCCACTGCCTCAACAGGACTGAGTCTGCAAAGCGCTGGGCCAGGGCCAGCTCTTTGCTTACAGGCTCCTTAATCTCCTGGGCCTTGAGCAGGGTAAAGTTTTCTGTGTAGGCCCGCCCGAAATAGTTCTTGCCGCTCTCCAAGACCTGCCAACCAATGAGGATGGTCGGCACCAGGGCCACCAGACAGGCTGCAACCAGAGCAAGAAGGAATTTTTTGCGGAGGGTAAGCTTGAATATATTCATTTTTTTAGTTCAGCTGGACAAGCACATTACGCTGCAACAGCTGCATTCAATCTGCTTTAGATTTGTTCGGGACCTGTTCATAACTGCATGGAAAAAGGCCTTGGGCAGGAAGTGAACCTACAGCCCGAAGTTTTAAGTAACATGGAAGGTTTTAAAATTGCAAGCACTCTTAGGGAAGGTGCCAGGATGGATTTGTCACTCACCAAAAAATACAATGACTATTGCCCTTAATAGCAAAGGGCGTTTTTTACCCATTTTCGGTCAAACCTGATCTGGGTAAAAAAGCCAATGTCATCCTGCCTGCCCGGAATACTGCCGGATCCATTTTTCCAGCTCCTGCCGGTGGATGAGATCCAGCACTTGAAGTTCATCTTTTTCATACCTGATCATAAGCCGGTGATAAAGTCCGATGCGCACCCTGTAAACCGAGGAAAGCCGCTCCAGCCTTTTACTCTGGCGCAGGGTGTCCCTGTGGTGCGAGGCAAATCCTGCTGCGGCCCGCAGGGCTTTGGCTACAATGCCTGCCGGCAGATTCTCGCAGCTTTTTCTGAACTGTTCGGTATATACAGGAATAAACACTTTGTTGACCGCCAGGCCATCTTCCTGGGCCGGTTCCTGCTCAACATCTTCAGACTTTTCCTTGTCCTGCCCGGCCTGATCCTGAGTTTTGTACTTTTCCTTCTGCTTGGACTCAAGCTGGCTGCGCAACCTGCTGCGCTCATTCTGCTGCTCTTTGATTTCCATTTTCAAACGCTCAATACGCCGCTTTAAATGAGCAACATCGGCCTGCTCCCCGGTCCGGTCCTGACTTTGAGCCTGCTCTGCACCGCCGGTCTTTTTGAGTCTGTTTTCCTTTTCCAGCCTCTCGCTCAGATTTTCAAGTTCACGTTCCTTGTCCCGCAATTCCCGCTCCTGCCTGAGAGCATCACGGCGTCCTTCTGAGATTTGTTGTTTAAGCTCCTGGATCTCCCTGTCTTTGGCCTCGAGATCAACATCCTGCTCAAACTTATCCATGGACCATTCCAGATAATCTTCAACAGGGTCATCCAGGGGATCAAGGTCCAGATCCGCTCTGGAACTGCGAAGAACATTCATTAAGAATTTACTATCCAGAAAAGAGCCCCTTTCATCCAGCAAAGCTGAACGAATGAAGATTATGCTCAGGGCGGGAAACAGTTTTTCAAAGCAAAAAGCAAAGTCCACAGGATTATAATTGAAAAAATCGTCCTGGTTGCTGAGAACATTTTGACAGTACTTTTCCATCTCCATAAACAGATCTTTGTTTTCCAGGAGAAACATGTGAAAATCTCTGCAGGCATAGTCTGGTTCATCTTCCGGTAAATGGCTGCGAATCAATTTAGACAACTCAAGATTGCCGTCATCCAGGGCTTCTTGCTCAAGGTCATGCATACGCTCAAGGGCAAACTGCTCCTTTTCCGGTCTGCCCTTGAGCTCCAAAAGCATATTGTAGCCTGTTTCAAGCAGGCCGAAAGAGACGGCCTTCCGGTATGCAGCTAACAACTGCCTGGGGTTGAGTTTTTCAGGATCAACCTTTTTCAGCTGGTATGCCCGCATATTGTCAATAACGCCGGTGTCTTCCACCAGATCCGGCGAAGCCATCACTTGAGACATGGTCAAGCCGGCATAGGGGGATGCATCATGAAGAAGCTCCTCGTCCTTTTCCAGGCAGCATTTTTTATATTTTTTGCCGCTGCCGCAATGACATGGTGCATTTCTGCTGATTTTGGCCACAGGCCGGCGGACTGTTTGAGATCTGCCGATGTAGCTGGGAGCTCTGGACCTGGGCAGTTCTTCATGAATGTCTTTTTCCACCAGAATTGGCAGAGATTTGCTCAGCCAGTCATTGTCCTGCAGCATGTTCAAGGCTGCCTGAATATAAACCCTGGTCTCGGGAAGCAGTAAGCCGTGCTGCATTTTTGTCAGAACCTTTTTTACTTCCTGATTCCTGGTGCCCGACCTGATACTTAACTCTGCCGCAAGTACAGCGGCCAGCACATTTCTCTGACTGGAAATATCCCTGGCTGTGGCAAGGTCAAGCAATGGTCCTATAGATTCTTCATCCTGGTCCCGAAAGGGATAAATAAAATCATCCAGGTTATCCACAACTTTCAGTGACTGACACAGTACCTGGGGGTCAAAACGCATTCTTTCCCAGGCAACGGCATTGAGCATAATGCCCAGGGCCTTATCTTCGCCATCATAAATCAGCTTCTGCATGAGATCTGTTAGATCCTGAGATGGCATCTGAGCCAGGTCCCTGGCCAGTTCTGAAACTGAAGGCGCACAACGATCAGTTTTACGCAGCCTTTCTATCAGCTTTCCATTAATCATAATCTGCTTGAGAGTTAAAAGTTATGAGTTGATTGCTACCAGACGTCCCTCCGGGGTCAGCAGGTCGACCACTGCCGTTTTTGGGTTCAGATTCAGCCGTAACTCTACAGGGGGGAGATTTGCCAATTTGCCTGTCTGCCAGGCGGGTAATGCCTTGCTGGGGATCTTTTATTCTTCAAAACCGTGTGTGCGGAGCACCCGTGTGCCCGCTAAAATTCCGCAGGACAGCAAAGCGTATTTTAGTCGGGTGTACGACTGAAGGCTTCCCGTGCCAAAGAAGATTTTTTTGGCACCCCAGTTTAATGCCCTGCGGGCTAGCTCGTTGAGCTATTCAACGGGGCAGGCTGGCAACTTCGTTGCACACCCCGGTGAAACCCGCTGCGCTGACCCAGCACTCACTTTTCCATTTGTTTGCTTGTGATGAAACCGAAATTATTAAAGTGAGTGCTGGGTGTTTCACGGGGCGAGCGGGCGGCTCTGCCGCTCACGGCTGGGGAGTACGCCTCAAGCCTATTCCCGGTGGCGATTGCTGGCTCCCCCTGAATGGCTACATTCAGCCTAAGCCAGAAGCAGCTTCGAAGCAAGAGCTGCATGTAAGGCGCTTAGCACAGATTTCAAGCATGTTGGCAACTTTTTCTGACACCCTGCCCCTCTGGATTAGACGTAACCATTCAGGGGGCAGATACCGGCCAGGGGACAGTCCCCGCGACACTTTTACTGCACAACTGAAAAGTACAGACGCAAAATTTTGTGAAGCATCATAATCATCACTTAGCGGGGACAGTCCCCTGGCCTTGTGCCATCAGCCACCACCGAGGTCCCCCTGAATGGTTACGATTAGACTATGCGCACGGCGTAAACTCCCCTCCCATGGAAGAAAGTATGGCGGTATGGGGGTATCCATGTGTGGGTGTAAAGATGTTTTGACTCCCATACTCCCATACGCCCTTACTCCCATACTTCTTAAGGCCGGGGGTGGTTATAACCGACCTTTTCATTATCTCTCCCCTCCTTAGCCAAGGAGGGGCCGGGGGTGGTTGTATGAGCTCCCTTCCTTTTTCAAATGATGCCCCGAATGGGCCTCTTTTTCTGTGCAGGATCGCCGGAAAAAACCCAGTACTTTTTGCAGACGCATCAGACTTGACTGGAGAAATAAAAACATTCAGATTTATTAGACCAGAACCTTGACAAGTATACAAAAAAGGAGAAGCTTATGGATGTTATTGAGGCCATTATGAACCGGAGAAGTATTCGCAAATATAAAGACAAGCCGGTCACTGATGAACAGATAAAAACCATCCTTGAAGCTGCCATGGTGGCCCCCAGCGCAGGCAATGCTCAACCCTGGCACTTTATTATCTGCCGGGACAAGGAAACCCAGTCCAAAGTCAAGGAAATCAACCCCTATGCTGCAATGGCTGATAAAGCCCCGCTGGGCATTCTTGTCTGTGCTGATTTGAGTCTGGAAAAATTCCCCGGGTACTGGGTCCAGGACTGTTCAGCGGCCACCCAGAATATTCTTTTGGCTGCTCACAGCCTTGGGCTTGGTTCAGTATGGACAGGGATTCATCCTATCAAGGAAAGAGAGGAGGGTTTCCAGAAACTGTTCAATCTTCCAGACCAGGTAATTCCCCTGGCCTATGTCGTCATCGGGTACCCCGACCAGGACCACAAGACACCCAGCAGATACAAACCTGAAAGAATACACTACGACAAGTGGTGATTTTTCCAGCACAAGCGTACCATACCCGGCTAAAAAAGCTGAGTGCAATGGGACTTGTCCCTGCAAACGTAACCATTAACGGCCCTGGGGACAGTCCCCGCGACACCTTTCCTGCAGAATACAAAAAGTTCAGACGCTAAATTTTGCCAAGCTGCATAATCATTACTTAGTGGGGGACAGTCCCCAGGGCCTTGTGCCGGGAACTACCACCGAGGACTCCCATGAATGCCTTCATTTACCTGAGTCTTTTCATGTGCACGCTGTGTTCCATGCTGGAACGCGCCTCGTTTCCCCGGTATGTTCCCACTACAGGCATGATGTTTTCCAGGTCCGGTGCTGCTGCCAGGGCTACGTGGCGGTCCGCCACTGCCAGACCATGGGATGGATCATAGCCGCGCCAGCCCGCCCCGGGAAGATAAACCTCGGCCCAGGCATGCAGCTCTGCCTCCAGAATGTCTTCATCTCCTTCCTGGTATCCGCTAACAAACCTCGAGGCTATTCCCAGCTGCCTGCAAAACTCCACAAACAGTGCAGAGAGGTCTCTGCAGCACCCCTGCCTGGTTTCTAAAAGCCTGGATGGGGGTATAATCCCTGTGTCCCATCGCTGCTCCAGCTTGACATGCTCGAAGATCCAGTTAGTCAGTTGAGACAGAAGGCTTACCACATGGTTTTCATCTCTTTTGCAGGTGTCTGGGTCAAACCAGGAAAAGAAATTGTCGAGCCGAGAAAACCGGGGGGTGAGACAGGATTTAAGGTCGGTTTTCTCCTGGTGGTTTAGACCTGGGGGAATGCCTTGACTGGAGCCCGGCAAGACAAAATCAAAGGGGTTTGTGCGCAGCGTCTGTACTTTGGAAGTACTTTTTATCTGCATTATGGAATGAAAGCCTTCAAACCAGGCCAGTACAAAGGAGTTCCCCCAAACGTCCAGCCCAGTGGAGTAACCCGTGGGCAGAGGGTCTATGCTGATACTGTGCTTCAGCACCTTTTGCCCGGGATCATTGCGGGGATAAAGTCTTAAATAGTGGGGCTCAAAAAAGACTCCCCTGTTAAAATGGTAAACAGTGGTGTTGGTTATGGAATAGATCAATTCTGTCTACCATCCGGGGGCTCTATTGGACTGCGTTTTTCAGGATTTACTTTAGTCAGCCTGGCAGCTATGTCTTCCACCCATTCCGAGGGTAGTTCGTGAACTAAGGACCTCAGCTTTTCCTGCCACCAGGTGGAAATCTCGGACAGTTCATCCTTTTCGTAGCGGTGAGTGACCATGTTTCCGGCATTCCGGTAGTAAAGGATGACATCTACAGGAAAGTCGACATCAGAAGCGCTTATCCTGGTGGAATCGAAGGCCAGGCAGCCCACTTTTAAGGCAAAAGAGAGATCGTCTGTATATTTAAGAGTCCTGTCCAGAACCGGCTTGCCATATCCGCTTTCGCCTATTATGTGATACGGGGTGCCCGGAGTTATTATCACCCAGTTTCCTTCGGGGTAAACAAGGAAAAGCTGATGCGCGGCATCGTTTTTCAGCTGTCCCCCTACAAGCATGTGCATGTTGAAGGAAAGCCCGTTCTGCTTCAGGAAGGCACCGTCCTCTTCAGCCACAACCCTTATGTGCCTGGATATAGCATTTACCGCCTTATAAATCCGGTCAAAAGGCTCCTCCCTTTGCCCCAGTTCTTCATCGAAATAGATTATCACCTTGTCCCGGATGGATCGCAGCCCGGAACTCATGATGAAAAAAGCCCCATTGCCGTTTCCAAAATTGTAACAAGTAATCTTGGGGGCGCTGGTCAGTTCTTTGCCCGAGGTGATCCTGGTATCAGCAATCCCCACGAGTCCCTGTTCTACTGCTATACCCAGACAGAAAGTCATGCAATACACTCCTTTTTATGTAAATCAGCCACCGGCATTAATCTGCTCCTGAACAACCTCCTGCTGAACACCAGGCCATAAAGAGAAAAAAGTGTCAAACACTGCTGTGTCCAGCCTGTTCATCTTCATTTGCAGCTCCTCGGTGAATTCATGCAGCCCCTGATCAAATATATCCTGTATGGTTTTGTATGAGAGACTGGAACAGATCTGCCCCAGGTATCTCTCCGCGGAAGTGGTAAATCGCCCCAGGTTGTTGCCGGTAAGGTCGTGCAGGCATGACTGGGCCTGGGACAGACAGTACAGGATGGAGCGGGGAAATACCCGGTCCAGTATGAGAAACTCAGCTACTTTTTCCGGCACTATTCTGCCGTAATCGTGCCTGAAGGCCTGAAATCCGCTGACAGCCTTAAGCAGAGCCCCCCACTGAATATAATCCAGCGTGGACCCCACATGGTTGATGCTGGGCAGAAGCATGAAGTATTTTACGTCAAGAATCCGTGATGTTTTATCCGCTCTTTCCAGTAAGGCTCCCAGACGAAAAAAACGCCATGGCTCATTATGGGACATGGTTTCCCAGGCGATGCCGCCTATGGTCAGGCTCCTCCACTTTACATCCGCGCAGAAGCTGTTGGGCATCATTTGAATTGTTTCCGGGCGTTCACAGGCATGCTGGACCTGATGATACAGTACATTAATGGCCTCCCACATGTCAGCCGGCAGAATATCCCTGACAAAAATGGCATTTTGCCTGGCTGCCCTGGCGCAGGACAGTATGGAGTTGGGATTGACCGGATCCGCGGTCAGAAAATAAATGCAGCCCTCTTTGCTCTCTTCCTGATACCTGGCCTGGAAATCCTTGTAGTCCCCCGTGGTAACCACCAGGGGCATCCACTGGTCAAGGTACTGGTCCTGGACATCCAGGGTCAAATGCCAGTTGACATCCAGAAATCTGGCTATGTTTCCGGCCCGTTCCAGGTACCTGCTCATCCAGTATACTGCATCCGCTGCTCGGCTCAGCATAAGACAAAAACCTCCTATTCACACAGTACCCATGTGTCTTTGCTGCCCCCACCCTGGGAAGAGTTGACCACAAGGGAGTTTTCTTTCAGTGCCACCCTGGTCAGCCCGGGCACAACCTGGATATCCTGACCATAAAGTATGTATGGCCTGAGATCCACATGCCTGCCTTCAAAACGGTCGTTGACTATCACCGGGGACCGGGAAAGGGAAATCACTGGCTGGGCTATATAATTGCGTGGGCTCTGCTGTATCCTGGCTGCAAAATTCTCCCTTTCTTCCCGGCTGGAGTCCGGCCCCACCAGCATGCCATACCCCCCGGACTCGTTGGCGGGCTTGACCACAAAATGCTGAAGACTGGAAAGGACATGATGCATCTGTCCGGGTTCCCGGCAGAGATATGTGGGGACATTGGGTATAACCGGATCCTCATCCAGGTAATATTTTATTATCTCCGGTACATAGGAATAAACCACCTTGTCATCTGCTACACCTGTTCCAGGGGCATTGGCTATGGCCACCTGGAAATTGCGGTAGGCCTCCATTATCCCAGGAACACCCAGCAGGGAATCCCCGCGGAAACAAAGCGGATCCAGGAATTCATCATCTATGCGGCGGTAAATGACATCTACACGGACCAGTCCATGGGTTGTGCGCATGTGCACATAACCGTCCAGCATCACCAGGTCCGCACCCTCCACCAGAGCCATTCCCGCCTGCTGAGCCAGGTAGGAATGCTCGTAAAAGGCAGCGTTGTAAATTCCCGGGGTGAGCAGGGCCACATTGGGTACATGGTCACTTGCCGGGGCTATGGAATAGAGCATATCCAGCAAGAGCGAGGGATAATTCTCCACCGGCCGGACCCGGGATTCACTGAAGGCCGCTGGAAGGATATTTTTCATAACCTGACGATTGGCCAGGACGTAGGATACCCCCGAAGGGGTTCGCAAGTTGTCTTCCAGGACCATAAAAATTCCGTTTTGGTCCCGGATGAGATCAGTACCGGATATATGACACCATACACCCTGGGGCGGCTTGAGGCCCAGGCACTTAGGATTATAGCCCGCAGAGGTCTCTATCACCTCCCGGGGAATTATTTTATCCCGGATAATTTTCTGTTCATTGTAGATGTCGTCTAAAAAGAGGTTCAGGGCATAAATTCTCTGCTTGAGCCCCTGCTCCAGCGCTGCCCATTCCCGGGCTTCTATGATTCTTGGAACCATATCAAAGGGGATTATTCTTTCTGAACCCTGTCCCTCACCGTAAACCGCAAAGGTTATGCCCTGATCAAAAAAGGACTGTTTCGCAGCAGCCTGCATGGCCTGGATCTCCTGGAAGGAAAGAGACTCCAGTTTGTCCAGCAGGACCCTGCATCCCGGCCTGGGCCTCTGGAACGACTCGAACATCTCGTCATAATAAGGCCCCGGGTCATAATTGCGGAAGTTTTGTTCCAAAGCAGTCAACATAGACAGCCCCTTCTGATTGCTTCAGGTTCAACTTTAAGGGTTTCCCCTTGCGGACAGCTTTACCGTAACCATTCAGGAGGCACTCAGTTGTAGTTCCTGAATGGTTACTCTTTACCCAGGTACAAAAATGTCAAACCGGATAACAAGCTGCAACCACAGGAACAAGAACGTCTGTAAGGCGCTTTGTTGTCCGGGTTGCTGAAATCTTCAAACCTTAAACATGATTTGCCCCCGTATGTTACCAAGCATCTACTGGACCAGATTACAGATGTGCAACAAATACAGTTGATTTTAATGTCGCCTGTCGAGAGCTGCCCGGACAGATGACAAAAGCCAAAAGACTCAGGATGAAGCGCGTGCCGGGAAAAAAATCAAAGACTTATGCGAGGCAGGTTAATAGATGGAGCCTGTTTTCAGAGATCAGACATCAGAGGCCAGTAAAAACAAAGATATATGTCACGCGAACCACGCGAACCACGCGAAGCGCGTGGCAGGACGTGTGGCAGGACGTGTGGCTGAGTTGTTGATTTCTCGACTTTTTGCAGGTGCATCAAAAAAACCGATTTTTTACAATTTTATATCAGACCTTGAAGTACAGTGCACAATTTTGTAAAAAAAATACATCTACAGGCCCTGTCTTACAAAAAAACAACCTGCCCGGTCCGTATCCAGATTAAGTGTCATTAGAAAAAGCCTACCAGGAATTTAAGCCGGACTATTTTTTGCTTGTAAACCTGATCACCGTTCTTTAACGGTCCTGATTTTTATTTTTTAATTCAAACAAATCAAATTCCAGGCATGAACCCTTTATAAGTCCGTGCTGCAGTGACAAGCGAACCAGCCACCACAGAATGCCTGAATGTCTTTACTGTTTTTAGCGGACAGGATTGACTGAACGGACCGACGCAGGGTCAACAACTTTTTCATTCCAGAGGTATTATTAATTCTTGATTTACTGATTGAATTCATTTAATTAAATCTAATCCGCCATCAATCAGCGGCAAACAATTATGTAAAAATTTTGTTTTTCCAGGCTGATACTTAATTTCACCAACCTCTTACCACCCTACCTATGAAGGAGGCAATCCATGAAAGTGCAGGTTAAAGTGCTGGTTTTATCTCTGGTCATGACCATGTTTCTGGGACTGGGCAGTGCCTGGGCCGAAATCAGAATCGGGCTCATGGCTCCCCTCACCGGATCCTGGGCCAGTGAAGGCCGTGATATGAGGGACATTGTTCAGTTGCTGGCGGATGAGGTCAATGCGGCCGGGGGAATCAACGGCCAGGAAGTGCATCTAAGGGTAGAAGACGACGGTGGAGATCCCCGCACAGCGGTTTCCGCAGCCAACCGCCTGGCTACAAGGGACGTGACCGCTGTCATTGGAACATATGGCTCTTCCATTACCGAAGCCACTCAAAACATCTATAACGACTTCGGAGTCATCCAGGTAGCCAATGGGGCCACATCCGTCCGTCTCACTCAACAGGGGCTGAACTACTTCTTCAGGACCTGCCCCAGGGATGACGAACAGGGCAGAGTCGCAGCCGAGACCATAGATGAGATGGGCTACAACAGCGTGGCCATCCTCCATGACAGTACTTCATACGCCCGCGGCCTGGCTGATGAAGCCCGCGCGCTGCTGGAACAGGACAACAAGGAAATTGTCTTCTTCGACGCCCTGACACCCGGAGAACGCGACTACAGCACCATCTTGTCCAGGCTTAGAAACGCTGAGCCCGAGATTGTGTTTTTCACCGGATACTACCCGGAAGCCGGCATGCTTTTGAGGCAGAAAAACGAGATGAACTGGAATGTACCCATGCTGGGAGGTGATGCCACCAATAATCCTGATCTGGTCTCTATCGCCGGTACTGCCTCTGCAAAAGACTTTTATTTCCTGAGCCCTCCAGTGCCGCAGGACCTGGAGACTCCCCAGGCCACTGAATTTTTGTCTTCATTCAATGAAATACACGATTCCAATCCCGGCTCCATCTGGGCCGTGCTGGCAGGAGAGGCCTTCCTGGTTCTCACTGATGCCTTGGAAGCCACCGGTTCCACCGACAGGGATGTCCTGGCGGATTACATGCGCGATGAGCTGGAGATTGACGGGCTGACCGGCACCATCTCCTTTGATGAATACGGCGACCGGTACGGTGAACTGTATCGACTGTACCAGGTCGACGACGAAGGCAACTTCGTTATGCAGAATTAGCAAGTCCAGGATCCGGGGTCCGTAGTCCGGGTTTTGGACTGAAAAGGATTGCGGGCTCCGGGTTCCGGGCAATCCGTGGTTGCTGGCACCTGTTATCTGTTCCTGGTTCATTGCTACTGTCCTGATAGCAATTAACAGATAACTTCAGCAATCAATCCGCAAGATCATGGACACTTTAGCTTTATAGCGTCCAGCAGGCCCTCAAAATCTAACCCTGGATATTAAAATGCAATTTTTTTTCGAACAGCTCATCAATGGTCTGGCTGTCGGAGGAATTTACGCGCTGATTGCCCTGGGATACACCATGGTCTACGGGGTCATGCGGCTCATCAACTTTGCCCATGGGGACCTTTTCACCATTGGTGCCTACCTGGGACTTACAGTTCTCACCAGTGTTGCTGTTACTGCCTATCTTGGACCTTTTCTCGGGGTCATACTACTCATGATGATAATCATGTGCATGGTGGGAGTAGTGGGCGTCGTACTGGAGAGGGTGGCATACCGCCCGGTCCGCCAGGCTGACAGGCTTTCTGCCGTGGTTTCCGCTCTGGGTGCTTCAATTTTTCTCTCCAACTTAGTGATGCTTATCTGGGGTCCAAGGTTCAGGGTCTACCCGGATGACATCCTGCCGCGCATTACTTTGAACATCCTGGGCCTGGATGTACCCTTGATGCGTATCCTGGTGCTCCTGGCTTCACTGATTCTCATGGGCATCCTTTACTATTTCGTCCAGAAAACCAAGACAGGTACCGCCATCCGGGCTGTGGCCATTGACCATGGGGCCTCCAGACTCATGGGCATCAATGTCAACAGGATCATCTCCCTGGTATTTCTCATTGGACCGGCCCTGGGAGGTGCAGCCGGGGTCATGGTTGGACTGTATTACGGCCAGATCAATTTTACCATGGGCTGGGCCTTTGGTCTCAAGGCCTTTATCGCTGCAGTTCTGGGAGGAATAGGCAATATCCCGGGGGCCATGATCGGCGGACTGCTGCTGGGGGTAATCGAGGCCCTGGGGGCTGCTTTTATCTCCACTGCATGGAAGGACGGCATAGCCTTTATTGTGCTCATTCTGATCCTGATATTCCGTCCCACGGGTATCCTGGGAGAAAGGGTGGCAGACAAGGTCTGAGCAGTACAACCGGGAACTCATAAGCTATTCAGGAAGCAACATGCGCAAACACAAGAATACTATCCAGGTTGTGGCGTTTACCGTCGTCATTCTGGCCTGCCCCTTTTTTCTGGATGCCTACTGGATTGACGTCATCAACAATATCGGCCTTTACGCAGTTCTGGCCCTGAGCCTTAATTTTATTGTCGGGTATACCGGTCTTTTTCATATGGGCCACGCTGCCTTTTTTGCCGTAGGGGCCTATGCAACCGGCATATTAAACACATCATACGACATTCCCATTGTGCTGCTGCTGCCTGTAAGCGGTCTGGCGGCGGCCCTTTTTGCATATCTTGTGGCCAGGCCCATCATTCATCTGCGGGGAGACTACCTGCTCATAGTCACCATAGCCATTGTAGAAATTGTCCGCATCGCCCTGGTCAATGATATTTTCGGCCTTACCGGAGGCTCCAACGGAATATTCGGGATTTCCAGACCGGACTTTTACTTTTTCGATATCCGTACTCCCCACCAGTTTTTCTACTACATCTGGGCCTTTCTGGCCCTGAGTGTGCTGCTTTTTTACAACCTGGAAAAGTCCCGATACGTCAGGGCGCTGAACTACATCAAAAATGACGAGGTGGCTGCCGAGGGCAGCGGAGTCAATGTCGACCATCTCAAGTTGACCGCCTTTGTCCTGGGCGCTTTCTGGGCCGGAATGGTGGGCAATATCTATGCTTCCAAAATGACCCTCATTTCTCCTGCATCATTTAATTTCTGGGAGTCGGTGATTTTATTCGTCATTGTTATCCTCGGTGGTTCCGGAAGCATCAGGGGGGTAATACTGGGAGCTTTTCTCATAATCGGGCTGCCGGAAATATTCAGGCAGTTCGCCGGAGCCAGGATGCTGGTCTTCGGTGGAGCCATGGTGGCCATGATGGTGTTCAGACCTCAGGGCTTTCTGCCCCCGCTGCCAAGAAAATATCCAGTTCATAAAATACAACCCGGAGAAAAGACCTTATGACCCTTCTGAGCATCAAGAACCTGACCAAGAGGTTCGGCGGGCTGCTGGCGGTGGACGATGTCTCATTCGACGTGGAACAGGGCAGAATCGTTGGTCTCATCGGTCCCAACGGAGCAGGCAAAACAACGGTGTTCAACCTGATTACAGGCAACTATATTCCCGATGAAGGGCGGATTATGTTCGACGGCCACAGCCTGACAGGTCTGAAAACCCATAAGATAGTCGCCCTGGGTATTGCCAGGACCTTCCAGACCATAAGGCTTTTCAAGAACCTGACAGTGCTTGAAAACGTAATGGCCGGGTGTCATTGCCGCATGAACTCCGGCATCCTTTCCTCCATGCTGCGCATTCCTTTTCAGCGCAGAGAGGAGCGAATGGCCCTGGCCCGGGCCCTGAAAGAGCTGGAATTTGTGGGCCTTAAGCAGCACATGGATATCAATGCCATGAACCTGTCCTACGGCAACCAGAGGCTGCTGGAAATCGCCCGGGCCCTGGCCAGCAATCCCAAGATCATCATCCTGGACGAACCCGCCGGCGGCATGAATGATTATGAGACCACCCAGCTGGTCCTGCTGATAGAAAAAATGCAGAAAAGAGGCCTGACAGTCCTGCTCATTGAGCATGATATGAACCTGGTTATGCGCATCTGCGAGGATATTATCGTTCTGGAACACGGGGCCAGAATAGCTCAGGGCACGCCCGCGGAAATCACCCAGGATCAAAGGGTCATAGAAGCTTACCTTGGCATTGAGGAAGAAGATGAAGAGGATGAAGCCTTTGAAGCTGAAGGCAGGGATTAGACATGCTGCTTAGTGTTAAGGATCTGTTTGTAAATTACGGCAATGTGGAAGCCCTGCACGGCATCAATCTAAATGTCCGGGAGGGAGAAATCGTGGCCATGCTCGGGGCCAACGGTGCAGGTAAATCCACCACCCTCATGACCATTAGCGGCCTTATCAATCCGGTCAAGGGTTCTATCTTTTATAACAACATGGATATTACCACCATGCAGGGCCATGATGTGGTCGCTCAGGGTATTGCCCAGGTGCCCGAAGGCAGGCGGGTCTTCTCCACCTTGACGGTACAGGAGAACCTTGACCTGGGGGCATTTACCATGACCGACAAAGACAGGATCAACAGGAGACTGGAGTGGAATTTTGAGCTTTTCCCTAGGCTGAAGGAACGCAAAGACCAGCTCGCAGGCACCCTGTCCGGTGGTGAGCAGCAGATGCTGGCCATAGCCAGGGGTCTTATGGCCCATCCAAAGCTTCTGTTGCTGGATGAACCAAGCCTTGGCCTGGCCCCCATCCTGGTCAAATCAATCTTTGAAAAAATAAAGGAAATAAATGCCGAGGGCCTGACAGTACTGCTGGTGGAACAAAACGCCCGGGCCGCCCTGAAACTGGCCCATAGAGGCTATGTCATGGAAGTGGGCAGAATTGTTCTGGAGGACAGTGCGGATAAGCTTCTGAAAAACCCGGACGTACGCAAGGCCTATCTCGGAGGATAAACAGATAAGGAGAAAGCATGCCCTCCCACCACGAACAGATCCTGCAGGATGCAGTCAATCTTGCAGTTAGATGGCAGAATCGCGCCAACACTCTCCTCACCAGTGAAGAGAAAAGCATTCAGGAGCAGATGAACCGGCTGTTGACCCACCCCATGGACAAGGTGGTGCTGACCCGTCTTATCGACCAGTGTTTCCGCTCCCATGATCATGAGCGGGTGGCCGACCAGGTCAACCATTTGCTGTCTGTGTACGGGGTACCGGATTTTTTCTCCCGGGTGGAGCGCCTTCTTATCCAGATGTTTGTGGGGATGGGCAGGCACTTTCCCCATTTTTCCGTGCCCAGGCTTGTGCAGCAGATGCGCAATTCTTCCTCCAGGGCCATTATCCCGGGAGAGGAAAAAGCCCTGCACAACCACCTGGAAAAGCGCAAAAAACAGGGCGTGCGCATGAATATCAACCATCTCGGTGAGGCTGTTCTGGGTGAAGACGAGGCCGCGCACCGTCTTGAGACTTATATCCAGGACATGCAGAATCCTGATGTGGAATATATATCCGTAAAGATCTCCACCCTTTATTCCCAGATCTCTTCCCTGGCCTTCGAGCATACGGTGGAGATTATGAAAGATCGTCTGTCCAAGCTTTTCCGGGTGGCCAGGGAAAACTATTTCGTCCGCAGCAACGGTCAGAAAGTGCCCAAGATAGTCAACCTGGACATGGAGGAATATCGGGACCTGGAAATAACTTATGAGGCCTTCATCCGGACCCTGGAGCAGGATGAGTTTCGGGATTATTCTGCAGGTCTTGTTCTCCAGGCCTACCTGCCGGATGCTTTCTCCAAGCAGAAAAAGCTCACAGAGTGGGCTTTGAAGCGGGTTGCTGCCGGGGGAGCTCCGGTTAAGCTGCGCATTGTCAAGGGAGCCAACCTGGAGATGGAGCTTCTGGAGTCTTCGCATTTCAACTGGCCTCTGGCCACTTATGACAACAAGCTGGATGTAGATGCCAACTTCAAACGCATGCTGACCTACGGCATGGAGCCTGAACGTATCCAGGCGGTCCATCTCGGAGTGGCCTCTCACAATCTTTTTGAGCTGGCCTATGCTCACGAGCTGGGACATGTCATGGAGGTTACGGACTGGTTCTGGTTTGAGATGCTTGAAGGCATGGCGGACCATGTCCGCCGGTCCCTGCAGGAAAGCGTAAAAGACATACTGCTCTATGCCCCGGTAGCTTCCAGAGAGCAGTTTATCAATGCCATCGCCTATCTCATCCGGCGTCTGGATGAAAACACTTCCCCGGAAAATTTTCTGCGCTATGCCCCGCATCTGACTACCGATTCAAAGGCCTGGTCCTTTCTAAAGAATCAGTTTCTTCAGTCCTGCAGACACATGCAGGATGCTCCGGACAGCCCCAACAGGACCCAGGACCGCAATGAGGAAAATTTTCCTGAAGATATGGGGAGCTACTGGACCAGAACCTTCCGCAATGAGGCTGATACGGACTGGTCTTTGCGGTCTGCCCCTGTATGGGCAGGCAGTATCCGCGACAAATGGATGAATGATGGTCAAAAGCCTCCTTTGCGCATACCTGTGGTTGTCGATGGAGAGGAGATATTCAACGGGTCAGAAACCCGGGAGATTGTGGATGTATCCACTCTTGATGAGGCAAAAGACAGAAAAGTCGTAAGTGCAGTCTATTGCCTTGCCGACAGCGGCAACATTCAAAGAGCGATTCAGGTGGCCAAGGATGATCCCGACGGCTGGAGAAATACAAGCCTTGATGAACGCCACCGCATCCTGGACCTGGTGAGCCATGAACTGCGCCGGGCCCGGGGCGACCTTATCGGTTCAGCGGCTGCCAACTGGGGCAAGCTTTTTACCGAGAGCGATCCGGAAGTCTCCGAAGCCATTGATTTTACAGAGCTTTATCCGCATTCAGCCCGGATCTACAAGGACCTGAATGTTTCCTGCTCGCCCAAGGGGACAGGCCTGGTGATTGCGCCCTGGAATCTGCCCATTGCCATCCCCTGCGGAGGCATTGTGGCCTCCCTGGCTGCAGGCAATACGGTTTTATTCAAGCCTGCATCAGCCTCAGTGCTGGTGGCCTGGGAACTGGTTCAATGTTTTTATCGGGCCGGAGTCTCCAGAAAAGTCCTGCAGTTTATTCCCTGTTCAGGCAGTACTGCCGGGGACGAACTTACTAAACATCCGGACGTGGACTATATCATTCTCACCGGCGGCACGGATACCGGCATGCATATCCTCAAAAACCGCCCGGATGTTTTCCTGGCTGCTGAAACCGGTGGCAAAAACGCCACCATAGTGACCTCCATGTCTGATCGCGACCAGGCCATCAAAAATATCATTCATTCGGCATACAGCAACAGCGGACAGAAATGCAGCGCTACCTCTCTGGTGATTCTGGAAAAGGAGGTCTACCAAGACGAGCTCTTTAAGCGTCAGTTAGTGGATGCAGCCAGGAGCTGCAGCACTGGTTCGGCCTGGGAATTTCAAAACAAGGTGGGGCCGCTTATTGCTCCGCCTCAAAAAGACCTGCTGCGGGCCCTGACAGAATTAGAGCCAGGGGAAACCTGGGTCCTCGAGCCCCGGCCCAGCCCGGCCAATCCTTATATCTGGAGTCCGGGGATAAAATGGGGTGTGCAGCCGGGAGGTTATACCCACATGACAGAGTTTTTTGGGCCGGTTATCGGGGTCATGCGCGCTGAAAACCTGGAACAGGCCATAGAACTGGTGAATATGACCGGGTATGGTCTTACTTCCGGACTGGAGAGCCTGGATCAGCGGGAACAGGAAATCTGGAAAAAAGGCGTCAAGGCCGGCAACCTGTACATAAACAAAGGTACCACAGGGGCCGTAGTGCTGCGCCAGCCCTTCGGCGGCATGGGCAAATCCGCCCTGGGTGCTGGAATCAAGGCTGGAAGCCCCAACTATGTCTATCAGTTCATGGATTTTACTGAAACCGGCTATCCCGAATCCGGTGCGGTGCAGCAGGAATCACACCTTCTGCGCACAGTCAACGAATGGGAGATAGATCTGCGCTGGAACCGCATCCATGAAGACATAGCAGAAGACATCACCAGAACAATATATGCAGTTAAAAGCTACCTGTACCAGTGGGAGAAGGAGTTTTCCAAGGAGCACGACTACTTTCACCTGCGTGGTCAGGACAATGTGCTGCGTTACCTGCCCAAGGGCAGGGTAGCCATCCGGGTGCACCCTGATGACAGCCTTTTTGAGGTCCTGGGGCGCTCTGCAGCCTGCATTGTTACAGGATGCAAGCCTGTCATCAGTCTGCCTGCTGGACTTGAAAATGCAGTGACCGGTTTTCTGGACAGTACAAGGGGCAGACTGTTCAACAGGGATGTGCAGATAATTGAGCAAACTGATGAAGAGCTCTGCGAAATGATCCAGGAACTGGACCGGATCCGTTATGCCGGTCCAGAACGGGTACCTGAAGTGGTTTATGCCCGGGCGGCTGAAACCGGGTTTTACATCTCCCGGACTCCGGTCTTTATGGAGGGGCGCTTAGAGTTGCTGCAGTATCTCCAGGAACAAAGCATAAGCAACAACTACCATCGTTATGGCAATCTTGGAGAAAGGGGGCTTATCTGACAGGAACCAGTCAGGCAGAAGTCAAGGGGCGGGAGACAAAAGCGCCGCAGCTGTACCCGGCGGTCAACCGGCTGGGGGAGCCTGCAGCCAGGAGAAAACCGGAATCAAGCGTGCTGGAACAAATAGACTGTTTTTAGCCGCAACTTGCATCCCGCCTTCCCGACCCGGCCGCGCAGTGCGCTGTGTGGCCAGCTTCGGATTTCCGGACTGCAGTACTTTGGAGCATCAGGACACAACTCTGAAGTCAACCTGCATCAAGTGCAATGCTTATTGAGTACCCGCTCCAGGTCCTCTTTCTGTACCGGCTTGGCCAGGTAGTCATCCATTCCTGCATGCAGAAATCTCTCTCTGTCTCCATCCATGGCGTAAGCGGTTAAAGCTATTATGGGAATTCGGGAAGTCTTGGATTCAGGTACTTCCAAATTCGGGGATTGAGGAATTGAGGAATTGAGGAATTCCGGGATACGTTCTCCCATCTCTGACGTCCGGTCTCCGTCCTCTGTCTCCTGACCTCTGTCCTCTGACCTCTGATTTTTGATCTCTGACTTCTGATTTCTGTCCCCTGCCCTCTGCTCCATGCCTGCCCCGTGAAACAGCCCAAAGGGCTCCCTGTCGTAGACAAGGGTTTCACTGGGCCCCCCTGCCCCATGCTCCATGCCCCTTGCCCCATGCTCCATGCTTCTTATCCGCCGCGTGGCCTCCACCCCGTCCATAACCGGCATGTGAATATCCATGAGAATACAGTCGAATTCCTGGTCTGCAAGCATGGTCAAAACCTGCTCGCCGTTTTCGGCCAGGCTTACCTGGTGTCCTGATTTCTCCAGCAGAAGCTTCATGGGAAACTGATTGGAGGGATCATCCTCAGCCAGGAGGATTTTCAGCTTTTGTCCATGCTGTAGTGATTCCACTGACTGCCTGGTCCGGCTTGCAGGCTCTTCAGGCATGCCCAGAGGCAATGAGACAAAAAAAGTGCTGCCCTGCCCCGGTGTACTGTCTACAGCCAAAGTGCCGTGCATCAGCTCCACAAGCCTTTTGACAATGGACAGGCCCAGGCCGGCCCCCTGATATCTTCGGGTGAAGGCGTTTTCAGCCTGCGCAAAAGGTTTAAAAAGTTCATCCAGTGTGTCATCAGTCATGCCGATTCCGGTATCCGAGACAGTAAGAAGCACCCGGGCATCTCTGCCGCGCCGCTGCTGCAGATGCCAGTTTACGCTTATCCGTCCCTCCTGGGTGAACTTCAGGGCATTACCCACCAGATTGAAAACAATCTGCTGCAGCCTGGCCTCGTCTCCCAAAAGGACCTGAGGCAGGCATGGGTCCTGGGTGAATTCTAAAGATATATCCTTTTCTCTGCTGGTGACCATGAAAAGCTCATCAACGGAATCACACAGCTTCTTTAAATCCACCTGTTCTTTCCGTATCTCCATCTGGCCGGCCTCAATCCTGGACAGATCCAGGATGTCCGACAAAAGCCTGGTGAGCCTGCTGGCGGAAACAATGCCCATATTGGTGTATTCCTGCTGTTCCGGGCTCAGTTCGGTACTTTGCAGAAGCTGCAGGATGCCCATAATCCCGTTGATGGGTGTACGGATTTCGTGGCTCATATTGGCCAGAAATTCCGACTTGGCTTTATTGGCGACATCGGCCTGCTGTGTGGCGACTTTTTGTTCATGTACACTTCTGGCCAGTTCCAGGTTGCTCCAGCTGAGGGAAGATATAAGCATGGCAAAGCGGGAGTAGAACTGCATGGCTCTGTTTACGGTGTCGCGATCCAGCCTGCGTACTTTATGCAGGGCCCTGATGTAGGCTTCCTGGTCAAAACCGTACTTTCCGGCTTGATCCCTGAATGTTTCTATGTCCAGTTCTTCGTCGTCAAAGACAAACTGCCCGATATAAAGATTGCCCAGGTGATGCCCGCCCACCACAATGGGGGTGGCCATGTCCCACATATTGTTTTTACACTTGTAGAGCTTGAACTGACCAGGGGTAAGTCCGGAGGAAAGCATCAGATCGCTTTCCCTGCAGTTTGCAAGGGCATCCGGGTGCGCACGGTGAAAATTTACACAGATCTCCTGCCAGCCGGTGGAAGCAAGGAGCCGCCCTTTGAGATCGACTATGGCCCCGCCGATATTGGTCAGGTAATAAAAATCATCCATAAAATCCTGCACAGTCCGGGTATCGAGAATATCGCCAAGCTCCAGGCCCCCTAAGTCTTCATACGGCTCGAGTATAGCTTCAAGCTTTGTCCGGACCCGGGTTTCGCTTTCACGCAGGGCCTGCTCCGCCTGCCTGCGCTCTGTGACATCTCTTGTGCTGAACAGTATTTCTCTGGCAGCCCCATCCTGGTCCAGGATGAACTTTCCGAAAGTCTCAAGCCAGACATATTCGCCGTCTGCCCGGCGATACCGGTATTCTACACTGCGGCCGTCCTCACGGCAGGCCAGAAATTCTCCAAAAGAAGTCTCAACTTCCTTGTAATCATCAGGATGGACAAACTCCATGACATTTCTCCCCGGCAGATAGTCCAGGTCGTATCCCAGAACGGCATGCGACGGGCCGACATACTTAAACCTGCCTTCCAGATCGGTGATGGACACCATGTCCAGCATATTTTCGGCAATGGAATTCAAACGCTCGGTCTTTTCTCTTAGCTCTGCTTCGGCCTGTTTCTTTGCTGACACATCCGTGATAAAGCCCTGGATATGCGTAATTTTTCCCTTGTCATTGCGGACAAGCCTGGCATTCTGGGCCACCCACAGGACTGTCCCGTCCCGGCGGCGTATCCGGCACTCGTGGTTGAACACTTCCACCTGTTCCTCCAGAAGGCGTATGAACTCCATTCTGTCCAATGGATCAATATACACCTGAGCACTTATGTCGGTAATGGAATCTATCAGATCGTGAGATGAGTCATAGCCAAGCATGCGGGCCATGGCCGGATTGACGGACAGGAACCTGCCCCCGGGGGTGGAAGTAAAAATTCCGACAGGTGCATCCCTGAGGATTTCCAGGCAATCCTGGAGATCGTCCTGAACCAGGAAACCACTGCCCTGCAATAGATCATTACTGTCCGGCATACTTTACTCCAAAAAATTTTCGGTTCAGGTTCAAGACAGCACAGAAGCAATTTATACAGCTACATCTGAAAACCATGATATCTGTTACTGTATTGTAGGATTGTGAGGGACAACTGCAAACCCTTTTCCCGGGAGCTTGGCTGCCCTGAATCTTACAAACGACGTGTTGGAATTATTTCCCATGCCCTGGATTATCATGGCCATTCCTATTTGGAGCTTAGTGTAATAAAAGAAGCTTGAAGGCTTGCCTCCAAGAAACAAAGGGCCGTGGTAAAAATCGAACTCTTTAATGTAGGTGATCAGCATATTGGTGATTTTAGCATCCGGGCTTACAAACTGCTTTCCGACTTCTTTAAGGACCTGCTTTATCATTTTATCTTTTACTAATTTTCCGGCTGAGATAAAATTTCTGTCATCAGACAAGTTGTCGAGAAAGTATTTTCCCACCACAACGAGGTCCTGTTCATTTTGAAGCAGATCGCTTAATTCTTCGAGCTTTCCAAAATAATCTGGTCTGGCTTTCATGTTCATAATCCTTGTAATAGATCAGCCCATTTTAAGATAATCTACGGGACATGCACCTCATGCACTTATTTTTCCAAAGGATGATTGCCAGGTATTAAAAATAAGTGCGGGGAGAGCCAGTCCCGGTGCCACATACAATTGTGAAAAGGCTTTTGGAAAGTGCTTGAAATTCTGAATCCAGCTGAAGTCCTGGTGGCTCAAGGGAAATCTCTTTAAAAGATGCAACTGCAACATGCGCTTTTTTACATGCTCATTACGCAAGATCGCAAACAATTGTCAATGCACTGTTTATTGTTAATTTTTGCCATGTCTCGTAACCATTCAGGGCGTGCCAAAAAAATTTTCTTAGGCACGGGAAGCCTTCAGGCGTACACCCGACTAAAATACACTTTGCTGTCCTGCGGAATTCTATCGGGCATGCAGGTGCTCCGCACACACGGTTTTAAAGAATAAAGAGACCAGTTTTGCACACTTTGCGTCAAACGCGAAATGTGAAATAACCATGAATTTCAGGCTTGACGTATTCTTTATCTTCTGAAAAAGTACGTCCTACACATAAGACAAAAATACCTACAGGTCTTATAAATAAGACATTTAGAGGTGGAGAGCGAAATGAAGGTACGCACGTATTCACGCTATACCCTGCGGGCAATAAGCCTGCTTGCAACGCTTATAAAAACCGGCAGGCTCGAAAAGCGCATAAAGACACAGGAGCTGGCTGAACGAGCCGGTATTTCCCGAGATCTGCTATATCGTATAGAAAAAGGGGATCCCAGGGTCGAACTTGGAGTAGCCCTTGAAGTTGCGGCCATTGTTGGCGTGCCTCTTTTCTCGGCAGATGTGAGCGAGATCGAGGAACGAAGCAAGCAGGCATCAGAAAAATTGGCACTACTCCCCAGGGCTGTCCGCAATCGCCAAATGAAAGCAAATGATGATTTCTAAGGCGGGCTTTGCCCGCAACCCAATAAAGAAAAGAACTTTTTTGACAGGATTAACAGGATTAAGAGATTGATTAAGAGAAAAACATTTTTGTCCTGGCTCCCAGTTTAATGCCCTTCGGGCTTGCTCTGCGAGCAATTAAACGGGACAGGCGGAAGCCAGGCCAAAAGGTAATCACTCCAGCACTCACTTTTTTCCGGCACTCATGAATGCCGGAAGAAAGTGAGTGCTGGATGGTAAATTCAGTCAGCGGCATCAGGCCGGTGGCTGATTATCCTAACCATCCTGTTAATCCTGCCTAAGTTTCTTGTTTTTTATGACAGGTTTCAGGAGTAAGTCACTAAAAGCTCAAAAAACGATACACAGAATGAGGTTTATGTCTGGATCTGGCTTCCGAATCAAACTCATCCTGTAGTAGCTGGACGTCTGGCGTCCACAGCCCAGGGCCTCCAGTTCAATTATGGCCGAAGTTATCTGGAGAGAACAGATGCCATTCCCATTTATCTGCCGGAATTGCCTCTGCAGCCCGGGGTGCTGCCTTTGCCCCCGGGGCTTTCCATGCCCGGCAGTTTGCTATATGATATCTGCCCCCAACTCCGCACCGGACAGGAGGCAACCCAGGCCATGTTGATTTCAGGACACAATCGTTTCAGCCGGTTAGATGTTTGCAGAGATGCTGCACAACAGTTTCTTCTTTCAAAAACAGAAGCTCAGACCATCATGGATCACCAGATAGAAACCATCCATCAATATTGGAATCCGGTCTGCGAAGAAGCTGAATTGCCTCAAGCAGATAAAAACCTGTTGTGGTCAAGACAGTTCTTAAACCCATATTCCATTTGACTACAGCATTCTCTGCAGGTAGCCATTCAGGGGATCCTCGGTGGTGATTACTGGCACGAGGCCTGGGGACTGTCCCTCGCTAAGTACCGGCTGTGCTGGTACACAAAACTTCGCGTCTGTAATTTTTGTAATTGTGCGTAAAAGGTGTCGCGGGGACTGTCCCCTGGCCGGTTCCGGCATCCCCTGAATGGTTACCTCTGCAGCTTGTTCCGCACCAGGGTTACGCGGGGACTGTCCTCAGTCACGCCAGAGGCGTGATTCCGCCCCCCCCTGATTGCTTACCACAGATTCAGGTTCCACAAAAAGTGTTGGCCACCACTTCTTCAGGCCGGGGAGGCAAGGTATAGCTTTTGAAACCCTCCTGCTCCAGGTAAGGATTCTTCAGAAGCTCATTCATTTCATGAAAAAGGCTGAAATCGCCCTGATTGGCGGCCTCAATTATCTCCTCAATCTTGTGATTGCGAGGAATGAACACCGGATTGTGCTCATTCATCATTTTTTTTATCTCTTCCGGGTCCAGTCCCTGCTGCATAATCCTTCTGCGCCACCTGTCACAGAAATCCTTTAATTCATTACCGGGACTGAACCACCCTGGATAACTGCCCGAGTTTACAAGCTCTGCAAGATTTCTGAAGCTCTGCGTATAGTCCAGCTTTTCCCTCTCCAGGTAGTGCAGCCAGTCTTTGACCAGTTCTTTGTCCTGCTCCCCGGGATGATCAAATATACCCAGCTTGCAGCACATTTTTTCATGGGCCCTGCGCTCCAGAAATGCCTGAGTGCTCATCAGCTCATTTTCCAGAATGCGCACAGCTTCATTACTATCCTGAGGCATAAGCGGCAAAAGGCATTCCCCCAGCCGGGAAAGATTCCAGAGTACTATGGGCATCTGGTTGGAATATGCATAACGCCCGCCCTGGTCGATAAAACTGTACACCCGGTCATGGCTGAACTCATCCATAAAGGCGCACGGTCCGTAGTCTATGGTTTCTCCGGCCACGGACATGTTATCCGTATTCATAACTCCATGGATAAAGCCCAGGGCCATCCAGCCGCTGACCAGCTCAGCCTGCAGCCGCCCTACTTTTGCAAGAAAAAGTACAGGGGCGTCTGGTTCACCTTTGATTTCGGGATAGTGCCTTTGAATGGTATAATCCAGAAGGGTTTTCAGGCTTTCATGGTCCTGCCTGGAAGCAAAATACTCAAAGGTGCCGATGCGGATATGGCTTGAAGCAACCCGGGTCAGGACCGCTCCGGGCAAGGCTTTGTCCCGGTAGACCTGCTCGCCGGTCAGAACAGCCGCCAGGGACCTGGATGTGGGCAGCCCCAGGTGATGCATGGCCTCACTTACCAGGTATTCCCGCAAAACCGGACCCAGGGGGGCTTTGCCGTCCCCGCCCCGGGAAAAAGGGGTTCGGCCTGAGCCTTTAAGCTGCAGATCAAAACGCTGTCCCCTGGAATTTACCACTTCCCCCAGCAGAAGCGCCCTGCCGTCTCCCAGGCTGGGCACAAAGCTTCCGAACTGATGTCCGGCATAAGCCAGGGCAATGGGATCAGCACCCGGCAACTGCCTGTTGCCGGAAAAGCAATCAGCAATCTCTTCTTCCGAATATTGCAAGTTCTCCCAGCCTAATTCATCAGCCAGATCACTGTTCCAACTGATGAGCCGGGGAGCAGGGACCCTGGCCGCTGCCACCCTGGCATAAAAATCTTCCGGCAACCCGGCATAACTATTATCAAATCTAAACATATGGTTTTCCTTGTGACAGGTTTAAGGTTTATTTATATGGATTATGGCATAAGGATTATGGGTCAAATTCAGTGACTTACTCCTGAAACACTGCCATTAAAAACAAGAACCACGCTAAGAAGCGTGGCAGGCCTTAGACAGGATTAACAGGATGGATAGGATAATCAGCCACCGGCCTGATGCCGCTGACTGAATTTACCATCCAGCACTCACTTTCTTCCGGCATTCATGAGTGCCGGAAAAAAGTGAGTGCTGGAGTGATTACCTTTTGGCCTGGCTTCCGCCTGTCCCGTTTAATTGCTCGCAGAGCAAGCCCGAAGGGCATTAAACTGGGAGCCAGGACAAAAATGTTTTTCTCTTAATCAATCTCTTAATCTATGCCTGCCACGCTTCTTTGGCGTGGTTAATCCTGTCAAAAACTCTTTTATTTATTGGGTTGCGGGCAAAGCCCGCCTTAGTTTTGACTGATGCACATCTGATCCATATCCCTGCTATCAATAATAATAACTTTTTCCATTTAAGCAAGTTTTTAACGGTTAATGACCTGCCTACCCCGCAAACCCTGTCACAAAAATATAAACTTCAAGGGATAGACGGAGAGCCAGCGCCCGGCAATTCTTCACACTTTGCGTCAAGCGCGAAATGTGAAGATGATGTAACTTGTGAGATACCTGCCTGGAGGGACGGTATGAAAGAAAGGCGTTACCAGCTTTTCGGACAGGTAACCTTGCATGGCTCCGACACCCCATGAATGGTTACAAGCCCCAGAACAAGAAACATGAGTGTCAGTGCAATGCCGTACTGCAAATGTCTGGAGTGGGCGGAAACCAGGTCCGGCATGAAAAAAATCAGTCAGTGGAATGTAACCCAAAAGAGAGGAGACGGTAACACAAGTTTCGCAAAAACATGGTACTTGATCAACCATTCTTGGGGTCAAGAGCTGGTATACCTTAATGCGTAAGTAAACATGCTTTAAAACCTCCTGATTTTTAAAGCGGTTCACTGCACCTCATGCAAACTGCCCGGCACCTCTTGAATCGGCACGTTAAGCAGTTCAGCTTACCTGGCCCCAGGAAATCAGCTTCTCATGCGGGTGCCGGGCAACCATTCTGCAGCAGGTAAATATTATTGTATTTACATTATCCTGCAGTCTCATGAAAAATAACCGGCAGCTGCACATAAAACACAGAGCCCTGGCCTGGAGAACTTTCCGCCCAGATCCTGCCTTTGTGCATACTTACAAATTCCCTGCTGAGGACCATGCCCAGACCGGTGCCCTTTTCGCCGTTTGTGCCATTACGCCTGGTCTTTTTTTCCGGTCTGAACAATCCGGAAAGGGTTTTCTGATCCATGCCTATGCCGTTATCCCTGACAACAACTTCAGCCACACCGTTATGTTGCCTGCAGGACATCTGTATAAGGCCGTTTTCCGGGGTAAACTTGAGTGCATTAAAGACCAGATTGCGAAACACCGCCTGAAGCATATTCTTATCAGCTACAATCTCAATTTCATGGACAACACGTGATTCCACCTTGATGCCCTTTTGCCTGGCCGGCCCGGAGGCAAGGCTGGCATTATTTTTCAAAAGATCGCTCAATAATATGCGCTCAGGCATAAAACTGAGCTCTCCTCTCTGCATCAGAGACCACTGCAGGATATTTTCCAGCAACATATACTGATTTTCAGCGCACTCTTGCATATCCTTGAGCGCAACCTGGAGTTCCTCCCTGGTAAAGCTGTCAATGTCTTCCACCATCATTCGAAGAAAACTCAAAAAACCTGCTAGAGGAGCTTTGAGGTCGTGGGCCAGAATGGAAAAAAATCTGTCCCTTTGCTCGATCCTGGCCTTCAGTCTGTCAGTTTCCGTAGTTATTTTTTGGGTTTCCTGACCACGACGGATAAACAAGAAACGCGATCCATTGCCCTGGCCTGGGCAAGCAAAATTGCCTGTCTGATTCAACATAGACTTCCTCCAAAGAAGTTGAGGTTTCGTGCCAAAATTTTCGTGATTCAGACATCATTAAATATCCTTTCTTTTACATTTCTATTACCAGAAAATTTCTTTTTTACACCTTTCATCCCTCTACATTCAAACAGTCTTGTCTCAACATCTTAACCTCCATGTCATTATCCGAACATAAGCAAGATATACCAACCTGAGTGAATGATTTGTAGAGCCACTATCTGGTCAGACTGAATTTTCAAATAACTTGCGGGGACCGCCGGAAAAGGAGGGTTTTATGGAAAAATTTACCAGTGTGGACATGCATGTTCACTCCAGGCATTCCACCAGGCCATCACAATGGGGCCTGCAAAAGCTTGGATGCTCCGAAAGCTATACCGGGCCTGAATTCATCTACAAAAGACTCAGGGACAAAGGCATGGACCTGGTGACCATCACCGACCACAACTGCATAGACGGTTGCCTGGAAATAGCACACAAAGACGGCGTGTTTGTCAGTGAGGAAATTACCGCTCATTTTCCAGACGACGGATGCAAGGTCCACGTCCTGGCTTATGATATCAGTGAAGAACAGCACAGCCGGATACAGGAAATCAGGTTCAACATCTTTGAACTGGTCAGCTATCTTCAAACCGAGGATATTCTACATGCAGCAGCTCATCCACTTTTTTCAGTCAACGGCAAGATGAGCTACGAAAACTTCGAAAGGCTGCTGCTTCTTTTCAAGATTATGGAGTGCAATGGGGCCAGGGATAAAACCCAGAACGAGGCTCTGGAGTTTATTCTGGATAATCTCTGCCCGCTGGATTTCGAATACCTGCAGAACAAATACGATTTGAAAGCAGCGGGAAATAAACCCTGGGAAAAGAGCATAATCGGTGGATCCGACGATCACAGCTCTCTGAATATCGGCCGGATGTTTACCAGGGTACCCGGCAATCATAACCTGAAAAAATTCCTGGAGCAGGTAAATAAAGGGTGCTCTAATGCCTGGGGAACACCATCAACCCCTAAAACCATGGCCCACAACCTTTACTCAATTGGTTATCAGTTCTGTAAGCACAAATTCAATCTGCACCGCTATACCGGACAGGACAGCCTGTTACAGTTTCTTGACCAGACCCTGCATCCAGGACAGAAGATCCCAAAAAACATCAAGGACTCCATTCTTGGCTTTATCTACAAAAAGACGGGATCAAAAGGCAAAACCCCGGCCAGAGAATTTCACAGGCTTCTCAGCCGGGAAACGGAACTGATGCTGCGTACAGATCCGGAAATCACCAGAATGGTCCAATCATCGGTAAACCCTCATGAATATATGGGGTCCAGATGGTTCAGGTTTGCCAATAAGGCAGGCAACAGGTTGCTCTCTCATGAGGCGGGCAGGCTTGTGGAACAGGCAGCATCTGCCGGTTTTCTGGACATGTTTCAGACCCTGGGCTCGGCCGGCAGCCTTTACACCATGCTTTCCCCCTACTTTGTATCTTATGGAATATTCAACCAGGATCGCCGCACAAGCAAGGAATTCATTTCCAGCTTTAAAAAAAGAAAAGGGATCAGAAAATCTGCTTATCAAATGCGGGTGGCACATTTTACGGATACTTTCTACGAAATAAACGGAGTGGCCAGAACCATGCAGCAACTGGCCACCACAGCTGCGGTCACAAGCAAAGACCTGACCATCATCACCTGCCGGCCTGATTCAAGCAAATCTCTGGAAATGGACGGGGTTCAAAATTTTGAGCCCATGGGCATGCTGGATCTGCCGGAATACCCGGAAATCAAACTGTATTACCCGCCTGTCCTGGAAATGATAGACTACTGCTTCGAGCGGGACACCACCCACCTGCATACAGCCACGCCGGGACCCATGGGGCTGGCTGCCCTGGCCACAGCCACAATCCTGGGACTGCCCATATTCGGAACCTATCACACCTCTCTGCCCCAGTACACAGGGCATCTTACCGGGGATCACGCACTGGAAGCACTCATGTGGAAATATATAATCTGGTATTACAATCAGCTGGATAAGGTTTTCGCCCCGTCGAAAAGTACCGCTGACGAACTGCGCCTCAAAGGCGTCAGGAGCGAAAAAATCAAAGTCTACCCCAGGGGAGTGGACACGGACAAGTTCAACCCGGCCAAACGCAATGGATTTTTTGCCAGGCATTATAAGATCCAGAATAAGACAAAGCTGTTGTACGTAGGCCGCATCTCCAAAGAAAAGAACCTGCAGATACTGGAAAAGGCTTTTCAGAAAATCTGCGAACATACATCAAAAGTGCACCTGGTGATAGTGGGTGACGGACCCTACCGTTACGAGATGGAGTACAGGCTCAAAGACTATCCGGCAACTTTTACCGGATATCTTCAGGGAGAAGAACTGAGTCAGGCCTATGCATCATCCGACCTGTTCGTCTTCCCCAGCTCAACCGACACCTTCGGAAATGTAGTGCTGGAAGCACAGGCCTCGGGTGTTCCCGCCATAGTAGTAGATCAGGGCGGGCCGGGCGAAAACATCATCCAGGGCGATACAGGACTCGTTGTGCCTGCTGAAGACAGTCATGCCCTGAAAAGAGCCATTCTTTCCCTTCTGGCCCATCCAGAGGATTTGAGAGAAATGGGACAAAAGGCCAGAAAATACATGGAAAGCAGATCCTTTAAAAAGGCCTTTGAACAGACCTGGGAAATGTACCGGGAATGTGCGTAACATCCTGAAAAAGCATGTAAGGAAGATGTGATGTATGCATAACCTTCTCGACCTGAAAGAAAAAATTCATTTCATGACTTTGGAAGTAATCCGTCAACTGGAATCGGTAAAAAGAATCATCAGAAATCCTGACCCCCAGGTGGCAGACAGGGTCAAAAACAGGGACGACCTGATAGACAATTACAAAGCAGTCATTGAAAATATCTGCTTTTCAAGGATTCACGGCCATCATTACCTGACCCGGGAAGAGGCGGATTTTGTTAGAGCGGTAAACATCATAAGCAACAACCTGGAGAGAATAAGCGATTTTGCAGTGAATATACTGGGGCAGCTGAATCATCTCCACGACATGAAGACCATGCAGAGCTACAGGTACCGTCACTACTTCCAGCAAATTACAATCTCTCTGGAACTTGTGGTTCAAGGTCTGTTCAACCGTGACCATGAACTGGCCCTGCGCATATGCAAGTCTGAGTTCATTGTGGACAAGCTCTTCAAAAAGAGTTTCAGGCAGATCCTTGAAGACTTGCATTCCGCGGACAACAAAAGCGATCTCATTACCTGTCTATTTATTTTCCGATATCTGGAAAGAATGGGTGACTCCATGCTCAACATCGGGGAAGCCATTATTTTTTCAGTATTCGGAGAAAAGCTGAAAATTCACCAGTATCACGCCCTGATGGAAAATCTTGGTTCTATGGACAATGAGCTTTCATTTGAGGAAATCGGCTTTGAATCCATCTGGGAATCCAGGTCTGGATGCCGTATAGGCAAAATAATGGATTCTGGCCAGAGAAATGGACAGGCGGTATTATTTAAAGAGGGCAGAATTGAAAAAATTGCCAGGGAAAAAGCAAACATAGAAAAATGGAAAAGCATTTTTCCAAGTCTGGTGCCAAGAATAATCAGCTACAGTCAGAACAGTAAAAATGCTTCCATGCTCATGGATTTTCTGCAGGGTTGTTCTGTGCAGGACACCGTTCTTTCCAGGGACCGGGAAAGCATGGACAATGCCGCCTTTATACTTAAAGAGACTCTGTCCATTATCTGGCACGATACTCTGGAAAACACCGCTGTGAAGCCTGACTTTATTTCCCAGATGATACAGCGCCTTGACGACGTAATCATGATTCATCCGGAATTCAATTTTTCTGATTTTGACAATTCACTATCCCGACCCCTCCCTGAAAAACTTCTACAGATCCTTAGTAAAATAGAGACTGAACTTTCTTCTCCTTTTTCGGTATTTATTCATGGAGATTTCAACACCAACAACATCCTTTATAACCAGAAAAACCAGCAGATCTACTTTATAGACCTGCACAGGTCGCGATATGGAGACTATGTTCAGGACATTTCGGTATTCCTTGTTTCCAACTACCGCATGCCCGTGTTTTATCCCGATGTACGCCGGGCCATAAACAAAATCAATAAAACGATCTTTTGTTTCGCCAATCAGTTTGCTGCTGAAAACAGTGACAAGACCTTCCATGCCCGGCTGGCTCTGGGCCTGATACGTTCTTTTTACACCTCAACCAGGTTTGAGTTGAACAGAGAACTTTCCAGAAGCATGTACAACAGATCGCTGCAACTGGCACAACTGCTGCTTGCCCACCAGGGAAAACCATGGAGGGATTTTTCAGTACCCAGAAATATTTTTGATTACCCATAGCCTGTAATTGTATAGATCCCCTGGCCGGCACTGTTACAAAAAACCAGCTATAAAAATCTTATGCATGGAGGCTCAATGTCTATTGAAAAACAAAAGAACTATAAAATAGCGGTCATCGGCAATCCGGGCAGCTGGTCCACTGAAAAGCTGGCAGACGAACTGTATGAAAGAACCAGCTTCAGACTTGTGGTGGATCCAGCACAGCTGGCCTTTGACATGCAGGGCAGGACACTTGTTGCCGGAAACACTGATCTGGCTGAGCTGGACGGTCTGGCCATAAAAAAGATCGGACCCGTTTATTCTCCAGATATGTACAACCGCCTGGAGATACTTCGATTTTTTTGCTCCCTGGGCAAGCCTGTGTTTTCAAGACCGGAAATGGTCATGATGGCTGTAAACAGGCTTAGCTGTACTGTAAATCTTCAGATAGGAAACATCCCCATGCCCCCCACAGTCATCACCGAAAGCCGTGATGAAGCAGTCAGGGCAGTGCGTAAATTCGGCAAAGCTGTATTCAAGCCGCTTTTTTCTTCCAAGGCCAGGGGAATGCTTTTAGTAGAGGACAATGCAAATTGTGGCTCAGCAATTGCCAATTTTCAAGCCTCGGGAAATACTGCCATGTATATTCAGAAGATGGTTCAGATTCCGGGCAGAGACCTGGGAATAAGTTTTTTGGGAGGCAAATATATCGGCACTTATGCCCGGCGCAAGGGAAATTCATGGAACACCTGCACCTCCAACGGAGGAAAGTACGAGCCATGCGAGCCGGACGCGGAAACCATAAATCTGGCAAGTAAGGCACAAGACCTGTTCAACCTTGATTTTACCTGCGTGGATGTTGTGGAGACAGAAGATGGCCCCATGGTCTTCGAGGTATCAGCCTTTGGAGGTTTCAGGGGACTTTATCATGCCTGCGGCCTGAATGCGGCCGGCATGTATGCGGAATATATTATTAACCAGCTGGAATCCCGGCAATAATGCCGATGTAAGCATTCAGGGGGTCCTCGGTGGTGACTCATGGCATTAGTCCAGGGGACTGTCCCCGCTGAGTAATGACTATGCAGCTTCACTTAATTTCGCGCCTGTACTTTTTTGTTTTGGTGAAGGAAAAGTGTCGCGGGGACTGTCCCATTGGCCGGTACCTGCCCCCCCCTGAATGATTACGATAAAGTGGCAACACAGGACTATAATATTCATAGCAAACCAAGGGAGGAATGTATGGGAAAAGATGAACTTAAATTCAAGGCAGTGGTGGAAAAACAAAGCCTGATAGCCACTCTGGAAAATCTGATGGACTCAATTCAAGTAGGAAGGCTATATGTAGGAGATGGGCAGCAGGGAATACTGCTTGTTCCCGCACCCCACTTAAAGCTTGAAATCAGGGCTGAATCCAAAAAGGACAAGGAAAAAATATGCATGGAGATCAGCTGGAGAACCGATAGCAAAGAGTTTGCGTTTAAGGAGCCGGAGCTGGTTATATCCAGCCAGGCTCCTGAAATAACATATGAAAGTGAAGCAGGGGATGCAGACCAGGAATACCAGGAGAGCAATGAACAAACTGAAGAAGAACTGCGATAAAAATCACTCTTCTGCATGATTAACCCAACAACGACACTTAGAAAATAGGTTGATTGTCAAATCAGGGATAGGCACTCCGGCGCCCACTTGAATGAGATTTTGTGCCACCCAGGCCTGATTTTTAGCTCCAAGTGCGTGCCGGAAGTCCCCTTGAGGCACAAATAAGTGTCGTTGTAGGGGGAGGTGGTGATGATTTTATCATTATTACTGAAACCCAAAAGGCCCAGCGGATCTGCCAGTCGATAGTGCGCTGTTTCGCAAGACTGGCAAAAAAATTTTACACGGTGGATGACAATAAAAGGGGTTATATTCTGGCCAAAAACCGGGATGGGGTGAAAAAGAAGTTTGCCCTTGTTTCTGTTTCCCTGGCCATAGTGGACTGCTTTGAAAACATGACCCTGAACCAGATCAGCCAGCTGGCCGCCGGAACCAAAAAACTGGCCAAATCGAAGCCTGGCAATTCATTTGCACAAAACAGAAGAACCCAGACATAGGCACATTATTTATATAAGTTCAGCACATCTGTCCGAGGCCTGTTGGAAGTCTATGCCTCCGCCAAGTTCATAAACCGGAATATCCTGAAAAAATTTCATGTAGTCCAGAGGGTCAGGCTCCAGCACCCTGAAGTTGTCTGATGGATAGTAAAAAAGACCAGGAGATTTGATCACTGCCTGCAACAGCTCTGACCTTTTTTCCAGGTTCACCCTCTGCATTTCCAGGCTCTGTCCGTGCCTGCTCCAGTTTAAAATGACAAGCGCCTTTACTCCTGATTGCAGCTTGAACCTGTCCCGACCGAAACACTTATCCAGCCAGACGTCATATTTATGCTCCATTTTCCAGATCATGTCTTTTGAAATTCCGGAAAATTTCCTGATTTCTTCAGATGTCAGAATCCCGGTCAGACGCGGATTGTTCAGTATTGTACCCGGATTGACCCTGGGCAGCTTGGCCACTCCGAACATTTCTACATGTTCCTTTTTTTTGCGGACCATGAGGCGGTCATTGCTGACAAAATCAAGGCCTTTATTCATGAGGTGAAGGGCCAGAGTAGATTTACCCAGACCGGAAAAACCCGCCAGAATAATCCCCTGCCCTTTTCTTGAAACTGCTGCTGCGTGGCACAGTAGACAGCCCTGGTCCAGCTTCCACTGGATGAAGCGGTTATTGATAAAGTTGACAATCTGGTTGTCATTTTCTGTACACGGTCCGATGGCGATATTTTCACTGGAGTTCATAAAAAACAGCATCCCGGAGAGTTTTTTGCGAACCACCCTGCCCCCGGGAATATTTATGTACTGCTCCTTTATACGCTTTTTGCTGCAACCGGGGTGCAGGTCAGTCAGGCTGATACCAGGTTTAAGCGGGGGGTTTTCCAGAGCTTTAATCACAATATGGGGCTGGTCATCATTCTGGATTAAAAAAGGCTTAAAGTATCTCAAAAGCTTTTCCCGCAAAACAGGTTCATCCATCTCCACCCTGATGGTACAGTCATCCAGCTGAAGATCAACGGACTGATCCAGTGTATCCTGAACATTTGAACAGCCCAGCATATGCAGGAAACTTTGCCCGGGGGTAATTGGATAATGCATTGTGACATCCTCTTTAATGATAAACATATATACAACAAAAGTAACAGGTTATCCCTTTTTAAGGAAAGCAGGGGACAGGCACCCCCAAACCTTCTCCGGGCTGTATGCCTCCGGGCAGGAAGCCATGCCACATGCAAACGGCTAAACTGTTACACTTTACTGTTTTCTAAGTGTTTCAAATTCCTGGCAATCTTTTATCCGTTGGTTTCCAGCACATTTACTTCCTGTATTTTTCCGGGAAGTGTCAGTGAAATCCAGGTCTACAGCCTTCTCTGCAGCTTGTTCCGCACCAGTATTGCGACTAAGTTCAGTCCCAGAACCAGAAACATGAGTGTTAGTGCAGTGCCGTACTGCAGAGGTCTGGTCTGGTCTATGTTGACACCGGCTGTGGCCAGGACATAGATGTGATAAGGCATGGCCATGATTTCATCAAAAATCGAACTTGGGATCTTGCCGGTATAAAAGACAGCCGCGGTAAACATGATGGGAGCGGTTTCACCTGCGGCCCGGCTTACACCCAGGATCATGCCGGTAAGCATGCTTGGCAGCGCAGCAGGCAGGACCATCCTGTAAACGGTCTGCCATTTGGTGGCCCCGAGAGCCAGAGAGGCTTCGCGGTAGGACTGAGGAACGTTTCGCAGGGCTTCCTCAGCTGATCCGATAATCAGCGGCAGAATAAAGGCCCCCAGGGTAAGAGAGCCAGCCAGTAGACTGACCCCCATGTTCAGATAGAGAACAAAAAAGGCCAGCCCGAAAAGACCGTAGACAACCGAGGGCACTCCGGCCAGGTTGATTATGCCCATGCGTATGATTCTGGTCCATCTGCCGCCGCCGGAAAACTCATTAAGATAAATGGCAGTGCCCACACCCAGGGGAAAAGCCACCAGAATGGAACCCAGGCTTATATAGACAGTACCCACGATACAGGGCCAGATTCCCCCCTCGGTCATGGACTTTCTGGGGTGTTCGGTCAAAAACTCCCAGCTTATGGCACTGATCCCGTTAATGGCGATAAATCCCAGAAATAGGGCCAGGGCCAGTACGTTCAGGTAAATTGCGGCCCTGAAGATGGAAAAAGCGATGAACTGATTACGCTTGCGTGCAAAATTGGATCTCATTTTGGAATCTCTGCTGGATGGTTTATCAATTGCTTTTAAAGTGTGGCCGCACCTACCTGCTTATGTCTTTCCGACAGGTAGCTGGCCAGCAGATTGAAAAGAAAGGTGAAAACAAAAAGAACCAGGCCGATGGCAAAAAGGGCATGGTAGTGATCACTGCGGAATGGAACATTGCCCATTTCAGCAGCGATGTTTGCCGGCATGGGCCGCACCGGATCGAATATGGATTCCGGAATCATGGCCGCACCGCCGGCCACCATGAGCACCACCATGGTCTCCCCTATGGCTCTGGCTATTCCCAGGACTACGGCTGTGGATATTCCGGCCAGAGAAGCAGGCACTATTACTCTGGCAATGGTTTCCCATTGCGTGGCCCCCAGGGCCATGGAGCCTTCCTTCATATGTCTGGGTACGCTGTAGATGGCATCCTCGGATATGCTGGTAATGGTGGGCACAGCCATGAAAGCCAGCATAATGGAAGCGTTCAGTACATTCAGTCCCGTACCCAGATCGAACATCTCCTGCAGAAAAGGGGCGACAACAACCATACCGAAAAAACCGATGACTACGGTGGGCAGGCCCTCAATGAGCTCCACAATGGGCTTGATCACCGCCCTTGTCTTTGGATGCGCAATTTCGGCCAGGTAAATGGCGCTGAAAACTCCCAGGGGAATGGCCATGATCGAGGCCAGGGCCACTACACTGGCAGAACCGGCTATCAGCGGCAGAATTCCGTAGTCCGGGTTGATATCAGTTGGATACCATTCTTTGCCCAGGATAAAATCTCTGACTGAAATAACATCGAATATGGGAAGGCCTTCTAAGATCAGAAAAAGAAAAATCAGGGTCAGGATTATTATCCCGCTGGCCCCTACAATTAGAAAGACCCCGTGTACCAGGAGATCCTTTTTTTGGCTTGAAATAACTGCCATATGATTCACTTATGCTGGTGTTTTTTATAGTTATGATGAAAAATATTTATACCATTATGGAAATATTGAGGGAGCAGAGCAAACAGGCCTCTACCCCCTCAGTATTTTTTTGCCGCAGAACCGTTACCAGATGGGTACGTACCCGCCTTCTTCAATAAGCTCAGCGTTATCCGGATGCTGAATGTAGTTGATGAACCTGAGCACATCCCCGGAAGGCCAGTTGTTGGTAATCAGCCACAGGCTCCTGGAAACAGGATATTCACCTGATGCAGTGGTTGTGGATGTGGGCATTACGCCGTCAACCTTCACACTCTTGAGCCTGTCGGTAAGATAGCCCAGGCCGATATACCCTATGGCATGCCGGTTATCCTGCACTGTCTGGACAATGGCTCCGTTGGAGGCCAGCATTTGGGCCCTGGGAGTCAGGCGATCGCCCTTGAGTACCTCATCACTCCAGACAACGTAGGTACCTGAATCGGAGTCTCTGGAAATTATGGTGATGTCCCGGTCCGTTCCACCAACCTCTGACCAGTTGGTAATATCGCCGTTATAGATTTTCCTGAGCTCTTCCAGGCTCAGTTCATCTACGGGATTATCCGGATGCACCACAGGAATAATGCTGTCGTAGGCAATGACAAAGGGCACCGGATAAATTCCGTTTTCAACGGCCCGTTCTACTTCGCTGTCTCTTATCCACCTTGAAGTCTGGGCGATGTCAGTGGTGCCGTCGATCAAGGCCGCGATACCGTTGCCGGAACCTCCACCGGAAATGGAAAAATTGAAACCGGGATTGTCTTCCATGAAGGCCTCCGACACCACCTGTGAAACAGGCAAAACCGTGGTTGAACCGTTGATCTTAATCTCACCGGCCTTTACCGGAGCTGCCAACAGGCACAACCCAAAAACCAAAGAACCTAATAAAACCAAAACTCTGTTCATTTTAAACCTCCATAAAATTGTTGAAATTAAGACTGGATGACTGTCCAGCCCTGACTTGAGAAGTGTTTTAAGCATCTTTGGATTGTTTTGCATGCCGAACATGTGGTGATATTGTTACAATTGTGAAACAGTTAAAACAATTGTTTGCTGGCCAGCGAAAGAACATCTGCGAAAGGCTGTATTGTTCGAAAAGTAACCTCTTCGTAAAACTTTTGTAACAAACGAGGGATAAGTAATTCTCTGTTCATCAATACGAGTGTCCCTTAAGCAGGGACTACATCCAACATATCATTAAAAGAGGTTTTTTCATGAATTCTGAACAGATTCTGCCCAGCAATCCCTTATCCGGAGGCGTGGTCCAGGATATGGATCCCAATAAAAAAATCAGTCTGGACCAGGAGCACTGCTGTCTGGAGGTCAAGGACCTCAATCTTTTTTACGGCTCGACCCAGGCCCTGAAGTCCATTAACATGGAAATACCTGTAAAACGGGCTACAGCCTTTATCGGTCCCAGCGGTTGCGGCAAATCAACCCTGTTGCGCTGTTTCAACCGGCTTAACGATATGATAGATATATGCAGAGTACAGGGGGAGATAAAACTGGACGGAGAAAATATATATGATCCTAAAGTTGATGTGGCCGAACTCAGGCGCAAAGTGGGCATGGTCTTTCAGAAACCCAATCCTTTTCCCAAATCCATCTTCGACAATATCGCCTTTGGCTTGCGCCTCAAGGGCATAAGGAACAAAAAGCATTTAAGTGAAGTGGTGGAAAAATCCCTGAAAGGGGCGGCCCTTTGGGATGAGGTCAAGGACAGGCTGCATGAAAGCGCCCTGGGATTATCAGGCGGGCAACAGCAGAGGCTGGTCATTGCCAGGGCCATAGCCATTGAACCCAATGTGATTCTGCTGGACGAACCCTGTTCTGCTCTGGACCCCATTTCCACATCCAAGATAGAAGAGCTGATTTATTATCTAAAAGAAAGCTATACCATTGTAATCGTCACCCACAACATGCAGCAGGCAGCCAGAGTTTCAGACTTTACTGCATATATGTACCTAGGAGAACTTATTGAGTACAGGGATACCATCACCATGTTCACCAATCCCAGAGAAAAAACAACCGAAGAATATATAACCGGCAGATTCGGATAATTTCATCTTATCAGGAGACAGAATATGACACATTTGACACAGGAACTGGACAGGCTGAATATGAAGGTCATGCAGATGGTGGTCCAGACGGAGCAGGCACTGAGCAAGACCGTGAACGCTTTCTCCCGCATGGATGCGGATCTGGCCCAGGAAGTGGTGGATCATGACAAGCAGATCAATGAACTGGAAGTGCTCATTGACCAGCTTTGCCTGCGCCTCCTGGCCCTGGAGCAGCCCGTGGCCAGGGACCTGCGCTTTATCCTGGGGGCCATGCGCCTGAGCAAGGATCTGGAACGTATAGGGGACGAATCTGCCAACATATCCGATGCAACAATATTTTTAAGCCTGCATCCTCCCCTGGATTTTTACGACCAGATCCAGATCATGGGCCAGAAAGCCTATGACATGCTCCAGGAAGCCATAATCGCCTTTTCCTCTCCGGATACAGAAAGGGCCATAAATGTCTGCCGCATGGATTTCGAGGTGGATGAAATAAACTCAAAAGTCCTCAAGCTAAGCATCGAACATATGAGTCAAAACAGCCAGGCGGTTGAGCAGTGCGTACAGAGCATAAATATCGCCAGGCGCTTTGAACGGGTGGCGGACCTGGCCACCAACATAGCCGAAACCACCATGTTCATCGTTCAGGGCACCAGCATCAAGCATTCCTGCCTGTTTGACGACCGGGTTTAGTCAAAGCTACTAGTCCCCTGCTTTCCTTAAAAGCGCTGACAGATACGTTGGATGAAAGCTGACTATGTGAGCAGATCATTGGCTTGACAGGTATATTGTTAAAATATACAGATTAATTATGTATTACATGCTTGAAAAGGTAACAGGTTTTGACTGGGATGAAGGAAATTTTGACAAAAATCTCATCAAGCATGATGTTCAGAACTGGGAATGTGAGCAGGTTTTCTTTAATAAGCCTCTGATTATCCTTGATGACCACAGGCACTCACTGGTTGAAAAGCGACTGGCGGCTTTTGGAAAAACAGATGGCGGACGTCTCTTAACAATGATATTCACAATAAGGAAAAGCCTGATCAGGGTGATCTCAGCCAGGGACATGAATAAAAAGGAGAGGATATACTATCATGAAAAAGCACAATAGAATTCCACACTTTGAAAACGAAGACCAGGAAAGGGAATTCTGGGCTCATGAATCGCCTCTTGACTACTTTGATCCCAACGAGTTTAAAAAAATTTCCTTCCCTGACCTTAAGCCCTCCCTTAAGTCCATATCCTTAAGGCTTCCCGAGGCAATGATTGCTGAACTCAAGCTCCTGGCCAACAAAAAAGACATGCCCTACCAGAGCCTGGTGAAAATATTTCTGGCCAGGCAGATAAACGTGGAGCGCGGTTCACTCGCAAAAGATTTAGAGAATACCACAGATTATTTTGAAGGAGGCTGATGCCTTTCCTAAGAGCGATTCAATGAAAACCAGACAATGCATCCATTGTCACTGCCCGGTACCGGGCTTTCCACCCAGATGCGGCCTCCGAACGTCTTGATAATGTTTTTGCAGATGGCCAGCCCAAGTCCGGTACCTTTGACCTTACCCGGCTTCTTTTCAGGATAAAGAGGGGAGTCTGCACCGCGGTTCAGATTTACTGAAGGGGCGGACTTCTGGAATGTATATAAGGAAGGGATTTCATACAACCACCCCCGGCCCCTCCTTGGCTAAGGAGGGGAGCTACACCGTGGCCTGGATTTACTTGGGGGGTGAAAGCTTAATTAAGCTCCAGTCGGAGTATTTATACAGATGCATGCGACAGAGTGTTGCCACGCCTCGATCTGCTCCCCTCCTTGGCTAAGGAGGGGTTGGGGGTGGTTCGATATTTAACTCCCTTCCTTACCAGGCTTCTTTACAGGCTAAGGAGGGGAGCTACACCGTGGCCTGGATTTACTTGGGGGGTGGAAGCTTAGGCAACTCCCGGAAAATAGAATTATAAACCTCGGTGGGTGGCGACCTTTTAATTTTCTGCATGTTGCCCAGAACTCCCCACCCTAAAACTGTTACGTTATTTTCAGAAAGTTGCCTTAGTCAAATCCACCGTCTGTTGCCTGCCTGAAGCCGCTTGTTCACTATTCATGTCAGGCGGCATTGATTCTTTTTTCTATCGGGATTATAGTATTTTGTATGGATAACGAATGGATAAAACTGGATGTCCCAAAATTTATCACCTCTTATGAAAGAGGTTCCCAATGAATATTTGCCATTTTTGTGGAAACAGCAATTTTAAAGACACCGTCTGTGAGTATACCTACAAACGCGATGGCAGGATGTTGTTCGTGGAAAATGTGCCTTGCCGCAAATGCGGGTTTTGCGGTGAAACATATTTTCTGTCTGAAAATCTGAGAAAAATCGAAGCAGAGTTCGAAGCCATTCATTATCACGGCAAAAAGGCCACTGGTGAAATCGTAGTTCCGACTCAACATTTTGCAGATATCACCTCTGTTACTTAAAGATGGTAATCGTAACTTGCCAGGCGATTTGTTGCCTGATAACTTTATTGCAGTCATACCTAAGAGCGATTCAATGAAAACCAGACAATGCATCCACTGTCACTGCCCGGTACCGGGCTTTCCACCCAGATGCGGCCTCCGAACGCCTTGATAATGTTTTTGCAGATGGCCAGCCCAAGTCCGGTACCTTTGACCTTTTTCTTGTCCTTTTTGACCCTGTAAAATCTTTCGAATATCCTCTGCTGTTCTGCAGCCGGGATGCCGGGACCATTGTCCTGCACACCAACCCAGACCTGATTGCCCTCTTGCCTCACCAGCACCTGAATAAATCCCTCCCCGGGAACAAACTTAATGCTGTTTTCAAACAGATTCTGAAAGACCTGCCCCAGATATTCAGCTTCGCCACGAACCAGAAGCTGCCCTTCTTGCTCCAGTTCGCTTTCAAAAACTATGTTTTTGCCCTCGGTATAGTGACTGCAGTTATTCCAGGACTTGAATATGACCGCCGCCAGATCAACATCATCCAGTGCCACCTGGTCCTGAGTGGATTCAATGCGGGAAAGCTGCAAGATATCATCCAGAAGCCGAATCATGTTATCTGTATTCTTAATGACCACCTGGAGCAGTTCAGTACCTTTTTCCTGCATAATATCGGGATGTTGCAGCATAGTCTCGGTATAACCCTTGATGGAGGTCAAAGGAGTGCGCAGCTCGTGCGAGGCATTGGCCACAAAATCCTTGCGGATGCTTTCCAGATTCTTGAGGTCCGTGATGTCGTGCAGGAGTATAATTGCCCCGATATTCTGCTGGTCTGACGGAGATACCACATGCACATCATAAAATTTCTCTTTGATTTCCAGTTCCATGGTCCGGGTCTGCTTCATGGAATTTCCCAGAACCTCCTCACAGGCCGCCTGCAGGCTGTTGTTGAAGAAAATCTCCACCGGCTTTTTTCCGTTTATGGTGTCCAGATGCTGGAAAATTTTCTTGAATGACTGATTGCAGCTGATGATTCTGCCTTGATTGTCTAAGGCAGCCAGACCGTCCTTGATGCCGTTTACTATTGTCTCCAGATCGGATTTCTGTGAAGAAACCAGCTCCATGCTCTTTTCAACATCTTCAGCCATGCGGTTGATGGCCTCCACCAGAGGATCAAACTCCCTGCCGGGAGAGTCCTGTATGCGCTGCTGAAAGTTGCCCTGGCCGATGGACTGGGCCATTTTGATCATGGGTTTGAGCCGGAAAGTCAGGTAGGTGACCATGAGATAGACAACTATGCAGCTTAAGAAAAGTGAAAGCAGAACAAACTTCCACAGATTTGCGCTTACATGTTGAAAATAAGGATGCAGGCCGGAAAAAGGGGTAACCAGCCTCAGATATCCGGTATCCTCCTGTTCTGAAGAAAGATCTATCCTGGTGGCCATATAGAGCCTCCTGTCATCCTCCCAGGGATCGGAAGCCGTGTGATAGCCGGTTTCATGCCTGGCCTGCACAACCTCAGGATAATCAATATAGCTGGACATGCCCTCGAATTCCTCCCGGTGCTGGCGGGAATCGGCAATGATCATACCCTGGGCGTCCAGGACGGAAACCCGGGCATCATCAAGAAAATCCAGGGATTTTAGAATACTGTCCAGCTTTTCAGGCTTTTTTTCTTCCTCCTGTGCAATTATCCACTGAACGATCTCCATTCTTTCCTGGACATATTGCAGGTGCTGGCTGTCCACCTTTTGCTCCACAGACTGGATGAAGTAATTGGAAGGCACAGCCAGCGAGAATACAAGTACCAGCCAGAAGGATACAATGAGCTTGACTTTGAGGGAAAATTCTCTTTGCATGCTTTTTTCAGAGCCCGCAATGTTGTTTTATGCTTACTGCAGTTTTTCTGTACTGAATTTATATCCCAGCCCCCTGGCGGTCTGAATCAAATCTGAGTAGGGTTCAAGCTTGGCCCGCAGTCTGCGTACGTGGGTATCAACCGTACGGGCGTACCCCTCAAACTCGTAGCCCCAGACATTGTTTAAAAGACGTTCCCTGGTGAGCACCCTGCCCTCGTTTTGAACCATTTCCTGGAGCAGCTTCATCTCCGTAGCGGTGAGGCTTACATTAATACCGTCCACCTTGAACTCCATAGCCTCAAAGTCAAACTCCAGGCCTTTATGTTTCCAGATCCTTTCCACACCGGAATCAGACCTGTACTCCCGGCGCAGCACCGCCTTGATGCGCAGAAGAAGCTCACGGATGCTGAACGGCTTGACCACGTAATCGTCAGCGCCCAGCTCAAAACCCACCACCCGGTCCATCTCTTCGCTCTTGGCCGTGACCATGATGACTATGATGTCCTTGAGTTTGTCATCCTTTTTCAGGCGGCGACAGACCTCCAGGCCGTCCATGTGCGGCAGCATCAGGTCCAGGATGATCAGTTCAGGCTGCTCTTCTCTGGCGATTTTAAGCCCGTCATAGCCGTTGTCTGTGAGAAACACCCTGTACCCTGCTGCTTCCAGATTTATGTGCAGCAGGTTCTGGATATCCTCTTCATCCTCTATGACCAGGATCTTGCTTTTTTTCATGCTGCTTACCTTTTTTGCAATGGTTTTAAAGGCTGTTAATTCAACCTTGATGCCATAATATGAAGTCTGCGTTACAGTTTGATGACAACCGGCCAAAAATGTTGGTAAGCATTCTGGGGGTGCCGGAATCACGCCTCTAGCGTGACCAGGGGACAGTCCCGCACTTATTTTTTTCTGATAAACATTCAGATGTGAGCTTTATAAAAATAAGTGCGGGACTGTCCCCAGGCCTGGTGCCAGGGACTAAAACTGAGTACCCCCTGAATGCTTACAAATGTTGGAACCGGCAACTTCATAAAAACAGACTGGAGCATGATTATCAAGTCAGGAAAGCAGGAGCAGGCGCATGTGCAGAATATTCCTGCTGCTAAAAAAGATTCAGGCTGGACTTAATATAAGGTGGGCATTAATTAACAGGCATCAGTCCACCCTCGATAACATCCCAAAATAATGAACAGGGTGCAATCAGGAATTTTCATTTACATATTGTTGCAGCCTGTCCATGCCTTTCTCTATGTTTTCCAGGGAGTTGGCGTAGGAAAACCTGATATGGCCTTCAGCGCAGTCGCCGAAATCAATTCCCGGGGTAACGCCCACTCCGGCCTTTTCCAGGATATCAAAGGCCAGCCGGTAGGAATTCATAGACAAAAAACCGGCATCGGCAAGTATATAAAAGGCCCCGGTGGGTTCAGCTCCAATGCCGAAACCCATACCCTTCAGTCTTTCCAGCATGTACTTTCGTCTCTGATTGTAGACCTCTTTCATATGACTGACATCCGCCCGGGCCTTTTCCAGTGCTGCCACAGCTGCCCATTGGGCCACGGAATTGGCGGAGATAAAAAAGTTCTGATGCAGGGTCTGCAAAGTCCTGACAAAAGGCTCCGGGGCAATGAGATAGCCCAGACGCCACCCGGTCATGGCATAAAGCTTGGAAAAACCGTTCAGGACAAAGGCCCTGTCGGTAAATTCCAGGATGCTTCTCTCCCTGCCTTCGTAGACCAGGCCGTGATATATCTCGTCCGAGACCATCCAGGGACCAAGTTCTGCCAGTTCCTGCAGGACCTGATCCGTCAGGAGATTGCCCGTGGGGTTTGAGGGTGAATTTATAAATATGGCTTTGACATCCCGGCTCAGATGTTTTCTGACCTTATCCGGATGCAGTTGAAACCCGTCTTCCCGGCTGGTGGGAATTTTTATCTGCCTGCCCCCTGCAAAACAGATAAAGCTTGGATAGCAGGCATAGTGGGGATCCGGCAGGATGACTCCGTCCCCTGGATGCAGCAGGGTAGAAAAAAGCAGCAGCATGGCCGGGGATGTCCCTGAAGTAACCAGGATTCTGTCGGGATCCACCTGCACCGAGTAATTGTTCTGGTAATGCCTGCTGATGGCCTGCCTGAGTTCCGGGATGCCCAGGCTGTGGGTGTAATGAGTGCAGCCTTTGTGCATGGCCTCATGTGCTGCCTCTTTGACACATTCCGGGGTATCGAAGTCAGGCTCTCCAATCTCCAGGTGAATTATATCCCTGCCGCCCTTTTCCATCTCCTTGGCCCGCTCCAGGATTTCCATGACGTAAAACGGCTTTATCCCGGAACAGCGCTCTGCAATGCTTGCTTCAGACATGATGATTACAGGTTTACCTGCAGCCCCTTCTGCTGCAGATACTTTTTGACTTCGGTGATGCTCAGGGTGCGGTAATGAAATACTGAGGCCGCCAGCAGGATCTGCGCCCCGCCATCAACAACGCCCTGGTAAAAATGTTCCAGCTCCCCGGCTCCCCCGGAGGCCACCACAGGCAGATCAACAGCATCAGATATGGCCCGGGTAAACTCCAGGTCATAACCGTTTTTTGTGCCGTCTCCGTCCATACTGGTGGGCAGAAGGCATCCTGCACCGCGGTCCTGGCATTCCCGGGCCCAGGCCACTGCGTCCCTGCCTACGGGTCTGGTGCCTCCGGATACTACCAGTTCAAAACCGGAGGGCATCTGCGGGTTGCGCCGGCCATCCAGGGCCACGGTGACCCGGTGAGATCCGCATTCTCCGGCCGCCTGATCTATAAGTTCAGGGTTTTTGACCGCGGCGCTGCTCATGGAAACCTTGTCCGCCCCGGCATCCAGGACCATCTTGATATCGTCCAGGGAGGATATGCCTCCTCCCACGGTAAGGGGAATGCTTATCACCGAGGATACGCTGCGTACCCACTCCAGCCGGGTCTTTCTGTTTTCCTGGGTGGCGGAAATATCCAGGATGGCCAGTTCATCCGCCCCCTGACGCTGGTAAAAGGCCGCATGCTCCATGGGATCTCCGGCATCGGTTATGTTTACGAAGTTTACTCCCTTGACTACCCGGCCTTCCTTCATATCCAGGCAGGGCATAATCTTGACTGTTTTCATGTATTATTTCCTTATGGTGTTTGGATTGCCACTAAAGCGAAACTTATTATTGACCTTCGGGGACTGTCCTGCACTTAATTTACTGAACACAGTCGGAGCTGCGAATAACTGAAGGTAATTGAGCATTTAGAACGAACCACCCCCGACCCCTCCTTAACCAAGGAGGGGAGTAGACCGTGCTGAAAACTTAATTTTGATGCATAGAAACCACGAACCACGAACCAGGAACTGGGAACTGGGAACCAAAAAAAGGTCAATGAGCATTTAGAACGAACCACCCCCGACCCCTCCTTAACCAAGGAGGGGAGTAGACCGTGCTGAAAACTTAATTTTGATGCATAGAAACCACGAGCCACTAACCAGGAACTGGGAACCAGGACACACAAACCAGGAACCAGGAACTGGGAACTGGGAACCAGGACACACAAACCAGGAACCAGGAACTATGAACCAGGAACCAAAAAAGTAGTTACTTGTAAGTTTCGCTGCTGTGATATCGTGATGTTTCAAACATCGGTAATGGTAAACTGTCCGTCCCGGTAAATGGTCAGGACCTCTCCACTCTTGAGGTATGCATGCACCTCTTTGGGTTCGGTGCTGACAAGATCCCAGTGCAGGGCGGAGTCGTTGAAACCCATTTCCTCCTTGAGTTCAGGCGTCAGCTGTGATGAATCTTCGGCAAAGGTGTCTGCATAGGAGGCGCCCAGGGCAATATGGCAATTGCCGTTGTCTCCGCCGAAATTTTCATCAAAAAGGGTGTGGGCCATAAAACTGCTGATGCGGGAGAAACGCTTATCCGTCAATGAAAATTCCCCCACCATGGACGCTCCTTCATCCATTCTGACCTGCTTTTTTAGGAATTCTTCACCCTCTTCAGCGCTGATTTCCTGCAGTCTGCCGTCCTTGAACTCAAGCCTTACCCCGCGCACCAGGTTGCCGCTGCGGTAGGACGGCTGGTCTGAAAAGAATACGCCCTGGGTTTTCCTGTAGTCAGGAGAAAGAAAAAGCTCGAAGCTGGGGATATTATGCCCTGAAAGGCCAACCCACCTGCGTTTTTCCCCGGGGTACACCTTCAGGTCCGTATTTTTTGACAAAACATGAAAGTATTCCACATCCATACTGTCTAACCATTCTTTTATCCGCTTAGATTGCTCGAATATATCCTCCCAGATAAAAACCGGATCATCCTTGTCCAGGTAAACCGCCTGCACAATCTGATTTTTGTACTCCTCCAGGGTAAGTCCGGCTTTTGCAGCCAGCTCATCTGTGGGATAAAGACAAAGGCTCCAGCCGAAGCTGCCTTGGGATTCCCGCCGTTCCAGGATATCGCGCAGATATTTCTTGGCCACTGCAAACCTGCCGATCCTGGAAGGATCTATATCCCTTAGATGCGTAAGGGACTGCGGGCCAAGCAGGGATATCATCCCGTTGAGGCTGGAATAAAGTTCCCTGTCCCCGGGCAGCTGAAAATCGAGATGAGAGTCATGGGCCATGGTAAAGAATGTCTTTTCAATTTCCTCCGGAGGTATAAGACGCAGAACAGGATGATACTGTTGCTGCAGAAACATGCGGAAAAGTTCGTGAGCCAGTGGAATGCAGCTCAAATCCGAGCGGATAAGAACAATATCCCCGGGAGCAAAGGGATGCTTCCTGGCCTTGCGCATGCCCCAGAACATTACCTGTGCATATTTTTCAAGTTCTTGCTGGGTAAACAACTGGCTTCTCCTTAAAGTTTAACATTTAGTTTGCGGGCAAGATCTTTTTTTTGATTTTCTTCAAAAACAAAATCCAGGGCCGGTGACAGGCCCTGCTCCCGGCGATATTCCTGGTTCAGTTCATGATAGTTGAGGGCGGTTTTTTCATGAGAATCCAGGCCCAGTTCAATGGCTGTGCCGTGAAAACTTTCCTGTGGTCCTTCCAGCTCCACAAAGCTGCCGAAAGGAAGGATATCCAGGCAGATCATGGTCTCCCCAAGGCTGCAGATCCTGCGGAACTTTTCATATCTAAGACAGGGTCTGAAACCCAGGTGAGAGAGTATTATCCGGATCTCATCAGGATTATCCACTCCGCTCTCAAACTCCTGTCTCTGCTTGCAGCTGGAATCTGCTCCGTCAACAGGCAGTTTCAAAGTAATTTTGCCGCCCTGCCCTTTCCTGATTCGCAGCAGTTCATCCCTGCTGCGTAACCGGCCGTCACCGGTGTCCAGCACCAGGTTCTCTTCAAAATACCAGTGGGTGCAGGACAATCCAAGACGTTCCATGCGCTCCAGAATCGGTGCAAAGTCCGAAACAAAATATTTCAGTTCTGTTTCCAGAGTCATCTTATAAATACCCGGGGGCTCGAAACTCCAGGTCCATTTCCTTCATTTAAAAAAACAGCTTAACATCTTTACAGGGCCGGGGAGGCTTATGTTGACAGATCAACAAACACGCCCTTCAGTACCTTTATAATACCTAAAAATCAATATTTTACATGCTCCCCTTCCTGAAAGAGGCTCAAAAAATAAAAAATCCAGTTGTTTTCCACCAGGGAAAAATTTTCACCCGGATCATAAAACTGTCCTGGAAAATGTTTTCATCTTTACCTCTGGACAAAAGCTTTGGATTGTTGCACATTATCACATTATGAATCGCAGAGAAAAAACCATGCTACCTGTTAAGCGCTTTGAATGAGGCATGGAAACTGACTCTCCCCTGCTTTCCTTAAAGGCGCTGAACAGATACAACCATGCAGACAAGGACATGATCCGGGAATGTAGATGGTTTTCAGGGTGTTGAGATTGCATCTGCCAATTGTCAATTTTACTTTGTTAATGGCAAAATTTCAGCTTGGCAATGGACGGACTTAGTGCTAAAAAGCACAAGCAGTAAGCAAGAAACTAAACAAAAATCGTAGGAGGTAGTTTATGTCAGTACTTGTATTTGGACACAAGAACCCGGATACCGATTCCATATGCGCAGCCATTGCGGTGGCTGACTTGAAAAGCAAGCTGGGGCTGGACTGCAAGCCTGTCACCCAGGGAGAACTGACCCCTGAAAGCAAGTTTGTCTTAGACAAATTCGGACTGAGCGCTCCGGAAACAGTGACCTCTGTAGCCGGCCAGAAAGTCATTCTTGTTGACCATTCCGACCTGGCCCAGAGCCCGGACGACCTCAAGGAAGCCGAGATCCTGGGGATTATAGACCACCACAAGCTTGGTGACGTGACCACCCCCAATCCTCTGGAGTGCTGGATCTGGCCCGTGGGCTGCACATGCACCGTGATCAAAGCCATGTACGACTTCTACGGAGTGGAACTCCCCAAAAACATTGCCGGAGCAATGCTCTGCGCTATCCTCAGCGATACGGTAATTTTCAAGTCCGCCACCTGCACCGAAGACGACAAAAAGGCCTGCGAAGCCCTGGCCGGCATTGCCGGAGTAAGCGATATCACCTCCCTGGGCATGGAAATGTTCAAGGTCAAATCCGCAGTGGACAAAGATACTCCCAGGGACCTTATCTTCCGGGATTACAAGGACTTCAGCATGGGCGGCAGCAAAGTCGGCATCGGACAGCTGGAAGTGGTGGATCTTTCCATTGTCGAACCAGTTAAGGACGCCCTGTACGAAGAAATGAAAAAGGTCAAGGAAGAAGGAGGACGCAACGCTGTATACCTGATGCTCACTGACATCATGAAGGAAGGCACCGAACTTCTGGTTCTGGCCGATGACCCTGAACCGGTGAAAAAGGCCTTCGGAAAACCCGTAGAAGGCACATCTGTATGGCTGGACGGCGTAATGAGCCGTAAAAAACAGGTTGTTCCCAATTTTGAAAAAGCTTACGGTTAAGACAAACCTATAGATGACAGATCAGCAAAAACCCGGCTCCGGCCGGGTTTTTTTATTGACGATGGGACTGTTGACTTCTGGAAAAAAAATTAATATATGATTCTCTTATCATTCATTCGGGCCAATAGCTCAGTTGGCAGAGCCACCGGCTCATAACCGGAAGGTCCCAGGTTCAAATCCTGGTTGGCCCACCATTTTAAACAAAACAAGACTGGAGAAGCGGCTGGCGGAAAAAAAATTCTGCACATAGCCCTGTAAAAGCAGCTTCCCCCAGGTTCTTTTTTGTGGATTATAAAAGAAAGGATCAGCATTGTACAGCGGCAAACGCAAGCTTCCAATACTGCCCGGTACAGGGCCTGAAAGCGCATTCCAAAAGGTGCTTCCTGCGGATAAAAACAGGAAAGCACCTTTTTTTATTCCCAAATGATCTAAAGCAAGTGTTTTTTAATGAAATCATAAGGATAAGCCTGAATGCAGCTGGATGAATTTATCAGCACCATAGAAAAAGACGCTCCACCCGGCCAGGCACTGGAGTGGGACAACTCCGGGATGCAGGTGGCCACTTCCAGGTCTCATATCAAAACAGTGGGAATGTGCCTGGACCCCCTGCCGGAAAACATCAGCCAGGCCCTGGAAAAAAACTGCGATTTTATACTCTGTCATCACCCTCTGAGCATTAAACCCCGGCTGCCGGACAAAGTCGACACCTTCCACCACGTGCTAAGCCTTCTTTTCCAGGCAGATACAGCTCTTTACAGCGCCCATACCTCCCTGGATGTCAACTCCAGCGGTCCCGTCTCCTGGCTTTTGCGTGAAATGGACCTGGAAAATCCCCGCATAATCATGCCCACCGGCAGGGTGCACCATGAACAACTCCGATTCCATCCACCTGTTGAGCTTTCCGGAAGAAAAAAAGCCCTTCTCCATGACGTAGAGCAGATATATGAAGAAAATGGACACATCTCCCGGGTTCTGGTGCGAAGTGAGCTTGCAGACCGCTTCCTGCAACGCCTGGAGGCGGATGCCGGTCCGGTTGATTGCCAGCGCAGATACTCTCCCGGGGACGACATGATTTTCGGCCTGGGCCTTATGGGCTCATGGAAAGAAAAAGTATCCTTTTTCAGTTTCATGGACAGACTACAGAGTGTACTCGGTATGGAGAACTTTGTGTGCATGGGCCAAAGACCGGCATATGTCCAGAAGGTGGCATACTGCCCAGGTTCCGGGGGTGACCTGGCTTCCAGGGCCTTTGCCATGGGTGCTGACGTTTTTCTCACCGGAGACGTCAAGTATCATCAGGCTCTGGACATCCAGGGCACAGGATTCGTCCTGGATGTGGGGCATTTCATACTGGAGGAAAAGATGATGTACTCCTGGTATCAGAGCCTTGAGCGTACTGTGCCGGGTATAAATTTTCACTATATCAAAGGAAAAACACCCATGCACATATCGGGTGTTCATGCCTTGAAATCAGTTTAAGGGGAGGATCAAATTGAGCAAATACATAGAGCAGATTAAAAAGTTGGTCAGCCTGCAGGAGATCGACACCGAGCTCATCCAGTTGAAAAATAGAATGGAAGAAGCTCCCAGGCACCTGGAAAACCTGCAGAACGAACTGAAAAACCTGGAAGAACAGAAGTACCACATTGAAGAAAGGGTCAAACTCTTATCCGAGCAGAAAAAAAAGCTGCAAAGCGATATTGACCAGGATGGGGACAAGATAAAGAAAAGCAAAAACAAGCTCATGATGGTCAGCAACACCAAGGAATACCACGCCATGATGCGGGAAATGGACAACCTGGAAAAGCTGAACCGGTTCCGGGAAGAGGAACTGAACAACCTTCTTGAAGATCTACAGGCTCAGCAGGCCAAAAAAGAAGAACTAAACAATCAATTCCAATCACTGCAGGATGAACTGGCCACCACCCAGGCCACCCTCGACAGCGAGCTCCAGCAGATTCAGGAGCGTATCCAGGAACTGGAAAATGACCGGGAAAAAGCCTGCGCCGATGTTCCGGTGCCTATACTGTCCCGCTACAATTTCATTAAAGACAGGCTGCACAACCCGGTGATCGTCTCTGTCAGGCAGAGTGTCTGTACCGGCTGTTTCATCAGCATCCCCCCGCAGTCCTTCGTGGAAATCCAGAAAGGAGAACAGATACTCAGCTGTCCCAACTGTCAGAGGCTCATTTACTGGGAGGAACATTATTCCGGAAATCCGCAATAAATAAGTTTCTGGAATTGCTCTTCTTGCTTTAATTAAGTTAAGTAATTATATTTTTCGTGGGAGTTGGACAGGCCATCGCCCCCGCACTTACTTTTCTATGGGTAGATTTTTCCTGGATAAAAGTAAGTGCGGGGGAGGAAAGTCCGGGCTCCACAGGGCAGGACGCTGGGTAACGCCCAGCGGGGGCGACCCCGGGAAAGTGCCACAGAAAACAGACCGCCCCGCACTTACTTTTATTTACGCCCCGCACTTACTTTTTTAAGACTCTAAGGCTCATAGCTGATCTGCAGGGACATAATTCCTTAATAATCAGCCAGAAGCCCTTTGGAAAAGTAAGTGCTGGGCGTTGATAAAAGTAAGTGCGGGGTAAGGGTGAAACGGTGGGGTAAGAGCCCACCAGCTGTCGCGGCGACGCGGCAGGCTTGGCAAACCCCGTCCGGAGCAAGGCCAAATAGGAAGGCGCTTGAGGCCGGCCCGGCCGAAGCCTTCGGGTAGGCTGCTGGAGGCCTGGAGCAATCCCGGTCCCAGATGAATGATGGCCCGTTTTCCAGCGGAAAACCGACAGAACCCGGCTTATCGTCCAACTCCCCTTTTTTAAGGAAATTGAGCATGAATATATGGGCTGTACTACTCGCTGCCGGCAAAAGCTCCAGACTTCAGAATCAGGGACAGGTGCAAAAAAAGCAGTTTCTAAAGTACCATGGCCTGCCTCTTTTCTGGCACAGCGTTCAGACATTCGCCCGCAACCCGCAAATAAAAGGTCTTGTAGCAGCATTCCCCGCAAAAGACCTGCAACAAAGCCAGAGTGAAGTCCGGGACCTGCAGAAAAAAAGGGATCCGGGCATTGCCCTTGTCTGCGTCGGCGGCGGCGCTCTTCGCCAGAACTCTGTATTCAACGCCATGCAGGCTCTGCCTCCCGAGTGTACACATGTCCTGGTACACGACGCAGCCAGGCCCTTTTTTTCCCCCCGACTCATCACATCCCTGATCCGGGAATTTTCTCCAGGACTCGGCGGCGTCATCCCGGGCATCGAATGCAAAGACACCATCAAGGAGCTTGACGGCGACCAGGTCCTGAAAACCCTGCCCAGGGACAGACTTACAGCAGTACAGACCCCTCAGTTCTTCAGCATGCAGGCACTGCGGGATGCTCACCAGCAGGCCCTCAAACAGGACTTTACAGCAACTGACGACGCATCTATGCTGGAAGAATGCGGTTACCGGGTCAAAGTAATTCCCGGCGAAGAAAAAAACATCAAGATAACCACATCCGAGGATCTGCAAGTGCTGGCAAGCCAGGAAAAAAGCGCCCTGCCCTGCACCGGGCTGGGCTACGACGTACACCGCTACGGTGGAGACCGGCCCATGATCCTCGGCGGACAGCCCATTCCCGGAGCACCGGGTATTCATGCTCACTCAGACGGGGATGTACTGGTACACGCCTTAGTGGATGCCATACTGGGCTGTCTGGGCAAGGGAGACATCGGAGATTTATTTCCCGACACAGATCCGGCCAATGAAAATTTAAGCAGCATGGTCTTTCTAAGCGAAGTCCTGGCCATGGCCCAGGCTGAAAAACTGGAACTGGTGCATATTGATATAACCATCATCGCCCAGAAACCGAAGCTCGGGCCACATAAAAGCTCCATCAGGTCCAACCTGGCAGGAATCACCGGCATTGACCCCGGCCGGATAAATATCAAGGCCACCACCGAAGAGGGGCTGGGCTTCACCGGATCAGGACAGGGAATCAAGGCGATGGCCTTGGTCAGCGCCCTCAGGCATAAACAGGAATCCGCCCATTAAAATGCATGTCATGAACAGACCGCATCTGTTTACTCCAGCAGAAAACTACACCAAAAGCAAACACACAGAAATATCAGGAAAATAATAATGCTCATCTACAATACCCTGCACCGCGCAAAAGAAAAGTTTGTCCCCCTGGAGCCAGGCAAGGTAAGAATGTATGTCTGCGGCATCACCGCTTATGATTACTGCCATATCGGGCATGCCAGGTCCTGCGTGGTCTTTGATGTACTGGTGCGCTACCTGCGTTACCTGGGATACCATGTCAGCTTTGTCCGCAACTTTACCGATGTGGACGACAAAATCATAAAAAGGGCAGAAGAAGAAGGCCTGGATTCGGACCAGGTGGCCGAGAAATATATTGAAGCCTTTTATCTGGACATGGATGAACTAAACGTCCTCAAGGCGGATGTGGAGCCAAGAGCCACCCGGCACATAGAGGAAATGATCCAGGTTACAAAATCTCTTCTGGACAAGGGCTTCGCCTACATTACTTCCGGCAAAGACATCTACTTCCGTGTGCGCAGAATGCCCCGTTACGGACAACTTTCCGGCAGAAACATTGAAGAACTCCAATCCGGATCAAGGATAGCCCCGGATGAAGAAAAAGAGGACCCGCTGGACTTCGCCCTGTGGAAGACGGCCAAACCCGGTGAACCGTCCTGGGACAGCCCCTGGGGAGCCGGCCGGCCGGGGTGGCACCTGGAATGTACCGCCATGAGTGAGAAATATCTGGGCATACCCTTTGACATTCATGGCGGGGGCCAGGATCTGGCCTTTCCCCACCATGAAAATGAGAAAGCCCAGAGCGAGGCGGCTTTCGACAGGGAATTCGTAAAATACTGGGTACACAACGGGTTTGTCCGGGTTGATTCAGAAAAGATGTCCAAGTCCCTGGGCAATTTCATAACCATCAGGGACATAATGAAAGATTTCCACGGGGAAGTACTGCGCTTTTTCCTGCTGACAAAACACTACCGCAGTCCCCTGGACTATTCCGACGGTTCCCTGGAAGAGACGGAAAAGGCCTTAAAAAGGGTGTACTGGGCCAAGACAGGTTTACAGAAGGAACTGCAAAAGGAAAAATGGAGCAAAGGACAGGGCTTTCCGGAAGCTTCCCAGGAATTGCAGGATCTGGCCAGCAAATGGGACCAGGCCATGCAGGACGACCTGAATACAGCCGAGGCCGTGGGTTATGTATTCGGTCTGGTGCGCCTGGCCAACCGCATGCTGGAAGACAAGACTTTCCGCAAAAGCGAGGCTGGCAAGGAGATTATACAGCAAATGCTGGGCATGCTTGAAGGCTGGGGTGACGCCCTGGGAGTTTTCCAACGCTCCGGGGAAGAATTCCTGGAACAATTGAAGCTTATGCGCTGCAACCGGCTGGATATTGATCCCCAGACTGTACAGGAAATGGTTTTGAAACGACAGCAGGCCAGAAAAGACAAAGACTTTGAAACCGCCGACAATATCCGGGAAGAACTCACCGCCAAAGGCATCGAGGTCATGGATACCCCGGAAGGACCCAGGTGGGACTTTGCCTGATACTGTTTTGAAAAGGGCTTTATTTCCCCTGTCATTGCCCTGACAGCCGGAAAATCATTAAACTCCATCGCCGAACATGGAACCTTCTTCTACCCAGCCCCGGATTGCTCTTGGCTCCCAGCTCATCAGCTGTCCGGATGTTCTTACCCTGGGGGTGCTTCCCAACCTCGAGGATTATCCGGCATGGAAGCTGGACATGATTCTCCAGGCCGAAAAAATATATTTTCCCACTTCCCTTTATGCTGATCTGTTTCAGGTCATGGGTAAAAAAATGTTTCCCAGCGTGAATACCTACCGTTTCCTGGGGGACAAGATCAAACAGACCCTTCTTTTTCAGCTTCAGAATCTGCCTGCTCCCAGGACCAGGTTTTACTTCGGCCCAAGGCAGCAACAGTTCATTACCAGAGACTTCTCTTTTCCCTTCATAGCCAAAAAAGCCAGGGCATCCTCCATGGGTGACGGGGTCTGGCTTATTCATGACCAGAATGAACTGGACAGCTACCTCTCGCAGAATCAGCCGGCCTACATCCAGGAGTTTCTGGACGTGGACGACGATTACAGGGTTGTGGTTGTGGGCGATGAAGTCGCTCACGCCTACCGCAGGATACCGGCCAGGGGAAGCTTCAAGGCCAATATTTCCCAGGGAGGTACAGTGTGCCTGGAAAATATCCCCGGAGATGTGCTTGAGCTTGGACTCAGGGCCGCCCAGGCCTGCGGCTTCGACCTGGCCGGCATTGATATCTGCCAAAGCAGGGAAAAGCTTTATATACTGGAGGCCAACATGAAATTCGGCACCAGGGGATTTCATTGTGCAGGCCTCAGTTACCGGGCCATACTCAACAAAAAGGTTTCAGAGGGCAGAGTCTGATATTTTCACAAATAAAAGTTGATTCCGGAAGCCGAAAAATATATTTTCCGTATCCACAGCATACTCAAACACACACCCCCAGGCAGTAAAAACACATGTCAGCAGAACTGAACAAAGCCAGAAAAAACCTGACCAACATCCCGTCTCTCATGAAACAGGACAAGCTCCTGGCCGCAGTAACCGCCCTGCAGGAAGGACTTACCACCTTTCTCAAGGGCAACCTGATGCAGAGCGAAAAAAAGGAATTCCTGGAAATGATCGACCGCTCCCTGCACGCCCTGAATTCCAACCAGGCTCTTCGCCAGGTCTACCCGGTTCTGCTGAAACTTGAACCGGGCAAGGAAAAGGAGCTGCTGCAGAACGTGAGGGAACTGCAAAGCGCCCTGCAGGAGGAAATGACTTCAGAAGCCAAAGAGTCGCTGGCGGAAATGGAAAAAAGAAAAACAGACACCCTGGAAAAAGCCCGCAGCCTGCTCAAGGAGGGGCAACAGGACAAAGCGGATGCCTCTTTGCGCAAACTGGTCCGCGAGTTCACAGACGATTTTGATCTGAAGATAAACATAGCTGATATTCTCATAAGCGCCGAAGCTTATGAAAAGGCCCTGGACTATCTGAAGATGGCCTACAGGGACAACCCCAGGTCAGTTCACATTTACAACCGCCTGGGAATGGCCCTGCGCAAACTGGGCAGGTTTGAAGACTCTGAAAAAGCATATAGTCAGGCCCTGAAAATAACTCCCCAGGATGAATATCTGCACTTCAACATGGGCCGGCTTTACATGGATATGCAGCAATGGAACAAGGCCCTGCACTCCGCTTATAAGGCACTTGAGATAAACCCTGATTTTGAACAGGCCCGCAAAATGCTCCACTATTCCCAGAAAAAAATTTAGTTTACACTTCTAAGGCGGGCTTTGCCCGCAACCCAATAAATGAAAGAGTTTTTTGACAGGATTAACAGGATTAAGAGATTGATGAAGAGAAAATCATCTTTGTCCTGGCTCCCAGTTTAATGCCCTTCGGGCTTGCTCTGCGAGCAATTAAACGGGACAGGCGGAAGCCAGGCCAAAAGGTTATCACTCCAGCACTCACTTTTTTTCCGGCTCTCATGAATCCCAGAAGAAAGTGAGTGCTGGATGGTTAATGCAATCTGCGGCTTCCGGCCGCAGATTGCTTATCCTGTCCATCTATGCCTGCCACGCGTCTTTGGCGTGGTTAATCCTGTCCAAGTTTCTTGTTTTTTATGACAAGATTTCAGCAGTAAGCCACATAGGCGTCTGGCACAAATTTGAACCAGACAGGCTGGTAACTTCTTCGGACGCTCCGCGTCCAAAATAACCGCAGGAGCGGTTGAAAAACGTTCCTACGCAGAGCGTGGGAACGATAAGATAAGTATGGGGGTATGGGGGTATCCATGTGTGGGTGTAATGATATTTTAACTCCCATACGCCCATACGCCCATACTCCCATACTTCTTAAGTCCGTGGGTGGTTGTTTGAGATCCCTTCCATAAAACTCCCCTCCTTAGCCAAGGAGGGGCCGTGGGTGGTTGTTTGAGATCCCTTCCATAAAACTCCCCTCCTTAGCCAAGGAGGGGCCGGGGGTGGTTGTTTGAGATCCCTTCCTTCGCCATACCTCCACATCACCAGTCAGACCCCTTGATAAAAAACCGGATTCCAGCCAGGCTTGAATTGTTGGTGGTTTATAATTATAGTCCGTATCCGGCTTGCCTGAAAGATCCCCGGGGATAAACCGTTTTGCGGGACATATTGAACTGACATGTTATCCTCAGGCCCAAATCAAGGCATGCCGCAATAAACTTCAAAAAAACCAAGCCCGGAATCAGGTGAATCCCTATGGCTAACTCAAGACAGTACCTTATTGAAGACCTTTCATACACCAATTCATGGCGTCTTTTTAAAATCATGGCCGAATTCGTTGACGCCTTTGAAAAAATGAATGACCTGGGGCCTGCGGTGTCCATTTTCGGTTCAGCCAGGCTGAATCCGGATGACGAATATTACCGCATGGCATACGATATATCCAACAGCCTTTCCCGTTCCGGCTTCAACATCATTACCGGAGGAGGTCCGGGCATAATGGAAGCGGGCAACAAGGGAGCCTATGATGCCCAGGGCAACTCTGTGGGTCTGCATATAAAGCTGCCCTTTGAACAGAAAGCCAATGATTATATAAATCTCAGATGTGATTTCAGGTACTTTTTTGTCCGCAAGGTCATGTTTATAAAGTACGCCAAGGCATATGTAGTCATGCCCGGCGGACTGGGTACCATGGACGAACTCCTGGAGACCCTGGTCCTGATGCAGACCCGAAGGATCAAACCTTTTCCGGTTATCCTTGTGGGCAGGGACTTCTGGGACGGCCTTTTAAACTGGATGACTGAACAGATGGTCTCCAGAGGCTACATGAAGAAAAGCGATTTTTCCCTCTTCTGCATGGCGGACACTGCCGATGAAGTTGTGGACCTGATTAAAAACAAGGTGGACCTGCACTCTTTTCAGAAAAACGGCGTTGCATGTCAGAAGACGGACACTTCCCAGGAAGAGCCTGTATAAATGATATTTTTTGCTTAGACATGATTTAATGAAATCTTTAAAAGAGCTTAAGAAAATAAAGATCTCTTCCAGGAAGAAGGAAAAAAACCCAGAACCACCCGCTCCTCCTGAAAAGAAGAAAGATAAGAGTGAAGAGAATCTCTTTCAGACGGCCATGTCCGGGGTCAAACCCCTCAAGGGCAAGGGACGGGACATTCCCCTGGAGACAGAGCCTGCAGCAGAAGGCGCGCCTCTGCAGGAAGAAAGCGATCTGGATACCCTGTACAGACTTGTCAGGGGTGATGTAGAGTTTGATGTTCAATTCTCGGACGAATACATTCAGGGCTATGTCAAGAGCATCAATACCAGGACGTTTCGCCGGTTCAAAAACGGAGAACTGAGCATTGAAGCCCACCTGGACCTGCATGGCCTGAACAGCGACCAGGCCCGGCAGGAACTGCTGCACTTCATGCGCGAGCAGTACCATCAGGGCAAGACCTGTGTACTGCTGATCCCCGGACGCGGCAAAAACTCTCCCTTAGGCGAGGGCGTGCTTCGAAACGAAATCCAGTCATGGCTGACCGTGGAGCCGCTCAAGAGAATTGTTCTGGCGTTTTGCTCCGCCCTGCCCAGACACGGCGGAACCGGCGCACTTTACGTGCTCATGCGCAGCAAAAAGAAGACAAAGGGTAAAATCCACTGGGATAAATACCTCATTGATCTGTACTGACTCGGACCATGTCCGCAACCTATTTTTCCCCACGAAAAGGCGAAGAAAATGACAAAGAAAATAATTTATCTTTACGCGGGGCGTGGCAAAGTTCAACCGGGCCTGCTGCTCAGAATTGCGAGCACGGCGTAAACTCCCCTCCTTAGCCAAGGAGGGGCCGGGGGTGGTTGTTTGAGATCCCTTCCTTATAAAAATCTGAACTGGAGGAACTGAACTTGGGTTTTTTCAGCAAAATCAAAAATCTGTGGAAAAGCGATGCTCAAGAAACCACAGAAAAACCGGAAATCAAGGATAAGCCTTCACCAGCAACTCCAGACGCACAGGAGCAGGAGTGGCAGGCAGCTCTTAAGCAGTCCCTGGCTGCAGCAGAGCCCAGGCTGAGTGTATGGCTGGATCATCTGCTGCAGGGGGTTGATTCCAAGGGGGAACTGTTGTGGCAAAGGCTTTATTTTTTCTTTGATGCCTTGGAAATTCCCCGAGAGGAAGCAGAAGACTTTGTCGCCCGGTTTTCCAAATGGCTTGACGACATGGGTTATACCGACCTGGAAGAGTTCAGGTCGGAACTTCAGTACAGGCTGGCCCTGGCCCTGGACCTGGAAGACGAGGAAGACGAAAAAAGTCGTCTTTTTATCAAGCTCTCCCATGGACTGAGCAAGACCAAGGCCCAGCTTTCCAGGCAGATCGACCAGCTTCTGAGCTCCAGCACCAGTTTTGACGAGGCCTTCTGGGAAGAACTGGAAGAGATCCTGATCATGTCCGATGTGGGACACAAGGCTGCAACCGAGCTTGTACAAAAGCTGAGGACGGAAGTCTCCGGGCAGAGCGTAGATGATCCCCAGGAATTCAAGCAGCTTTTGGGCAAAGAACTTGCCGCTTTCTTTCCCAGACCTCAGAAAAGAATAAAGCCCGACCCCCCGGAAGTAATCCTGATGATAGGGGTAAACGGCGTGGGCAAAACCACAACCATTGCCAAGCTGGCGCACAGGGACCGCATGAAGGGACGCCGGGTGATGATTGCAGCCGGGGACACCTTCCGGGCCGCAGCCATAGAACAGCTGGGCATCTGGGCCGAACGCGCGGATGCAGAGTTTTACGCCAAGAGCCACGGGGCGGACCCGGCTTCTGTGGCTTATGAGGCCCTGGACAAGGCGGTTGCCGAGGGAACGGATGTACTGTATGTGGATACTGCCGGCAGGCTGCACACCAAATCCGATTTGATGCAGGAACTGAAAAAAATGAAAAGCGTGATGCAGAAAAAACGTCCAGGCAGCCCGCACCGCACAATACTGGTTCTGGATGCAACAACAGGCCAGAACGCAATGTCCCAGACCGAGCTTTTCGCAAGGGAAATAAACATTGACGAGATTATTCTGACCAAACTGGATGGAACAGCCAAGGGCGGAGTTATGGTGGCCATTGCCCTGCAGCACCAGATCCCCATTACCTTTATCGGTCTGGGTGAAAAAATGGAAGACCTCCGGCCTTTTGAGCCGGAGAGTTTCGCCAGGGCTTTGCTGGGTTGACACTCAAAACAGGTTTTTCACTGATACCACAAAGAAAGAATAAAAATCCTTGACATTGCTGATTTAAGATTTCAAATAAAGGTGCTGTCAGCAAACCAGAAACCAACAGGATGAATACCATGGCTAAAAACAAGAAGCACAAGATTCTAAGTACTGCTACCCAACTCTTCGCAAATCAGGGTTTTGACAACACCACAACCTTGCAGATAGCCAAGGAGGCAGGAGTTACCGAGCCCCTGCTCTACTATCACTTCAAGGGCAAGGAAGAAATATTCACCGAAATCATCCGGTCCATCTTTCAGGATTACGAAAAAATGCTGGAAGAACTTCCCAGGGAGACCGAAACTGAGTTCGAGAAGATTAATAATCTGATCAGGCTACATATCCACATGGCTGAAAACAGACCCAACGAAGGGCGTCTCATCCTGGCCAACTGCCCCAGCAAGCTTAAAAACGAAAGTCATACCTGTCAGAAAATTGTCGACCGGCAGCAGGAAATCATAGTCGATTATTTGAGGGAATGCCTGGAAAAAGGCAATGCCAGCGGAGAATTCGACGCCCAGCCCGTGGATCACCTGGTGGTGGTAATGCTCTGCCTGATTAACGGCATACTTCGCAAGAAGCTTCTGGGTAAAAAGGAAAAAATATCTTACGAATACACGGCAATAGACTTCTGCCGCAAGGCAATCGTCAAGCACTCTTAAATTTCTCCACAAACCCCAGTCACAAAAAAGGCACCACGCTGATAAGTATGGATCAAGGCAGGGCTTCGACTTCTGGCACCAGCACCTTTTCAGTGTGGGAATAAGCGTTTTTTATTCCGGGCCTCGAGCATGACCCGGTATAATCTTCAAGCAAACCTAGTATAGCCTGGGCAGACACGTATCTGTTTAGCGCTGTTAAGGAAAGCAGGGGACAGGCACTCCGGGACCCACTTGAGCCTCATTTTGTGCTAAAATGACTCGATTTCTGGGACAAGTGGGTCCCGGAAGAGCCAGTCCCCATGCCACATGCAAAGCGCTAAACAGATACGCAGACACAATGTCTGCCCTTTAAAAAACCAAACCGTCCGGTGGCCTCGACCTAAAGTCCAAGCTTTTTCATAAACTCCTCAGGGCTTTCATTGTTGTCGCTGTCACTGGATGAAGACTCCTCACCCTGGCTGGAGACAGATACGTTGTCTGGTGCCTTATAAATAAACTCCACCTTTTCCAGGGTAATCTCCAGGTAGAAGAACTTCTGCCCTTCTGTCTTGAATTCCACCCTGCGATACTGCGGCCTTTCAAGATCAGCCTCCAGGGTGAGCTTCATGGCCTGGTTCAGGGCCACCATCTTGGGTTGGGTCTGGTTAACCCCTACCCCCACATTGGCCTTGAGCATCTGCCGGAACTTGCCCACGCACTGATTCATAAGCTCGCCCATGGCATCGGCCACCTCATTGGAGGTGTGATGCTTGGCCAGGTCTTCCTCGGGCATGCCCATATTCAGATTGTACTTTGTATAGATCTCCAGGGCGGCATCAGCAGAAAAATTCATGGCCACCAGCCCGGCAAAACCGCCTTCAAACAGCACAAAGCAGCCTATTTCCGGCCGCAGACAGGTCTTGTTGGTCCTTATGAAGGTTGAGGAATAGTGCAGGGAAGTACCAGTGGTTGCATCCAGGGTGGATTTGATGGCTTCACATAGAATGGTCAGAATCTCGTCCGTACTTTTTACCTGTTGCTTGGGCATAACATGACTCCGTTCATGATTTGAAAAGGATTGATTATGTGTGTCTTTCCCCGGCCCGGGGATAATTATCTGGAAAAACCAGAAGTTATTATAGCATCAGGTGTCCGGAGATGCAAAAAATAAAAAGCCCAAAGATCAGCTGGTTACAACAGTCAGGCTAAATATTTTATACTTCCTGCCTGTCCCGCCCCAGCAAGTGCGGGATAGCCAGGTCTTTCGATTTTTTGCAGTCTCGTCATGAATGGAAAGCCCGCAATCCGCACAAGGGGTTTTTATGTTCACTCATCGACTTTTAAATGCTCGTCAAAGATGATACCTGATAAAGGAAATCTGGTGAATTGCTCGTGAATTGCTCGTAAACCGTAAGCAGATTTTTTTTGCTGTCATCTTAGCCAAGGACGATTTCATGCCATCCGGGAACACTTTTCAGATAAACGGTCAAGACCTGCCTTTTCAGGAGGGCATGACCATATTGGATGCTGCCCGGATGCACAATATATTTATTCCCACCATGTGCCACCTGCCCGGGGCACCGCCCACCGGTGCCTGTCGACTGTGCGTAGTAGAGGTCCAGGGGGCGCGCAACCTGGCTGCATCCTGTGTTACCCCGGCCCAGAGGGATATGCAGATCAACACCGAATCCCCCAGGGTGGTCAACTCCAGGCGGCTTAACCTGCAGCTGCTCCTGGCCATGGGTGAGCACGACTGCCTGCTCTGTCCCTCTTCCGGTCAGTGCGTTCTGCAGGACCTGGCTTACCGCTATCAGATAAATCCCAAGAGATTTACCCCGCGGGGAGTCCTGCACCGCACTGAAGCGGTCAACCCCTTTATACTCAGAGACTTCAGCAAATGTGTTCTTTGCGGGCGCTGTGTGCAGGCCTGCTGCGACATTCAGGTCAACAACGCCATCAGCCATGCCTACCGGGGAATAAAGAGCAAGATAGCAGCAGCCGGAGACAGGCCCCTCAAGGAATCCGACTGCGTGTTCTGCGGAGAGTGCATGCAGGCCTGTCCTGTGGGCTCCATAATTCCTGTAGATTCCCGGCAGAGTCCCAGGATCTGGGAGACGCACAAGGTTAAAACCACCTGCGGCTATTGCGGTGTGGGGTGCCAGATGTACCTGCATCACAGAGACGGCGTACTGTACCGGGTGGAGGGAGACATCCAGAGCCCGCCCAACTACGGCAGTCTGTGCGTCAAAGGCAGGTTCGGGTTCGGCTTTGTCAATTCCAGCAGCCGCCTGCAGACGCCTCTGATCCGGGAAAACGGAAATCTTCGCCCGACCGGATGGGAGGAAGCCCTGGACCTGGTACATGAGCGCCTGGAAAATATCCGTATGTCTCATGGACCGGATGCACTGGGACTGTTCGCCTCGGCCCGCACCACCAACGAAGACAGCTACGTGGCCCAGAAATTCGCCCGGGCCGTCCTGGGCACCAACAATATAGATCATTGTGCGCGGCTCTGACACTCACCCACTGTGGCCGGTCTGGCCAGGGTATTCGGCAGCGGGGCCATGACCAACAGCATAAACGATATAGAACAGGCCGGTGTCCTGCTGGTTACCGGATCCAACACCACCGAGACTCACCCTGTCCTGGCCGCGGCCATAAAGCGGGCTGTAAAGCACCGCGGTGCAAAGCTCATAGTGGCTGACCCCAGGCGCATCAGGCTTACGCAGTTTGCTCACATCTGGCTCAGGCAGAATCCCGGCACCGACACAGCCTGGATAAACAGTATGCTGCACGCAATCATAAACGAAGACCTTCTGGACCATGAATTCGTGGACAACCACACCAGCGGACTTGACCGGCTCCGGGAACACGTGAGCAAATACACACCGGAGTATGCAGCCGGGATTACCGGCATCCCTCCGGAGGACCTGATAAAGGCCGCCAGGATGTATGCCCGGGCCCCGGCAGCGTCCATACTTTACACCATGGGCATTACCCAGCATACAAGCGGTACCGGCAATGTAATGGCCCTGGCTGATCTGGCCATGCTCTGCGGCAACCTGGGCATCCCTGGAGGCGGCGTAAATCCCCTGCGGGGGCAGAATAATGTTCAGGGAGCCTGTGACATGGGAGCCCTGCCCGACGTCTACAGCGGCTATCAGAAAGTGGAGGTCCCGGAAAACCGTGAAAAAATGGCCCGGGCCTGGAATGTTAAAAGCCTGCCGGATAAACCCGGGATGAAACTGACCGGAATGCTTGCAGGTTCAGGGGAAAATGCCGTAAAGGCCCTGTACGTCATCGGAGAAAACCCTGCTCTATCCGATCCTGATGCCCAGCACACCCGAAAGGCCCTGCAAGACCTTGAATTCCTGGTGGTGCAGGATATTTTTCTTACCGAGACCGCTTCCATGGCCGACGTGGTTCTGCCGGCATGTTCCTTTGCCGAAAAAGACGGTACTTTTACCAATACCGAAAGAAGGGTACAGCGCGTCAGAAAGGCCATAGAGCCTGTGGGGCATTCCAGGCCGGACTGGATGATAATCCAGGATCTAGCTTCCAGGTTCGGCTTTTTTATGCACTACCAGTCACCACAGGATATCATGCAGGAAATTGCCTCGGTTACGCCTTCTTATGCCGGAATCAACTACTCAAGGCTGGAAAAAAAAGGGCTGCAATGGCCCTGTCCCCATCAGGATCACCCCGGTACTCCCATCCTGCACAGCCAGGGATTCGCCGCAGGCAGGGCCGGATTTCAGTGCGTGGAATATACACCGCCCGAGGAGACAATTGATGAGGCTTTTCCCTTGTGGCTAACTACCGGGCGCAGCCTTTATCATTATCATACCGGCAGCATGACCCGCAAAATCCGCGGCCTGAACGCCCTGGAGCGGGAATGCTGTCTGGAAGTATCCCCGCAGGATGCACATAAGGCCGGACTTAAAGACCATGACCGGGTCTCGGTGCGCTCCCGCAGGGGGGAGATCACCACCAGGGTGCGCATATCCAGCGCGGCGGTGCCAGGTGCTGTGTTTATTCCCTTTCATTTCGCCGAAGCCGCGGCCAACGTGCTGACCAACCCCGCCCTGGACCCCGTGGCCGGGGTGCCGGAATACAAGGTCTGTGCAGTACGCATTGGAATTGTGGATTGATGAATAAGTAAGGAAGTGGTCATTTAGAACGAACCACCCCCGACCCCTCCTTAACCAAGGAGGGGAGTAGTCCGTGCTGAAAACTTAATTTTGATGCATAGAAACCACGAACCAGGAAATGGGAACCAGGAACCAAAAAAAGGTAAATGAGCATTTAGAACGAACCACCCCCGACCCCTCCTTAGCCAAGGAGGGGAGTAGTCCGTGCCGTTGCTCATGTTTTTTTCAAACTGGCACAAATATTGTCTCAGCTATCAGAATTCATGGATTGAGGTGTCAATCCAAGGAGTCTTAAATAACAGAGCTGAAATTGTAGATATAAAAAAATTAAGAACTGACACATGGGGACTGTGAATACTGTTAGTATTACCAGCACGGTGCAGCTCCCCTCCTTAACCAAGGATGGGCCGGGGGTAACCATTCAGGGGGCAGATGCCGGCCAGGGGACAGTCCCCGCGACACTTTAACTGCACAACTGAAAAGTACAGACGCGAAATTTTATGAAGCTGCATAATCATTACTTAGCGGGGACAGTCCCCCGGCCTTGTGCCATCAGCCACCACCGAGGTCCCTCTGAATGGTTACGGCCGGGGGTGGTTGTATGAGATCCCTTCATTAAAAAAAGGATACAGGCTGAAAGATATGCAGGAATATATTACACACACTGACAGTTCAGATTATTTCAGGCCGATGCACAGTGATATCACTCCCGATATGTGGCAGGACATTGACCGGATAATCCAGGAGAGCTTAGACATACCCGGGGCGGTGACCCAGGTCCTGCGCCGGTGCCAGGACCTGGTGGGCTACCTGCCTGTGGAACTTCTGGATTACATCGCACGCGGCATGAATATTCCAGCCAGTGAAGTCTTCGGGGTGGCCTCTTTTTATTCCCTTTTTTCCCTGAAGCCCAGGGGCAGAAATATAATCCGGGTATGCACAGGTACCGCCTGCCACGTCAAGGGAGCGGACCTGGTCATGCGCAGGCTCAAGCAGACCTATCACCTGGATGACGGCTCCACCACCCCGGACCGCAGATTCACCCTGGAATCGGTGCGCTGCATGGGTGCCTGCGGACTGGCCCCGGCCATGACCATAAACCAGACCGCCCACGGCCACATCACTCCGGACCAGGCCCTGAAACTGCTGCAGGAGTATTACTGATTATGCCGGGGATCAACCTGCAGGACCTGCAGAACATCAGGGAGGCCAACCGTCACAGGGTGGAATTTACCCGCAAGACGTGCCTCATGCTCTGCGGGGGCACCGGATGCCGGTCTACAGGCAGTCTGGAAATCAAGGAAGCCCTGCTGGAAGAACTCAACACCCGGGGATTACAGGACACTGTGGATGTTGTGGAGACTGGCTGCAACGGCTTCTGTGCCCGGGGCCCCATTCTGGTTGTCCAGCCGCATGACATATTCTACCAAATGCTTACCCTGCAGGACATCCCGGAGCTTGTCCAGGAGCAGCTGGTAAACAACACCCCCCTGCAGCGCCTGCAGTACAAAGATCCGGACTCAAAACAAATCCTGCCCCGCCAGCAGGACATCCCCTTCTTCGCGCACCAGCTTCCCTGGGTGCTACGCAACAAGGGAATAATCGACCCTGAATCCATTGACCAGTATATTGCCAGGGACGGATACTTTGCTGCTGCCAGGGCTTTAACGGAAATGGCTCCAGAGGACATTCTGCAGGAGATGCAGAAATCCGGCCTGCGGGGCCGGGGTGGAGCCGGATTTCCGGTGCACTTGAAGTGGAAGTTCGCCTATAGAGAGACAAGCGGGGTTAAGTATGTCCTCTGCAATGCCGACGAAGGCGATCCCGGGGCCTTCATGGACCGCAGCATCCTGGAAGCCAACCCCCACTCGGTACTGGAAGGCATGCTCATCGCCGCCCGGACCATAAATGCAGATCAGGGTTTTATCTATTGCCGCACCGAGTACCCTCTGGCCCTGGAACGGGTTCAGATCGCCATAGACCGCGCCCGGGAATACGGGCTTCTGGGGTCTGACATTCTGGGCAGCGGATTCGGGTTTGACCTGGAAATATACCAGGGTGCCGGGGCCTTTGTCTGCGGTGAGGAAACGGCCCTCATGCGCTCCATTGAGGGCGGCCGGGGCATGCCCCGCCCCAGACCCCCCTTTCCGGCCCAGAAGGGCCTATGGGACCGGCCAACAGTGCTCAACAATGTGGAGACCCTGGCCAATGTGCCGCTGATAATCCAGGCCGGCGGCGACTGGTATGCCGGGGTGGGTACCAGGCACAGCAAGGGCACCAAAGTGTTCGCCCTGTCCGGGGACGTGCGCAATATCGGGCTGGTGGAAGTGCCTATGGGCACTTCCCTGCGAAGCATAATATACGACATCGGGGGCGGCATTCCGGGCAAGCGGGAGTTCAAGGCGGTGCAGCTGGGAGGGCCGTCAGGGGGGTGCGTGCCTGCGGAGTACCTGGATCTTCCCGTGGATTACGAGGCCATCAGCCGGGCCGGGGCCATCATGGGGTCCGGGGGCATGATAGTCATGGATCAGCGTACCTGCATGGTGGATATGGCCAGGTTCTTCATGGACTTCGTACAGGAGGAGTCCTGCGGCAAATGCACCCCCTGCCGGGAAGGCACCATGCGCATCTTGGAGATACTGGACCGCATCCGCGCCGGGGAAGGAGTCATTCAGGATCTGTGGGAACTCGAAGACCTTTCGGCCACCATCCGGGACAGTTCGCTTTGCGGTCTGGGCCAGACCGCACCCAACCCGGTGCTCTCCACCCTGAAATACTTCCCCAAGGAATACGAAGACCACATCAGGAACAAGAAATGCCCGGCCAGAAAATGCATAGCTCTGGTAAAATTCAGGGTAAATCCCGACAAGTGTACTTCCTGCGGACTATGCCATAAAAACTGTCCTTCCGGAGCGGTACGATGGAAAAAGAAACAGCCCGCAGAAATAGATCCTCAAAAATGTATCAAATGCATGCTCTGCCTGGACAAATGCATGTTCGACGCCATCGATTGAATGGACAGGGGTAATGAAAGGATCTTGATATCTAACCACCCCCAACCCCTCCTTATCCAAGGAGGGGAGTAGACCGTGCTCTGCTCAAATATATTGCAGGCTTACAGAGCAATAAAATTTAAAATCTATTCCACGAAGTTTTTTATCGCTCCCACGCTCTGCGTGGGAGCGTAGCCCGACCGCTCCTGCGGTCATCGTGGACGCTGAGCGTCCAGGGAATGTTCCCACGCAGAGCGTGGGAACAATAAGACAAATATAACACTTATATCGTGACAGATCCTTAATCTGTACTCCTGATTAAATTACAGGCACGGTGCAGCTCCCCTCCTTGTCAAGGAGGGGCCGGGGGTGGTTGTGCAAAATAACTTCATTTACGTACATAGCTGCCTGGTACCTGTTTGTTCCAGCATGGAACAGTCACCGTAAGTCATACATATGAACAGGTGAGCACAGCTAAAAATACCCCATGCTGCGCAGCATATCCAGGTTTTCCTCCTTTTCCCTGTCCCGCCCGGAACGTTCATTCATATGCGTGCCCTTGACCGTACAAGGCTTGCAGCCCAGGGACCTGTATCCAGCATCGTATAAAGAGCAGTAAGGCAGTCCTTTGAGCATGATATAGGACCAGATATCCATTTCCGTCCAGTGTGCTATAGGATTAACCTGATAATAATCCAGATCATTTTTTTCCTGCACATCCGGTGTATTTTCCCGGGAGGGATGCTCATCCCTGCGGATGCCGGTCAACAAAACTCTGACTCCGTGCTCTCTGACTGCTTCCTGCAGGGGACTGACCTTGAGCCTACGGCAGCACTCCACTTTTGACAGTTCCTGCAAATCCTGCATGGCACTGGAATCCGGACCCGCCACCGTTAACTCCAGGCCCCATTCCCAGGCCATTTCGTCTCTGAATTCCAGAACCTCAGGAAATTTATACCCTGTATCCAGGTTCAAAGCCCGCACCTGCACCCCAGGACCCCTTTCCTGCAAAAAAATCATCCATTGATGCAGCATCACTGTGGAATCCTTGCCCCCAGTCCAGGCGGCAAAAATATTTCCAGCAGGGCTTAAACCAAGTGCCTGCTCAAAAATCTTTCTTGTCAAACTTATCTTTTCTTGTAAATTCATGACTCAACTAATGCTGTTAAAATTTAAAACGGGAGGATCATGAAAGGAACCTTTCTGTTCATACTCATTTTGTGCCTGGCGGCGACCATTATCGCATTCAAGAAAGATCCGCAACTGGTCAATGACGGATTCGTCCAGGGAATGAAAATGCTGGCCAAAATCCTGCCCATACTCTTGGTGGCCTTTATCCTGGCCGGTATGGTGGAACAGATCCTGCCCAAAGATCTCCTTGCAGACATCCTGGGACCAGAGTCCGGGTTCAGGGGACTGGCCCTGGGGACCCTGGCCGGGGCAGTAATGCCTGGAGGACCGTTCATCCTTTTTCCGCTGATGGCGGTGCTGCTCAAAGCCGGGGCAGGAGTGGGGCCACTGGTGGCCTTTCTCACTTCCTGGGCCCTGCTGGGTTTTCATCGCCTGCTCATTTACGAAGCTCCTATTATGGGCTGGAAGTTCGCCCTGTGCCGCATGGCGGCCAGCCTGATTTTCCCTATAGTCATAGGCTACTTCGCAGACTGGGCCTGGAAGGCCTGGTCCAGGGGATAAATGTTCCCGCCTGCGTTAAACCTGGCATTAATATTGAATAACTCATGTCTGACACCATATTTTTCAGGCAGGGTTATCCTTATGAAACAACTCCTTCTGATGATTTTAATTATGATACCAACCATGACCGGCTGTGCCTGGGTTGAAGAAAACTTTGAACAGACAATAGACCCCCGTCTGGACCATGTTACAATCTACCAGCGCCCTACCCTGGACAAGGCCCGGCAGGATGTTCCAGTCTACCCTGTAAGTTTTGCCCAACAGGACCTCACGGCGGTATTTTTCCCGTTTTATGTACATGAACGGTCCGGTGGATCCACGGATACAGGGCGTAAAATCGGACACCTGTTCTGGAGAAGCTGGGTGGGGGAGGAAGTTTTTCCCAGCATAAGCTACAGGGATATGCAGGATGCTCCGGGAAAAACCGCCGCCAGGAGAATGGCAGGTGAAAAAGAGGCTGACCTGTATGTCCTGGGCCAGGTCAACCATTATCTTTACGGAGGCTCTCAGGGAAGTACCAGCATAGCCCTGACCATCAATATCTACTGTGTGCAGACTGATGAGCTTGTCTGGTCCATGGCCCATTCAGGCCGCATAGACAACGCCAGAGACAGGGATTTTGTCCTGGTTACCCGCCGGACCTGGATGCCCCAGTCCCCGGAATACGTCATAGTCAAAAACCTGGCACACGACATGGGACAGCCCGTCAAAGCCTGGACCCGGGGGACACAGGGCAGCATACCCTCTGCTGGACCCGCTTATTGATAAACAGCAGCGGATCAATCCGAAAAGCTGCGGTCTCCCTCTATCTCCATCCTGGCTGAGAGATACCCCATAATGTCCTTGAGGGAGATCATTCCCATCAGAATACCGTTATCCACAACCATCATCCTGCTCTGCCCTTCCTGGTTCATCCTGTTCAGGGCATACAGTATGTCTGTGTTGGGATGAATAGTATTGTTGTCCGAGCAGGGAATGTACACATGGCGTACCAGTGTGTCCCCCCACTGATGCCGGTCGATGCTCCCGATCTGTCTGGTGGTGATGCACCCCAGCAGTTTTCCCTGGTCCACCACTGGAAACATCTTGAAATGAAACTGGTAGATATACTCTTCAACCAGTCTGGCAAGAGTTATATCCGGGGAAACGTAGACCGGCCGCTTCATGAGTGATCTTACCCTGGCGCCGGCCACAGCGCTTTTAATCATCATCTGCCTGTAAGCATTCTGGGCCACGTAGCGGATAAATATTCCGATGACAAAATACCACAGCCCTCCTACCACGTTTCCGGTAAGCATGTTCAGGATTCCAATACCTATGAGCACCAGGCCGAACATGGAACCCATATTGGCTGCAATCCGGGTGGCCCAGCGCTGGTCCCCCTTCCATTTCCAGAGAACAGCCCTTAAAATCCTCCCTCCGTCCATGGGGAATGCGGGGATCAGATTGAAAACAGCCAGGATGGTGTTGATAAGGGCCAGATACATGAATAAAATGATGCCCGCCGCTCCCAATTCCATAAACTGGGCCGCATTATACAGGACAAAGAATACCAGGGCCAGAAATATGCTGGCCAGAGGTCCTGCAATGGCTATCCAGAATTCACTCTTGGGACTCTGGGGATCATCCTCCATCTCGGCCACGCCGCCAAAAATGAACAGGGTGATGCCCCGGATGGGAACCCCGTAATTGCGGGCAACCCAGGAATGCCAGAACTCGTGAAACAAAATGGAGAAAAAAAGCCCCAGGGCCCCGATCACGCCCAGTATCCAGTAACCCATGGGGCTTAAGTCTTCAATGAAGTGAGGAAAAAATCCCACTGCCAGGGACCAGGTTACCAGTACGGCGATTATCAGCCAGCTGACATCCACCTTGATCTGAAAGCCGAATATCTTGAACAGGTTGAGGCTTTTGCCGAACATTATTTTTCCTTGTCGCCCCATGCAGGAAAAAGTCTTTCCAGGAGGGCTGATTAGATTTGAAAATGGCTGCTGTTTTTACTAAAATTGAATAAATTTTCTAATTCTTATTTCCCAAGGTGTAAACTAAAAAAGGAGAACCGCCATGAAAAGCTACCGTCAGGAACTGTGGATGAACATTCCGGCCCGCATGGATTTTGAAAACATCACCCCCCGGGTTCAGGACGCGGTAAACAAAAGCGGGGTCAGCGAAGGCCTGGTCCTGGTCAATGCCATGCACATCACAGCCAGCGTCTTCATAAATGATGACGAATCCGGCCTGCACCACGACTACAAAATCTGGCTGGAAAAACTTGCTCCCCACGAACCTGTATCCAGCTATCGGCACAACGTTGGCGAAGACAATGCCGACGCACACATGAAAAGGCAGGTCATGGGCAGGGAAGTGGTGGTAGCCATCACTGAGGGCAGACTTGACCTGGGTCCGTGGGAGCAGGTTTTCTACGGAGAATTCGACGGAAGAAGAAAAAAAAGGGTGCTTATAAAGGTGATTGGCGAGTAGCCGTCACAGGCGGCACAACCTGATGCTTTATTTGACATCGCCTGCCTTATAGCATAATAATAATCTGTTTGTGCTTGAAATTATTTTGGACGAGAAACACTCTTCAAGTGAGGCCGGTTTTAAAAATGGACCTTCCGAGTAGTAGGTACAACATATTTTGCCAACCAGACCGAAAAAGAGGCCTGAGCCTCTATTACGCCATTATCCCGCCTTCCGGGACGGTATTAAAGACGGATACATTTCTGACCTGCCCTGACTGATCCGCCTTATGCCGTCCCCCCATGGAGGCGGCCAATATCAGGAGGTGGATCATGGACAACAAAATCCTCATAGAAGCCAAGGACTTTCTGGATGCAGCCCTGGACAGCGACGATCAGGGCCGCCAGGAGTTGATTTCCAGGCTGGAATCCCTGCTGGAGGCCGGAGACCATGACTCCATCAGGGATTTTTTCTATTCCCTGCACCCCGCAGACGGGGCCCAGGCCCTGGAACTGTTCTCCCCGGAAAAGGCCTGTGCCTTCATAACCCTGCTCAACAACGAAACCCAGGCACAGATTTTCAATTATCTGCCACCGCATTTTGAAACCCGCATGGCTTCATGCCTGGGTCGCGCTCAGCTGGCCCGGATAATCGGAGCCATGTCTCACGATGAACGCGCCGACCTGTACAACCGGCTGACTTCAGAACAGCAGGAAGAGGTTCTGCCAGCCCTGGCCCACGCCGAACGCGAAGACATCCGCAGGCTGGCATCTTATTCCGAAGGTACTGCAGGCGCAGTCATGACCTCCGACTATGCAGCACTGTCGCCCGACATTACCGCCAGGGAAGCCCTGGAAAAGCTCCGCAGGGAGGCACCGGACAAGGAAACCATATATCAATGCTACGTCATAGACGAGAACCGCAGGCTGGTAGGAGTTATCTCACTGCGCGAACTCCTGGTGGCCTCTCCAAGATCCCTGGTTTCGGAAGTTATGAACCAGCAGCCAATTTTCGCTCATGCCCGGGACAACGCTGAAGAAGTGGCTTCCACCATAGCCAAGTACGACCTCATGGCCATGCCCATCATCAACGGTGACGACAAGCTCGTGGGCATCGTCACCTTTGATGATGTGCATGACATCCTGGAAGAAGAAGCCACTGAGGACTTTCACCGTATGGGCTCCATATCCGGACACGGGGAAAGCCTGGTGGGGGTCAATTTCAGGGAGGCCAGCCCCTGGCTGATAATTCAGAAACGCCTGCCCTGGCTTCTGGCCCTGGTCTTTGTCAATCTTCTCTCAGGTGCCGGCATAGCTTTTTTTGAAAGCACCATCGAAGCTGTAGTGGCCCTGGTCTTTTTTCTGCCCCTGTTGATCGCCAGCGCCGGCAATGCCGGTTCCCAGTCCTCTACTCTAATGGTCAGGGCCCTGGCTACAGGGGACGTAAAAGCTTCGGACTGGCTTTACCTGCTGGGCAAGGAAGTAGGCATAGCCCTGACCCTGGGCCTGGGCATGGCCCTGGCCGTGTCCATGGTGGGCATTTTCAGGGGAGGACCGGAAGTGGCCATCGTGGTGGGGCTGACAATGACTGTTGTCGTTCTTTTCGGCAGTCTGGTGGGATGCCTGCTGCCCTTTCTGCTGGCCAGAATGAAAGTAGATCCGGCAACAGCCAGCGTACCTCTTATAACCTCCATAGCCGATATAGGCGGAATCCTCATCTACTTCAGCATAGCCACGTGGCTCCTGGAAGTTCCGGCGGCGCACTGAAGCAGATATCATCCGGCGCAACCTATTCAGGGAATGCCGCAATCGGCCAGCAATCAACACCGAGGACCCCCTGAATGGTACCCTCCGGCCATGGAAATAGTCAGGCGAAAATACTTCCGGCATATTGACATGGCCTCCTGATCTGGAGCATAAGGAGACTTGGGTTTAGTATATTTTTTTATCATCTTAATCTGTCAGGAGGTATGCATTATGTTCGGAAAGAGGATTTTCATTGCTGTTGCAGCGGTGCTGGCTCTGGCCCTGTCAGCCCCCCAGGCCAAGGCCAAACAGGACATCCTGTTTGGAGGAGCCTCCATTGTAGGCGTCTACTACCAGGTAGCCCTGCAGATCAGCAACATCATGAACAACGAAATCGGAGACAAGTACAACTACATAGGCCGGCCCACCGGCGGTTCCGTGTTCAACATCAACGCCCTGGAACGCGGTGCTTTTGACTTCGGCGTGGCCCAGTCAGACCGCAACTGGCAGGCCTACAACGGCGCCGCCGAATGGGAAGGAAGTCCTATCAAGAGCCTGCGCAGCCTGTTCAGCATGCACCCTGAGACAGTCATGCTGGTAACCCGCCAGGATACCGACATTCACTCCGTGGAAGACATCAAGGGACACAGGATAAACATCGGCAACCCCGGTTCAGGACAGAGGGGCAACGCCATGGACGTTCTGGAAATTTACGGCATAGACCCCCAGAATGACTTCCGGGCCGAGGGACTGGAACATCACGAGGCCGCCCGCGCCCTGGTGGACCGCAACATCGACGCATTCTTCTATACCATAGGCAACCCCAGCGCAGCCATCGAAGAGCCTGCAACATCCGTGGACATCCGCATGATCCCCATCAATGCCCAGGGAATCAAGGACATGGTCGAGGAAAAGCCTTATTACATCATGACCACCATCCCGGGCGGAACTTACCGTGGCGTGGATGAAGACATCGAGACCTACGCTGTTACCGCCACGGTTGTCAGCGATGAAAAAGTTGATGAAGACGTGGTTTACGACATGGTCAAAACCGTATTTGAAAATCTTGACGCTTTGAGGGAATCCCACGCCTCTTTCCGGCATCTGGAAGTCGAGGAAATGCTGCAGGGTCTGTCCGCTCCCCTGCATCCCGGCGCCAAGAGATATTACGAGGAACAGGGCTGGATGTAGCCCTGGCTCTGTACGTAACGGGGCCATAGTCACCTGCCGGTTATACATGATCACACAGCATTAAAGGTCATTTCCTCCCAGGCTCTGTCCGGCGGTACTTTATAAGTGTCAATTAATCCTGGTCCCGTTACGTAATCATTTTTTGGCCGGGAGGTGTCCGCCCCCCTGCGACACTGGAACCATATCCGTTTTTTCCCGGGTCTTCATGACCCGCCGGCCCCATGGCGGGCAGCCTGCAGCTTTAAATTCCCGTATGAGACAACATCCTGATTAATCTCTGCCGCAATCCGGCACAAAGACCTACTCTTCCCGAATGGATAACCGCCAAAAGAACAGGTAAACCACATGAGCGAACAAGCCGGAAAAAACAACACTCTTGAGGAAAACCAGAAGACCACGGAAAATCAGGACGGACAGGACAAAGCACCACCCACGACCAAAGAAGCCAGAGACCTGGTGGTCATGGTGGAGGCCGGGGTCAGGGATCCCAAAAGCATTGTTGCCAGATGGATTATTGTTCTGCTTTGCCTGGCCTGGTCCATTTTTCAGCTGTCAATAGCTCATGACCCCATAAATTCGCATATTGCCAGGATCTGGCACCTGGCTTTCGCCATAGGACTGACCTTTCTGGTTTATCCGGCTTACAAACAGCACTCTACGCCATTCTGGGTCAGTCTGACGCAAAAGATCATTCCTTCTTTCGCCAGCAAATCCATCCGTAAAACCATTCCCGTATACGACTGGATATTTGCTGCTCTGGGCATGGCTTCTGCTCTTTACTTATGGTGGGATTTCGACAACCTTATTTTCCGCCAGGGCATGCCCAACCAGACCGATATTGTCATGGGCTTTATCCTGATTGTCCTTTTGCTGGAAGCTGCCCGCCGGGCCCTTGGACCGGCCCTGTCCATTCTGGCCGCCATCTTTCTGGCCTATAACTTCATTGGCCCTTATCTCCCGGAAATACTCAGACACAGGGGCATTCCCCTGGACTTCATGATCAGCGACATGTACCTGACCACCACCGGGATTTTCGGGGTGCCCCTGGGGGTTTCCGTATCCTTCGTGTTTCTCTTTGTACTCTTCGGAGCACTGCTGGACCGGGCCGGCGGGGGAAAGTATTTCATTGACGTGGCCTTTTCCGCCCTGGGGACCTTCAGGGGAGGACCAGCCAAGGCAGCGGTACTGGCCTCGGGCATGACTGGCATGATCTCCGGTTCTTCCATTGCCAATACAGTCACCACCGGGACCTTTACCATTCCCCTGATGAAAAAAGTAGGGTTCCCGGGACACAAGGCCGGGGCGGTAGAGGTGGCCGCCTCCACCAACGGCCAGATCATGCCTCCCATCATGGGGGCCGCGGCCTTCATTATGGCTGAGATCATCGGCATACCCTACTTAGACGTGGTCCGGGCCGCCCTGTTTCCAGCCCTTATAGCCTACCTGGCCCTTTTGTACGTGGTCCACCTGGAATCGCTTAAAATGGGCATCAAGCCCTTGCCGCGCAAGGAACTGCCCAAATTCTGGAAAACCGTACTGAGGGGATGCCATTTTATAATCCCCCTGGCCATTCTGATTATCTACCTGGTTGTACTGAGGCGCTCTCCTGTTGCTTCCGCCCTGCACGCCATCCAGGGCCTCATGGTTATCATGCTGGTGCAGCGGCCCATTATCGCCTTTCTCTCCCTGGGATATCACCGCAAAGCCGGCACCCTGGACCCGGACCTGGACCTCAAGCGCTACATCAGCGGGGCTTTTGTGGACGGCCTGCGTGACCTGTGGGACGGCCTGATCATGGGAGCCAGAAACATGATCTCCGTGGGCATAGCCACAGCCACGGCGGGCATAATCGTGGGCGTGGTCTCCATAACCGGTCTTGTGGGCCGATTCGTAAATATCATTGATGTGCTCTCCATGGGCAACATGGCCCTGATGCTTGTTCTGACCGCCATGACCAGCCTTATCCTGGGCATGGGCATGCCTACAACCGCCAATTATATAATAATGGCCACCCTCACCGCGCCGGTCATTCTACACCTGGGCGCGGACATGGGCATAATTTTTCCCATCATAGCCATTCACCTGTTTGTATTCTATTTCGGAATCCTGGCGGACGTCACCCCGCCGGTGGGCCTGGCCTCCTACGCCGGAGCGGCTATAGCCAGGTCCGATCCCATCAAGACAGGGGTGCAGGCCTTCTATTACAGTCTTAGAACAGTTATTCTGCCTTTTATATTTCTGTTCAATACGGAACTGCTAATGATTGCCGGGGTGACCGCAGCCGGAGGAGTAATATGGCTGGATGATCCTGTGCGCCTGGCCTGGATATTCTTTTCCGGACTTATCGCCATGTTCGCCTTTGCCTCTGCCCTTCAGGGCTGGCTGGTGATAAAATGCAGGTGGTACGAAAGGCTGTTTCTGCTTCTGGCCTGCGCCACCGCCTTCAGGCCGGGCGTATTTGAGGTCTACCTGCCCTTTGACCGCCTGGGAATGCAGATCCTGGGGGTATGCATGTTTTTCGCCGTATATATATTCCAGAAAATCAAGGTCCGGAGATTTCAGAAATTCATGGCCTCCAGGGCCCAGGAAAAAGGAGAATAAATCATGTACCAGCGCATTCTTGTTCCGGTTGACCTGCAGGAAGAAGACGAGCGCCTGCGCAACCTTGCTCTGCAGAATGCAGTGGAACTCTGCAGGTTTTATAATGCCCGCCTTTATGTGCTTACTGTTGTTCCGGACCTGGGCATGCCCGTAGTGGGCAACTATTTTCCCCAGGACGTGAGCAGCCAGATTGTACGCGAGGCTGAAAACCTTCTTCATGAACATGTGACCAGTCACTTGCCCCAGGATCTGGATATCCAGCATATAGTGGCCCAGGGAACTGTTTATCGCCGCATCCTGAAAACCGCCAGGCAAGTCAATGCCGACCTTATAGTCATCCCGGCTCACCGCCCGACCCTGACAGAGTATTTTATCGGATCCAACACCTCCAGGGTGGTGCGCTACGCCGGATGTTCGGTGCTTGTTGTCCGCTCCGAACTGGACCAGAACATCATTTGCGTGCGATAAAGGCAGACTTGGCATCCGTTATGAACAGCGCTCAAAAAATTAACGAAAACGGCACAAACCTGTCACCTCTGAATGCTTTACTCCCTGAAAGCTGTCTAACGCGGGCTTTGCCCACAACCCAGATAAGAAAAGAGTTTTTGGCCCACAGATCACACAGATTGACACAGATAAAAGAGATTGAAGAAGCATGTTTTTTCCTTGCGGGAATAAGAACCCGCAAGGAAAAGGCATCAGCCGCTTGCGCGGGGGAAGATTACTCCCCGGTATCTACCGCGGATGCGGTGGAGACCATGTGCATACCAGGTTCTTCATTCCTGGTATGCACATAAAAAACCTCTCTTATCTGTGTGATCTGTGGGCAGTAGTCTTTTTCTTAAAAAAATAAGTGAGGCACAGTCCCAGTGCCAAGCGATGAACCCCGTCATGGCTCAAATTTTTCTTGTTTTTTGTGACAGGGTTTCAGGAGTAAGTCTAAAGGAGCTGTCAAATGTCTGAAAAAAAGAACATTCTTTTTCTGTGTACCGGCAATTCCTGCCGCAGCCAGATGGCCCAGGGGTGGACCAATGCACTGCAGAGTGAAAATTTCCAGGCCTTTTCCGCTGGAGTTAAAAAAAGTTCGGTGGACCCCATGGCTGTAGAAGTAATGGGGGAAGCAGGCATAGACCTTTCAGGGCACTATTCCAAGCTCATTGAAGAACTGCCCGGGGTCAAGTTTGATTATGTGGTGACTCTTTGTGATCATGCCCGGGAAAGCTGCCCGGTTTTTTTCTCCGATGCCCAGAAAATTCACCACGGGTTTGACGACCCGCCTTACCTGGCCCGGGATGCCGCCTCACGGGATGAAGCCCTGGGATATTACCGCCGGGTGAGAGATGAAATAAAAGACTTTGTCCAGTCTTTTCCCCAGAGTCTGAAAACAGATTGACCCTTGTGCCTTCACTGAATTATGCATAAGAGTGATCTGGTTTTTGGTAACTGTAAGCCATGGTAACATTACAGTGAAACTTATTTATTGACCTCCGGGGACTGGCTCTTTTGCTGCCGAATTTTCGAAGAATTGCAAGTTTGCAACCGGCAAAAGTGCCTGTCCCCAGTTTAGACAGGTTGAAAAATTTTTATAAGTTTCGCTGTAGTGGTAACGGTTTTGCAGAAATCAGAGCAGACACAAAGAATAATGAGTAGACATTGAAATTTTTAACCAGGGAGAAGCATGAGCAAGGGAAAAAAGTTCTCTCAAAGTCTGAGCCTGGAGGAGGCTTCAAATTTCCTGGCAGAACTGTCCGCAGCACTGGAAAACAGGGAGGTAGTGCTGCAGGGCGAAAAAATCGCTTGGGACAGCATGCGCAAACTGAAATGCTCGTTTTATCCAAGAGGTGACAACCTGACCCTCAAGGTCAGTGTGGAGCAAACCAAGCCCGAAAATGAATCAAATGGCCTGCCTAAAAAAAAGAAAGGCAGAAAAAACGCACTGAAGCAGCTCAAGGCCGGGGCAAAGCTTAAACGATCAGAACTTAAAAAGAGGGTCAGGACCGCCTTCCGGGGTATTATGGACACCAGTGTTAAAGACGAAACACAAGCTGATGAGGCTGGTGCAGCACCTGTCCAGCCCCCCGGCACTGCAGGACCTTCCAGGAGCAAGACCGGCTACAAGACCTTGAAGAAAAGAATGAAAAAAACATTTGCCAGTATCCTGCGAAACGCGGCCAATTACCAGTTGCCCACGCAGAAGGAAATGGACTCGTTTATAAACGATTCCCAGGCCATGGTTGAATTCCCCGGGTATGGAGACGAGTATTACCAGGAATACATGGACAGAGTAAGGCAGATGCAGGAGGCCTTCAGGCAAAATGATCCCCGGGAATTAATGCACAAGGCTCAGGAAGTGAACCAGCTGCAAAAAGACTGCCACAAGCGATACAAGTAGACAGCCCATGAAAACCGATATGGAACAAACACATTACGAGGGGGATGAACTCAAGCAGGATCCAGGGACTGCGGTGCCGGACATCACGGAAATGGATCAGAGAATCCTGTCCGAGATTGTCTGCGTCCAGATAACTCCTGAAGAGATGCACAAAATCATCATGCCCGTCAAGCAGCAGCCCCATCAGAAGACGGTCCTGGCTGTGCACTGGCACCCGGAATATATCCCCATGGAGCTCATCAAAAAAAGAATTGAGAACACCTTCCCCAACAAGGAACAGGAACTCATCATCCCCACCCAGCACAACGAGCTTCTGACTTACGACGACCAATACCATGGTGCGGAGATTGACTGCTATTCCAGGGGATTTCAGCGCAAGGTGCAGCTTCTGCTGCACTGCAGGCTTGAAGACCCTGACAGGGCGGGCGTTCTGAGATCAATGCTCAACCATACGTATGAATACCGCTCCAGCCAGCTTTTTGAACTTCTGGACACTTTCATGGATCCCAAGTGGGAAGACTATCTGCAGCTGGCCGCCGAAGGCACCGGAGTCGGGGAAGAAGTGGTCCATTTTGCCAGGGTTCAGACCTACAAACTATACCGTCTGCTTCAGGAACATAAGAACTCCATCTCCAGGGATTTTTTGAAAAACAAGCTGCTGCGGGACTTTATTGACGGCCAGAGACACCTTTACCCCGACCAGTTCATCAACAGGGTCCAGGTGTTCGTCAAATCCGTAAAAAAAATCGTCAAGGCCAACTTCAGCCTGGAATACTTCTACCGCACCTCTGAAGTCATCGAAGAGGCCAGAAGCCTGGGATGCGGTATAGTTGTGCCCCACCCTGAACAGTTCTGGCCCATACTGCTTTGTGACTACGACATAGACGGTTACGAAGTGTGGAACCCCCAGTCCAGGGAATATACCGAGTTCCTGGTCAATGTCATCAACCGCCAGAACAAATCCAGGAGCAGGTCCCAGAGACCCCTTCTGGTATTTATGGGCGATGACGCCCACATGGGGGAAAAAATAAAGGACCCCACTAAAATAGAGGCCGCCAAGTACTACCGGGAAATCGGGGTTCAGCCGGCATGGGATGATCTGACCATTAAAAAGTCGCTGATCATAGGCAACTTTGACCGCCGGAAAGTAATGAATGAGTATAAGACCAGGCTGGATGGATAATGACTGAAGAGAAGAAATTTTTCCTGGAGTCGCTTCAGGACAAAGAAACCATCTGCAAATACCTGGATGCCCTGAAGGAGGGCTTTCAGCAGGGAAGCATCCATCTTTCAAGCAATGAACAGACCCTGGATATTGAACCCTCCGGACTTATCAAGTTTACCATCAAGGGCAAAAAGAAAGATGGCGAAATTAAGCTAAACCTGCGCTTCAGGTGGACAGATGAGGATGACCTTCCAGAGCTGGACGACTCCTGGAACCATAGTGAAAAAGATTCAAGGGACGGATAGATGCCTTATTTCAGTGACCTGGAAGAAAAAATCCATTTTATGGTCCTGGAAGTAAACAGGCAGCTCGACGACACCCTGAAAATCATCCAGGATCCTGATCCCAGACTGGTGGACAAGGTCAAATCCCGGGACGACCGCATAGATAATTACAAGGTCATCATTGAAAACCTGTGTTTTTCCAGGATTCACGGAGAGGAAAACCTGAGCAAAAAACAGGTGGACTTTATCCGGGCCACCAACATCATCAGCAACAACCTGGAAAAAATCAGCGACTTCTCGGTTTACATAGTCGATCAATTGAACTACCTGTCCAGCGTTGAATACCTGCACAACTACAATTACCAGCCTTTTTTCCAGCATCTGAGCAGTTCACTGGACATGGTGGTCCAGGGACTGTTTACACGGGACCTGAACCATGCCCTGAACATCTGTAGAACCGAATTTGTTATAGACAAGCTCTTCAAGCGTGTTTTTGATCAGATTATCGAGGAACTCGACACCGCCCCCAATAAACAGAATATCATAACCTGCCTGTTTATATTCCGCTACCTGGAAAGAATGGGGGATGCCCTGCTCAACATCGGAGAAGCCATTATTTTCTCCGTATTCGGCGAAAAGCTGAAAATTCATCAGTATCAGGCCCTGGTGGAAAACCTGGACTCCATAAACAACGATATTTCCATCCAGGACGTGGGATTTGAGTCCATCTGGGAATCCAGATCAGGCTGCCGCATTGGTAAAATCATGGATTCTTCCCGCAGCGGCAGCCAGGGTGTCCTTTTCAAGGAAGGCAAGGCCGAAAAAATATCCAGGGAAAAAGAAAACATAGAGAGCTGGAAAAAGATATTTCCCAGTCTGGTTCCCAAAATATTCAGTTATACCCAGAGCAGAAAAAACGCGTCCATGCTGCTGGAATTTCTCCCCGGGTGCTCCCTGCAGGAGACAGTTCTGACCCAGGACCGGGACACCCTGGAAAACGCTTTGTTCATCCTCAAGGAAACCCTGTCAATCACATGGAAAGATACCCTCAAGAACAAGCAGGTAAGTTCCGGATTTATGAAGCAGCTTGCCCAGCGAATCGACGACGTGCTCATGATTCACCCGGAATTCAATTTTTCCGAAGCCAGTATCGGATCCCTGACCACCCCTTCTCTGGAGGACGTTATCAGGATCCTTAGCGAAGTGGAGGCCGAACTTAATGCTCCATTCTGCATATTTATCCACGGTGACTTTAACACCAACAACATAATCTACAATCAGAAAGAACAGCAGATCTACTTTATTGATCTGCACAGATCCTGCTACGGAGATTATGTCCAGGATGTATCTGTATTTCTGGTATCCAACTATCGCAAACCCGTTTTTGATGCCGGGATACGCAGGCTCATCAACCGGCTGAACCAGGATTTTTTCAATTTTTCCAGGCGATTTGCAGCGGAAAATGCAGATGAAACCTTTGATGCCAGGCTGGCCATGGGACTGATCCGCTCTTTTTTCACTTCCACACGCTTTGAACTCAACCAGGAATTCGCTCTTGGCATGTACCAGCGGGCCCTGTACCTGGCTGAAAAAATCATCGCCCACAGGGGAAGGCCCTGGAGAGAGTTTTCCTTGCCGCCGGATGTGTTTAAATATGCAAGCTTCTGATGTGCCGGGCAATTAGAGCCCAAAATGGCCAGGTCTTTGAAAATGCTCAATAATAAGAAGAAACATGCTAACCCGGGCTTTGCCCGCAACCCAATAAAGAAAAGAGCTATTTGACAGGATTAACAGGATTAAGAGATGGATAAAGAAAAAAATCATTTTGTCCTGGCCGGAAGCCAGGCCAAAAGGTTATCACTCCAGCACTCACTTTTTTCCGGCTCTCATGAATCCCAGAAGAAAGTGAGTGCTGGATGGTTAATGCAATCTGCGGCTTCCGGCCGCTGATTGCTTATCCTGTCATCCTGTTAATCCTGTCTAAGGCCTGCCACGCGCTTCGCGTGGTTATTGTTTTTTATGACAGGATATCTAGAGTAAGCCTAAAAAGGTCCGTATAAAAAACTCACTACAAGACCATGAATGCTTCAAAAAAAGACAGAAAAATAGCCGTGATAGGCAACCCCGGCAGCTGGTCCACTGAAAAACTGGCGGACGCCCTGGAAAATAAAACCGGGTTTCGCTGTGTTGTGGACATATCTTCGGTGATTTTCGATATAAACCACAAGACCCTGTTTTACGGTGACCTGGACCTGGCTACCCTGGACGGACTGGCTATCAAAAAAATCGGCCCCGTGTATTCCCCGGATATGTACAACAGGCTGGAAATGCTTCGCTTTTTCTGCAGCATGGAAATACCGGTATTCTCCAGGCCGGAAATGATCATGCAGGCCGTGAACAGGCTCAGCTGCACTGTGAACCTGCAGATAGGCAACATTCCCATGCCGCCGACAGTGGTTACCGAGGACATGGAACTGGCCTGCGATACAGTGCGCAGATTCAAAAAGGCGGTGTTCAAGCCTCTTTTTTCTTCCAAGGCCCGGGGAATGCTGGTAGTGGAGGAAGGGTATCACTGCCGCTCAGCCATTGCCGAATTTCAGGCGTCAGGCAACAGGACCATGTACATCCAGAAAATGGTTTCCATTCCCGGCCGCGACCTGGGCGTGGCCTTCATGGGCGGTGAATATATCGGCACTTATGCCCGGCGCAAGGGCGACTCCTGGAACACCTGCACATCCAGCGGAGGAAAATACGAGCGCTGTGAACCGGACCCGGAAATAATCAGCCTGGCCCACAGTGCCCAAGCTCTGTTCAACCTGGATTTCACCTGTGTGGACGTGGTGGAAACCGATCAGGGCGCAATGGTCTTCGAAGTTTCGGCCTTTGGGGGCTTCAGGGGACTTTACCAAGCCTGGGGCATGGACGCTGCAGATATGTATGCCGGCTATATCCTGGACAACCTTAAATATCGCTCCTGAAACCTGCATGCCTTCAGAATCTGCACATAAAATTCATATATGCCGGACAGTATCTCTGCCTGATCCAGTAAAACTCACCAGGTATCTCAAGGTTCCTGAATTCGGCCCCAGAATACTTTTTTTCAGCGGCGGCACTGCTCTGAACCCCCTCAGTCGGGCCCTGGTGCGCTACACCCACAATTCCATCCATCTGGTAACCCCTTTTGACTCCGGAGGAAGTTCGGCCAAACTGCGCAACACATTCAAAATGCCGGCAGTGGGTGATATGCGCAGCCGCCTCATGGCTCTGGCCGACCAGAGCGTCAAGGGCAATCCTGAAATCTACAACCTGTTTGCCTACCGTCTGCCCAAGGATGAAGACAGGGAAAAGCTTAAATCCATCCTGATGCGCATGGCTGACGGACATCATCCCCTGGTGCGCAGCATCCACGATCCCATGCGCAAAATAGTCTGCAGTTACATTACCGCCTTTGCCAGAAAAATGCCCGAAGACTTCGATTTAAGAGGGGCCAGCATGGGCAACCTCATTCTGGCTGCCGGGTATTTCAGCCACAATCGTCATATAGACCCGGTAATCTTTCTTTTTTCCAAGCTGGCTGAAGTACGTGGCATGGTCAGACCCATAATGAACAAGTATCTGCACCTGGTATCCAGGCTGGAAAACGGGGAAATCCTCCTGGGGCAGCACGAACTTACCGGCAAGGAAACCCCGGCCATAGAATCGCCGGTGCAGGAAATATATCTGAGCAGCAGCCTGAAAAAACCGGCACCAATATACCCGCGTCTCAAGGAAAAGGTCAGACGGCTGATACAGGATGCGGAACTTATCTGTTATCCCATGGGCAGCTTTTATTCCAGCCTCATGGCCAACCTGCTGCCCCGGGACGCAGGTTCAGCCATTGCCCGGAACGAATGCCCCAAGATCTACATCCCCAATACCGGACACGATCCCGAAGAAAAGGGCACCAATCTCAGGCAGAGAGTTGAGATTCTTCTTTATTATCTGCACCAGAGCGCCGGAAAAAAACACAAGGACAGTCAGCTGCTCAATTTTGTCTTGCTGGACAAGGATCATGAATTGTATAAGGGGGGTGTAGACGTATCAGGAATAGAGAGACTGGGTGTAAAGGTGATAGAAGCCCCTCTGGTGGACCCTGAAAACCGGCCGTTTCTCAATGCGGATTTTCTCCTTGAGAGGCTTCTTTCCATGGTCTGAAACAATCGAGTGTATTATCACTACAGCGAAACTTATTTATTGACCTCCGGGGACTGTCCCGCACCTACTTGGGAATGATTTCATGAAATCGCTGGAACTTGCTGAGAAATCAAGTAGGTGCGGGACTGTCCCCAGTTTAGACAGGTTGAAAATTTTTATAAGTTTCGCTGTAGTGTTATTCTATCATCAAAAAACAAACGGAGGACGAATATGAGCAAGAATGAACTTAAGTACAAGGCTGTTTTGGGTAAGGACCAGGTCATTGAACACCTGGAGAGTCTTATGCACGCAGTCAAGGAAGGACGTCTCAATGTGCAGCATGAAGACCAGTCTCTGTGCCTTGCCCCGGGAGAAAACCTCAAGCTGGAAATCAAGGCCGGAGCCAAGGAAAACAAGGAAAAAATCGAGTTTGAACTGAGCTGGAGCGAAAACATGGAGCTGACTGACCAGGTCGGCCAGTTGAACATTTCCAGCACTGAGCCGGAAGTGGAATCCTTTTCTGAAAACCCCTTGCAGGAAGGGGATGCTTCCAGCAGGTCACCGGCCTCTTCCGGACCGGCCATAGTGGCCGGAGATGAAAGCAGTGGGGAAAAGGACAAAAGCTGAATTTTAAAACTCCCGGGCAGGGCACTGCCCTGACCGGGACCATGAAAAAGGAACATATCATGCCCAGAACCATTATATACGGCAAAAGCACATGACCCTTTACCAATAAGGCCCGTGAGGCTTATAAAGATCACGACTACGTGGATGTTGTGGAAAAACCGGAGGAACTGCAGAAAATGCTGGAACTGTCAGGAGGCAAGCGCAAGGTTCCGGTAATTGTTCAGGGCGAAAATGTAACCATTGGCCATAACGGCTCCTGAGGCGTGTAGTCTACCGGCAGGATGCCGGTTTGCAGGCGCAGAGGACAGGGATCAGAGGTCAGGGGTCAGGGGTCAGAGACTTTAGCGACTTAAGCGACTTTAGCGAAGAGGTCGGAGGGCAGAGGACGTCGCTTAAGTCGCTAACAGAGATCAGAGGTCTTTGCAGCCTGTGCTGAACTTTTTTCCCACAAAGTCCGTACCTCCCCGGATGAACCTGCCAGGATGTCTCTGACCCGGAAGGGCACCAGCCAGTCTATGCTTTTTCCAGCCAGCCATCTGGAGCGGATCATGGATGAACTGATCTCCAGCCTGGGAACGCTGTAAAAACTGATCCTTTTGCCGTTTTCCAACTCCCAGCATTTCTCATTCTCCTGCTCTACTTTCCAGAATCTGGATGCAAAAACGCCTACCTGGAAGTGCTCGCCCTGCCTGCCTATTACCAGCAGATTGCTCAGACGGGCAAGTTCCTGTCCACGATGCCACTTGGGCAATGTAAACAGATCCGTATCCCCCAGGATAAAATTGAGTTCATACTCTGGATATTCACTCCTGTATGCTTTCAGGGTATCCACGGTGTAGGAAGGCCCCGGCCTGTCCTGCTCCAGGGGGTTTACTTCCAGTCCGGCAACACCGTCTATGCTTTCCTGCAGCATGCGCAGCCTCATAGCAAAGGGAAGTATACCGGCCGGATCCTTGTGCGGAGGAATGTATGCCGGCACCAGTTCCACCCGGTCCAGGCCGGCCTGCTCCAGCATCTCCAGGCACAGACGCAAATGCCCGATGTGTACAGGATTGAAGCTGCCTCCCAGCAGGCCGATACGTGGAGTTTTATTGCTCATACAATCTAATGGGGCCATGCCCGCGACCTGTTGTCAGTTAGCTGTTATCAGTGGCTTACTGCTGAAACCTTGTCATAAAAAACAATAACCACGCTAACCACGCTATGAAGCGTGGCAGGACGCGTGGCAGGCCTTAGACAGGATTAACTACGCCAAAGACGCGTGGCAGGCATAGATTGCATTAACCATCCAGCACTCACTTTCTTCTGGGATTCATGAGAGCCGGAAAAAAGTGAGTGCTGGAGTGATAACCTTTTGGCCTGGCTTCCGGCCAGGACAAAGATGATTTTCTCTTCATCAATCTCTTAATCCTGTTAATCCTGTCAAAAAAGTTCTTTTCTTTATTGGGTTGCGGGCAAAGCCCGCTTTAGTTAATTGGGATAATGCAGTTAATTCAGGGTGTTGTTCAGTAACAATTAACAATTAACTGATAACTGTTAACTTCCAAGCTAAACCATCAAAGCATTTTTCAGGTCCTGAATGCGGTCCCTGACCCGGGCCGCTTCCTCAAATTCCAGGTCCTGGGCCAGCTTGCGCATTTTGCGCTCCAGACTCTTTATTTCCTTCTCCAGCTTTTGCGGATCAGCACCATACCGGGAAATCTCCTCAGCAGCCAGCCCCATCTGTTCAGGTTCAGGCTGGTTGTGCATCTCGTACAGGGTGTTGGGTCCGGCTTTGACAATGCTGGCCGGGACTATGCCGTGCTCCAGGTTGAATTCCTTCTGCTTGCTTCGCCTGCGCTCGGTCTCGTCCATGGCCCGCCGCATGGAGTCCGTAACCCTGTCCGCGTACATGATCACCCTGGCATCCACATTGCGCGCGGCCCGGCCGAAGGTCTGGATGAGGGACCTGGTGGAGCGCAGAAAGCCCTCCTTGTCCGCATCCAGGATGGACACCAGTGACACTTCCGGGATGTCCAGGCCTTCGCGCAGAAGGTTAATCCCCACCAGCACGTAAAACTCCCCTGCCCTGAGGGCCTGGATAATGGCCACCCTCTCCAGGGTATCTATGTCCGAATGCAGGTACTTGCTCCTGACACCCCGTTCCTGCAGATAGTCCGTAAGATCTTCGGCCATGCGCTTGGTCAGGGTGGTCACCAGCACCCTCTGGTCGTTTTCCTGCCGCTGCAGGCATTCATTGAGAAGATCATCCATCTGGCCATGGGTGGGACGCACCTCGATTTCGGGGTCCACCAGACCGGTGGGCCGGATGATCTGCTCCGCCAGAACCCCCTGAGATTTATCCATTTCCCAGGGGCCGGGAGTTGCGGATACGTACACTGTCTGTCCCATCCTCTCCTGGAACTCATCAAAACTCAAGGGCCGGTTGTCCAGGGCCGAAGGCAGCCTGAACCCGAAATCCACCAGGGTCTTCTTCCTGGACAGGTCTCCGTTGTACATGCCTCCGACCTGGGGAATGGTAATATGGGACTCATCAATGAACAAAAGGTAGTCATCCGGAAAATAATCCAGAAGGCAGGCCGGGGGCTGACCCTGCCTGCGTCCGTCCAGATGCCTGGAATAGTTTTCAATACCGTTGCAGTAGCCCATCTCCTGGATCATCTCCAGGTCCAGCTGGGTCCTCTGCTCCAGTCTCTGGGCCTCCACCAGCATGTTCTGCTCCTGAAACCAGTTCAGCCTGTGCCGCAGTTCATCCCGGATGTCGTTCATGGCCCGCTGCAGGTTGTCCTGGTCGGATACGTAGTGGCTGCCCGGATAAATAACCGTTTTCTTGAGCCTGGATTTTATCTCCCCGGTTAATGGATCGGTCTCAAACAGGGATTCCACGGTATCTCCGAAAAACTCAATTCGCAGGGCCTGTTCCATGCGATAGGCCGGGATTATTTCCAGGACGTCTCCGCGCACCCGGAAAGTACCCCGGTGAAAGTCGTAGTCGTTGCGCTCGTACTGCACCTCCACCAGCCTGGCCATGAGCTCGTCCATGTCCATGGTCTGCCCTTCTTCTAAGGGAATGATCATCTTGGAGTAGTATTCCGGAGAACCCAGGCCGTATATGCAGGACACCGAGGCTACAATGAGCACGTCCCTGCGGGTGAGCAGGGCATGGGTGGCGGCGTGCCTCAATTTGTCTATGTCGTCATTTATGGAGGAATCTTTTTCAATGTAGGTGTCGGTGCGGGGCAGATAGGCCTCGGGCTGGTAATAGTCATAGTAGCTGACAAAATACTCCACTGCGTTTTCCGGGAAAAGCAGCCGGAATTCGTTGTAGAGCTGGGCCGCCAGGGTCTTGTTGGGGGCCATGACCAGGGCCGGACGGTTGCTCCTGGCAATGACATTGGCCATGGTAAAGGTCTTGCCTGAACCGGTCACGCCCAGAAGTACCTGGTGATCCAGGCCCTGATCCAGGTTCTGCACCAGATGTTCAATGGCCTCAACCTGGTCACCCTGGGGAGTATATTCAGATACGAGATTAAATGCTGTCATGTGTTAAATGTAGTGGCTTACTCCTCAGACCCTGCCACAAAAAACAAGAAACTTAGACAGGATTAACAGGATTGACAGGATAAGCAATCAGCGGCCGGAAGCCGCAGATTGCATTAGCCATCCAGCACTCACTTTCTTCTGGGATTCATGAGAGCCGGAAAAAAGTGAGTGCTGGAGTGATAACCTTTTGGCCTGGCTTCCGGCCAGGACAAAATGATTCTTTTCTTTATCCATCTCTTAATCCTGTTAATCCTGTCAAATAGCTCTTTTCTTTATTGGGTTGCGGGCATGGCCCGCTTTAGTTTACCGCTTACCCATCCACTGCCTGTACAGCCTGAATTCGTCTTCAAAGTTGTCACTCAGAGTCCCATTACCCAGATTTTCTTCAATCTCTTCTGTTTTCCAGAATTTCACAGCGTCAATTTCTTCCGGGTTGAATTCCACCTGTCCATCATACCGGCAGGTATAAGTATAGACCAGTTCAGACTCAAAGTCATTGGAATGGATATACTTGTAGGCAAACTGCACATCCCTGGGCCGGATCCCCAGTTCTTCCTGCATTTCCCGGTACATGGCCGTCTCAATGGACTCACCGCAATCCACGTGTCCGCCCACTGAGGTATCCCACCGACCCGGGGCCACCCTCTTATTCAGAGAACGCTTCTGCAGAAGAAGCCTGTCCTGGTCATCAAAGACCAGTACATGCACCACCCTGTGCAGCAGACTGTTGTTTCCGTGCACGCGTTTCCTGGGTGCCGCCCCCAGCACGCATCCCTCCCGGTCAACCACTTCCAGTATTTCCTGTTCCTGTACCAGGTAATGGCAGATGGCCCGGGCGGCATCTCCATAACCCTGATGCTCAGGTATATGCTGTGCATGGGAATCCTCTGCCGCAGGCAGATCAATACGCAGGTCCGCCTGGTGCAGGTATTTTCCGAGCATATCAGCATATTCTTTTAAAAACGGCTCATTGGAAAATAAGCCTTTATAAACTTCAGTCCAGAAATAATCCTCCACAAGGACAGAGGCAATCCCGGCCTTGCCGGCTGCAGCTATGGCCAGGGGCGAAGTATCGCTTATAGCCAGGCAGCATCCAGCCTCTGAAAGCAGCTGTGAATATTCCCCTACCTGCTCCTGCCCGAAGGACAGGCACCTCTGCAGAAACTCTGCTTTTTCTTCCGGATTATCCTGCCGCGGTCGGTCATGCACAAGCGCCGTCCCGGGATATCGGTTGTGACAGGCATGCGCAGCCTGGAGATGATTTTTCAAGACATCTTCCCGGACTCCTGAAAAAACCTCGAAATGCACAAAGGGCCATTGCGCATGGATGGAGTTCATAAGGCAGGCCGCCCGCCTGACATGCCCGGGGTCCTGCACTGGTAAAAAATACGCCAGAGAAAGTTTGTGCTGCATCAATCTCCTCCCACCCGGCTCTTAATCTGTCCATCAATCACTGTAATCTCCAGAACGTCGCCGGGGCTTACGTCATGTACGCTGCGCAGGAATTTCCCGCTTTTGGCCACAGTAACCAGGCTGTAACCCCGCCTGATGGGTGCGTAAGGATCCAGGGACTCCAGCTTTTCCGCAGCAAAGGACACTTTATTCTCCCTGTCTTCCAGGAAATTAACCGCCCGGGCCTTCAGTGTCTGTTGCAGATAATCCAGCTGCTGATGCCTGACTTCCCAGTAGTCCGGGCTGAATTTACCCCGGAGCCTGGATTCAAGCTCCTGGACCATACGCATGTACATATCCAGAAAATTCCCGCCCTCCCTCTTCAAAGCCTGCTCCAGGGAGTCAAGCTGTTCTTCCCTGCGCTGCATCTGCCTGGCCGGGCTGAGCCACCCCAGTCCCCTGGACATATTCTGCAGCTGTTCTTCCCTGGTCTTTAAAAATCTCTTATAGGCCTGCACCAGGAGCATCTCCTGCTCATCCAGCCGCACCCAGAGATCCTTTCTCTGAAGCCACAGATGCTGGGGAACATGGCTGGGAGTGGCCGCCCGCAGATCAGCGGCCAGGTCAGCAATGGTGGTATCCACCTCGTGTCCCACCCCGGTGATGACTGGAATATGCGAACCGGCTATGGCCCGGGCCACCTCTTCACTGTTGAAGGCCCACAGATCCTCCAGGGAACCGCCCCCGCGCATGAGCACCAGGACCTGCACTCTGTCCTCCCGGCAGGCCCGGTTTATCGCCCGGACAATATCCGCCGGGGCCTTGTCCCCCTGTACCAGGCTGGGATAGACAATTATCTCTGAGCCATGCCCCATATCATCGGCCACACGCATGAAGTCCTGCAGGGCAGCGCCCGTAGGGGCGGTAATTATGCCCACCCGCTCCGGGTTGAAGGGAATCTTCATCTTGCGCTCCGCTTCAAAGAGCCCTTCCTGCTGCAGCCTGGCCTTGAGGGCCTCAAAGGCCAGAAACAGATCCCCCAGGCCCTGCTCCTGGACCAGTTCGGCGATGAGCTGGTAGGTGCCCCTGGGGGGATATACGCCTATACGCCCGGCACAGATGACTTCCTGACCGTTGTCCAGGCTTGCCGCAGGATCACTGTTCTGCTTGCGGCTGGCGGCCTGGGTGTTTTTGAACCACACCACCTGCAGGGCGGCCTGCTCATCCTTGAGGGTGAAATAGATATGACCGGAACCCGGACGGCTGACATTGGTGGCCTGCCCCCGCACCCAGACAAAGGGGAAGTGCATCTCCACCACTTCGCGGATGGCTGCGGTAAGCTCGGATACATTGAATATATGAGCCATGCACAAACGCTACCCGGCATCAAGCCCGAAATGCTCTCTGACCTTGCGGCGCACCTCCTGAAAATGCCGCCCGAAGTCCTCCAGAGGCAGTTCATGCCTGTGGCCGGAATGGCGCTCCTTGACCTCCAGCACCCCGTTCTTGATGCCCTTGGCTCCCACAATCACCTGCAGGGGAGAGCCCACCAGGTCGCAGTCCTTGAACTTGAATCCCGGACGTTCGTCTCGGTCATCCAGGAGAACATCCACGTTCTGGCTGCAAAGCTCATTATACAGGGACTCGGAGTGGTTACGGACCATTTCATCCTTGGGATTCAGGGCGATAATGGTCACCTCGAAGGGCGCAATGGCCGGGGTGAATATGATGCCGTTTTCATCATGATTCTGCTCGATGCAGGCCGCCAGAACCCGGCCTACGCCTATGCCGTAGCAACCCATGATCAAGGGTTTTTCAGCACCATGCTCGTCAAGGTAGGCAGCATTCATGGACTGGCTGTACTTGGCACCCAGCATGAAAATATGTCCCACCTCAATGCCCTTGGTCATGCGGATGCCGCCCTGACACCTGGGGCAGGGATCTTCCCGGGTGATGCTTCGCAGGTCGTGATAAGCATTTACCTGGGCATCACGCCGCAGATCCACGTGCCTGAGATGGGCATCATCTGCATTGGCCCCGGTTATCCAGTCGGTTTCCAGGCGAAGCTCCAGGTCGGCCACGATTTTATCCACCTTGAGGCCCACAGGTCCGGCAAAACCCATGCCTGCTCCGGTCCACTTTTCCACCTGCTCTTGGCCGGCCAGCTGCAGATGCTTAGCCCCGAGGAGATTTCCGAGCTTGACTTCGTTTAGCTCGCGATCGCCGCGCACCAGGGCCGCAACCGCCATGCCGTCGGCATCATACAAAAGGGTCTTGAGCACCTTCCTTTCCGGTACATTCAAATACTCTGCCACCTGGGGAACGGTATGCATGCCCGGGGTCATCACCTTTTCCGGGGGAAGGGAGCATTCCGGACAGTCCTCACTGGCGCATGTGACCTCGGCCTTTTCCAGGTTGGCCGCAAAATCGCAGTGGGTACAGGTGGCTATAACGTCTTCCCCGGTATCCGCCAGGACCATGAATTCCTGGGAAACACTGCCTCCTATGGCCCCGCTGTCAGCTTCCACTCCCCTGAACTGCAGACCCAGCTTCTCAAATATGCTCACGTATGCCTGACGCATCCATTCGTAGCTCTGGGCGGCCCCGGCCTCGTCCTTGTCAAAGGAATAAGCATCCTTCATTATGAATTCGCGTCCACGCATGAGCCCGAACCTGGGGCGGATCTCATCCCTGAACTTGGTCTGAATCTGGTACAGGTTCAGTGGAAGCTGGCGGTAGGAACTCACTTCCCTGCGTATCAGGTCGGTAATGACCTCTTCGTGGGTGGGACCGATGCAGTAGTCCCGGTCATGGCGGTCGCGGAAGCGCAAAAGCTCCTTGCCGTAGGCCTCCCAGCGCCCGGTTTCCTTCCACAGATCCCCGGGCTGCACCGCCGGCATGAGCAGCTCAATGGCGTAAAAACGGTTCATTTCCCCGCGTATCACCTCGGATATCTTTTGCAGCGCCCTCCATCCAGCAGGCAGATAAGTGTAGATACCTGCTGTAAGTTTGCGGATCATACCGGCCCTGAGCATCAGCTTATGGCTCACCACCTCGGCTTCAGCCGGTTCCTCCTTCAATGTGGGCATGAAATACCTGCTCCAGCGCATGTAAAACTCCTGTTGCTGTATAAATTGTATTTTCGGAAAAATAGCAAAGCTCCCAACCCTTGGAACCAGGAAACCTTACTTGTGATCACCTCAGGAAATCAAGAAAAAACCAGGGGGATTTTTGCGCCTGACAAGTGCAGTTCAGGCACGATAACTTCCTGAATCCCCCCCTGATGGGTTACGCGGGGACTGTCCCCTGGCCTTTGAAAACTTTTCAGAAAATATATTGACAGTAAAAAAATAGTAATTATTATTGTGTGCAAGTAAGGATTTAATCAGGTTTTTATCAACTGCCTCTGCCTGATGGGGCGCACAACCATTTAAGGAGACTTGATATGTCTATCGATTCCGCCAGAGAGTTTGTTAACAGGGTATGCTCCGACAACGATTTTGCAAAGAATCTTTCCGACTACAAGGATGTTGAAGAGTTCTGCAATTCCCCCAAGGCTAAGGATGCGGGATTTTCTTTTTCAACAGATGACCTCAATGTTGTTAAAAGAGAATTGACTGAAGAACAGAAAGCCAACCTGCGCTGCCAGGATGAAAACTGCAACTGGCTGGGCGGCTGATCCGTAAAATACAGAAATTTTCAGTAGATCACCTGCTTAATCCAGTTATCTGTCTGAAACCATCATTTGATACCCTTGATGATTTGGCCACCGGGAAGATACCTCTTGCCGGTGGCTTTTTTATTCATGGCTGCAAAACGTTCCTGAATAAGCAGCAAAGTGAACTCTGACAGCATGGCTTATCAATGGTTATCCTGCCAAGAGATTCCTTGGCAAAAAAGACTGTCCTGGTTATTCTCCAGGTATGCATGACTTGATGGATACAGAACAAGGCTTTTATTTCAAATGGCATGATTCCATACAGCAGATACCCGGAACCGACTGGGACACTCTCACCCGGGACCTGGACACCCCTTTTCTGGACTGGGAGTGGCTGCACCTCCTGGAGGAGTCAGGTTCGGTCTCACCTGAAGCAGGCTGGCAGCCATGTCACCTCGGGCTCTACAGCAGCCACAGGCTTATTGCCGCCGCCCCTTTGTACATCAAGTACCACAGCCAGGGCGAATTTGTCTTTGATCAGCAGATTGCCCGCCTGGCAATGCGTCTAAACCGCGCCTACTATCCCAAGCTGGTGGGCATGAGTCCCTTCACCCCCCTGAAAGCATACCGGTTCCTGGTGCATCCCGGACAGGACCAGGACGCCCTGGTCCGTCTCATGCAGGAAGAAATAGAAAACTTCTGCCTCAGACACAACCTGTCCGGCGCACATTACCACTTTGTTGACCATCCATGGATGAAACTTTTAAACACCAAAAACTTCGCTTCCTGGCTGCATCCAGGCTTTGTCTGGGAAAATCATGGTTACCGGGACTTTGACGCTTTTCTGGCCGGATTCAAGTCCAGCAGGCGCAAGAACATCAAAAAAGAACGCAGCAAACTCGCTACTCAAGGCATAAGAATTCAGGCCCTCACTGGTGATGATATTCAGCCGGAACACCTGCAAAGCATGTACAATTTCTACCTGCACACCAACCAGAAATACTTTCCCTGGAGCTGTAAATACCTGACCCGGGAATTCTTTCTGGGACTGACCCGGGATCTGAAAAAACAGGTCCTGCTCCTGGCCGCCTTAGGTGAGGAACATCAAGAGCCTTTGGGCATGTCCATGCTCCTGTTCAGTAAAGACAGGCTCTTCGGCAGATACTGGGGAGGCATGGATAATCTGCCTTTCCTGCATTTCAGCCTGTGCTACTACGAACCTATAAACTGGGCCATCCAGCAGGGAATACAGACTTTTGACCCCGGTATGGGCGGTGAACATAAACTGCCCAGGGGATTCAGACTGGTTCCCAACTACAGCCTGCACAGAATCTTCGACCCCCAGCTTCAGCACATTCTCAGCACCTGCCTGCAGGAGGCCAATATGCATCTGCAACAAAACATGGATGAACTGAACCGGACGTTGAATTAACAATGCACTGCCTGGTTTTATTTTTTTAAAAATATCAATACAGTATTGACCAAACCTCTGTTCCAGCCTAAACTCGGGACATTACAATAAGTTAATCGGTAGCCATTCAGGGGGCCTCGTTATTGATTACTGGAACCAGGCATCCCCTGAATGGTTACGTTACGTTAATCGAACAAGGCAGGAGGAGAGTATGGCCGGGATAGAATTCAAAGTCCATCACCAGCAGTCGCTTTTTCATAATCCCTTCCAGGACATGCAGCTCACTACTCAGGACCTGGAGGTCCGCACAGACCCCCTTACCGGGCATCAGAGCGTGCTCAACACCGGACTGGAAGGCAAGGCTCAGATCCTGTTTCCCGACACTGACTATGAGTACCTGGAGCAAAGAGGCCAAGAAACCGCCCGGACCTGCTTTTTATGTCCTAAAGACTGGAAAAAGAACACCCCGGCCTACCCGGAGGAATTTCTGCCCCAAGGCAGACTGGAACACGGCCAGGCTGCACTTTTTCCCAACCTTTTTCCCATCGGCGCATATCACAGTGTAATCAGGCTGGGGGACAAACATCTGCGCAAGCTGAATGATTTTCCGGTGCAGCTGCTGGCAGACGGCTTTAGCGTGGCCCTGGACTTCGTGCGCAAATGCCACGGTTATGATCCAGAGATGCGCTATGCCACTCTTAACGCCAACTACCTTTTTCCGGCGGGAGCCAGCCTGGTGCATCCCCATTTCCAAATAATAAACAGCCCCACGCCAAGCACCCATCATGAACTCATACTGCAAAAATGCGCCCGGTATCATGAGCAGCACAACAGCTGCTTCTGGGATGACCTGCTGCAGCAGGAAAAGGCCCGGGATGAGCGCTGGATAGGAACCACTGGAAACGCCTGCTGGATTACCGCTTTCGCACCCATGGGCTACAATGAAATCCAGGTCGTCTGGCCGGACAGGCAGAACTTTCTGCAGTGGACCCACCAGGACGTACAGGACCTGGCCCGGGGCCTAAACCATGTATTTAACGTCTGGCATGAAATGAGCCTTTCCACCTTCAATTTCACCTGTTTCAGCGCACCTCTGGACCAGGACAGCCCGCATTTCTGCTGCATGATGCGCCTGGTGAACAGGCAAAACGTAGCCCCGCATCACAGGACGGATGATTATTTTTTCCAAAAGCTCATGCAGAACGAACTGATTCTGAACAGACCGGAAAACATGGCCCGGAAGATGCGTGAAGCCTTTAGCTCATAATTGCCCTTGTGAAAAATCAATGCCTGATAAATATCAATTCAAACAGATCATAGAACATGTAAGGCAGGATGAAAGAATCCTGGCCCTTTACCTTATGGGCAGCGCTGCAACAGGAAAAATGCGTCCGGACAGCGATGTTGACCTGGCGCTTCTGGTCAAAGATCCCAAGTTATTTAGCGACATGGACCGCCTGCACCTGGCCGGGGACCTGGCCTTTATGACAGGATTGATGCTGGATATAGGAGAAATAAGCTCCCGCAATCTGGTTTACGCAAAGGAGGCCCTTTTGACAGGACAAAGAATTTTTGTCCGGGATAAATCCGAAGCTGACTTGAAAGCCTGCACACTCCTGGGAATGTACATTGTCTTCAACGAAGAAAGACAGGAGGTGCTCCGCGCCTATGAATCATGATGATATCACCCGGAACAAGGCAGCCATAATCGAACGCAGCTTACGCAGGATGAAAGAAGAATACAACCTGGACTCGGACTTAAAACAGCAGACGCACATTGATGCCCTGATTCTGAATTTGGAACGGGCCTGCCAGGCGGCCATCGATCTTGCCATGCACCTTGTGGCCGAAAAGCACCTGGGCATGCCTCAAAGCAGTGCCGATGCTTTCAGGCTCCTTTTCAAAAGCGGCATCATCTCGGAACAGACCGCCCGGAGTATGATTTCCATGACCGGATTCAGAAATGTGGCTATCCATGAATACCAGAGCTTGAATATGAATATTGTCAGATCCATTGCCAGTGAAAAATGGATATCCCTGGTTGATTTCTGCCAAGAACTGGGTTTGAAAATAAAGCCGTAATGCTTGCCGGGGGTATCATGAAAATTGACAACTCTAACCCGGGAAAAAATTATTGACTTGACCCTTTCCAGGGAGTTTCAAAATATTGTGGTCCTGGATCTGGAGATTCATCCGGAAAGGAAGACCCTGATCAAAATCGGGGCCACAGGACCCGGATGGCAGCCCAGGCTGGCCTTTCAGGGAAATTTCAGGGCCGACGAAGCCCTGTCCAGGCTGGAACAGTCCTTCGGCAGAGCTTCATTTATGCTGGGGCACAATATTATCGGTCATGACCTGCCCTGGCTGCGCAAACATTTCCCGGAATTTTCCCTATTAAAGCTGCCTGCCCTGGACACCCTGCACCTCTCCCCCCTGGCCTTTCCCAAAAATCCCTACCACCACTTAGTCAAGGACTACAAGCTGGTGCGTACGGCAAAAAACGATCCCATCCAGGACTGTGCCCAGGCCGAGCTTGTCTTCCAGGACGAAATTCAGGCCTTTCAGGCCCTGCCCCGGGAACAGCTGATATTTTACGGCACACTGATGCACAGGTCCCATCCTGAAAGCGGCCTGGGGCATTTTTTCGCAGTCCTGGCCGGGGCAGACCTCAAGGACAAAGAGTGGTGCAAATCCTTCTGGGAAGAAAACGCCGGGGGGCATGCCTGCGTCAGCCATGCACAGTCCGCCTTTGAGACCCTCTGGGATGACAGCCGGGAATCCTGCTCCCTGGCCTATATCCTGGCCTGGCTGCAGGTGTCCGGGAGCAACTCGGTTCTTCCCACCTGGGTCTGGAAACGCCATGCTGCAATCCCGGGCATTCTGCGCTCCCTGCGCGAGACTCCCTGCAGCGACCCTGCCTGCAGCTACTGCAGCAGCGCCTTTGATTACCGGGCACAGCTGCAGCGCTACTTCGGATACCCCGACTACCTGCCGGTGAAGGACGAGGACCCGCCCCTGCAGAGACTGGTTGTGGAGACGCTGATCCGGGGCAACGACTGCCTGGCCGTGCTGCCCACTGGCGCGGGCAAATCACTGTGCTACCAGCTTCCGGCCCTGATGAAGGCCGAACAGGGCAAGAGACTGAGCATCATTGTCTCGCCACTGCAGTCCCTTATGAAGGACCAGGTGGACGGGCTCCTGCGCAAGGGCATACTGCAGGGCTGCACCATCAATTCCACCCTGACCCTGCTGGAACGCTCCCAGGCCCTGGAAGGCATCCGCATGGGGGACCTGGACCTGGTGTGGATATCCCCGGAACAGCTTCGAAACACCACGGTCAAGGATGCCCTGCGCTCCAGGGAAATCGCCATGGTCATCATGGACGAGGCCCATTGCTTTTCCAAGTGGGGCCACGACTTTCGCCCCGACTATCTGGCCCTGGCCTCGTTTCTGGATGAAATATGCCCCGGACCGCCCCACCCCGAACCCCAGATCGCCTGCTTCACGGCCACGGCCAAAAAGGACGTGGTGGACGAAATCCTGGACTACTTCAGAAATGAAATGGGCCGGGACCTGGTCCTTTTCCAGGGCGGGCACGAGCGCTCCAACCTGCGCTTTGACGTCATCCCCTGCGCTGAACCGGAAAAGACCCAGCGCATGCACTCTATTCTGCAAAGCGTCCTGGTCGACAAGGAAGACGGCGGAGGAATAGTCTTCGCCTCCACCCGCAGAAAAACAAAAGAGTACGCCGAGGCCCTGGAACATATGGGCTGGAACGTGGAATACTACCACGCCGGGCGCACCCCGGAAGAGAGGACCTCGGTGCAGGAAAGGTTTCTGGCAGGTGAAATCCAGGTCATAGTGGCCACCAACGCCTTCGGCATGGGGGTGGACAAGCCCGATGTCCGGGTGGTCATTCATGCCTCGGCCCCGGGTTCACTGGAAAACTACCTGCAGGAGGCCGGACGGGCCGGCCGGGATCATCGTCCTGCTGTCTGCTGCCTGCTGTTCGACCCTGATGATCTGGACACCCAGTTCGAACTCTGCCGGGCCTCGGAAATATCCGCCCGGGACATCAGGTCCATGTACGGCGGACTCAAAAGCCTGGCCTCTTCCAGAAACAACCCGGACATGGTCATGACTTCCGGGGAGCTCCTGGCCAGCGAGGAGTTCGAAGAATACGGTTTCGACACCCTGGACTCCCATGAACCCATGGCCGACACCAAGGTGCGTACCGCCCTGTCCTGGCTGGAGCGCCGGGGCAAGATCAGGCGCGGAGACAACAAGACCACCGCCATCCAGGGTCGTCTGCTGGTCAAGGACAAAGAGGAAGCCCTGAAAATAATGGGCGGCCTGAACCTTTCGCCGTCAGAGCACGCCCTGTGGATGGCCCTGCTGGACATAATCATGCAGGCTGACCCTAAGGAACTTTTAAACACAGACATGCTCTCCGCCAGACTGGGAGCGGAACCGGATCGCATCCTGCGCAGCCTGGGAGCCATGCGCCAGGCCCGGATACTTAACCATGACCTGAACATGACCGCTTACCTGCGAAAAGGCATCCAGGATGACTCCCGGTCCCGCCTCAGGGAATACCTGGGGCTGGAGGAAAGCCTGTTCGCCCTCATGGAGGAGGACGAACCCGATGCCCGGGCCGGGGTCGTGTACAACATGCCCCTGCGCCCGGTTTGCCAGAGGCTCAAGGAACGCGGACATACAGAAGCTGCTCCTGCAAAACTGCTGCATATCCTCAAACTCCTGGTGGATGAAAAGCTCTTGCGTCTGCATCAGCTCTCCCAGAACTCCTACCAGGTAATCCTGCAGCATGAATGGGACCGGATCAGGCAGCACGCATCCAGGCGCAACCAGTCGGCCAGGGTACTGCTGGTTTTTTTGCTGGACAGGATCGACACCGGGGTAAGCGGCAAAGACCTGCTGGTTTCCTTTCGCACCGGAGAGGCGGAAAACGCTCTGCGCGCAAACATGATCACGGCCCACTTGAGCGATCACCCCTCATTGTGCCGGCAGGGCCTGAGCGCCCTGCACCACTGCCGGGCCGTATGTCTGCAGAACGGCCTGTCCATCATCCGCCCGGCCATGAGCATCAGCGTAACCGATCCCAAAGGACGGTTCAGCCCCGGGGACTATCTTTCCCTGTCCTTATTCTACAGGCAAAAAATCGCCCAGGTGCACATCATGGGCCGCTTTGCCGAACTGGGCGCTGTATTCGACGGCATAAGCCAGGCCCTGCGCTTTGTCCGCGATTACTTTCAAAAAAGCCGCACCGCTTTTGTGGCCGAGCACCTCCAGGACCGCAGGGACATCCTGGAACTGCCTGTCACCAGGGAGCAGCACGCAGCCATTCTGGAGAAACTCAGTTCAGTGCAGCGGGGTATAGTGGAGGCCCCGGCCGAAAAAAACATGCTGGTGGTGGCCGGCCCAGGCTCCGGCAAGACCAGGGTCATCGTGCACCGCATGGCCTATCTCATCAAAGTCCTCAAGGTACGCCCCTACAGGATCCTGGCCGTGGCCTTCAACAGAAGCGCTGTGGCTGAAATGCGCCGCCGCCTCAAGGACCTGCTGGGTAAAAGCGGTGCCGGAGTCAAGATCCACACCTACCACAGCATGGCCATGTCCATAACCGGGCATTCACTGGCCGGCAAAGGCGGCGATACATCAGTGTTCCAGGGAATTCTCCAGGAAGCTGTGGACTACCTGGACGGAACCAGCACCCAGGAAGACGGTTCCGCCCTGCACTGGCGGGACAGGCTGCTGGGCATTCAACACATCCTGGTGGACGAATACCAGGATATAAATGACCTGGAGTACCAGCTTATCTCCCTTCTGGCCGGCCGAAACGAAGATGAACAGAGCCCGCGTCCGTCCATGCTGGCCGTGGGGGACGCAGACCAGAACATCTATTCTTTTCAGGGTGCAAATGTACGCTTCATCCAGCGTTTTGCACAGGAGTACCAGGCGGAAATAGTGCACATGGTGCACAACTACCGCTCTCTGCCTCCGGTGACCCTGGCTGCCAATGCCCTGATCCGCCACAACCAGGACCGCATGAACACGCCTCCGGTGGAAGCGGTGCGCAAGGACAAAGCCGAACCCGTGGGGATGATCATGGCCGGGTCCAGGGAAGCCATGCTCAAGGCAGCTCTTGACCAGGCCCGGCGACTTATGGTCCAGGATGGACTGTCCCCAGAGGACATCTGCATCCTGTGCCGCACCAACCAGGAGGTCTTCGCCCTGGCCAACCTGGCCAGGCACGCCGGCATGGAGCTAAGCCTCATGCGCCGCAGAAACATTTCCCTGCCCCTGGTGCGCGAGGTACATGAAATCATGGACCTGCTCATGCGCTGTCCCGGCAGCCTGTGTACAGGAAGCGAGGTTTATGACCTGGTCATGCACCTGATGGTTGAAAGCAGCGCCCGCAGCCGGCTCTGGCTGTACCACCTGGAAATCATGGCCCGGGATTACCGGGATGAATGCGGCTCCATGCGCAGACCTGTGTATGAGTTCTGCGAGCATGTCTGGGATTCATCCAGGGACTTGCGCCGCATGGAAAGCCGCTCTCCCGGCGCTCTCCGGGCGGGCACCATGCACGGGGCCAAGGGGCTGGAGTTTCCGGCGGTGATTCTGGCAGGCACCCCGGGGGACCGGGAAAGCCCGGAAGAGGAGCGCAGGCTTTATTACGTGGGCATGACCCGGGCCAGGGACAGGCTGGTACTCTGCTGCGGTCCGGATCATCCCTTTGCCCCGGAGATTCTTGCCGCCGGACCAGAAGCGGTGAGCAGAATTTCCTGCGACATTGCGTTGACCCCGGTTGAACAGAACCTGGCCCGGGAAGAACTCTGGGAGATGTCCCCGGAACATGTCATCCTGTCCTACCCGGCCTGGGACAACATCCACGGGGAGACCACTGCAGCCATTGATGCCCTGCAGGATAACCCGGGAAAGGAGTTCACCTTTCTGCCCTGGGCAAACAGGTATCTTGTCTGCACCGCAGGTGTTCCAGTCACCGCCCTGTCGGACAGGGGCAGCAGAATATACGAAAACTACCTGTCCCGGGGCTTCAGGGTAAAGCAGGTCATCTTCCTGGCCGCCCTGCACCGCAAGGCCTCCCAGGAAGACCAGACCCTGAAAGAACTGCGCTGTTCTTCATGGTACGTGCCCCTTTTTCAGGTAGTCTGGAGCAGATGCCAGGATTAAAACCCGGCCCGATACAGTGCAGACATCACGGCATTAAACCCTATTGCTCATCTTTTTTTGTTGTTTTTTTTATTGACCGTGGCAGATTTTGGAAATATTAACTTTCAATAAAGATAATGCAGAGACTTTAAAGCAAGGAATAAAGTCATGAATAAGCTCAAACTGACGACTTCTTTGAACACAAACCGCCTGCTTCTGACAGCTGCAGTGATCTGGATCGCCGTACTGGCGGTGTCTCTGGCCTGGAACTGGCATCAGGTGGAAAATACAACCAGGACTCTGGCTGAAAACGAAGCCAGGGCCTACTTTGAAAAAGATATTGCCTACCGGCACTGGGCTGCCATGCACGGCGGTGTCTATGTCCAGCCCACCGAGACCACCCCACCCAACCCTTATCTTGATCATGTCCCTGACAGAGACGTAACCACCACTGGCGGCAAGGATCTGACCCTGCTCAACCCATCGTACATGACCCGTCAGGTGCACGCACTGGGCTTACAACACTACGATATGCTGGGGCACATCACCAGCCTCAATCCCCTCCGTCGGGAAAACGCCCCGGACCAATGGGAGAGCCAGGCCCTGCTGTCCTTTAGGCAAGGCGAAGACCGGGTTTCTTCCGTGGAAGACATTACTGGCCAGCAATACCTGCGATTCATGGAGCCATTAAAAACACAGGAAAGCTGTCTTGGCTGTCACGGGCATCAGGGGTACGCCGTAGGCGATATTCAAGGCGGAATCAGTGTTTCCGTACCCTGGGAGCCATATATGGCCCAGGGCGCAAAGCAGAAAACAGATCTGGGGATTGCCCATGCACTCATCGGTGTTCTGGGGTTGCTGGGGCTGGGCATGGGATACCGTCTTGTGCGACATTCGGAAATGCAGCTGCTGGAAAGCAGGGATCATACAGCAGCTACCCTGCATGCCATAAGCGATGGAGTCTTTTCCTGCGATAAACTTGGACGGATACAGGAAATGAACCCGGCTGCAGAGAACCTGACCGGCTGGACCATTGATGAATGCATGGGTCGCCCCCTGAAAGAAGTCTTCAACATTGTCACATTAGATGACCACAGCCAGGAGGAAAATCCTGTATCTAAGGCGTTGCAGCAGGGCCGTGTCGTTGGCCAGGAGACCTATTCAGTGCTCATAGTTAGAAACGGCAGCAAAATAACCATCAAAAAGAGCTGCTCCCCCATCAAAGACAACATGGGCAACATTATTGGAGCTGTACTTGTTTTTCGCGACATCACCGGTGAACATACAGCTAACCTGCTGACCATGAAGAGGCTGGAGCTTTATGAGTATGCAGAAGCTCATTCCTTAGATGAGCTTATGACCAAGGTTCTGGATGACGCTGAAGAATTTGTGGACAGTTCCATTGGCTTTTTTCATTTCGTGGAAAAAGATCAGAAGACCCTTTCCCTGCAGAGATGGTCAACCAGGTCATTAAAGGAACTGTGTCACATGCCCGGCAACAAAATGCATTATCCCATTGACCAGGCAGGGGTCTGGGTGCAGGCTGCCCGTGAGAAAAGGCCGGTTATCCACAATGATTATGAGTCCATGCCGGACAAAAAAGGCCTGCCAGAGGGACATGCCAGGGTAATTCGCGAAGCCGTGGTTCCGGTTATTCGGGATAACAGGGTCGTTGCAATCATGGGCCTGGGCAATAAACCTGCAGCCTATGATAAAAAGGATGTCGAAGTAATCTCCTTTTTTGCAGATGTAACCTGGGACCTGGTGCAACAGAAGCGCACCCAGGAAGCCCTGCAGAACAGTCAGGCCCGCCTGAAAACAATAACCGATGCTGCCCAGACCGCCATAATCATGATGGATGCCCAAGGATATGTATCTTACTGGAATCCGGCCGCAGAAACCATTCTGGGCTATGCCCGGGATGAAGCCATAGGCCGGGATCTGCATGAACTGATCATGCCTTCCCGGTACACCGAGGATTTCCATGCTTCATTCCCAGAATTTCAAAGCACCGGCCAGGGCAATGCCGTAGGCAGAACTACGGAACTTTACGCTTTGACAAAGAATGGCCGCGAAATACCAGTGGAACTGTCTCTTTCATCTGTGCTTATCCAAGGGCAGTGGCATGCCATAGGCATTGTCCGTGACATTACAGAAAAAAAACAGGCCCAGGAAGAATTGCAGCGCAATGCCAGAAATCTTGAGCTGAAAAATGCAGAACTGGATGCAGCCCGCATAAACGCCGAGGAAGCCACCAAAGCCAAGAGCGAATTTCTGGCCAACATGAGCCATGAAATCCGCACCCCCATGAACGGGGTCATCGGCATGACCGGGCTGCTTCTGGATACGGACCTGGACAGTGAGCAGCAGCATTATGCCCGCACTGTGCGCTCCAGTGCCGAGTCCCTTTTGACCGTGATCAACGACATCCTGGATTTTTCCAAGATAGAGGCCGGACGCTTAGACATTGAAACCGTTGATTTCGACCTGGAGGCCATGCTCAGGGATTTTTCGGGCATGATGGCTGTCAAGGCGGAAGAGAAAGGTCTGGAACTTATCTGTTCCATGGACCCGAACGTACCCTCCATGGTCCGGGGAGATTCGGGCCGGTTGCGTCAGATTCTCATGAACCTGGTGGGCAATGCGGTCAAGTTTACCGAACATGGAGAGGTGGAGATCAAAGTCAGTAGAATGGTGAATGATGAATGCGAAAACCCAAATGCAGAAACTCAGGAAAATTCCCATGACCTGTATCGTTCATCATTTACCACTCAGCATTCCTGCCTCATGCACTTTTCCGTCCGCGACACCGGCATAGGCATCCCTGAAGACAAGCAAGACAGTCTTTTCGAAAGCTTTTCCCAGGTTGATGCCTCCACTACCCGCAAATTCGGCGGTACCGGTCTGGGACTGGCCATTTCCAGGCAACTGGCCGAGATAATGGGCGGTACAGCAGGCCTGGAAAGTGTAGAGGGCCGGGGAAGCACATTCTGGTTTACAGTGCGCCTGGGCATTCAGCATGAACAGCAGCAGGAAAGGCCTGCTCCGGCCTGCCTGCAGGGGGTTCGCACTCTTATAGTGGACGACAATTCCACCAACCGGGAGACACTCAGGGTACGCCTTGGATCCTGGGGTATGCGGTCCGAGGAAGCTGCCAATGGTTCTACAGCTCTGAGCATGCTGCATCAGGCCAAGGCAGATAATGACCCCTTTGAGGTGGCTGTCTTAGACATGCAGATGCCGGACATGGACGGAGAAACCCTGGGACGAAATATCAAGGAGGACGGCCAATTAAAGGACACCAGGCTGATCATGATGTCATCGGCAACCGGACAGACAGGTGATGCTAAGCGTCTACATGAGGCTGGATTCGACAGCATCATGAACAAACCTGTCCTGCCCAGTGAACTGTATGCCTGCCTGGAAAAAATCCTGGCAAAAACAGACACTGCAGACCTGGTGGCGGAGCATGCGGAACGGGAAGAAACTCCGAAGGGGTATCCGGACTTTTCCGGCACAAAAGCCCGCATCCTGGTAGCCGAAGACAACATGGTCAACCAGCAGGTAGCCCTGGGAATTCTCAAAAAAATGGGCCTGCGTGCCGATGCCGTGGCCAACGGCCGGGAAGTCCTCCACGCCCTGCAAAACATTCCCTACGACCTGGTGCTTATGGATGTGCAGATGCCGGAGATGGACGGACTGAAAGCTACCCGGCGCATCCGCGCCTCAGAAGTCAGAGGTCAGAAATCAGAGATCAGAAGTCAGAAGTCAGAGGTCAGTGATCAGAGGCTGGAGAGCGAATCCCAAAATTCCTCAATTCCTGAATCCCCCAATTCCTCAACCCCTAAATCCCCCAATTCCTCAATCCCTGAATCCCAGAATCCCAGAATCCCCATAATCGCCATGACCGCCGGAGCCATGCAGGAGGACCGGGAACGGTGCATTGAGGCCGGGATGGATGATTATACAGCCAAGCCGGTCAATCCGGATGAACTGGCCCGGGTGCTGGAGAAGTGGTTGTTGGAAAACAGAGGACAGAGGGCAGAGGACAGAAGTCAGGGGGGAAAAGAGGAAGTTCTCAGGACCGGAGAGGCTGCGGAAACGAAACAGGAACCCCGGTACGCTTTTACTTGTAAAATGCCAGTCTTCGACCAGGAGGATTTCATTACAAGAATTGGGCATGACAGTGAGATGGCCAGTGAGATCATGAGCATTTACCTGGAATCCATACCCAAAAACATAGAAGCGCTCAAAAAATTTATTGAACAGGGTCAAAAAGAAGGAGCAACCCGGGAGGCTCATTCCATCAAGGGCAATTCAGGCAATGTCAGCTGTCTGGCCATGGCTGAGATTGCCGGAATGATTGAAGAAGCCGGTCATGCCGCAAACCTTGAGCAAATGGGCAACCTTTTGCCCGAACTGGAAAGGCAGTTTGAAATATGCATGGCGGAAATAAGAAAAGTAATGGAAGAGGAACATTAAAAGCTGATTTTGAGAATCTTTATCTGATTTCAACGACAACAACCGCTTTCCAGCTTATTATTTACACTACAGCGAAACTTATTTATTGACCTCCGAAGACAGGGCCATGGATGGTGATCGGGAGAAGTTCCTGGAGGCCGGTATGGATGACTATTTGGCCAAGCCGGTTCAGAAAGAAGACTTGATCAAAGTACTTAAAAAAACATTGTGGCTGATGAACGACTGAGTGAACATAACGGCTATTCTTGGAGCAGTAGTCAGAAAATGAACTTGAATGGAATACCATTCGCATGGATCATTTGACGGGAAGCTGGGACTGCCTATGGCCTGGCACGTAGTCTAGCGTAAAATTTCAGTTATTTTTATTGTCTTACCCAAACCTGCTTGGAGCAACAATGCCACAAAAACCCGCATCCCAAGACTTTTCCGCCCCCTCCCCGGAACAGTGTCAGAAGTTGTTCATAAAGCGAGCTGAAAAACAGATGTCATCACCTGGCAACCAATAAATCAAAAAACAGGCCCATCATGAATAAGAACCAGCAGACATTTCCAAAACCCGTCGTCCTCATTGTGGACGACCAGCCGGCCAGCATTGAGGTTCTGGGCAGTCTGCTCCGGGAGGACTATCACGTGCTGGTGGCCGCGGGCGGTACCAGGGCCCTGGAAATGGTCTTTGGCAATACCCGGCCGGACCTGATCCTGCTGGACATTATGATGCCGGACATGGACGGCTACGAGGTCTGCCGACGGCTCAAGGCGGATGAGCGCACCCGTGGCACCCCGGTGATCTTCTTGACCGCCATGGACCAGGACGAGGACGAAGAACTCGGTTTCAGTCTCGGTGCTGCTGATTACATTACCAAACCCTTCAAACCCTCCATAGTCCGGGCCAGAGTTCGCACCCAGATCAATCTCAAGCTCCATGCCGATCTTCTTGAACAGGCTGCTGTTGAGCGACGCGAACTTTTGATAGAATATGATACCATCTTCAATAATGTGCAAAGTGCATTCTTTTTGATTGATATCGACCCCCAGGGCCGTTTTATTATTGAGAATCTGAACGCTTACCATCAGGAAAAAACCGGGCTGGACCTTTGGAACATCAGAGGTAAAACACCAGTGCAGGCCTTTGGGCCGGAACTCGGTGCCCGGATAGAGGATAATTATCGCAAGTGTTTTGAACTGCAGCAGAACATCAGCTATGAAGAAACACTGCTTCTTCCGGCAGGTGAAAGGACCTGGCTGAGCAGGCTTACTCCGGTTGTAATCAACGGCCGCACTGTTAAACTCGTTGGCAGCGCTCTGGATGTTACGGATTTGAAAAATGCGCAGACAGAACTGCTGACCAGTCAGTCCAGGCTGTCCTGGGCCCAGACTTTGACCCAGTCCGGAGTCTGGGAACACGACATGGACCAGGGCACCGTGTTCTGGTCAAAGGAGTGTGAGGCCCTGTTCGGCTTGCAGGAAGGCGAGTTTGAGGGGACTTATCAGGCGTTTCTGGACCGGGTGCACCCTGACGACAGGGAGTACGTGATCAGCACAGGCCGGCCCATTATTGAAATGAAGGAAGGCACTACTCTGGAATACGACCATCGCATAGTCAAAAAGGATGGTCAGATCTGCTGGGTCAGGGAATCAGCCGGGGTTGTACATGATGAGGCGGGCGATCCATTGCGGGTGGTCGGCTTTGTGCAGGACATCACCCAGCGTAAAGAAGCCGAGCGGGCCATAAACAAGCAGAAGGCCCTGGAAGGCCTGCTTATGGAGCTGGCTGCCGACTCCATCAATGCTCCCCTGGATGATTTCGAGCACACAATAAGCCGGCTTCTGGAAGCTGTAGGCAGGTCAGTGGAAGTAGACCGGGTTTACCTCTTCAATTATGACTATGTCCGTAAAATTGCAGTGAACACGCACGAATGGTGCGCTGAAGACATAAACCCGGAAATCGGCAACCTCCAGGCTGTGCCCTTTGATCTTATTTCTGAATTCATCCCGGCCCATGAACGGGGCGAGAGTGTTCATATTCCTGATGTCGGCGAGTTGATTGAAAATCCTGGCATGCGCTCACACCTTGAGGATCAGGGCATCAAGTCCATAGTTTCCATCCCTTTGATGGACAACCGGGCTTGTCTGGGTTTTGTCGGCTTTGACGCAGTCAGGAAGGAAAAAGTTTTTTCAGACACTGAAATGTATCTGTTGAGCTTTATGGCCCAGGTCATAGTCAACCTCATGTCAAGACTGCAGGCCAGCAAGGAGCATCAGGAAAGCGAGGCCCGCTGCCGGGTCATTGCTGAGAATATTGCCATGGGAGTGGCTGTTATTGATGAAAACATGCGCATCACCAGCGCCAATCCCAGGCTCAGGCAGTGGTTCCCCGGGCTTCGCCCCGAGAACACCCCTCTTTGCTATGACGTCTTTTGCCATACAGCCCGCAAAAAGGTCTGCAAAGACTGTCCATGTATTGTTTCCTTTGAAAACCACCGTGTGCATCAGGGGATAAAACGCAGAAATCACAAGGGTGATGAGCAGATATTTCGCCTGACATCCTCACCGGTACCCGGTCCGGAAGGTCGCGTCAGTCAGGTGGTCCTGATGTTCCAGGAGATCACGGATGAGGTCCTGCGTGAAGAAGAATTGCGCAACAGGCTCAATGAAGCGGAGAACCGCCTGGCCGGGGGCGGCCCGGGCGGGTTGTGCGGACTGCGCGGGGCAAGCCGGGCCATGGGTGAGGTCTACACCCGGATCAGGACAACGGCTGGTACGGACAAAGTGGTGCTGCTCATGGGAGAGACCGGTACAGGCAAGGAGCTGGCAGCCAGAGCCATACATGAATTAAGAGGCCGGGGCGAATTCATGGCTGTCAACTGCGCCAATCTCTCCCCTTCCCTGCTGGAAAGTGAACTTTTCGGACACTGCCGGGGTGCCTTTACAGGGGCATCAAGCGACAAGAAAGGCCTTTTTGAAGCTGCTGGCAACGGCATAATCCTGCTGGATGAAATCGAGGCAGCTCCTTCCCGGATGCAGACTGCTCTGCTCAGGGTGCTGGAATCCCGCGAAGTCACCAGGGTGGGCGATTCCCGGCCCCGGTCCATTGGGGCCAAGGTCCTGGCAGCGGCCAACCAGGACCTGGAAGCCATGGTGGAAAAAGGCCGGTTCAGGGACGACCTTTTCTATCGACTCTGCGAAACAGTAATCCACCTCCCTACCCTGAGGGAGCGCACCGAGGATATATCTATCCTGGCCGACCATTTCCTGGAAGAATACAGCAGGCTTTCCAGCAGGCGTCCCCGTCAGCTGTCTCCCAGGAGCATGGAACTGCTGTGCGGATACAACTGGCCGGGCAATGTACGTGAACTGCGTAACCTGGTGCATACCCTGGCTGAAATATCTCCTGCACCCATGATCCGCCCGGCAGATCTTCCAGACTGGCTGGCCGGCGGCACAGGAGGGTTCACCACCCTGGAAGAGCGGGAAAGAAAGGCTCTGCAGGATGCCATGGACCGGGCTTCAGGCAATAAAACAGAGGCTGCCCGGCTCCTGGGGGTCTCCCGCAAGACCGTCTACTCCCTGATAGACAAGTACGGCATGGACCAGGGCTTATGGTGTCGGACCTAATCAAGTTATTGTACTAAGGGATTTGTCGCTGTGATTTGACATTATATTGCTTGATCTGTAAATGTACGGCGACAATCGGAGAAAAAATGAATCTGTCTGACCTTTTCGCCATTCAGGCCTTGCTGGTGGGGAATCTGCCCGCGACGAGGAGGTTTTTGTTTGAGCGGATCAATTGGGATAACCGCCTGATCTGTCTTTATGGCGGTCGGGGTGTGGGCAAGACAACGCTCATGTTGCAGCGTCTCAAGGACTGCGAGCAGGAAGGCGGCAAAGGGCTTTACTTCGCGGCTGACCATATCCAGGTTACGGCCATGGGCATCTATGACATTGCTGCGGAATTTTTTCGCCACGGCGGTGAAGTCGTGTTCATCGACGAGGCCCATAAGCGGCCTGACTGGGCTCAGGAGATCAAGTCACTGTACGATTCGTTTCCCAGAGGCCGCCTGGTGGTTTCGGGCAGTTCGGCCCTGGCCATGCAGACAGGCAAATACGATCTTTCACGGCGGGCCTTCTACCGCATGTTGCCGGTTCTCTCCTTTCGCGAATATTTGAGCATTGTCCACGGAAGAGAGTACCAGCCCGTGACCCTGGAAACCTTGTTGCGCGACCACCAGCGCCTTGCTTCGGATGTTCTCGGCTCCGGCCAGGTACTCGGGCATTTTCGGGAGTATATCGAAGCCGGGGCGTATCCTTTTGTGCTTGAGGGCAAGGCGGAGTATCTCCAGCGCCTGGAAAACGTGATTGAAAAAACGCTGTACGAGGATTTGAGCCTGGCAGAAGGCCGCAGGTCCGGGGGGGTTCGGGTCATGAAAAAACTGCTCTGGCTGGTGGCCACGTCCCCGCCCATGCAGTTGTGCATTGAGAGTGTGGCCCGTGATGTCGGCGTCAGCCGGCCCACTGTCTACGATTATCTGGCCGTCCTGGAACGGGCCGGGCTGTTGACCACCGTCCCGCCTCACGGACATGGGGCCAGGCTTGTTCGAAAGGATTCTAAGATTTTTCTGGAAAACACGAACCTGTTATGGGCCATCAGCCAGTCCCTGACCCGAACCGATCCCCTGGGCAGCCTGCGTGAAACATTTTTCGTCAACCAGCTGTTCTCCGCCGCTGCGCGGATCAGGGTGGCGGCGCGTGGCGATTTTATAGTGGACGATACATATACGTTTGAAGTCGGCGGCAAAGGCAAGGGCTTTGGCCAGATCGAGGAGACGCAAGACGGCTACGTGGTCAGGGACGGTCAGGAAGTCGGCCATGGTCGAATTCTGCCGCTGTGGTTGTTCGGGTTTTTGTATTGATGGCCCGAGTGCTTGTACGTTCGGTGTGTACGTTCGGGACGTTCGGGGTCGGACCTAATCAAGTTATTGAACTAATTGATTAAAGGACCTCTGCAGGGCTAAAATACTGCCTTAAAATGCCTTTTATGGTGCCAAAAACATAGCTTGAGAGTTCAAAGTTCCTGATTGCAAGAAATTATGTCAATGAATTTGGATAGATACATAGCCTAAAGCGGGCTTTGCCCGCAACCCAAGAAATAAAGAAACCTTAACCGCCCGTTCGAAGACTCACTCAAGACGCAAAGGTCGCAAAGGAAGGCAGGAAGTTTTTTTCATTTGCCGGGTGTACGGCAAATGAAAAGGCAGCCTTGTCCAAAACCGTGTCCCGGTTTTGGACAATACACCTGCTTCGCGTCTTTAACTTTGCGTACTTAGCGTCTTTGCGGTTCAAAGGCCTGCCACGCTTCTTAGCGTGGTTCTTGTTTTTTTGTAACCCCAGTTAAAACCAGTAAAGCAGGAACGCTTTCAGCGTTGTTAAACTGGGCAGGCAGGCTTTCAACGGTTAAGTCACTGACAGTAACGGTATATTGGTATTTTGAATACCCCTAAGTACCCGCAGGGCATCAGTCTGAGGACCGCAAAACGCATTCCCTCTGTCACCAATCTACACATTTTCTCAAAACAGCCAAGAGCCTATGACCTGCCGGGCTTTACAGACAATTTGCCTTTGTATCGCCCAAAGCAGCGTATCAATTTTACCCGTTTCTTTCAATTCCAGCTCAGCACTTGCCTGTAAAGGCTTTACAGATAAATTTCAGCTTTCAGGGGTACTTTGTTGTAACCAAAAGTAACAAAAGCTTCAGACAGTTCCTGAAAGATAAAAGCATCATAAATACAAATACACAATTATTATTGTTGGTTACGCCAAACAATTTGATTTGGCATGATAAGTGCCTTGGCCTGCCAGAAATGTAGGATAACATCCATGACCAGAGATACTTTTATGCACATCCTGATGGCCGGCACAAAGGGAGACAATAAATTCTGGAAGGCCATGGGCCTTCTGGAAGAACTGTCCGCGAAACGCATCGCAGTCACGGACAAAGAGTCCCTTTTCCAGGCTCTAAGTACAATTCCAGGCCCGGTCATGGTTCTTGTTCTTTCCTCATGCCTCTCGGAAAAGCTGACCAAGGAAGAGATTCTAAGGATCCGCGAGGATTATGAGGCCGAGATCATTGTAGCAGGAAAGTTTTCGACCTGGCGAGACGAGCTTAGTGCGCGCACCGCCGGAATCGCCTGCTACATCCTGCTGCCGGATGAAGCCCCTGTCCTGGCAGAGCAGACCAGACATCTGCTGAATACCTGCCGCAGGCGTCTGGACAATCAGCCCGGGCGCTTGCGCGGGAATAACCGGACCGGACGGAATGTACCTTTTGCATCATGAATGTCGCAATACCGGGCGTATAGTAATGGGCGACCGACAGGTAACAATTCAGGAGGCACTCAGTTGGAGTTCCTGGCACAAGGTCTGGGGACTGTCCCTCGCTATGTACTATCTTTGAAGGTTCTCACAACTTAGAGTTTGTCATATTTAAATTGTACTGGAAGGTAATCGCGGGGGCTGTCCCCAGGCCGTTGAGGCACCCCCTGAATGCTTACACCGGAAGAAGAGGTGTAAGATATTGGGCGCTCTGCGGTCACCCTCTTAAATCCAGGATGCCCAGCATTGTTTGCCCGTAACCAGTGGCCTGCCAGATGAATTTTTAATTGTGAAGACATGAGAGGCATAATATGAATTTTTTTCGCAATCTGCGTTTGAGCTTCAAGGTTTTTATTCCCCTGACAATTATTTTGATTGTTTTTATAGGGGTGTTGTTTTGGGTCTTGAATGATCAAACCCAGAAGGTCAGTGACGAGTTTATTTCTCAGATCAGTAAAAATAAACGTGCCGAGATAGAGTCCTCCGTGGATTTAACCATCCAGGAGGCTCAATCTGTAGCCTCCACTTTTTCTCGGTTGCCGGAGGTGATCCAGGCATACAACCTTGCCTTGGAGGGCAACATAAACGACCCGGAATCCCCGGAATCCCAGGAGGCCAGGGAAATGTTACGGGAGAAGCTTTCCGCTCAAATGGAGGGTTATCAAGAGTTTTCCGATCAGCAGTTGACCTTGCATTTTCATCTCCCCAATGGCCGCAGCCTGGTTCGGTTGTGGAGGGATCACAATGCCATGCAGGACGGGGAGTGGGTGGATATATCTGACGATATTTCAGAGTTTCGTGCAACAGTTATGCACGTAAACCAGCAGCAAGAACCAGCGCAGGGAATAGAAGTAGGCAGGGGCGGCTTCACTCTGCGTAATGTTCTGCCTGTTTCCGATCAGAATAGTGATCACCTGGGTTCGGTAGAGCTGCTCATGGATTTTGAGCCTATAGTAGAAGCAGCAGGTGCCGCAGCAGGTGAAGAAGTAATGATTTATATGAACCGAGAGCTCCTGGATATCGCCACCGGGCTTCAGGATGAGAGCCAGTTCCCGTTAATTGACAACAGGTACGTGGAGGCTATCGGGGACAGTCGCTACAGTGACTTAATTACAGCAGATCTCCTCGACATGGGGAGAGAGGAGCTAAGCCTTGTACAAGAGGGTCACTACGCCCTGTCCTTCTTTCCCATCAAGGATTATGCCGGGAATCAAGTGGGTGTGACCGCCTACATCCTGGATATCTCTGATGAACAGGGTATGATAAGCCAAATGACTCAGATCTTGATGGGTGTTACCGCAGGTCTATTAGTAATCCTGCTTTTGGTGGTCAGGTTTGTCATGGGGTGGGCTGTGCTAAGTCCATTTTCCAAGGGAGTTGGATTTGCTCAGCAGATCTCCCAGGGTGATCTGACCCAGAGGCTTGATATCAAACAGAGAGACGAGGTGGGCATTCTGGCTGACGCCTTGAATGATATGGCGGATAGCTTGCGCAATATGTTCGGGGATATAAACAGCGGGGTGGAGACCCTGGCTTCCTCTTCCACGGAACTGAACGCCATATCCGAAGATATGTCCCAGCGCTCCGAGACCACCGCCTCCAAGGTCCAGGGTGTGGCCAGTGCGGCCGAAGAGCTGAGTACCAGCATGAGTTCCATAGCTTCGGCCATGGAGCAGGCTTCCAGCAAAGTCAACACTGTGGCTACTTCCTCCGAGGAGATGGGCGCCACCATCTCCGAGATCGCTCAGAATACGGAAAATGCCAAAGATATTACTGGCAATGCCGTGGAGAAATCCAGGCAGAGCTCCCAGCGGATAGATAGACTGGGCAATGCAGCCCAGGAGATCAGTAAGGTCACTGATACAATTACTGCAATTTCTTCCCAGACAAACCTTCTGGCCCTTAATGCAACCATTGAGGCGGCACGGGCCGGTGAAGCAGGAAAGGGCTTTGCTGTGGTGGCCAACGAGATCAAGGAGTTGGCCCAACAGACCGCTCAGGCCACTGAAGAGATCAGGGACAAGGTTGAGAATATTCAGAGCGAGACCAGCTTAACTGTGGAGGAGATTCAGGAGATCAGCCAGATCATAAGCGATATTGATTCCATCATCAGCACGATTGCTGCTTCAGTAGAGGAACAGAACATCGCCACCCAGGAGATAGCTGAGAACGTGAGCCAGGCCTCCCAGGGCAATCAGCAGGTGAATGAGAACGTGTCTCAGGTCTCCTCGGTGGCCGAAGATGTGGCCAGGGACATATCCGAGGTGAATATGGATACGGAAGAGATGAAGAGCTCCGGGGTCCAGGTCAAGCAGAGCTCCGAGGAGCTCTCCAGGCTGGCGGAGCGGCTCAAGGAGCTGGTATCTAAGTTCAAGGTATGATTTATGTACAGAGGTATGGCTAACGCTGGCCAGGCCTGTAACTTAGTTAAAGGCAGTTAATTTAGATTTATGAAACTCTTTACTCGCGGTATTTCACTGAAAGCTGCGCTGCTTGCTCTTTTTGCAGTGGTGACAGTTGCTGCAGTGGCGCTGGTGGGCCTTTTTTCTTATTACACCGGAAAAAGAGCAGTAAATGATGTGGCCCTTCAATTGCGGGCTGAGGTCGTGGAGCGCATCAATGAACATGTGCAGGATTACCTGCTCCTGCCCCATCAGATAAACCATGTCAATGCCCGGGCCATAGCTCTGGACAACGGTCTCGCCCAGGACCAGGAAGCCTTGAGCGCCCGTTTTGCCGAACAGGTGGATCTGTTCCCCACGTTAACCAGCATCAGTTTCGGCAATGCTCTGGGGGGCCTGGCCAACAGCGGTAGGGAGCCAAGGAATGACTCCCGCTATGTCATTGTTACGGACAGGTTCCAAGCTGGGACTTTTCGCAAGATCGCCCTGGATTCCGACGCAAGACAAGACCGGGAAATTGACGTCCTGACGGAATTCGATGCACGGACCAGACCCTGGTATAAACTTGCCCAGGACAAGGGCGGGCCTGTTTACAGTGATATCTACATCCTTTTTACCGGACAGGACATGTCACTGGCTGCCAGCAGTCCGGTTTACGACCGGCAGGATAATTTTCTGGGAGTGCTTTCCATTGACCTGTTTCTCGGCCATCTCTCCGAATTTCTCCGGGATCTGGATATCGGGAACCAGGGGCAGGCCGTTATCATGGAACGCTCCGGGGATCTGGTGGCCAGCTCCAAAGGCCGGGTGCTCATGGTTGATAAAGTTCCGTCCCTGAGTCGCCGGGTGCAGGGGGTGGAGAGTGAAGTCCCTGCTGTGCGTGAGGCTGTCCGTTCTCTAATGTTCCGGTTTGAAGATCTGGATGCCATTCAGGAGGATCATTTCCTTGATTTTAAGGTCCAGGGCCGAAAACACCTGCTGCAGGTATCCTCGCTCAAGGTTGATCCCGGCATTGACTGGCTGGTGGCGGTTTCCATGCCGGAAGAAGATTTCATGGCCGGGTTTGCAGCCCAGAACCGGATCACCATCCTGATAACCCTGGCCGTCCTGGGCCTGGCTCTGCTGGCTGGAATGTTCGTGACCAGAGGTATTGTCAGACCTGTCAGTCTGCTGGAAAGGGCCGCCGGCAGGCTGACGTCAGGTTACCAGCCCGAGGAGATCGCGGAAAAGTCCCGATTTGTGGAGGTCCGCAACCTGACCAGGTCCTTCAACCAGATGTCCCGCAAGGTTTCCGACTCCATTCTGAAGCTGAACAACGAACTGGCTGAGCGCAGGCGGGCCGAGGAATCCCTGCGGGAGAGCCAGGAAAGAATGCAGGCGGTTACTGACTCAGCCCATGACGCAATTATCATGATGGGACCTGACGGCGAAATATCATACTGGAACCCCATGGCCGAATCAATATTCGGATATACTGCACAAGAAGTCATGGGGAAAAGCCTGCATCATCTCCTGGCACCTGAAAGATATCATACAGACATCACAAAAGCCATGCCGGAATTTCAAAGGACAGGTCAGGGAAATGCCGTGGGCAAAACAATTGAATTGTCAGCTATTGGCAAGGATGGCCTGGAGATTCCCATTTCGCTTTCCATGTCTTCTGTCTTGCTACAGGGAAGATGGCATGCAGTTGGAATTGCCCGGGATATTTCCCGGCGCAAAGCGGCTGAAAAAGAACTTATCCAGGCCAAAGAACAAGCCGAGGCAGCCAACATCGCCAAGTCCAAGTTTCTGGCCAACATGAGCCACGAACTGCGTACTCCATTCAACGGCATCATGGGCATGATGCAGCTGTTGCAGACCACGGACCTGAATGATGAACAGCAGGAATTCGTCAATCTGGCTATTCAGTCATCCGAAAGGTTCGTCCGCCTGCTTACGGACATTCTGGAACTGTCCAACATCGAGGCCGGTAAAATGAGCATTTGCTCTGCAGAATTTAGAACTGGAGAATTACTTGAATCCTTGTCAGACCTGTTTTCCGCAGAAGCCCTTAAAAAAGGGATCGTTCTGGAATTTTCCATGGAGCCTGATGTTCCAGAGCAAGTCAGTGGCGACAAGACCCGGGTCAAGCAGGTCATGTTCACCCTGGTGGGCAATGCCTTGAAGTTTACAGAAAGTGGCAGCGTCCAGGTCCACCTGACTTCTATTTCTGGGGCCAAAGGCGGAGATACCAGGTTGAAATTTTCTGTGTCCGATACCGGCATAGGCATCCCCGATGACAAACTGAGCACTTTGTTCAACCCCTTTGTACAGGTGGATGGATCGTATACACGCAAATACCAGGGCGCAGGCCTTGGTCTGTCCTTAGTCAAACGCCTGGTGGATATGATGAACGGGAACATTTCCGTTGAAAGTGAAGTGGACCGGGGGACCACAGTGCACGTGGTCCTGCCTTTTACCCTGCCGGCTGTGGATCACTTGGAATCAGTTACTGCAGCCACAACTAAGCCAGAGTCCAAAAAGTACCTGGACATCCTTCTGGCTGAAGACGATAGGTTGAACCAGTTATTTATGAAAACGATGCTGGAAAAGCAGGGGCATAATGTCCTCCTGGCCAATAACGGGCAGGAAGCCGTAGACTTGTTCCAGGAACAGAACTTTGACTGCATACTCATGGACATCCAGATGCCGGTGATGACCGGGGTAGAGGCGACGCAGCGGATAAGAAGCATGGAGCAGGGGGCATGGGGCCCCAGTGAAACCCCAGTCTACGACAGGGAGCCCTTTGGGCTGTTTCACGGGGCAGGCATGGAGCATGGCGCAGAGGTCAGAGGTCAGAGATCAGAGATCAGAGATGAGAGACCGACTGCAGAAGTACGTATCCCAGAATCCCTCAATTCCTCAATTCCTCAATCCCCCAATCCCCGGATTCCAATAATCGCAGTAACCGCCCATACCCAGCCAGGTGACCGGGAGAGGTTTCTGGAGGCAGGCATGGATGATTACATTGGTAAACCAGTGAATAACGAGGATTTTCAAAGGGTGTTCAGTAAGTTCTTTGGGCAGGAGCATTTACAGCAATAACCGTGGCAAGAATAACAATTGAAGTTATCGGCTATTATTGTAGCAGTAGTCAGAAAGTGAGTTTGAATGAAATACCATTCGAAAGGATCATTTGATAGGAAGCTGGGACCACCTGCGGAGCTTGCACTAGTCTTGCATCTACCGCAATTTTTTCCTCGCTATTGAAAGAGTCCCTGCCAGCAGTCATAACCTTTCTATCTTGTACTCGGAGCTGGCTTCATTCAGAAGTTGGTCCCAATCATCCGGCGGATTACCCTGGTGCAGCATTTTCTTGAAAACAGTGTATGGATCTTTTTTTCCTTTTGCCTGGCGCAGGGTTTGCTGGTCATTGACCCAGGCATAGATAATGATCTTCGAAGCAGAGTCGTAGCGAAAAAAGAGGCGAAAGCGCCTGCCTACCCTGGCTCTGCACCAGTGCCTGTGATCCTCTCCCAAAGTGTTGCCCTGGCGGTACACGGGATGACCAGGATCGGCAGGTATGGTCCTTAACATCAGCCTTGATAGCGCATGAAACAGCTTGACATTTGCATTGGCCAGCCAGCCTTCAGGGTCGGAAGACCTGGCGCGTTGGCAAGCTGCAAAAAGGCGTTTCAGCTGTTGAACCAGGCAGTCATGAAAGAGCAGCGTCCAGCCATGGCTCTGCATTACAGGTCCACATCTCCAGAGATTTCTTGATCATGGTCTTGATCGTATTCAAGGGCCGTGACCAAGCTCTTGACAAGATCGTCCGGGAGAACTAAAACATGGCGGCCGTGCGCGATGTCCTGTTCCAGCAGATTCAAAAAAGAGGCTACAGCAGGGTCATTGTGCTCATCTTCGGCGCTAATCACGATTTCATTGCCGCGGAGGGTGAAGGCCAGCCTGGACCCTGCATCAATATTCAGAGCCTTACGGATGGCTTTGGGCAGGGTCACCTGGCCCTTGGAAGACATGGTGGCCATTTCTCTAATTGTCGTCATGCTCGTTGCTCCTGTTTCTTGTAAAAGTAAGAATTATTTCTTACCATGTCAATCATAAACATTCTTTCAAACGAAAATCAGCAAACAGTTTTAGACTTATTGAATCAGGAAGTTACATCTTAAGCATATCTGAGCGTTTTAAGTTTCAAAAAAATGCTATAAAGCCAGTGTGCTGTACGAGAACTTTTGACTGTTTAAAGGATCAAATGATGTCTGAAAAAACACTGAACACAATCCTGGTAGTTGACGATACCCAAACCATTCGGCACATTACCAAGAAAACTCTGGAAGCGGACAACTACGTTGTCCTTGCTGCGTCGAACGGCCCTGAGGCTCTGTCAATCGCAGCAGACAAGATTCCTGATTTGATTCTGCTGGACGTGATGATGCCTGACATGGACGGATTTGAGGTCTGCTCCAGGCTCAAGGCCGATATCTGCACCAGAGATATACCGGTGGTCTTCATCACTGCCTCGGGCAATAAAGAACACGAGGTAAAAGGTTTGGACCTGGGCGCCGAGGACTTTGTCCACAAACCCTTCCACGAGGGAGTCCTTCTAGCGCGGGTGGGGCAGATACTGCGCAGGCTGCAGGCAGAGGAACAGTTGCGCACAAGCAGGGAGAGCCATCGCATGCTCCTGGACAGTATTGAAACCCAGGTCTGGCATCTAACCGACGAACATACTTACGGGGCGGTTAACAGGGCGCACGCGGATTTTTTTGGTTTCTCCCCGAGTGAGATCGCCAATAGAGACATTGACCAGTTCCTGCCGGAAGGTATGGTTGCTGCCATTCGCAAAGGCAACCGGGAAGTCTTTTCCAGAAAAGAGCAGATTCACATTGAAGAATGGGTTTCCAATGCATCTGGCGAGCCTAGACTGTTGTCGATTACCAAAACACCCAAGATTGATGAACAGGGCAATGTTGATTACGTAGTCTGCTCTGCCGAAGACATGACCGCACAATGGAAAGCGACGGAGAAATTAAAAGTAAGTGAAGAAAAATTAAGCAGTATTTTGAATAATATGAAAGATGTAGTCTGGTCCATTTCCTGGCCTGACTTAAGGCACCTCTATCTCAGCCCCTCTTCGGAAAAGTTATATGGGATATCTGCACATGAGTTTTATGAAAATCCAACGTTATTCAAAGATGTAACCCATCCAGAAGATCGACACCTTACAAAAAAAGCTGTTGAACAATTATTAGAAGAAGGCGAGGCTGTGCGGGAATGTCGCATAATAAGACCAGATGGCAGCATTGTTTGGATCAACGATACGTCAAAAATGATTTATGATGACAATCAGCAGCCAGCAAGGGTGGACGGAGTAACCCGGGATGTCACGGAACTGGTAAAGGCACGACAGGATTTGATCCAGGCCAAGGAACATGCCGAGGAAGCCACCCGGGCCAAGAGCGATTTTCTAGCCAACATGAGCCATGAAATCCGCACCCCCATGAACGGGGTCATCGGCATGACCGGGCTGCTTCTGGATACGGACCTGGACAGTGAGCAGCAGCATTATGCCCGCACTGTGCGCTCCAGTGCCGAGTCCCTTTTGACCGTGATCAACGACATCCTGGATTTTTCCAAGATAGAGGCCGGACGCTTAGACATTGAAACCGTTGATTTCGACCTGGAGGCCATGCTCAGGGATTTTTCGGGCATGATGGCTGTCAAGGCGGAAGAGAAAGGTCTGGAACTTATCTGTTCCATGGACCCGAACGTACCCTCCATGGTCCGGGGAGATTCGGGCCGGTTGCGTCAGATTCTCATGAACCTGGTGGGCAATGCGGTCAAGTTTACCGAACATGGAGAGGTGGAGATCAGGGTGTCGAAATCAGAGGTCGTAGATCAGAGGTCAGAGGTCAGTGATCAACCGGCGAACCGCCTGTCCCATGAACAGACAGGTATTAAAGATCAATATGGTGACTCCAGGATTGTGGAACTTTGTTTCCAGATCCGGGACACCGGCATAGGCATTCCTCAAGACAAGCAAGACAGTCTTTTCGAAAGCTTTTCCCAGGTTGATGCCTCCACTACCCGCAAATTCGGCGGTACCGGACTGGGACTGGCCATTTCCAGGCAACTGGCCGAGATGATGGGCGGTACAGCAGGCCTGGAAAGTGTAGAGGACCAGGGAAGCACATTCTGGTTTACAGTGCGCCTGGGCGTTCAGGATGAACAGCAGCAGGAAAGGCCAGTTCCGGCCTGCCTGCAGGGGGTTCGCACTCTTATCGTGGACGACAATTCCACCAACCGGGAGATACTCAGGGTTCGCTTCGGCTCCTGGGGTATGCGGCCCGGGGAAGCTGCCAATGGTTCTGCAGCTCTGAGCATGCTGCATCAGGCCAAGGCAGAGAATGACCCCTTTGTGTTGGCTGTCTTAGACATGCAGATGCCGGACATGGACGGAGAAACCCTGGGACGAAATATCAAGGAAGACGGGCAATTAAAGGACACCAGGCTGATCATGATGTCATCGGCAACCGGGCAGACAGGTGATTCCAGGCGTCTGCATGAAACAGGATTCGACAGCATCCTGAATAAACCTGTCCTGCCAAGTGAACTTTATGCCAGCCTGGAAAAGATCCTGGCAAGAACAGGCGCTGCGGACCTGCCTGCAGGGCATACGGAACCAGAGAAAATCCGGCAGGGATATCCGGACTTTTCCGGCACAAAAGCCCGTATCCTGGTAGCCGAAGACAACATGGTCAACCAGCAGGTAGCCCTGGGCATTCTCAAAAAAATGGGCCTGCGTGCCGATGCCGTGGCCAACGGCCAGGAAGCCCTCCACGCACTGGAAAACATTCCCTACGATCTGGTGCTCATGGATGTACAGATGCCGGAAATGGGCGGACTGGAAGCCACCCGGCGGATAAGAAGCATGGAGCATGGGACCCCAGTGAAACCCCTGTCTACGACAGGGAGCCCTTTGGGCTGTTTCACGGGGCAGGCAGGGGGCATGGAGCATGGAGCAGAGGATAAAGGGCAGAGATCAGAGGTCAGAGATCAGAGGCTGGAGAGCGAATCCCAAAATACCTCAGTTCCTGAATCCCTCAATCCCTCAATCCCCCAATTCCTCAATTCCTCAATCCCAGAATTCAGAATTCCAATTATCGCCATGACCGCCGGAGCCATGCAGGAGGACCGGGAACGGTGCATTGAGGCCGGCATGGACGATTATACAGCCAAGCCGGTCAATCCGGATGAGCTGGCCCGGGTGCTGGAGAAGTGGCTTTCAAAAGAAAGAAACCAGAGGACAGAGGACAGGAGTCACAAGTCAGAGGTCAGTGATCAGGGAACAGGCGGCAGACATCAGGCAGAGGGCAGTGGTCAGGGGGAAGAAGAAGGTGATCTCGGGACCGGAGAGGCTGCGGAAACGAAACAGGAACCCTCGAAAGCTTTTGTCTGTACCAGGCCAGTGTTCGACCAGGAGGATTTCTTGACAAGAATTGGACATGATAGTGATATGGCTGAACACATACTGAATATTTACATGGAATCCTTACCTAAAAACATTAAATTACTGAAAAACTTTATTGCACAGGGCCAGAACGAAGAAGCAACCAGACAGGCCCATTCAATAAAAGGCAATTCAGGCAATATCGGGGGGCTGGCCATGGCTGAGATTGCCGGAATGATGGAAGAAGCAGGTCATTGCGGTAAACTCGAGCAGATGAAAGAACTTATGCACGAACTGGAAAGGCAGTTTGATATATGTATGGCGGAAAATTAAAAAAACAATACCGACAAAGGATTAACACAGGCTGCGGGCATGGTCCGTACGTAAGCATTCAGGGGTTGCCAGCAACTCACGTTCAGCACAAGTACTTCTTCCAGGAAAAACATCTAACCATGAAGGACATGTTGAGATGGTTCCTCGACGTTTGATGTGGATTAACTGCTCACAAATGAATATTATTTTATCTCTCGCCCGCCCCAGTTGAATACCTTTCAGGCTTGCTCTACGAGCAATTCAACGGGGTAAACTCGAAGACTTGCCCAGTTAAATACGGCGTAGCCGTAGACTGCAGGTCTATTTAACCGGGCAGGCAGAGTCGCGGAGAAGAGATTTTTTTCATTCCCGCGAGTTGCGGTAATAAAAAAAGTCTTCCGCCCCGGGCGGGGAGCAACTTATCCATAGACCCCGGCTCGGGGGATATGAATATTTATCTCTTCCTCCTGCCTTGCTCCGTGGCTCTAGAGCCGCTTCCCTCCGGGGCGTAGGCCCTATGGGCCGGAGGCGGCCCGGGCGTGAGAAATTTCTTCCAGGATGATTTGCTTGTCACTATTGATGCCGAAAAAGCCGTTGGCAGCATTAAATGCAGAAAATCCCATGAAAAACAAAGAGCAATTGCTGCAGCTGGCGGACGAGGCCCTGTACCAGGCCAAGGAAGCCGGCAGAAACCGGGTTCATTCACAATGAATATACACAAAAAATAGTAACCATTTAAACCTGGAGAATGACTTTTTGCAGGTAAATTATTGACTTGCAAAGCGGCGGGAAGAGAAAACAGGTGGACATAAATACTGGTTCGAGGTAATATTAACCTTGTTTTGTAGACTGTCTTCAACCGTAACCATTCAGGGTGCCGCAATCACGCCTCTGGCGTGACTGGGGACAGTCCCCGCGACACCTTTCCTGCACAATTAAATTATGACAAACGCTAAGGGATTAGAAAAATACTGATATACCGCCATAGTGATGCTTTGCCCGCAACAATGAAGAGAAGAGTTTTTTGACAGGATGAACAGGATTAAGAGATGGATTAAGAGAAAATTTTTTTGTCCTGGCCGGAAGCCAGGCCAAAAGGTAATCACTCCATCTATGCCTGCCACGCGTCTTTAGCGTGGTTAATCCTGTCTAAAGATTCTTGTTTTTTGTAAAAGGCTTTCAACGGTTAAGTCACTGACAGTAACGGTATATTGGTATTTTGAACATCCCTAAGTTGTGTGAACCTTCAAAGATAGCACTTAGCGGGGACAGTCCCCAGACCTTGTGTTAACTTCGCGCCTTCAGGCTTCATGGTTAACAACTTTTCTCAATCATCAAAGCCAGTCCCCTGGCAACACAGTTAAAAGGATGATGTATGGAAATAAGCGTAAGCCTTATAAGGCAACTGGACCAGGTAGATCCTGATCTGCGCAATATACTTTTTGCCATACTGGAAGAATTTGAACGACAGAGCAAGGAACGGGTGACCAAGGACGAATTCAGGGAACTCAGGCAGACAGTGCACGAGCTTGCCCAGGCCCAGGCCAGGACCGAAGCCAGAATAGATGAACTTGCCCAGGCTCAAGCCAAGACTGAAGCAAGGCTGGATTCACTCGTGCAGAGGGTGGATGAGCTTGCTCAGGCCCAGGCCAGGACCGAAGCCAGGCTGGACTCTCTGGTCCAACGAGTGGATGAGCTTGCTCAGGCCCAGGCCAAGACCGAAGCCAGAATAGATGAACTTGCCCAGGCCCAGGCCAAGACTGAAGCTGAAGTGCGAAAACTGGCCATGAGTCACCGGGAGTTGAAAACCCAGGTGGCAGGATTGTCCGATTCAGTAGGCTACGGCCTGGAAGATCGCCTGATGCCCTATATCCCGGAATATGCCCGCCTGGAATTCGGCCTGGAAGTGGAGTCCCTGGATCGGAAAAACGTGATCTACCCCGATGGCAGGTACGATGAGGTTAATATTCTGGCCAGGGGAAGCTTGAACGGAGAAACCGCCTGTCTGGTGGGAGAATGCAAGGCCAAACCCGGCAAAAAGGATGCAGACCGTTTCGCATCCCTGCTTGAACGTTTGTCCACTGTGCTGGAGGGCAGGCTGATACCTGTACTCATAGGCTATACCTTTGCCCCTGAAGTGGAGAGGCACGTGTCCAGGAAGCACCCCCACATACGCCTGGTCAAAACCTACGCCCTGGAAATGCGTGCCCGTGGCGACAGAAAAGCTTCGGTCTGAACCTTGTGGATGCACTGCCCGGCATGGTCATCCGTACAATACCGGGCAGTGCGCCTTTAAGCAACTACAAAATGAATGCCCCTGAAAGTTTACCATCTCGACGTTCCAGGGGAACCGGCCAGGGGACAGTCCCCGCGACACCTCTACTGCACAAAATAACCTGACAAACGCGAAATTGTGTGAACCTGCTCAGTTAGTGCTTAGCGGGGGACAGTCCCCAGGCCTGGTGCCAGGGACTAAAACTGAGTACCCCCTGAATGCTTACGTGTTTGAGATCCCAGGGCAGATGATTATACAGTCTGTCACCGCAGGTTCATAAATTTTTTCGGCAGTCGTGACTGCTCCTCACTACTGCGGCCTGATAGTCATTACTGGAACTTGTGAAGTCTTAACAACTTTTTCAGCTATTGATCCGAACAACAACCTGTCCACTCCCTTTCGCCCGTGGGTACCCATTACGATCAAGTCTACATTTTCATCCTTGGCATACCTCAAAATCTCTTCATCTGCATGCCCGCTCAACACCTTTGCTGTCACCTTGTCCGTGCTGAATTGCTCCTGGACAAGAGCATCAATCTTCTTTTCTGCTTCTCCCAGAACTTCTCCGTGAATCTCCTGAAGAGAGGGAGGGGCTACATTAAAGCTGGCATAATGGTCCAGACGCTGGACCACAAAAATCACGTGAACATCAGCGTCCATTTTTTTGGCCAGAGTGTCTGCGTACTCAACAACTTTGGGGGTCATTTCTGAAAAATCAACAGCGCATAATATCTTCTTTATTTCAGCCATAACTACCTCCTGTTTTGAGTTTCATGTCACGAAACACCAATACCACCGGCACAATTATCCATATTTTTCAGATGCACATGCATAACCAAAAAAATCAGCCTTTTAAACAGCTTTACAGCTCATGATTTTCCAGTTTTTTCCTTACATATTTCTTTTACGCGGGCCAAGCTGAATAAATTGCAGAACGTGTAAAAAAGTCTTTTTTCACGCGCATCTGTTCATCTGCTATCAAAAAATAATGTTGTATTTGTTTGCTTTAACAGATAGATAATTTTATTTGCTATCAAAATACCAATAAACATCTTTTATGCTGCGGCAAGGGCTGGTATTCTCCTGATTTCTTTTTTAAAAAAATCTCAAGAAATATGCCTGCACCGGAACTTTCCTGCCTTCTGTTTATAGTCAGGTTGAGGAAAGGGGGCAGAATACCGCGATGGAAAGTGTGGTCACTGAGCAGGCCGGAAATCTATTGTTGTGACTTGCGTCAAAATACAGTAACCTGGAGGCCTTGGCAAGCTTCCCGGATTTAAAAAAATCTGATGCTTAAGGACAAAGCAAAGCCTGACAACCTTTAAAAAATCTGAAAGGATGAACAGTTACCATGTGCTCAAATAAAAAACCCGACTTGAAAGACTTTCTGGACAACTTGAAAAAACCCATGCCCTTATCCCGGAAGGCCGGCCTCTACTTTCGCAATAACCTGCTGAAAATCAGAAAATTACAGTCCTGCTGCGGCAATCACGGAGAACCCGGGTGCTGAGCTGGAGACAAGCCAGCCGGTCCGGCTGAATAAGTGTAACCTCTTGAAAACTCTGTCTCATCCGCTATTAACAAAACAATGATCCTTATTATCGCTAAAGCGAAACTTATAAAATACACTATGGTATCTCAATAAATAAGTTTCGCTGCAGGGTTATTGACCTCCGGGGAAATACTCTATGAACCTTTATTTTTATATCAAGCTCTACCTGATAACTGTACCTTTCTTTTTTGCTGTAGACCTGATCTGGCTTGGCCTGGTGGCCAGAAATTTTTACCAGAAACACCTGGGATTCATTCTCAGTCCGGAGGTCAACTGGGCTGCGGCTATTACCTTTTACCTCATCTACATAGCGGGCATCATTTTCTTTGCCGTGATCCCGGCCCTGGAGAGGGACTCCCTGGCAACCGCCCTGATCTGGGGAGGGCTTTTCGGATTCTTTACCTATGCCACCTACGACCTGACCAACATGGCCCTGATAAAAGGCTGGCCCCTCAGGGTTGTCGTGGTGGACATAGCCTGGGGGGCTGTTTTGTGCGCTGTTGTCGCTGCACTGAGCTTCAAGGCCGCTGGATGGATAAGTTAACTTATAAACAGGGCCATGGACACCCCGGCCATGGGCAACAGACTGAAACTCACACTGGAAGCCACAAAAACCGAAAGTCCCAGGCTGCCCGGCTTTTGATCCAGCAGCAAGACTCCTGAAAACCACAAACCCAGGCAGAGCAAGGCAATCAGATACATGCCAGTGTAGCCAAGACCGTGAAGCATAAACAGGGCAAGAAGAAAAAAAGCACCGGCATTAAGGGCCAGAATAAGCCTCTGATTGAGCCGTCCCCCCAAAAGGACTGAACTGCTTTTTTTCAGGCTCAGTCGATCCGAAGGCTCATCTGGAAGAGAGGTGCTCATGGCACAGGACAGTGCCAGAAGAAGCATCAATCCCATGTAAGGCCAGTAGATCCCGCTCAGGCTTCCATGCTGCGCCAGATATCCGAGCATGGGCAGCACCCCGCCTACTCCAAGCATCTGCAGCAATTCTCCCCCTCCACGGTAAGAAAGGCGAAAGGGTTTGAAACTGTAGGCCCATAAAAGAACCAGGCCTAGAAGAACCAGAAGCAGCGGTCCCCACCCTGACGAAAACCATGCAAGCAACACCCCTGCAAGTAGACAAAGCAGGGCGCTAACACCAGCTGCAGAAAAAAGGCTTCTGGAAGACAGGCAATCATCTGCCAGGACCCTGGAACCCCCGGAAAAAATTGTATATGTCGAATTAAGCCTGTCTGTATCCTCATCAGCGACATCATTGGCAAAGACAATAAAAAGCTGCATGGCCAATCCGTACAGGTGGCAGAACAAAAAAACCGACCAGGAAAAAGCCCCCTGGGTGAAAGCCATAGCCTGCCCCATGAGCAGGGGCAGAAAAATGTACACCTGTGAAGGCATCCTGGCCGCCTGAAACCATGCGGACCATGTACTGTTTCTTGAAAAATTAAAACAGCCTGCCTGCCCTTCTTTGACATGCTTAAATGAAGATTCCGGAAAAAACCTTTTGATTATAGATATCATTCCGATATTGTAGGTGGTGCCGGCTGCATAATCAAGCAAAACGGTCCAGTCTTTTTTTGAGTTTTCAAAACCTGGAACACATTTCTTGACAATCAAAGCAATGTATAACAATTTTAATATTCGTATAAACACCTGTACTGACTTGAACACCATGCCTTTACACACCATTATTCTGCTCAACCTGGCGGCTGTCATGCTGCTTATGCTGGCGGCCTGGATCTTATCCCTCGCCCGGGACAAGGCCTGTGTGGCTGATTCCTTCTGGGGGGCGGGCTTTGTGCTCATTGCCTGGCTGACCTGGTTCATGGGGCCGGAAACTTTCAGGAGTCTCCTTGTGGCCCTGCTCATCAGCATCTGGGGGATTCGACTCATTTTACATATTACCCGGCGTAACTGGGGACAGCCTGAAGACAGGCGATACCAGGCCATGCGGGATTACCACGGAGAAAGTTTCCGGTGGATAAGCCTGTTCAAGGTGTTCATGCTGCAGGGGAGCTTGTTGTGGATTATCGCCCTGGCTCCCCAGGTGGCCCAGGCGTCCCCACGCCCCGGTGAACTTGTCTGGCTGGACTTTCTGGGAATTTTCATCTGGGCCCTGGGCATGCTGTTCGAAGTTGTGGGTGATTACCAGATGTCACAGTTCAAAAAGGATCCCTCCAACAGGGGCAGGGTCATGGACAGGGGACTCTGGGGATGGACCCGCCACCCCAACTATTTCGGGGAGTGCCTGGTCTGGTGGGGCATATTCTGTATAGCCCTTTCGGTACCTGGAGGATGGATGACCATTATCAGCCCCTTACTCATAACCTTCCTCCTGGTCAGAGTTTCAGGGGTGGCCATGCTGGAGAAGGACATGGGTTCAAGACGCCCGGAATACGAAAACTACAAGAAAAGAGTCAGTGCATTCGTGCCCTGGTTTCCCCTTAAAAATAAAGAAGCAGGAGATCATGAACAGCCATAACCAACTTTCCGGTGCAGGCAGCCTCAAAATCGCCGTAATCGGGGGCGGAGCAGCCGGCATGGCGGCATCCTATTACCTGGGCCGCAGGCACAGGGTGGACCTCTTCGAGGCTGAGCAGATCCTGGGAGGCCACGTGCAGACGGTCATGGCCCCGGACGGTGATGAGCAAAAGATCCCGGTAGATATGGGCTTTATCGTCTTCAACGATACCAATTACCCCCGCTTTATCCGCTTTCTGCAGGACCTGCAGGTACAATCCGCACCCACGGACATGTCCTTTTCCTACAGTGAATCCCATACAGGGTTCGCCTACAGCGGCAGCACACTGTCCGGTCTTTTTGCCCGCAGGGCCAATATCATTGACCCCCGTTTCTGGAGGATGCTTTTTGCAATACGCAGTTTCTGCAGAAATGTCACCAGGGACCTGCAGGAAGGAAAGCTCACAGGGGGCACCCTGGGCGGATATGTCCGCGACAACAGATACCCAGAAATCCTTATGAGCCGCTACCTGGCCCCCATGGTCCGGGCCATCTGGTCCGCCGAGAGCAGCGGCCCCGAGGAATTTCCCCTGGAACGCTTCGCGCAGTTCTTTTTCAATCACGGCCTGCTCAGCTTCAGCGGGGGACCTGTATGGCGATATATCCCCGGGGGCAGTCACACTTATGTCCAGGCCTTTGAAAAATCCTTTACCGGCTCCATTTACACCTCCTCGCCCGTACAGGCTGTATTCCGGGAAAGCACAGGTCCGGTGCTGCAGGTGCAGGGGCAAAAAATGGAGTATGATGCACTTGTCCTGGCCTGTCACGCAGACACTGCACTGCAGCTTCTCCAGGACCCGGACCCTGGAGAAACAGCATGCCTGAGTCCCTGGAGATACGCTGCAAATGACGTATTCATGCACACGGACGACTCTTTTTTGCCCCACAATACCAGGGCCTGGGCCTGCTGGAACGTCATTTCCCACTCCGGAGACACCCAGGAAAGGGTGAATGTGCATTACTGGATGAACAGGCTGCAGCGCTTCCAGGCCCAGAAAAACCACGTGGTCACTCTGAACCCCCGCCGGCCGGTGCCAGCTGAAAAAACATCCAGGCACCTTAAAATGATGCACCCCCAGTTTACCCGGGACGCCTTAGATGCCCAGGCCCGTTTTGGCCAGCTGCAGGGTGTGCGGGGCACCTATTTTTGCGGCAGCTACCATGGTAACGGTTTCCACGAAGATGCTGCCGCGTCCGGGATGCGGGTGGCTGAACTGCTGGGAGCCGAAGTATGAACTCCAGGGTTGTGCCTGTAAGCATTTCCCATGAAAGGTTTGGGCACAAGAGCCACCGGTTTGAATACAGGTTTATGGTCCTGCTGCTGGACCTGGACGAACTCAAGAGATTAGACGAAAATACAAGACTTTTCGGGTTCAACCGCTACAGACCGGCCTGTATATTCCAGAAGGACTACCTCACCCCCGGCCCAGAAAGCATCCGGGACAAACTTGGAAACCTTCTTCAGTCATATAAGTTCATGACCCTGGATCAAGACTCCAGGGTTCTGCTTCTCACCTGCCCCAGGATCTTCGGACGGGTTTTCAATCCGGTGAGCTTTTACTTTATCTTCAGCCCGGCAGGGAAACTGCAGTTAACATTAGCGGAGGTCAACAACACATTCGGAGACAAACATGTATACATCCTGGAGAAATCAGGCCGGTCCCCGGGGTTTCCGGTACAATTCAAGACACCGAAAAAATTTCATGTATCGCCTTTTTTCGACATCTCGGGGCAGTACCTGTTCAGCTTCAGTGATGTCCGCAAAGAAATAGATATAGCCATCACCCTTGAAAAAAATCACCGGCCTGCCCTGGAGGCCAGGATGTGGCAGGCGGCCCGGCCAGGGGAACTGACCGACGGCAATCTTTTAAGCACCTGGATATTTCATCCCCTGGCTTCCAACATGACCTATCCCCGCATCCTGCGCCAGGCCGTCAGCCTTTATTACGGCAAAGGCCTGCCTGTATTCACCAGGCCAGAGCCGGAAAACCCCCTGACCATCAGGACCATGCAGCAAAAATCAACCATTTTAGACCTTATTGCCAGGAGACTTGTGCTGGCGAACCTGAAAAAATTCCGCAAGGGACGCCTTGAAATCCAGATGCCAGACAAAACTGTGCACGTATTCGGAGAGGTTGAGCCAGGTCCCTCGTGCCGCATGAACATTCATGACCCCCGATTTTTCCGGAAAGTCATCAAAGGCGAGGACGTCGGCCTTGGTGAAGCCTATACCATGGGCATGTGGGATACCGACAACCTCACCAGGCTCATGGAACTGCTCATTATGAACATGGGCCACCTGTCCTACATGGAGAACTGGGGGGCCGCCGGGAGGATGCTGCACAAAATGCTGGTGCCGGCCAGAAAGATGATTCCTGACAATGACCCCCGGGGATGCAGACAAAATATCCAGGCCCACTACGACCTGTCCAACGATTTTTTTGCCGGTTTTCTGGACCCGGGCATGACCTATTCCTGCGCTGTATTCGAAAACCTGCAGGAACTGCGGCAAACAGGTCAACCAGTTTCCCAGAGCCGACTGCAGCAGGCCCAGGAGCGTAAGTACTCCATGGTGGCCCGGGCAGCCGGCATCAAGCCGGGACAGAGTATCGTGGAGATCGGGTGCGGCTGGGGTGGATTCGCCCTCTTTGCCGCCCGTGAATTCGACTGCCAGGTAAAGGCAGTGACCATATCCAGGGAACAGTACAATTATGTGCAGCAACAGGTTATCAACCAGGGACTGCAGGACAGAATAGAAGTAGCCATGGAGGATTACCGCCATATACAAGGGCGCTTTGACGCCCTGGTATCCATTGAAATGCTGGAGGCTGTGGGGCACAAATACCATCCCCGCTTCTTCCAAAGCGTGGACCGCCTGCTAAGACCCGGGGCAAAAGCCTGCATTCAGAGCATTACCATCCCGGATCAGCGCTATAACACCTACCGTAAAACCCAGGACTGGATAAGCACCTATATCTTTCCCGGGGGACTGCTGCCGTCCCTGGACAGGATAAGCAGCGTCCTGGCCCGGCACACCACCCTGGTTATAGCCCAGGTTACGGATATAGGTCCTCACTATGCACCCACCCTGGCTGCATGGAGGGAAAAGTTCCTGCAGAACTGGCAGGAAATCAAGAGCCTGTCCCAGTGCTTTGATGAAGATTTCCGCAGAACATGGGAATATTACTTCTGCATGTGCGAGGCATCATTTGAGCAGCGCCATATCCGCGATCTGCAGATCGTCCTGGACCGGCCCAGGTACTCACCCGGGAGAATGCGGTGATAAACCAGGAAAAATTGATGCAGACAGCTTTGCTTCCGTACTGGTGAAGATTCACCATAATACCGTGAGCGGCAAAGCCGCCCGCTCGCCCCGTGAAACAGACTTTTGTCTCCGCGTAGCGGGTTTCACCGGGGTGAGCAACGAAGTTGCCCGTGCCAAAAAAATCTTCTCCGGCACGGGAAGCCTTCAGCTTCACACGGGTGCTCCGCACACACAGTTTTTAAGAATAAGTCCTGGAAGGGTTTGCCTGCCTGTCACTCAGGATGCTTTGCATGCTTCCTGCTCCCCTGAAGGACTACTTTCTTCCTGTCCTCTACAGCTTCAAACTCCCGGGAATCGGCCTGACTACAATCCATACAGGCCAGATAAGCCTGGACAGCCTGATCCCAGGAGAGATAACTATTGGGTTCAACTCCCTGCTGACTCCGAAACAGTGCCCTGAAATCTTCCAGGGTATCCACGTCTCTTAATTCAGGCAGAATGTGCGGATTCAGCCCCAGATCCTTCAGCCTGTTCAGGGTGGTCTCCAGCACCCGGGAGGTACTCCAGGGAACATCGCTGAACACACCCGGGAAAAAAACATCCCTGTGCAGACCCAGGAGATAATATCCGCCGTCCAGAGCCGGACCAAGCACAGCTTTGCAGCTCTCAAGACCTTTTTGAGCCTGCTGTAGAGTCTCCCGAAACATTTGGGGCACATCAGTGCCGGCAAGTACTACCCGGTCAAAACCCAGTTCAAAGGACTGCTCAAAGGCAGCCCGCATTTTATCGCCGATATTTCCAGGCCCCTGGATAAAATAGTCATTTTCTTCACCCAGCCATGCCCGGTACTTATCAAGTGTACTGTCTGGGTGACAAAAGAGCAGAATGGGCCAGGACAGTGTCCTGCACGTGGCAAGGGTTGTCTGCACAAAAGAGCGGTAGAGCAAAGCAGCATTGACCTGGCCGATATCTTTGCCCAGCCTGGTCTTGACCCGCCCCGGAGAAGGGTATTTAAGCATAAGGGCCAGGCAGGCCCTGCTGGAATGCATATTCAAGTCCGCCTATGTTTTGCCAATTAAAAAGCCTGTGCGCATGGAAACAATTCCTGGAGACAAATCAAAGGGTTTTGGCAATATACTCCAGGGACTGGACAGCTTTGTGACCAGCCGTGGTTAAAAAGTAGTATTTTTTACGGTCCTGCTGCAATGTAAAGAGTTACAAATTCCTCAAGCAAACTCATTCAGGATATCCAGCTCAAATGGTGATAAAAGGCAAACATCTTTTGCTGAATAATTATTGTAAGGATTGACAAGGTAAAGCCCCTGGCTTTGAGAGTAACTTTCTCTGAACTTGAAGAGCCCCTGAAAATCAGATTCTTTAAGCCGACTTTTATACTTGATTTCTACAGGAACAGGACCGCGGTCGCAGTTCAGAATTAAATCAACTTCCTGTTGGTTTTTTGTTCGCCAGAATTTCAGCCTCTCCGGGTCGAATCCATTTTTTATCAGCTCGGATATTATCACCCCCTCGAATAAAAAGGAGCTGTCCGGCCGCATTTCTGGCGGGTTGAAGTTATTCAGGAAAAAATTTCTTACCCCATTGTCTGAAAAATAAATCTTGGGTGTTTTGACCAGCTCCTTGTTGCGATTGGTAAAAAATGCTGTATGCACTGTAATGACAAAGGTTTCCCGCAGGATTTCCAGATAGTTCTTGGCAGTCTTTTCGCTTATCGAGGCCACTTGAGCCAGTTGACTGTAAAAAATTTCCTGGCCGTGATTTACAGCCAGATGCTGAATTAGTGTTTTGGCGTGTTTGATGCGCTCCCAGGCTAAAAAATCCACCAGATCCTTTTTTACATAAAGATCAAAAATTGAAGCAAGAGCTTCCTTTTTTTCCTGATCCTGAACCTGAGCGACTTCTGGGTAGCCGCCATAGATCATGAACTTTTCAAATTCAGTAAATATCTCAGGAATCAAAGTTTTCAGATTCTTACTTTTCACCCCTGAAATATTGCTGATTTTTTCCATCAGGTCAATTTGATCAGTAAATTCAAGGTATTCCGCAAAGGACAAAGGATATACTTTGACAATTCGCTTACGCCCGGCAAGGCTTTCCTGAACACGCTCGTTGATAGCCAGCGAAGATGAACCAGAAGCAAATACCTTTACATCTGGATTATGATCTGCAAGATTTTTAAGAATCAGGCTTATATCCGAGTACCTTTGAAATTCATCAAGAAAAAGATAAAAACGCTGGTTGTGCTTGGATTGATAACCGTTAAATTTTAGTGACTTACTCTAGATATCCTGTCATAAAAAACAAGAAACTTAGACAGGATTAACAGGATGACAGGATAAGCAATCAGCGGCCGGAAGCCTCAGATTGCATTAACCATCCAGCACTCACTTTCTTCTGGGATTCATGAGAGCCGGAAAAAAGTGAGTGCTGGAGTGATAACCTTTTGGCCTGGCTTCCGGCCAGGACAAAATAATTTTTTTCTTTATCCATCTCTTAATCCTGTTAATCCTGTCAAATAGCTCTTTTCTTTATTGGGTTGCGGGCAAAGCCCGGGTTAGAACATTTAAACAATTTTCATAAGTACTCACTTTTTCATAGTTGGAGTACTCATCAAGGTCTAAAAACAGCTTGGGGCAATCCTGGGGCAGCCTATTGTAAACTTCCCGTAGCAAGGTTGTCTTTCCAACCTGCCTGGCTCCAATAAGCAGCGTGATTTTTCTGTTTTTAGTCTGTTCTTCTAAGCTGGCAAAGATTTTGCGTTTTCTATACATCCTTACTTTTCCTTTTTTGGATTTATATTCCAAAAAAATTTAGACTATTCCGGAGCAAGCGTCAAGAAAGGTAAGCTATAAAGCAAAGGAACACCTCGCGCGGAGTAGGCAATAAACTTGGAATCTTACACTTGGTGGTGGTGACATCCCGTTCGGGAATATGGGCCAGATCCTGAAGTCTAAACAGGAAGTCTCTCTTGCTTGTATTAAAATATGTTTGACAAGGGTTGAGATAGGGGATTATATAGCTATTACTATCCATATTTAACATAGGGATGGAATATGAAGACAGTTCAAATAACCATAGATAAAGAACTGGTCCAGGAAGTGGACCAGATAACCCAACAACTCCGGACAAGTCGCTCCGCCTTCACCAGGAAAGCCCTGCAGGAAGCCCTGGATCGATATAAACGTGAACTTCTGGAACAAAAGCACAGACAGGGCTATGAAAAGCACCCGGTAAACTCTGAGGAATTTCCGGGTTGGGAAGAGGAACAGGTCTGGGTAGATTAGTGAATGTCGAACAATGACCATCCGATTCATCGGTCTTCCGCCATCACCACCCGGTCCCGGCCGGCCTGCTTGCCCCGGTACATAGCCTCATCCGCATACCTGAGGGTTTCTTCGATTCCTCCTTCAACCTGGTACTGAGACACGCCGAAAGTAGCGGTGACCATGATCTGACAGTCCTGGTAACAGACCGAGGATCGGGCCATGATCCCGCGGATTTTTTCGCAGGCTGTAGCAGCGGCTTCAAGCCCGGTTTCGGGCAGCAGCAGGATAAATTCCTCTCCACCCCAACGGCCCACCGCATCAGTCTCCCGCACATTATCCTGCAGCACCTGGGCGAAGGACACCAGCACCTGGTCCCCGCAGTAGTGTCCATAGGTATCGTTGATCTGCTTAGAATTGTCGATATCGACGATGGCCAGGGAAAAACACCCCTTGTCAGGGTCTGGCCTCGCGTCTGACATAATTCACCAAAAAAAGGCTGACAAACTGACTGAATTATCACTATTTCAGTCAGCATATTCATCCATACTTTATCAATCAGAGTCATCATGTATATAGCACAAAGACAGCTGTCCAATTTCACATATGCGGACAGACCGGGCAAAGTCGTGGTCGTCTAAGCCCCGCCAAGCCGGAAAGACAGTCCTTTTGAAAAAATTGCTCGAGTCCATAGAGGATGACATCCTCTTTGTGAACGGGGATGATGTCGTTGAGGACAAAGTCCGCGTTAGTCCGAAGTTATTTACGTTACTTTATTAAAAGACCCCCGGCTATGCCCCGGCAGTCCGGTTCAATAATTTTAAAGGCTGACAAAAGAAAGTTTGAATCGATCAATTCGTGTGCCACTTACATCGGTCATGTCATTTGCTCCTGACCTCTAATGACTTCAAAGGTTGACACATGTAACCAGTGCGGTTACATAGTCCTGTATGATTAAATCCTTTAAGCACAAGGGACTTGAAGTTTTTTATTATTATGGATCAACAAGAGGCATTAGCCCCGAGCATGCAGACAAAATATCCAGAATCCTGGATCGACTGAACGCTGCAAATGACATAATTGATATGAACTTCCCAGGGTCTAACCTGCATAAGCTTTCAGGAAAACTCAAGGGACAGTATTCCGTCCGGGTCTCGGGAAATTGGAGAATATTCTTTAAATTCATAGAGGGCGATGCTTATGTCGTTGACTATGATGATTATCATTAAAAGGTGACTATTATGACGACAATGAAAAGACAGCCATCTCATCCCGGATATATTCTGAAGAAAGATTATCTGGAACCACTGAACATTTCTATAACCGGCATGTCTGAAACGCTGGGTGTATCCAGAAAAACCTTGTCAAAGATATTGAATGGGCGAGGTTCAGTGACTCCTGACATGGCCCTAAGGCTCTCACGAGCCCTCAACACGACACCAAGGTTGTGGCTCAACCTCCAGAATAGCTACGATCTTTGGCATGCAGAACATCTTTCCAGCGCCTGGAAGGATGTACGCCCCTTGACATCACAAGCCCTGAATTCTGTCTGAAAATTATGATGGTTGCCTCACTCTAAGGCGGGCTTTGCCCGCAACCCATTTTTTCTCACGCAAAGGCGTAAAGATCGCCAAGGAAGACAGGATAATTTTTTTTCATTTGTCACTCGTTTCTCGTGACAAATGAAAAGGCAGCCTTGTCCAAAACCGTGTCCCGGTTTTGGACAATACCTCTGCTTCGCCTCTTAAACTTTACGTACTTTGCGGCTTTGCGGTTCAATATTTTCTTGTTTTTCCTGACAGGGTTTCAGAAATAAGTCTCTAATGACTGCTACCCAAGTCAACGGGTATTTTCTTAGGTTGTCCTTCCCAATTATTCTGAAGACCGGTGGAAAAAAACTTGTTTGTTATGGCGGCTTAAAACTCTCTCAGAGCATGTACGTTGCCTGCAATAATCAACACCGAGGACCCTCTGAATGGTTACGATTAAACTACACCCAGGATGAGCAGGATGGAAACAAGCATGAGCATAATGCCTACAATAAGCTGTACTGTCCTGAAGGTGATTTTGGACAATACTCTGCGCCCGATAAAGGCTCCGGCAAAGGCTGCCAGCATGGCCGCAGCAATAAGAGGCAGGTTTTCACGGATTTCGGGACTGTGCACCATACCGGAATAAACGGTGATCCTGGAAACATCCACAAGCACCGCGATAACCACACCGGTTCCCACAAAGGCCTCTTTGTCCAGTCCGGATTTGAGCAGAAAAGCACTGCGAAAAGCCCCCTGGTGTCCGGAAAGGCCCCCGAAAAATCCACTGAGCACTCCTCCCAGGGGCAGATATACAGGAGATATCTGCAGCCGGTTCAGGGGTGAGTATAGCTCCAGCATGGCAAAAAACCCCATCAGGAGTCCAATGACCAGGTTTACCGGGTAAACCTCCATGTGCCTTCCCCAAAGCTCATAACTATAAACCGGCTCCAGGTCCGCCAGAGACAGAAGAAGCCAGGCCCCGGCAAAACCCGCTGCCAGGGCCGGCAGCCCAAAGCGCAGCAGTGTTGCGCTATCTGCTTTGTTGCCTATGAGAAAAAGCTTGAAAAGATTGTTGGCCAGGTGCACCACTGCAGTCATGGCTACAGCAGCCTGAACAGGAAAAAACAGGACAAAGGCCGGTAAAAGAAGGGTGCCCAGGCCGAATCCGGAAAAAAGGGTGAGTCCGGAAACACCCATGGCCACAATACAGATAAGCAGATAATCCAAAGCAGCACTTCCTGTCTGTTTACCAGATAAAAGGGCTGTAATCATTCAGGGGGAGCCAGCAATCGCTACCGAGAATAGACTTGAGGCGTACTCTCCAGCCGTGAATGGCAGAGCCGCCCGCGTGCAACGAAGTTGCCAGCCTGCCCCGTTGAATAGCTCAAAGAGCTAGCCCGCAGGGCATTCAACTGGGGTGCCAAAAAAATCTTCTTAGGCACGGGAAGCCTTCAGGCTTCACACAGGTACTCCGCACACAGGGTTTGGAAGAATAAAGATCCCCAGAAGCATGCCCCGCCCATATCTTTAAACGCAGCCTTGATGTATTCGTTAGAGTTTCTTCAGGCTTTGTGTGCGCAGGTAGCAAATAGTTTTAAGGATATGTGCGGGGGCATTACCCGCGTGGCAGACAGGCAAATTGGCATACCCTGAAGGGTTACAAAGGGCTTATGTTTTCTGTTTTCCAGCATGCATGGCCTGCCAGCGTTCTTCACACACACATTCTTTGGCCGAAGGGCACCAGTCCACGCAGGAGGGCATACGGTCCCTGAAAACCATCTTTTTGCATCTGGGGCATCTTCTTTTAGTTTCGTCGGAGAACATCTCTACTTCATGGCCGCAATCCTGACAAGATATCAGGTCCACCTCCAGGTTGCGGGTACTGCTGCCTGGGCACTGGATTGGATTAGACATTTTCTTCCTCCACGTTTTGCCTGCAGGCTCAATAACTCCAGGAGGGGTTGCCCCGCAAGCTTGCCTATGTTTTTTTCAGCTGCTCAACACAATAATTGCTTTTGCCGGGTTCAGAAGCGAGATGCTGATCTGAAAGTCAATTTCCGCTGATGGTTGCACAAGCCGGGCAAATCGTTCATTGACTTAAGTCAAATAATGAATGAATAATGCAGATAAAGCTGAACAGTTTTTCTGTTTTGACTCAACCAAAACAAAAGGTGATAACAAAATGTCCAGCAGGCGTCTTAGCCTTGATTTGCACCCGATCTTCAACAAGGGTCGCGAGATCGATGCCGCCCTGGAAAACGCCTTTCAGGAAGCCAGGCAGAAAAAAGCCAAAGAACTGGAGATAATCTGCGGAAAAGGAACAGGACAGTTGAAAAAACGAGTCCTGCGCTTTCTGGACCGGGATGACATAAAAAGCACTTACCACCGGATCAACAGGGATAAAGACAACTCGGGCAGGGTATTTGTCTATTTTCGCTGGCAAAGAGGCCAGTAACATGCCTGCAAAACCTGGAGGCATGAATACATCCAGGGCCGGAAGATATCAAGCAGTGATTATCAAGCTATTGACTAAAGGTATTGCCAATAAAAAGATCTGGATTTAATGTATCTGGAGTTTTAACGGCGAAAAAGATTTTCCAGCAACTCGAACAAGAACCAAAGGAGGGCTTTATGGCTACACAGGCTTCTGACATCAAAAATAAACTTCAAGAGATTTATCCCGAGATCGCTCAATACGGAGTGGGGCTTCAGATTGACTACAATTCCGAAAAAAAGGCCTGGGAGGCCACTTTCGAAAAAGACGGCAACACACTTTCAACACACCTGGAAGATACTGATGTAGACAACTGCCTTCTGGGTAAAAAGTGCTACAATTTCGGAATCCAGCTGGGGCAGTTCATCCGCAATTATTGCGAAGGCGGCGAGGCCTGCAAGCTGTAAGCAAACCTCAAAGCAAGGTTAGCTGCCAGGCAGCACAATAAAAAAATCAAATGATTACAGGATGCGCCTGCAACAGTGTTACTTGCAGGCGCGTCTTCAATTAACCATGTTCAGGTTTTCAGCATATCACCTGCTGCACTTTGCAGCCATTTCCTCAAGTTCCTCCCAGCGTGCGTAAAGCCGCATCAGGGCGGCTTCAGCCTGTTCCAGTTCACTGCAAAGCCTTTCCAGTTCCTTGGCGTCACTCATGACTTCCGGACGGTTCATCTTTTCCTTGAGGCCGGCCACTTCGTTTTCAGCCCTTTCAATATCGCCTTCAATGCTTTCATATTCCCGCTGGTCCTTGAATGACATCTTGTTCTGCTGCCTTGGTCTGGGCTTTGCTTTTTTCCCGGACTGAACTTTTTGTTCAGGCTTGTCCGTCTGGGCAGCTTCCCGTATATACTGGACATAATCGGCCACAAAAGTGGCCCTGCCCTGACCGTCCAGGTAAAGAAGCCTGTCGCAGAGATTGTCCAGAAACATCCGGTCATGGGAAATAAGCACTATGGCCCCGGGAAATTCTTCCAGACTCTGCTCCAGAATTTCCAGGGTGGGGATGTCGATGTCGTTGGTGGGCTCATCCAGGAGCAGGACATCGGCAGGCTTGAGCATGAGCCTGGCAATAAGCAGCCTGGACTGTTCACCTCCCGACAGCCTGGACACCGGCAGGGGGAGCTGGTCCGGGTCAAAGCGCATGCGCCTGGCCCAGGACACCACGTGCAAAGCCCTGCCCTGGTAAACCACCTGGTCGCCGCTGGGGCACAGGGACTCCTGCAGGCTCTGTTCCTGGTTCAACTGCTCCCTGTTCTGGTCAAAATGTACCACCTTAAGTCCCTCAGCCCATTGTACCGTACCGGAGTGCGGCTCCATCTCCCCTGACAGGATCTCCAGCAGACTGCTTTTGCCGGTACCGTTTCGGCCCACTATGCCCAGGCGGTTTCCCGGAGAAAGAGTCAGGTCAAGGCCTTCCAGTAGTGTGCGGCCCTGGCGCTTGCAGGAAACATTTCTGCAGCGAAGAAGTTTTCTGGTCTTGCGGCCGGTACCGGAAAATTCAATTTCAGCCGCCCTGTTTCCGGCATTTCTGGATCTCACCTGGCTTAGCTCTTCCTGCAGAGCCAAGGCGGTTTCTTTTCTGTGTTTGGCCTTTGTGGTCCTGGCCTTGGGCCCCTGGCGCAGCCACTCGATTTCCCTGCGGGTCTTGCTGGCCAGTCTCTGCTCCAGCTTTTCCCGGGACTGAGTAAATTCCTGGCGCTTCTCCAGGAAGGTGGAGTAGCTGCCTTCCACACGCAGACACCCTTCCGGATATATCCTGCTCAATTCCACTATCCGGTTGGTAACATTTTCCAGGAAAGCCCGGTCATGGCTCACCAGGACAAAGGCGAAATCCGGATTTTTAAGGACATTTTCCAGCCAGAGTATTCCTTCCAGGTCCAGGTGGTTGGTAGGTTCGTCCAGAAGCAGCAGGTCAGGCTCCTGCAAAAGCGCCCTGGCCATGGACAGCCTTTTAAGCCATCCCCCGGACAATGTACAGACCATGGTGTCCAGGTGAAAAAAGCCCATCTGCCCGGCTGTTTTTTTCAGGCTGACATAGCTTTCCGGATCATGGTCTACACTCTCCATGACCTGCATAAGGGCCTGCTCAACCGTCTGGTCCCGGTCAAAATTTTCAGTCTGGGGAAGGTAAACCAGCCTTGTATCCCGCCTGACTGTAAGTTCACCCGAGTCCGGGGTTTCCATTCCGGCCAGGATCTTGAGCAGGGTAGACTTGCCCGATCCGTTGGGTCCTATGAGGCCGGTACGTTCCTGGGGGAAAAAACCCAGGCTGAGCTCTGAAAAGAGTTCCCTGCCGGAATAGGCCTTCTTTATACCATGACAACTTATAAGTGGAGTTGAAGACATGTAACTACCCTTTTCAAATACTTAAACAAGCATGAAACAACTTGATTTTTTTATTAAAAACTTCCAGATTCAGCAGGTAACCATAAGCACCACAATTCAGGGGTATATATGAGCCAGATTGACTGGAATGACTTCCAGAAAGTAGACATCAGAGTCGGAACCATTACCGAAGTCCATGATTTTCCCAAAGCAAAAAAACCTGCTTTTAGACTGGTGGTGGATTTTGGTCAGGAAATCGGCACCCTCAAATCCAGCGCGCAGATCACTGACTTGTACGACAGGGACTCCCTGCCTGGCAAACAGGTAATAGCTGTGATCAACTTTCCCCCCAGGCAGATAGGCCCGGTCATGTCCCAGTGCCTGGTGACCGGATTTCATGACCAGAACGGAGCAGTGGTCCTGGCGGTGCCCGATGCCCATGTACCAGACGGAACCAGGCTCTGCTGAAAACAGTCTTGCGTAAACCACACATAACAGGTGAAGAATGAAAGTCCTTTATATCGCAGCAGAATGCAAGCCCTTGTCCAAAGTGGGCGGAGTGGGCGACGTGGCCGGAGAACTGCCCCCTGCCCTGAAAGAACAGGGAGTGGACTTAGAAATAGTCACTCCATGCTACGGGCAGACCCTGCAGAAAAACCCCGGGCTGAACTCTTTGACCCCGACCCATGAATACTCCCTGACATTTCACGGCGTAAGAGAGGACATAAGTATCCTGCACACTGAATTCCGTGGGGTTCCGGCAAACCTGCTAAAAAGCCCGGCCTATTTTGAGACTGATTACACCCTGGAACCGGACAAAGCTCCCTTCAACCATCCCCTGCTCTTCAAGAATGATTACTCCACACCTTATGTATACAGCCGGGAAATACCCTACTTTGACGACGCCCTGCGCTTTTCCTTTTTCTGCAGGGCCTGCCTGCCCCTGATCCAGGAAAAGGACCCGGATATTGTACACATAAACGACTGGGTCATGGGATACCTGCCGGGCTGGATGAAGATCATGAACATGCCTCAGAAGACGGTGCTGACAATCCACAATATTGGCTATCAGGGCAATATTCACCGCCAGGCCATTCAGGACTGGGACATGCAGGAGATTGACCGGCATCAGGACACGATGGGCCTCTTCACCGATCCCCGAAGGGAATGGAACAGTGTCAACGCCTTGAGACTGGCCATGGAGATGTCCCATGCTATCAACACCGTCAGTCCCACATATAAAAAAGAAATAACCATGCCCCAGGACCAGTCCAGGTTTTTCCAGGGCGGCAACGGCCTTGATGAAGTTGCCGCGCGCCTGGATAGTCAGGGCAGGCTCCACGGCATATTAAACGGGTTCGAATACTCTTTTTCCCCGGATGATGCCGGGTTTGAAAGCATGATCCGGGAAAAATCACGCATGAAGGCCGCTCTGGGAAATAATTTTCCTGACCCGGAAGGTCTGCTTCTGGGTTTTGTGGGCCGGGCCGTGGAGCAGAAGTTCAGGCTATTGAGGGAAGAAGTACAGGGCAAAAGCGTTTTGGAGCACATCCTGGATATGCCCGGAGTAAATGTGGCAGTGCTGGCCACTGGAGAGCCGGAATACGAAAGTTTCCTGCAAAGTCTCTCAGACAGACCCAACCTGTACGCTGTAATAGCTTTTGACGCCCAAAAAGCCGGACAGATCAGCCTGGGCAGCGATGTCTTCCTCATGCCCAGCCTGTTTGAGCCCTGCGGCATCACCCAGATGCAGTCCATGAGCCATGCCACCCCGCCCCTGGTGCGCTGGACCGGCGGCCTGGCGGACACTGTCAGGCCGCACAACGATCCCGCGGGTACAGGCTTTGGATTTGACGGCTCGTCACGCAGGGAAATCCTCACCAACCAGCTGGAAGCAGTAAACCAGGCCCGACAGGTGTACACACAAAACCCGCTGCATTTTCGCGCCCTGCAGTATACAGGATATTATGAAAGGTTTCTCTGGGCAAACTCCGCACTGGAATACATTGAAAAGCTCTACCAGCCGGTTATGAAGATGTGACTGCAAAAGGTCATTTTTGCAGTCACAGAGGTCAGAGATCAGACGTCAGAGATCTGTAAAAACAAAGAGTTATGTCGCGCGAAAACGCGTGATTGATTTCTCGACTTTTTGCAGGTGCATCATCATACTCATCCTGTAAACCCGGGAGGTAGATCATCTGGTTCCTCTGTGTCCGGCATGATCTCTTCGGGGGGTTCGCGTTCGCGGTCCGGATCCGGATCCAGGACCATGCCCTGGGCCCGGCCCTCCTCGATATACGAACCTTTGTTCATTCGCAGGGAATTCATGGGTTCCACCACTATGGCCGACTGGGCCTGCACCGGGCAGTGAAACTCGCAGGCCCCGCATCCGGAACATTTTTCCAGGACCACGAAGGGCACCGGGATATCTATGCCCGGTACCCGGCGCAGTTCCAGGGCCGCATAAGGGCAGACCTCGAAACAGACCAGGCATTTCCTGTCCCAGGCCCAGGCCAGGCATTTGCCCCGCACCACCCTGGCCGTGCCCATCCTGGCCCAGACCCTCTCGTTTATAGGCAGGTCCCTGATGGCCCCTGTAGGACACACCCGGCCACAGACATTGCATGTGGGATCACACGGTCCCCGCCTAGGCAGGGCTTTGGGGCTGAAAAGTCCCAGCACCCCGGCCTCAAACCAGACGGGCTGCAGGGTATTGGTGGGGCAGGCCTTCATGCACTGCCCGCACCGGATGCACCGGCCCAGAAAATCCTCCTCTTCCAGGGCCCCGGGAGGGCGGATCAGAAACTGCGGAGTAACATTGCCCGGGACGGTATCGCTGCGCACCTCTCTTATGCCTGTCTGTAAAAGAAGGGCCGATCCCACACCCCCCAGGACCGAAGCCATTACCTTACGCCTCTGGGGCAGAAAACCGGAATCAGCCGCTTCTTTACTCCTGCCCGTTTGAAAGGACACAGCCTTTTCCGGGCAGACCCGCACGCACTCCAGGCAGACAATACATTCCTGGTGGCTGGTTCTGTGCGGGTCTTCCTCGATGGCCTGCATGGGACATCTTCTCTGACAGAGACCGCACTCGGTACAGGAGGTAGAGACTTTCCTGCGCAAAAGAGGCTTTCTGGAAAAAATGGCCAGAAGCGCCCCTGCCGGACAAAGACTGCGGCACCAGAAGCGCGGGGCCAGGACCACCAGGGAAAAAACCAGGATGAAAAAGGCCAGGATAAATATCTGGGTGGCAAAACGGTAGCTCTGGGGCTCGAAGTAGGCCAGGCTCTGCAGCCCCAGACCGGAGTAGACCATGTACAGGTTGTCCAGGCCCAGGTCGAGAACATGCACAGCAAAGGGGTAAATCACCAGCCCGTAAAAGCGGGTGACAAGGGACAGGGGTGAAGCAATAAATACAGAGGACACTCCCACAATGGCTGTACCCAGGATGAAAAACAGCACCAGGTACTTGACCCGGCGAAGGGTCAGGAGTGACTGGACTGACAGGTTTCTGCCGGAATCTCTTGGCCTGAAAATCCGGTCGCTTATATCCAGGGTGACACCCATGGGACAGATACAGGAGCAGAAAAAACGCCCCAGAAACAAAGTAGCCAGGATGATCAGAAGCCCGGGCAGCAGTGCTCCTGCCCACTCCCTGGCCCCCAGCACAGTGCCTGCAAAGACAAGCGGGTCCAGACGCAGGAAAAAATCAGTGGGGAACCAGGTCCTGAGAGGAAAGGCCGCCAGCAGAAGCAGGGTGATAAAAGCAAAAAGACTTAGAGCCTGCAGGGTCCTCTTGAAATTCATCAGGCATCAACCGTCTGGATCTCCAGGTTGTCCAGGTCCATCCTGCCCAGACCCCGCTCATGGGCCATTTTTATATGCTCCACCTGGTCCGGCCGGATCTTTCGTCCATACCAGGGAAACAACTCCACTGTCTTGGCGTCTGCAGCCACCATATCCCTTGAGGCCAGCACAAGCTCACCCTCAATGACGTCTCCCGGCCCCTGCGGACCGTGGCTGGACAACACCCTGGTCGCGTCCACTACGGTGAGATCCGCCTTGAGCAGGGTGCACAGGTCCACAATGGCCTGGTTCAGATTGTAACGGCTGTGCATCACACCCCGGTTGCGGATGAGTCCCATCATGCCCTTCATGGAAACACTGACCCCGGTGGCTGAATGTGACTTGGCCACGGGAGCGGCAATCAAAACATCCGCATCCAGAACATCGCGCATGACCTCGGTGCTTCGAAAACTTTCACCTTCAGAAATGGACACCTCCTGGAAGAATCGGCGGGCATCCAGGGTCTCTACCCGGGTATTGGGGATATCTGCACAGGCATCCCGGATGCCTGAAAGCTCCATGCATCTCTGGGCCGACTGCAGGGTGTTGTCCAGGACCATGACCCTGGATGCCCCTGCCTCCACACACATCTCAGCCAGGGTCCTGACCACCCGGGGATGTGTATTGGTGGCCCGGTCCGGGGTATGGGCAAAGCTCATATTCGGCTTTATCACCACCTTGTCCCCGGAACTGACAAATGAAGACATGCCGCCCATGAGATCCACACATGCTCTGGCAGCCTCTGCCGGGCCGCCCCTGGCTACGCCGATATCCGGGCTGTTTCCTGCACTGGAAACAGACGCCTGACCCAGAACTCCAAGGCCGGAAAAAGCCACTGCAGCCGCCAGACCCGCCTGACTTTTCAAAAAATCCCTGCGTGACAAGGAATTCTCCGGCATCAACCTCTTCAACACCCTGTATTTTTTATTCATAGCTCCTCCGGCAATCTGAAAAAATGCGGTTCAAGATGAAAAACCGATAAAAAATGTTCAGATTGTTTTATAATCATAGAGCTACATCTAAGCAAGAACTATTATCAATCAAAGAAGTTAAAGTCCAGCTGGTGAGGCACACTGTCTTCAGATACATGGACTATTGCGGCCTGGCTAAAGGGAAAAAGAACCGTTTCCGGATGAAAACTAAATGTATCGTCTTGTTGCGATCACGCTTCTGAAAACTTTTCTGCGCATGAAGTCAGCTTTTCCGGGGGCATGGTAAAGAAGGTGGGTCCTGAAGCACAGGCAGGAATATGTTTCCGCGAAATCCTCCCGGGCATCCTTGCGCGCTCTTTTTGAGACAAAGCCTTTTTCAGCCCTGCGCAGGGCGAACCATTCATCCCGCAGACCCTGGTCCAGGACCCGGAAAAACACATGGTGCCCTATCTCATGGTACAGGGTATGAAAAAAACCATCCCTTGTCTTGAAGGGATAAATAACCACCACCGAGTCCGAACTGTCCCAGTCATGCAGGTATGTGCCCCTGGCCCGCAGGGACTCGGGATTGTTGTTGATATAGGCCATTTCCAGGGCCAGGCTGCGCTCGGGATCGTATCGGATTATCTTTATTTTGGCGTAGTGCTCCCGGGGCAGGCGCTCTACAGCTGCCCTTATCTCATGGGGCGAAACCAGGCTTTGCCGGGAAAAATTGACTATTGCCACACGCATTGCTGTTCATCCGGAAATTTTGTACTCGACTTTTTATCCATGATAAATTTATGCAAATAGCGTGCGCAAAGCAGGACAATGATACTCCACAGGAACCGAAACTTAAAAAGCCCGGCCTCAAATTAGATTTGCGGCCGGGCTTGAACACTGGCAACCATTCAAAATGCTGTACCCCTGTTCTTGCTCTCTGATATTGGGTAAATTGATAAGAGTGACTTACTCCTAACACTACAGCGAAACTTATAAAATTTTTCAATTTGTCTAAACTGGGGACAGGCACTTTTGCCGGTAGCAAATTTGCAAATGCTTCGAAAATTCGGCGGCAAAAGAGCCAGTCCCCGGAGGTCAATAAATAAGTTTCGCTGTAGTGCTAAAACCCTGTCATAAAAAACAAGAAACTTAGACAGGATTAACAGGATTGGCAGGATAAGCAATCAGCGGCCGGAAGCCGCAGATTGCATTAGCCATCCAGCACTCACTTTCTTCCGGCACTCATGAATGCAGGAAAAAAGTGAGTGCTGGAGTGATTACCTTTTGGCCTGGCTTCCGCCTGTCCCGTTTAATTGCTCGCAGAGCAAGCCCGAAGGGCATTAAACTGGGAGCCAGGACAAAAATGTTTTTCTCTTAATCAATCTCTTAATCCTGTCAAAAAAGCTCTTTTCTTTATTGGGTTGCGGGCATGGCCCGCGTTAGTAAACCACCCTTCTGACCCCGTCAATTTCCAGGAGTTTCTCCTGCATCTCGGAAGTAGGTTTTTCCTGGATGGTATATATGGTCTGGGCCAGCCCGTCCAGGCGTCTGGAATTATTTTCCTGAATGTTCACCCCCAGATCGCCGAAGGCTGTGCCGAACTTGCCGAACATACCCGGCTTGTCCTCATGGGTAATGAAAATGGTATAAAGATCAATGCCTTCGTCGATTACAGTCTGGCCCACATTGACTGACTGCCTGAAGTCCCCATATTTTAAATACTTGGAGACCACATCGGCGATTTCCATCCCTGTCTTGCGGGCGGCATTGGCTGTGGAAGCCCCCAGGTGAGCGCTAAGGACAATATTGTCCAGTTCGGCCAGCTTGCTGGTAAAAGGCTCGCCTTCGCGCTTGGGTTCCTTTTCGTAGCAGTCCAGGGCCGCTCCGGCGATCCTGCCGTTTTTAAGGGCATAATAAAGGGCGTCTTCCTCCACATTCACCCCTCTGGAAGCATTTATCAGGAAGGCGCTGGATTTCATACGTTCAAGCTCTGGCTCTCTTATCAGGGTGTGCGCCCCTCCGGTGTTGATGCTTACAAAGTCGGCATGATCCAGCACCTCTTCCATGGAATCCATATAGTCCACTTCCGAATCCATCCAGCGCTGCATGTCGAAGCCGATGACCTTCATGTCCAGGTCCTTGGCCTTGTTGGCCACGGCCTGCCCTATACGCCCACATCCGATGAGGCCCAGGGTCTTGCCCTGCAGTTCCACACCTTTAAAACGGGCCTTGTGCCAGATGCCCGATTTCAGTGTATGGTGGGCAAAGGGCACTTTGCGGGCAATGGCGAACATGAGCCCGATTACATGCTCCGCTGTGGCATTGATGTTGCCGTGTGGGGCGAATTTGACCACAACACCGCATTCCTTGGCGGCCTGCAGATCGATGTTGTCCGTGCCTACTCCTCCGCGGCCGATTATCTTCAGCTTGCCCCGCTTAGTGGTGGCTGCCTCGATGAGCTCCCTGTTTACCTTGGTGGCGCTGCGCACCAGAAGGGCGTCGAAATCAGGAAGGTCTCCAAGCAGATCTTCATAATCACGCTTTTCCGTGTCCACGCTGAAACCTTCCCGGCGCAGAAAGTTGACAGCTTCATCCACCAGGCCGTCATTTGCCAGAATTCTCATAAACTTTGACCTCCTTTGCCAGACCCTGTGAAGGGCACCTGTTTTTTAAGCCTGCAGTATGCCTTTCAGTGTCTGCAAGTATTCCTCCAGCATATCCATATTCATATCGCCCATATGCCCGATACGGAAAACCGCTCTTTTTCCGGCCTGCTCCAGGGCGTCATTGAGTTTGCCGTAACCCGGGTCAAAAAGGTATCCTTTCTCCCGGAGGGTTTCCTTGATTTCCTTCAGCCTGGCCGCTGTCATACTTTCAGGCACGCGTACGCAGGTCACTGTTGGAGAACGGTAGCCTTCTGGAGCAAAAAGTTCGAAGCCTTCAAGTCCAGAGACAAATTCATGCACTGCATCACGCATCTGTAAATGTCTTTTGAAGCGGCTTTCCACACCCTCCTCATTTACAATATACTCCATCTGCAGATACATCTGATTGGCCAGGGTGCAGTTGGGAGTGGTCAGAGTCTGAAATTTTCTGGCCCTGGGCAGTTGGGCCAGAATGTCGGAAACAAAGCCACGGTTGGAAACCTTTTCCGCCTTGGCCAAGGCTTCCGGACTCACAAAGGCGATCCCGAAACCGGCCGGAAGTCCCAGGCTCTTCTGGGTGGAAGTTATGTACATGGCACATCTGGTATCCTCGATATGGCTGGGGGAACCTCCGAATATGCTGATTCCATCCACCAGGGCCAGGGCCCCGGACCTGCGGATGACCTCGCAGGCAGCCTTGATATCATTGGTAACACCTGTGGATGTCTCGTTGTGGGTCAGGGAAACCACCGCCGGCCTGTGCTCATCCAGGGCTTGCTGCAGCCTGGCTGTATCTATGCATGAGCCGGGGTCAAACTTCAGCTGAACAGCATCCTTGCCGTTCACTGTGGCGATCTTGTGGTAAAGGTCTCCGAAGGCCCCTACGGACACATTGAGCACCTTTTCACCGTCAGCCACCAGGGACCTGATGGAGGCCTCCATGGCATTGGTGCCGCTGCCGTTGAAAATTATCACCTCGTAATCGTCCGGTGCACCGGCCAGAATCTTGAGGTTTTTCATTATGGGTTCAAAACGCTTGCGGTTTTCTGCGTCCCTGTGGCCGAATTCCGGCCAGAGCCCCGCCTGACGTACCTCCGGGCGGACATAGATAGGACCGGTTATAAAAAGCTGCAACTCGGGAAACGGACTTTGCATCAATCTCTCCTCCTGATAAAATTCAAATCCTGGTTTTAGCCCAAAAAAACCGCCCGATTCTCACGGAAACGGCTCAGCCCGGAAAGACGGGCATACAGACCGGGCGCGCTCTGGAAACATAGAAGCATCAAGGTTAATGCAACTTGAAAAGACTCTTCAGGTGGGTATTGCAGGCGAGCAATGGCGTGTTAAAAATCCAATGCTCCTTATAAAACCTCTTATTTGAAGAGAATTAGACTGGATGGATAAAAATGTCAAATTATATCTCAAGCTGTCTGACACTGAAACAGCAAGAATTATTACTGCTTGCTGCGAGTTACTCCCTGCTTGGTTTCTTGCGGAAAATTACATGGATCACTCTGTTTTTCCTGTGGCCAGCCACCATGAAGATTGACCTGTAAAAAAAACGGATGCCCGTTAATTCATCTTTTTTACTGTTTGATTTTTTGCACTCTGCCTAACAGGGGCAAGCAGCTCACACTGACTACTGCCCATCCTGGACAGGCCGGTCGATTGCTTCCCGCACTCTGGACAAAAGTTCCGGCACCCGGTAAGGCTTGGCCATAAAGCCTACGCGCCCGGACTTGAGGTACTGCCTGAGTCTTTCTTCAGGAGAATATCCGCTCACCACAAGTATGTTCACCTCTAAATCCAGTTTAAGAAGCCGCTGTATACACTCGTACCCACCCATGCCGGGCATATTAATGTCCATTATAATCAAGGCGATACTGTCTTGATTCTTTTGATACATTTCCAGGGCCTGCTCTCCGCTTTCTGCACAGCTTGCCCTGTACCCTGCTTCCTCCAGGGCCTCCCGGGTAAGTTCCCTTAGAACCGGCTCATCGTCCACCACCAGAATATGCTCATAGCTGTCTGCTTTTTTTTCTTCCCTGTCTGAAAAGCAGGCTTCCTCTTCTGGGGCTACAGGCAGATAAATCCTGAATTTTGCCCCCTGCCCCAGACTGCTCCTGCACTCTATATATCCCTGATGATTTTCCACTATCCCGAACACTGAGGCCAGGCCGAGCCCGGTTCCTTTGCCCGGCTCCTTAGTGGTAAAAAAGGGATCAAAGATTTTCTGCCTGATATCCTCGTCAATGCCCTCACCGGTATCACTGATGCTAAGCACTACATAACTGCCGGGTTCCACCCTGAAATGCTCCAGAAGCTGAGGCTCCTGGAAATGTGCCATGGAGGTCTCGATGGTTAACCTCCCTCCCTCGGGCATGGCATCCAGGGCGTTGTTGCACAGGTTCAGCAAAACCTGCTCCAGTTGCGCAGGATCTCCCTGAACAGGCTTAATACCGTCATCCAGTCTGAGTTCCAGGGCAATTTGGTCCGGAAAAGACTTTTTAAGCAACGAGGCCGTTTCGGCAGCCTCCCGGTTGAGATCAACCGGCCTGAACTGGCCTTCTATTTCCCGGCTGAAGGTCAGAAGCTGTCTCACTAACTTTGCAGCCCTCTCCCCGGCCTGCTGTATCTGCACTATCCTTTTTATATCCGGATCGTCCTGGGCCTTTTTTTCCAGCAGCATCCTGACGTGGCCGCTTATGACCTGCAGAATATTGTTGAAATCATGAGCTATTCCCCCGGCCAGAGTACCTACAGCCTGCATCTTGTGCGCCTGATGCAGACGTGCTTCCATATCCCTGCGTTCGGTTATATCCGTGGATATTACAATACGCACCATTCGACCGTCGCTCCAGGGTATGGCCATGGCCCTGCAGTCATAAGAACTTCCGGTTTCCTGGTCCTGATATTCCCACCTGGCCGGTTCAGGAGTCCCGGACTGATTTTTAAGCTCATCTTTTCTGCAAAAAGAACACGGACCCTGCTGAGCATTCTGAAACACTTCCCAGCACTTGCGGCCGATCACCTCTCCCCTTTTCTCCCGGATATAGCTGTTTATAAAAAGGATCTCGTCAGAATGCATATCCGCCACGTACACTGCAGCGTCCAGGCTGTCCAGGATGCCGGCCAGACGCTGTTCACTGCGTCGCAGGGTCTCCTCTCTGCGCACGACGGTTTCAGCCATATCCTGAAAGCTGCTGCTTAATGCCTGCAGTTCGTAAAATGAAGATACATAGTTCTGTACACCCATATCAAAAGCGCCCCGGGGCAGTTTTTCCACCTCCCCGGTAAAGCTGACCAGGGGGTCAATCACGTCCTGGCGCACTCTCCAGGTCACATTCCAGACAAGCAGGCCAAGAAACCCAAAAAGCAGGAACCCGGCAAACCCAATGGGCATAAGAACCGGCAGCAGCTGTCCCTTGACAGACCAGGCTGTAAAGACTGTCCACTCCGCTTCCGGAACCTTTTCCGCACTGAAAAGATAAAGCTCACCGTATTTTCTGCCCATTCCCAGGAAACCTGTCTGTCCCTGCAGAGCTCTGGCCACGGGCCTGAGATGCCCGAGATTATACTGCCCGGCCACCACGCTGGATTCAGGGTGGGCCAGAACATTACCATAGCCGTCCAGGACAAAGACCCGGTCATCTTTTTGCATCCGGGTTATCCTGGTTATAAACTCCTGCAGGGAGTCCAGGTCCAGCTCAGCAACCAGAATTTTACTGAAGTGGCCTGTATAAGACAGACTTACTGTAACAGTATATTCGTCCGGCTTCATGTAGGGAGTGGAAAAGTAAAACTCTCCTGAAGTCTCAAGTCTTTCTGTTGCCGGAATCATGCGGGAATAATCCTGGAAAGCCTCCATCTCGGGCAGAACCTGCCTGATGCGTCCGGATTCATCCAGAACCAGAAAACGCTTGAAAAGCCCGGCATGAGCCTTGTAGTGACTGGCAATGGCCTCAAATTCCGGGTAAAGTACCATCCTGGACAAAAATCTGATGGTCTGCATCTGGGACTTGATATGAGACTGCACGTAGGAGGAAATGCTGGCCGCCTGCAGGCGCTGCTCGCTCCTGATCTCCTGATAACGGAAATATCCCAGCAGAACTGCGATCCCAAGGATTATCAGCATGGAGATGAGCAGAAGACGCCAGCCCAGAAGGCGCTGCAGGATATTGGTCAGAGTGGGTGCCGGCTTCATTCGAAATCCTCTGCCTTGAAGCTGTACACCTCCTCAAATTCACCCTCTCTGACCTGGACTATGGTTACCGGGCTTGTTACATCTCCATATTCGTCTATGGTTATGGGCCAGTAAAGTCCTGGATAATCGCGGATTTCAGTGAGGGCCTGCTCCAGTCCCCTGTCTCCGGAAGACTCTTCCAGGGCCAGGGCCAGAATATGTGCGGCATCATAGGCCATAGCAGCTGCAAATGATGGCTCGCTGCCGAATCTTGATCTATAGTTCTTTGCAAACTCGTAATAATCAGTTCCCAGATTTTCCTGGGATGTTGTCGTGACAAAGGTCATATTTTCCACTGTCCTGCCGCCCGCCCGCAGAAGCTCCCTGGTCATTGCCCAGCCCGAACTGAAAATATCTGGACTTAAGCCAGTGTTATCAATGGCCTGTACGAGGTTGACCGCATCCCTTCCGGACACGGCCAGAAACAGGCCCTGCTCTGAACATAGCTGCAGGTCATCTGCAATCTGCAGCCAGTCCTGACTGCGGCTGGCATAAAGCTTTTTTCTATTTGTTACCTCGCCGCCGGCTGACTTGAATTCCTGCACAAAATGTTTTTCAAAAGAATCTGCATATATTTCGTTGTCCATATCCCTCAGGGTACACAAGGTATCTATTTCCTTTTCATGAAACACATACCGGGCCAGGGCGATTGCGTGCTGATCGGTGCTGGGCTGGATACGGAAAAAATTGTCCTTGATGCCGCTCAGCTTCGGAGTAGAGGTTGTGGGGCTTAAAAGCACAACATCTTCTTTTGCCGCCACCGGCAGAGCGCTTATAGTCTGTTGGCTGGTCATATGCCCTATGATGGCCTGAGCTCCGGAATCAATAAGTTCTGCTGTAGCCTGGGCAGCCTCGTCGCATAAGCCTTTGTCGTTGCGCACCAGAAGTTCCATCTTCCTGCCGTCAATTCCGCCCCGGGCGTTAATTTCTTCCACGGCCAGCCTGGCTCCGTTTCGCCCATTCACCCCAAGGTCGGAATAAGGCCCTGTTAGAGGACCTGCAAAACCAACTACCACCGGTGAACGGTTCAAGATTATTACAGCTGAGGCCAAACTAACCAGCAAAAAGGCAAGCGCCAGATACTTCAATATCCTGGGCATATTCTATTCCTTGTGATTTGTTGGTGAACAATATATATTTATCACGTAAGCATTCAGGGGGGCTTCAGTGGTAGTTTCTGGCACTCAAGCCTGGGGACTGTCCCCGCTATGTAATATCTGTGCAGGTTCACATAACTTCGCGTCTGTAATTTTTTTGTATTTGTACGGAAAAGGTGTCGCGGGGACTGTCCCCGGGCAGATTGCGGTACCACCTGAAAGTTTACTTTATCACCATATTCACCGGGATTCAAGAACTGTGGTGCACAAGCAGTCACTTTTATCCAAAGCAGCAAACAGCAAATATTCGACAAGGAGCAGACCATGAGCGGTTTTTCCGGGGAAAAACTCGTAAACAGCATCAAGACGGCTGTCCTGGACAGGCAGAAGAAGCTGCAGGAAAACATGCCTGAAATTGAAAGAAATCTTTATCATTATGCCGGGAAAATGGGTATCAAACCGGAAGATATCCAGAGAACCAGGGACAGGATAAAGGACAGAATCCACAAGGCCCGCAAAAAAGATTAGGGCTGTTTGCAACCCCCTGCCGTCATACGTGGAACACTATGATAATTTATTCCTCCAGAGAGCTAAGAGAAAATTTTCACCAGCTCGGCCCTGGTGATGCCTGTGTTGGACATTTGAGTTTTTCACCCGGTGAGGAGTACAAGGTCGTGGACCTGATGCACCGGGGGATAAATTTTTATCCTTCTTTACTGTCGGCTTTTCTCAGCCGTTCCAAAGTACTGCAGGCCGAAGTTCTGTCTCAGTTCATGCTGCCGGACACTTTCGTAGCTTATCGCAGCATTGACCTCTGCCGCAACCAGGCCGCATATACCCGGTACGGATCTGTAGTCAGCAAGAGAGACCGCAAGCACCTCGGCATGGGAGTCGGGCGCTGGTCATCCCTGGAAGAACTGCAGCGGTTAGACTCTCTGGGCGCTCTGCCCTTTCCCCTGGTTATCCAGCCTTTTCTGGAAGAAGCCAGGGATTTCAGAGTAGTCATCATCGATGACCATGCCGAGGCCTATGAACGTATAAATCCTTACAGCTACCGCAAAAACCTGGCTCAGTGCGGTACTGCAAGTCCGGTGCACATGGATTCAACACTGCTGGCATTTTGCACCAACGTCATGCAGCGCGGCGATTTTCCATATGCCCTGCTGGACATTCTGCAAAGCCCTGCAGGAGATCTTTATCTGGCGGAAATAAGCCTCATGGGAGGACTGTCAGGTTCCTCCATCGGACACGAAGGTTTCCTCCAGCGAAAAAAGCTTTTGCAGGAAAAATTCTGCCGCCGGTTTGAAGGGCAGTAATTCTTTCTTGCGCATCCAGGGTTTTAAGGTTTAAACACCTTTTTTTATTGTATGACGAACCCTAACCATATACCCCGTGTGAGAACTCCATGATTGCAATACTCAACTACAGGGCCGGCAACCTGACCAGTGTAAAAAGAGCTCTGGACCATGAGGGCATCCCCTGCCGTATTACCGACGATGCCCAGACTCTTGCCCAGTCCCAGGGAATAATCTTTCCTGGAGTGGGTGCAGCAGGATCAGCCATGAACAACCTGCGCGAAACCGGTCTGGACAACACCCTGAAAGATCTCATATCCATGGGAAAGCCCATGCTGGGCATCTGTCTGGGCTGCCAGATCATCCTGGATAAAAGCATGGAAAACAGCGCTACCACTCTGTCCATACTGGAAGGCAGCTGCCTGCGCTTTGATAATGAACTCATAGATGAACACGGCGACCCCATAAACATTCCCCATATGGGCTGGAACAGCGTTAACCTTGTCCAGGAGTGCGAACTTTTCCGGGATGTCCCGCAGGAAGCTGAGTTTTACTTCGTGCACAGTTACTACCCTACGCCCAGAAAGGACCTGGTAATAGGCCTTACCAACTACGGCCTTGATTTCTGTTCTGTTTTCGGGAGGCCGGGACTCTGGGCCATGCAGTTCCACCCGGAAAAAAGCGGCCGGCCCGGACTGAAAATCCTGAACAATTTTTACAGGTACTGCAGAACCACTTGAAAAAAAAGCTGTTCTCTAAAGCAGCTGACGCATACAATTTGAGGAAAACCATGCTTAGCAAAAGAATCATTCCCTGCCTGGACGTCCGCGACGGCAAGCTCACCAAGGGCATAAAATTCAAGGGCAATGTGGAGATCGGCGACCCGGTGGAAACGGCAAGACTTTATTATGAACAGGGTGCCGACGAGATAGTTTTTTATGACATAACCGCTTCTGCCGAAGCCAGGGGCATCATGCTGCAGGTGGTGGAAAAAGTGGCTGAAACCATTTTCATACCTTTTTCCGTGGGAGGCGGCATTTCCAGCCTGGAGGACATGCGGGCCGCCCTGCTGGCCGGAGCCGAAAAGGTCTCTGTAAATTCCGCTGCCATAAAAAATCCTGCAATCATCTCCGAGGGTGCAGAAGCCTTTGGTTCCCAGTGCATAGTGGTGGGCATGGATGTCCTGCGGGTGGAAAAAAGCACGGATTGCCCCTCCGGGTACGAAATGGTTATCCACGGGGGGCGCAAGCGCATGAACATAGATGCCCTGTGGTGGGCCAGAGAAGTGGAAAGACTAGGTGCGGGAGAGATATGCCTGAACTCCATAGACGCCGACGGCACCAAGGACGGCTACGAACTGGACCTGACCAGGCTCATAGCCCGGAACGTGCGCATTCCTGTAATCGCCTCAGGCGGAGCGGGCAACCCGGAGCATATGACCCGGGCAGTGACCGAAGGCAGGGCGTCTGCTGCGCTCATCGCCTCCATAGTACATTACGGGGAATATACCATCCCCGGTATAAAAGACTCAATGTATCAGGCAGGGGTAAAGGTCCGCAGGACCTGGTAAGCCCGGGGACAGGTGTTTATCAGGCCTGGTAGGTTCCGCTGCGGCCGCCGCTTTTGTGCACTAAGCGGCAGTCCTCGATGACTATGTCCCGCTGCACCGCCTTGCACATGTCGTATATGGTCATGCAGGCGGTCTGGGCGGCCACCAGGGCCTCCATTTCCACCCCGGTAGCAGCTGTGGTGCGGGCTTCCGCCTCCACCACTATCCGGTTTTCATCCTGCTGTACGTCAAAGCGCACATCTACATAACTGAGAAAAAGGGGATGGCAGAGGGGGATCAGTTCTCCGGTTTTCTTGGCTGCCATAATGCCGGCCAGCTTGGCCGTAACCAGCACGTCCCCCTTGGGCAGTGCCTGTTTCATTAGCATATGCATGGTTGAAGAGGCCAGTCTGACCACGCTTCTGACTACAGCCTTTCTGCCGGTCTCCTGCTTGGAGCCCACATCAACCATTCCTACATGGCCCTGTTTGTCCACGTGCGTAAGTTCATCACCCATAACCTGCCCTACTCACCCATTACTTTTTTAAAGAATCGCTTGACCTTGTGCCCGGCCTTTTCCTTTTCCAGATTTTCAAACTCCTGCAGCAGCTCTTCCTGTCTTTTGCTCAGCTTGGTAGGAGTCTTGACCTGGACCTGGACCAGAAGGTCGCCGCGCTGGGTTCCGCCGGGATACGGCAGACCCATCCCGCTTAGTTGAAAAACCTTTCCGCTCTGGGTACCTTTGGGGATCTCCATGGAAATGGGCTCATCCAGGGTCGGCACTTCCACCTTGCCCCCAAGGGCAGCCTGGACAAAGGTGATGTCCACCTGGGTGACCAGGTCCTGGCCCTGCCTCTTGAAAGTGTCGTCCTCTTCCACAAAAATGACTACATACAGATCTCCGGCAGGACCTCCGTGCTCGCCGGGCTCGCCTTCGCCGCGCAGCCTCAGGCGGCTGCCGTTATCCACTCCTGCGGGCACCCGGACCTTGATATGTTTGTTGACCTGGATGACCCCCAGACCTTTGCATTTTTTACAGGGGTTGGTAATGAGCATTCCCTGGCCCTGACAAACCGCGCAGGGCATGGCCACCCGGAAAAATCCCTGGGTGCGGTGTACCTGGCCGCTGCCTCCGCAATGCTTGCATGTCTCGGCGGAATGCCCCGGCTCAGAACCCTGGCCGGTGCAGCGATCGCACTTTTCTCTCTTGGGCAGTTCCAGGTCCACTTCAGTGCCCTTGGCTGCCTCGCGGAAAGAGACAGTCAGGTTGTAACGAAGATCAGCACCTGCTCTGGCCCTTGGACCGGAACGGCGTCCACCGAAACCGAAAAAATCCCCGAATATATCGGAAAAGGAATCAAAAATGTCGTCAGTGCTCCTGAACCCATGAAAACCGTTGCCTTCCATGCCGGCATGACCCAGGTGGTCATATCTCTGACGCTTTTCCGGGTCGCTTAATACCTCGTAGGCTTCAGATGCGTCCTTGAACATGGTTTCAGCCTCAGGATCATCCGGGTTGCGGTCAGGATGGTACTTGAAAGCCATCTTGCGGTAAGCCTTTTTAATCTCTTCCTGACTTGCTTCCCGGGAGACCCCCAGCACCTCGTAATAATCCCTCTTTTCAGCCATGCCTAATCCACCTTGATTCCGGCTTTATGAATGGATTTGGATGGGATGACCTTGCCGGCAGCAATCTCCCTCAAGCTGGTGACCACATCCTTGTTTTTGCTTTCCACGAGAGGTTTATACCCCTCCCGGTACTGCTGAATCCTTCTGACCGACATCTGCACCAGCAAAAAACGGTTGTTAACCTTTTCCAGACAATCTTCTACAGTTATTCTGGCCATAGCCTACCTCTCAATTTATATAAAAAACTAAAAATACCGTTGTAGACCTGATTCCTTGAAAACAAGCCTCTTCAGGACCCAGAAAAAATAACCCGGCCCCATCGACAAAAACGAATATAAGTAACTGCAAAAGGGCTCCCGGGTCAAGAACAAAATCTCGCATTTTGTGCATTGCCCGCATGCAGACTTTATATTATTAGGCCCGGAATTGAAGCTGTCAATTGTTTCCGCTGGAACAAAACGCTGTCTATGGGAATTAAAAAAAATCTCAACCATGCACAGAAAATATGCCTGGGCCGCTGCGGCAAACTCATGCAGCAGACAGGCATGCTGTGGCCCGGGGCCCGGGTGGGCATCGCTGTCTCCGGCGGCGTGGACAGCTGGGTTCTGGCCAGAGTTTTGATGATACGCCAGAAAATAGTGCCCTTTTATTTCGAGATCATCCTTCTGCACGTCAACCCCGGATTCGATCCTGGCAACCACCAGCCCCTGGTGGACTGGCTGGGCGCAAACCCCCTTCCCGGGCATATCCAGTCCACGGACATAGGACCCAGGGCTCACAATCCCGGCAACACCAAGTCTCCCTGCTTCCTGTGCTCGTGGAGCAGGCGCAAGGTCCTTTTTGATCTCTGCAGAAAATACAGCCTGACCCACCTGGCCCTTGGACACAATGCCGAAGACCTGGCTGCTACCTTTTTCATGAACCTTATACAGACCTCCAGAGTGGACGGACTTTCCGCCAGAGAAGAGTTTTTCCAGGGCAGTTTGACCCTGATCCGGCCTCTGCTGCTGGTGGAGAAGAAATATATCCGCAATGCAGCCCGCAGGTGGGAACTGCCTGTCTGGGAAAACCCGTGCCCCTCAGCCGGAGCCAGCAAGAGAACGGAGATGGAGGGAATGCTGGATGTGTTGTCCGGAGGAAACAAAAAGACAAGACAGAATATATTGAATGCTTTTAAGCGCTGGCAGCTTGACTTGGCCTGTAACTTAAAATAGGAATTCATGAATTGTTTATCAGAATTTACTGCTGCAAACCTTTGAAGCACATTTACAAAGGGGTAACAGTTTAGCCCTTTTTAAGGAAAGCAGGGGACATTAAGGAAAGCAGGGGACAGGCACCCCCGCACTTATTTTTCTAAAGGAAGATTGACAGGTTTTAAAATAAGTGCGGGGAGAGCCAGTCCCCATTCCAAATGCAAATGGCTAAACTTTTACACAAAGGGAATCAACATGCTTTTTAAAAAATACCAGTTGGTTATATTTAAAGACAAACATGGATCGTGCTCCAGTATTACATTAAGAGGCTGGGTTTTCATGTTTGCCCTTTTGCTGATCCTGGCCGTAGCCGGAACCAACGTTTACCTCTGGAAGCATTACCAGGAGTACAGGACCGTCAGTCAGCAGTTGAACCGTTCCCAGGACACGGTCCAGTCCCAGAAAATTCAACTCACCACCCTGTTTCACAAGTTTCATGACCTTGAACAGAACCTGGAGCGGGTCCAGGAGTTCGACGACAAGCTCCGGGTCATGCTGAACCTTGAGCCTCCCAGAGAACTTAACCCCAATCCAATAGGCGGGACCAGTGAAAACACCTCCCCTTCATCGTTTCCCTTCTACCGCCAGGAGATGCTCACCAGACAGATGCACAACTTTCTGGACCAACTGAGCAAAGAAGCCCGCCTGGAAGAAATAAAACAGCAGGAGATCCTGCAGGCCCTGCATCAGCAAAAAGATCTCCTTTCCAGTACTCCTTCCATCTGGCCTGCCCAGGGATGGGTATCCTCGGATTTCGGGTATCGTTCCTCACCCTTTACCGGCCAGCGGGAATTTCATAAGGGCCTGGACATTTCAGCTCCAGAAGGTACGCCCATTTATGCTCCGGCATCAGGTAAAGTCACTTTTACCGGCAGGGACGGTGGATACGGCATAACCATGGTCATTGATCACGGCAGGGGAATTACAACCAGGTATGCCCACCTGCAGCGCTACGTAGCTGATGAAGAAACCAAGGTATCCCGGGGAGAGCTTATTGGCTACGTGGGCAACACCGGCAGAAGCACCGGCCCACACCTGCACTACGAAGTACGCCTCAACAACATGCCGGTAAACCCCAAAAGATACATTCTGAACTGACCTGATAAGTGCCCGCAATCCAGTTATCTGTTATCAGTTAATTGTTATTCAGTTTATTATGACCCCAGTGAAACCCTGCTATGCAGGAAATCCTTCGGATTTGTTTCACCTGGCAGGCCCAGTGTATTGGAAGAATATACACGGGGATAGTCTCCTTCAATTCCGCCATTCAATTCCGCTCGCCCCTTCGCCAAGTCGCTGAAATCGCTCAAGTCGCCCCTTCGCTCCCTCGCTTCTTCCCGCTCCCCCAATCTGGCCCGTCTCTTGCTAATCAGCGGGCATGGACATATTCAATTTCAACCCTGAAACCGTATTCAGCTTCTGGCTGACCTTCTTCAGAGTAAGCCTGGTGGTGTTCCTGCTGCCCTTTTTCGGGGGTGAGGCTATGCCCGTACCCATCAAGGCCGCCCTGTGCATTGTTCTATCCCTGGCCCTCTGGCCGCATCTTTCCTTTGATGCGCAATACTTCCCTGAACATCCGGCCCAGATTGCGGTCATGATTATGGGCGAACTGGTTCTGGGGCTTATCCTGGGATTGATCGTGCATTTTCTCTTCGCCGCCATCCAGACAGGGGGAGACCTCATTGCCTTTCAGATGGGCTTTAAAATGATGAACGTGGTGGACCCCCTTACCGGCCTGCAGGAGTCAATAACCACACAGTTTCTGTATATGTGCTCCATGCTGGTGTTTCTAAGCATCAACGGCCACCTGTATATGCTCATGGGCCTGACCCAGAGCTTTGACCTGATACCTCCGGGGGGGCTGTTCATCACCCCGGAGCTTATTAACCAGATCATATATTATTCCAGTCAAATTTTTGTCCTGGCCTTTAAAATTGCTTCTCCAATTATCGCCACGGTCTTCCTGGTCAACCTGGGCCTGGCGTTTATGGCCAGAACCGCTCCCCAGATGAATGTTCTGCTTTTGGGTTTCCCCATAAAGATTGCAGTGGGACTGCTTTTTCTGAGCCTGGTTTTCCAGCTCATCAGCCTGTATGTATCCGGCTTCATCTCCGATCTGGGGGGCACCATGTATAACCTGCTGCGGGCGGCTGCCGGTCCTTCGTGAAGTAACAAGGCGGAATACATCTAATCTTCTGGTAAGTTGAAAGTTATCAGTTAATTGTTGATAGTCCAAAAAAATATTTATTATTGCAGAGTGTTAGATGCCTCAGAAAGACCCCAGTAAAACAGAAGACGCAACCCCGAAACGGCGGAAAAAGGCCCGGGAACAGGGGAATGTACCCAAAAGCCAGGAGATGCCCAAGATCATCAGCCTCATCGCCGGCATTCTTGCTCTGCGCCTGTTTTTCCCCCATATCAGGGATACGTACATGGAGATGACCGAATGGTTCATGGACCAGGCCTTTCATTATCAGCTCAACCCGGAAAGCCTCTATCACCTGGCTGTTTTCAGCATCCAGAATATTGCCAGTATGCTTCTGCCTTTTATGCTCATAGTATTTTTCGTGACTATCGTAGCAATTTATCTGCAAGTAGGTTTTTTGTGGACCTTTAAGCCACTCAAGCCCAAAATGAAAATATTTAACGTAGTTGAAGGGCTCAAGAAAAAATTCCTGGACCTGAACACCCTGGTGCGTCTGGTGAAAAACGTAGGCATCGCCTCAGCCGTTGCTACCGCTCCATACATTATCATCACATCGGAATTTGAAAACTTTCTGCCCCTTTTTTACGAAGACCCTCCTTTTATCGTGGCCTACATCCTGAATACAGCCTTCAAGATGGCTATGCTGGCCATGATCCCCCTGCTTATCATAGCCATCGCCGACGTAGCCTACACCAGGTGGGACTACGAGCAGAACCTGAAAATGACCAAGGACGAGGTCAAGGACGAAAGAAAGCAGGCCGAGGGAAATCCAGAGGTAAAAAAGGAGCAGAGAAAGAAGATGCAGTCCACCACCCAGCAGAGAATGCGCCAGGAAGTACCCAAGGCGGACGTGGTCATTACCAACCCCACCCACCTCGCAGTAGCCATAAAGTACGATCCCGTTCTGGCTCCCGCCCCCATGGTCCTGGCCAAGGGGGCCAACTTCAGGGCCGAAAAGATCAAGGAGATAGCCAGGGAAAACAACATCCCCATCAGGGAAAACAAGCCATTGGCACAAGCCTTGTATAAGAACGTCCAGGAAGGCGAAACAATACCCGAAGACATGTACAAGGCAGTGGCTTCAATACTGGCTCAACTCTACAAATTCAAAAAACAGGGATCGCCTGGAGGACAATAAAAATGCCTGCAGCAAAAACCGATTCAAATACAGGGCGTCAATAATATGGCAGTTAAATCTTCTGTTCTGGGCAATATCAACTATGCCAGGTTCACTAAGCAGGGAGACATACTACTGGCCGGCGGAGTGGTGGTCATTCTTTTTGTCATGCTGGTCCCCATGCCGCCCGTGCTCCTGGATCTGCTGCTGACTTTCAATCTGTCCTTTGCCTTTGTCATCCTGGTCACATCCATGTTCATGCGCAGCCCCCTGGAATTTTCCATATTCCCTTCGCTTCTTCTGATAGCCACCCTGTTCAGGCTGGCCCTGAACGTGGCCACCACCAGGCTTATTCTGCTGCACGGAGATCAGGGCACCCATGCCGCGGGCCGGGTCATCGAGTCCTTCGGCACCTTTGTGGTGGGAGGCAACTACTTCATCGGCATAGTGATCTTTCTCATTCTTTTCGCCCTGACCAAGATGGTCATAGCCAATGGAACAACCCGCATAGCCGAAGTGGCGGCGCGCTTTACACTGGACTCCATGCCGGGCAAACAGATGTCCATTGAGGCCGATCTCAACTCCGGACTCATAGACGAGCAGGAAGCCAAAAGGCAGCGCGAAGCCCTGCGCAAGGAATCGGACTTCTACGGAGCCATGGACGGCTCGGGCAAGTTCGTCTCCGGCGACGTCAACGCCGGCATACTCATTACTGTCATAAACATCGTTGGCGGGCTGATAATAGGTATCGTGCAGCATGGCATGAGCTGGGGCGAGGCCGCCCAGACCTATACCCTGCTGACCATCGGCGACGGCCTGGTGGCCATAATTCCCTCCATCATCATTTCCACTTCAGCAGGCATAATTGTCAGCCGTGCCGCTGCCGAAGCCCAGATGGGTCAGGAATTCCTGGGTCAGCTCACCAACCATCCCAGGGCCCTGCGCTTAGTCAGCGGTGTGCTGCTGCTTTTCGGCCTTGTTCCGGGAATGCCCACTTTTGTCTTCCTGCTCATGTCCGGCGCCCTTTTTACCCTGTCCATTCTTTCAGCCAGAAACAAAACCGAGATCGAAGAACAGGCAGCTGAAAAGAAAGAAGACAGCCAGGCCGCCCTGGAAACCCCGGCTGAAGTCCACTCCCTGCTGCCTCTGGACACTCTGGAACTGGAAGTGGGATACGGCCTTATACCCCTGGTGGACGAAGACCAGGACGGCAATCTCCTGGCCAGGATCAGGTCCATCCGCAGGCAGTTCGCCCTGGATATGGGCGTGGTCATTCCCTCCCTGCACTTGAGGGACAACCTGCAGCTCAAGCCCGGCGAATACGCGGTTCTCATAAAGGGCAACCAGGTGGCCAGATCGGAAATTATGATAGACCATTACCTGGCCATGGACCCTGGAGATGCCAAGCACCGGATAAAAGGCATTGAAACACTGGAACCGGCCTTCAACCTCCCGGCGTTGTGGATACCCGAAAACAAGAAGGAAGAGGCGGTCATGGCCGGTTATACAGTGGTGGACCCCTCCACTGTCATTGCCACGCACATCACGGAAGTCTTCAAACACAATCTGCATGAATTCCTGGGTCGTCAGGAAACCCAGAATCTGCTGGACAACCTGGCCCAGAGGGCGCCCAAGGCTGTTGAGGACCTGGTACCCAATATCCTTACCCTGGGAACTGTGCAGAAAGTTCTTCAGAATCTGGTCAAGGAAAAAGTATCCATCCGGGACCTGTTGACAATTGTAGAGACTCTGTCGGATTATGGACAGCAGACCAGGGACCCGGAACAGCTGACAGAATACGTACGCCAGAAAATGGGCCGGACCATTGTAAGGCCGTATCTCAGCGAAGACGGAACCCTGCCCATTATAACCCTGGATGAGTCCATAGAAAAATCTTTCCAGGAAGGACTGCGGCAGACCGATCACGGCACGTACCTGGCAATGGAGCCCAATCTGGCCCAGAAGATCATCAACTCAATAAACAAGACCCTGGAAAAAACCACCGTGGCCGATGGACAGCCTGTACTGCTTACATCGCCACTGATCAGGCCGCACCTGGCCCAGTTGCTCCTGAGGTTCGTGCCCAATCTGCCGGTGATCGCCCAGACCGAAATACCGACCAATATCCGGCTGGAATCAGTAAACACTGTGAGCATGAAGAATGCAGGTTAAAACCTTTCGTGGACAATCATACTCAGCTCTCCTGCAGCAGGTGAAAAGCGAGCTGGGGCCGGACGCAGTGATACTGAGCAGTGACTGCATCTCTTCCAACGGCAAAAAAGCCTTCGAGCTGACTGCCGCCCTGGAAGTGCCAGCAGCAGACCAGGAACAGGCTTACGATAAAAAGCAGGAAAAAAGCGGAAGCGAGGATCTGATTCCGGATACTGAACCGGGCCTGCAGGGTGAGCAGTGGCGTCAGGAGTGGGCGGAATTCAAAAAAAGCATCTTCCAGATGATCAAGCCCCAGCTCCAGGGCCCCAGGATCAGCTCCAGGCAGAAGCAGGCCTTGGAATTCCTCGAAAAACAGGGGGTTTACCCGGAAGTAATCATGGATCTCTGGTCCAGGCTGGGGAAAAACTCTCACCTGCCAACCCTGGATGTTCTTTCCAGAGCCGTGCCTGTCTCCTCCTGGAAAAAACAGATGCGCCAGGGAACAATCCACTGCCTCATGGGGCCCAGCGGTGTAGGCAAGACCACCACTGTTCTAAGACTGGCCCTGGAGAGCAGGAACATTAAGCCAGGCATGAAGATCTGCCTGGTGAACAACGACACCCAGCATGCCGGAGGCAGGCTCTTTTTGAAGCATTATGCCGACCTGTCGGGCTTTTCCTTTATGGAGATCAAGTCCGCCCAGGACCTCAAAAGCCTCAAACAGGCCCGGGAAAAATTCGACCTGGTATTTATGGATACTCCGGGACTTGGTCCACATGACAACGTACAGGACAGCTTATGGATGAAACACATGAAAAACATTCAGAGACACCTGGTATTAAGTCCGGTTTACGCCCATGAACAGCTGGATAATTATCTGCAGAAATATTCAAGGGATGATTTGAACAGTCTTATATGGACCAAGCTTGATGAAGCCTGCAGCTACGGAACACTGGTCAATGCATCCTGGAAAAGCGCCCTGCCCGCTTCATATCTGGGCTTCGGAAAAGGGCTCAGACACTGTTCCACCAGCGCTTCCAGGGACAATTTCTGGAAACTGATCTTTAAAAAGAAACTGCCGCAGGCAACCCAGCAGGAAGACAATAATTTTTAACCAGCTTCCATATCAACGCAAATAAACAGGGACAGAATATGCCGAAACAGACCAAGCTGCCCATAGTACTCTCGCTTACCTCCGGCAAGGGTGGTGTGGGTAAAACCAACATGTCCGTCAACCTTGCCTACTGCCTGAGCAGGCTGGGGAAAAAGACTCTACTGCTGGATGCCGATCTGGGTCTGGCCAACGTGGATGTCATCCTGGGCCTAAATCCCAGATTCAACCTTTTCCATCTTTTCCATGAAAATATGGATCTGCAAAAAATAATCTTGCCTACAGACTACGGCTTTGACATACTGCCTTCCGCCTCTGGTGTTACTGAAATGCTGTCTCTTAGCACTGGCCAGAAGCTTGAGCTCCTTGAAGTAATGGACACCCTGGAGAATGAGCTGGACTACCTGATCGTGGACACAGGTGCAGGAATCAACGAAAACGTCATTTACTTCAACCTGGCGGTACAGGAAAGGATCATTATCCTCACCCCTGAACCGACATCGCTGACGGATGCATACGCCCTGATCAAGGTGCTGAAAATACAGCACGGCATTGAGCGCTTCCGGGTGGTGGTCAATATGGCCAAAAGCCAGGAAGAGGCCAGAGAAGTTTTCAAGAAGCTCTACAATGCCTGCGATCACTTTTTAAGCGGAATATCCCTGGACCTGTCAGGCATTGTCCCCATGGATCTAAACGTCAGAAAAGGGGTTGCCAGTCAACAGCCCTTTTGCCATTATGCCCCCAACTCCAAGGCGTCCAAGGCATTGATGCACACAGCCGAAAGCATGACCAAATGGAAACCTGCTGAAAATCTTGATGGCAATATCAAATTCTTTTGGAAAAAACTCCTCTTCCAGGAATAATCCCTGGGAAGTACTGGAACAAAACGGGGTTGCCTTTGATCAGTTGTCCGCTGCTGACAAAAATGAAATAGTCAGGGCTTACGGCCAGAAGATACGCATTACTGCCGCCCGGTTAAAGCATAAGCTGCCGGCGCACGTGGACGTTAACGATCTTATAAGTGCAGGTTCTCTGGGGCTTATCGAGGCCCTGGGCAATTTTGATCCGACCCAGGGTATCAAGCTCGAGACCTTTGCCGACAACCGCATCAAAGGCGCAATGCTTGACGAATTGCGCAGAATGGACTGGTTTTCCAGGGGGCTTCGCAAAAAAGTGAAAAAACTCGAACAGTCCATGCGGGAATTTGAGCAGAATACTGGGCACAGCCCCAGCCACAGTGAGCTCAAAGAAATCACCGGCTACTCACGCGAAGAAGTTGAAGAGGGCCTGCTGGCGCTGCAGAATCAGATCTGCCTGAGCCTGGAAGCCATTCAGGAAAACTTTTCCGCGACAGGGACCCAGGACAGCGACGAACCGCAGTTAAGCGTTGTCTTTCACGACCTTGTAGACAAGGTGGCCGCCATCATTGAAAAACTGTCCAACAAGGAACAGCTGGTGCTGTCCCTTTATTACACCGAGGAATTAACCATGAAGGAAGTGGCCCAGGTACTCGATGTTACCGAGGGAAGAGTATCCCAGCTGCATTCCCAGGCCATAAAAAAAGTCAAGGACAACTTTGCTCAGGAGCACGACGTGTTTTAAGAGGTGTTTACACAAAGTCATTCTGGTTTACTGTTTTTTATCTTAAATAGTTAAAAGTTTTGCAACTGTCACATGATAAGCATAAGTGTAAGAAGCTGCTCCGGGAACCTGGCCAAAAATTTGAGGAGGTATTAATGTCCAGCAACAAAAATATTCGGATTTTAGTCGTTGACGACTTTTCAACCATGCGCAGAATAATTAAGAATATTTTAAGGCAACTGGGCTACAACAACATAGTTGAAGCCGATGACGGCACTACTGCCTGGGAGATCCTGAACAAGGACAAGATAGATTTTATAGTCAGCGACTGGAATATGCCCAAAATGACTGGAATAGAACTTCTGCGCAAGGTAAGGTCCAGCGAGGAATTCTCCGACCTGCCCTTTCTAATGGTCACTGCTGAGGCCCAGCAGGAAAATATCATCGAGGCTGTCCAGGCCAAAGTATCCAACTATATCGTCAAGCCTTTCACTGCGGATACCATGAGTCAGAAAATTGAAAAAATTTTTGAGAAATAATTACTGCTGCTCACCATGGTAATGCTTTTGCCCATTACCAGAGCAACAAAAGTCACAAACTTCGCCGAATAATCAACCACTAATCCTGACAATAATTAACAGGATTGAAAAAGCCATGGCGAACAAAGAAAAAGATCAATCCACTGACCAGGACCTTTCCCTGGACCAGGATGAACTGGACACCGACAGAGGCCGGGAAAAGGTCGAACTGGACCTGGACGATGCTCCTTTTCTGGAGGAAGAAGAGGAGGAGTTAGAGGCCGGTGAAGACCATCAAGGCAGCCGGGATCAGGGCGACGATACGCATGATGAGGACCAGAAGGCCCCGGTGCCATGGTGGAAGCAGAAAAAGACCTTTGCAGCCGGAGCAGCGGCCCTCTTGATCCTTTTGCTTGTGACCGGATATTTTCTTGTATCCCCGGAAGACGAACCTCCGCCTCCTGATCCCGCTCCCCGGGAAGTGGTTGACGATCCCATAGAAGAGCCGGAGAAAGATCTTTCCGAAATAATTGTTGATATGGAACCATTCATGGTGGAATTTGAAGCTGACAACAATATACGTTTCCTCAAGGCCAGGTTTTCCCTGTCTGTTCTTGGGGACGACATGGCCCGGGAAGTCCAGGACAAAAAGCTGGTTTTGCGCGATTCAATATATTACTTCCTGCGCAACAAGGACGGATCCTTTTTGCAGAACAGTGCCAACACTGATGAGATCACCAGGGACCTCATGTCGGTGCTTGAGCAGTACCTGGGCCGGGACCAGTTGAACAACATAGTAATTGAGGACTATTCGGTGATGTAATATGGTCAGTCCCTTAAGCCTGCCGGTGGTGATGGCTCAATCCTACATAGCCCAGCACTTCCAGGTGGCTGCCCACAACTCGCCAGCCAGGCACCAGGCGGTTTTAAGCGATATAGCCGTCAGGAAATTCGCCCATGAAAAAGGGCAGGTATCTGCTACGGACTCCATTTCCCAGCTTGCTGCGCAGAAGGAACACCAGGGAAGTAAACACCTGGGACCTGAAAAGACATCCCCCAGGCGGAAAAAATCCGGGGACCAGGAAAAACCTGATCCTTTCTCGGATAACATTGTAGATATAAAGGTGTAGCCCGAAAATATCATCAGGCCATGGAAAATAAGTGATAAATGAGTTCTTTTCACTGGATATTGCTGGTGGTCAGCGCTGTAGAGATTCTTCTGCTGGCACTGGTTTTCATATTTTTTTTCCGTCTGCGGCGTTCAGAAAATATCCTGACCCACCTGCAGGACAACCAGGAAAGATTCATCGAGCGCCTGAACTTTAATGCCCAGCTTGAAAATGAACTGGTTTCCACTTTTGAAAAGCGCCAGAAGGAACTTAAAGACCTGGAACACAAGCTGGACCTGCGCATAAAGGAACTGAACAAGCTTATACGCCAGGCCGAAAAATTCACCAAATCACCTCAGTTCATGAAACAGGTCATTATAACCGGATACCAGAACGGCCGCTCCGTGGAAGAGCTGGCCAAAGCAACCGGCATGTCCGTAGATGAAGTAGAACTTATTGTCGAAGGTCATCGCGGCGGGTGATTATTCAATAAAATGCGCATCTTTGGTCCAGGGTACAGGCAAAGCCAGGAAGACAGTCCAGGCGAAAACCCCAGAGTCAGACGCTTCAGACGCAAATACAGCCAGGGAGACGTCATAGAGGGTACAGTCCTGGAGTACGACTCTTCGCAGCTGGCCTGGGTCCTGGTGGATGATCTGCGTATCCTGGCCTGGACCAGGAACAATCACTTCCGGGGCCGGCTTCTCCACCTCCAGGTGGAAAGCATGCACCCTGAAATAGTGCTCAAGGAAGTTGAGTACGACCCGGAAGGCAAAAAAAGAATAAGCATAATGGTATAAACCTGTGCCCGCCAGCAAAACCTTAACCTCCAGCCCGCCACTGACCCCGGACTCCCCCTGGCTTGCCCCCCTGGCCGGATATTCAGACCTGTCTTTCAGGCTTTTGTGCCGCAACCTGGGCTGCAGGGCCGCCTGTACTGAAATGATCAGCGCCAAGGGACTTTTCTTTTCCACTGCCAACACTATGCGTCTTTTAGAGACCTGTGACCAGGACCTTCCCTTAGTAGTTCAGCTTTACGGATCTGATCCGGACATCATGGGCCGGGCCGTCAGCACGCTCAGCAGCAAGGGGTTCAGGTATTTCGACCTCAACTGCGGGTGCTCGGTAAAAAAAGTGGTCAAGACAGGAGCCGGGGCTGCCCTGCTTAAAGACACTGGTCTTTTGCTGCAAATGGTTGCCGCCATGGCCGATATGGCCGGGCCGGGCCGGGTGGGGGTAAAATTACGCCTGGGCTGGAGCAGTGAACAAAAGGTATACCTGGATCTGGCAGCGCCCCTGGCCGACGCTGGAGCGGGATGGATCACCCTGCACCCCAGGACCGCGGTGCAGCAGTTTACCGGCAAGGCAGACTGGCAGGCCCTGAAAAATCTCAAGGAGATCTCCCCGGTTCCGGTTGTGGCCAGCGGCGACCTATTTACCGCCCGGGACGCACTGGACTGCGTCCGGCAGACCGGGGTGGATACCGTAATGTTCGCCAGGGGAGCACTCATGGACCCGGCAATAGGCATGCGTTATAAGAACCTGCTGCAGGGCCTGGAGGACCTGCCCCGGGACCAGGAGTTTACTCTGCGCCTGTGCATGGAGACCATAGATACTTATCGCAGGCATGCTTCCTCCCGGGCGGTGCTCAAACTAAGGACCCTGCTGCCCAGAATGATCCGGGGACTTCCCGGAGCAAAGGATTTGCGCAAAAAAATAATCTTATGTAGACAGTGGGCCGAACTGGAGGAAGTAATGAATTCAGCCCGGAAACACCTGGAGCAAGCATGAGCACACAGGTTCTGCTGGCGGAAAGCGCCGGATTCTGCATGGGGGTGAGCCTGGCCCTGGGCAAGCTGGACAAGGCCCTGGAAAACCAGACCAGTCAGCGCATATTCACCTATGGTCCCATCATCCACAACCCCCAGGTACTGGAGTATTACCACGGCAAAGGAGTCAAGATAATCGACAACTGGGATGAGCCCCGGCCCGGAGACATGGTCCTCATCAGGGCCCACGGTGTACCTTTGCAGGTTGAGGAAAAGCTCAGGGAAAAAAACATTGATATACTCGATGCCACCTGCCCCAAGGTGAAAAAGGCCCAGCTGCTGATATACAAAAACAGCGCCGTGTCGGACCGTCTGCTCATCTACGGAGAACTGGACCACCCCGAAGTAAAGGGACTATTAAGCTATGCCCAGTGCGAGGCTTTTCTTTTTGAAAATATGCAGGAATTCAAAAAGATCGCCCTGGCTCCTAAAGACCGCTACTGCCTGGTATCCCAGACCACCCAGGACCGACAGGAATTTCTCAGCATAGCCAGTGAACTAAAACACAGCCAGGGCAATGAAATCATTACCCTGGATACCATCTGCGACGCCACCAAGGACAGGCAGAACGAAACCATTAAAATCGCCGGACAGGTGGAGTGCATGTTTGTGGTGGGCGGCAGGAACAGCGGCAACACCAGACGTCTGTACCAGGTAGCCCGGAAATACTGCCCCAGATGTCTGCACATTGAAACAAAAGAGGAAATCGACCCGGAAATGGTTAAAGGCTGCAGCAAAGTGGGGCTCACAGCCGGTGCATCCACGCCCAACAGCACCATACAATCCATTTATCAGTATCTGCACCGGATAATAAACAGCCAGGACCCCTCTTTAACAACCCGGAGATCTTAATGACCAATTCGGACATACTTCTTGAAGCAGGAACCAATGAGCTTGAAATTGTTGAATTTTTTCTGGATGAGGATCTGGACGGTGAAAGCTACCAGGGCTTTTACGGGGTAAACGTAGCCAAGGTTCTGAGGATAATAAACAAGCCGGAAGTGACTGAAATGCCCAGCACACCCCACTCGTGCGTCCTGGGGGCATTCAATCAGCGTTCCCGGATAATCCCCCTGGTGGACCTGGGGCTCTGGCTGGATAAGCAGGCTGTGGAGTCCGGGTCTTCAAAAGTGATTATCACCGAGTTCAACAGGGTGGTCACAGGTTTTCTGGCCTCCGGAGTAACCAGGATTCACCGGCTGAGCTGGGATGAAGTGGAGCCTCCGGATGCTTATGTGGACAGCTTCAGTGCCGGCAGCATAACCGGGGTGGTCAAAATTGAGGACAGGATAGTCTTTATCCTGGATCTGGAAAAGATACTGGCTGAACTGAGCCCGGGCATGGGAATGAACCTGGATCAGGAACTGCAATCAGACAGTGAAAGCGGGTACACCGCCCTTGTTGCCGATGACTCCACCCTGATCCGGAACATGATCTCGGATCTGCTGGAAAAGGCCGGGTTCAGGGTTATTAAATTCAAAAACGGCCAGGAAGCATGGAATGAACTGGAAAAAATCAAAAACACCTGTTCAAGTGAAGATAAATCTCTTGATTCCCTTGTTCACATTGTGGTCTCGGACATAGAAATGCCGGCCATGGATGGTCTGACCCTGACCAGAAAAATAAAAAACGACTCCGTACTTGGGAACCTTCCTGTCATACTCTTTTCCTCCCTCATAAGCGACAGGCTGCGCCACAAGGGTGTCTCTGTTGGAGCCGACGACCAGGTATCCAAGCCGGAAGTATCGCTTTTGACCCAGAAAGCCATGAAACTCATCCGGGACAGGGAACAAAGTTTCAAGAGTAAGTTCTAACCCGGGCTTTGCCCGCAACCCAATAAAGAAAAGAGCTATTTGACAGGATTAACAGGATTAAGAGATGGATAAAGAAAAAAATCATTTTGTCCTGGCTCCCAGTTTAATGCCCTTCGGGCTTGCTCTGCGAGCAATTAAACGGGACAGGCGGAAGCCAGGCCAAAAGGTAATCACTCCAGCACTCACTTTTTTCCTGCATTCATGAGTGCCGGAAGAAAGTGAGTGCTGGATGGCTAATGCAATCTGCGGCTTCCGGCCGCAGATTGCTTATCCTGCCAATCCTGTTAATCCTGTCCAAGTTTCTTGTTTTTTATGACAAGATTTCAGCAGTAAGCCACTAAAGCACTGCCTCCAGCAGCATATTGTCCCTGTGAATTGCTTCAGGGTAGAGACACTGTCCAAGCACTCCCTCAATTTCCCCGGATTTCTTGCCCATAATCTGGCGCAGATCTGAAGCTTTGTAGTTGGTAAGGCCCACTGCAGGACGTCTGCAGCTGTCCTGCTCCACAATTTTCACTAAAGCCCCCTTGCCGAAATTGCCCCGTATTTCCACGATACCCGCAGGCAGGAGGCTTTTGCCCTTTTCAAAAACAGCAAAAGCCGCTCCCCTGTCCACCACTATTTCCCCTGCGGGCTCCTGGTTGTAGGCAAACCAGAACTTGCGGCTGGAAATACTTTTGTCCCGGGGCAGAATCCAGGTGCCAAGATCCTCGCCGTCAAAGGCTTTTTCCAGGGAGAACCTGTCCCTGCCGGAAAGTATAAGGGTGGGCACACCCAGTTGGGCCGCCTTGCGTGCGGACAGGAGCTTACTGTACATTCCTCCGCTGCCTTGCTGGGTTTTCCCCTGACACATCCTTTCCAGGGGCTCGGAATGGATGTCCTCAATACAGGCTATCTTTTGCGCATCCGGGTTTTCCCTGGGATTTTCCCGGTATACGCCGTCTGATGAGGTCAGGTTTATAAACAGGTCCGCCTCCACCAGGTTCAGTATCATCACCCCCAAAGCGTCGTTGTCCCCGAAGCGAAGTTCCTGCACCGCCACGGTATCGTTTTCGTTTATTACCGGTATGGCCCGCCACTCCAGGAGCTGAAGCATGGTATTGCGGGCATTGATGAAGCGCTCCCTGCTTTTGAGGTCGTTTCTGGTAAGCAGGATCTGGGCGGTAATCTTTCCATAACGCCCGAAGATCTCGTCATAGGCATGCATAAGCCTGCTCTGGCCCACAGCTGATGTAGCCTGCTTGAATACCAGGTCGCTTTTGCTCCGGCATGAGGAAAGCACCTTGCAGCCAGCGGCCACTGCCCCGGAAGAGACCAGGATAATATCCATTCCCCGGTCGTGCAGAAGGCAGATCTGGTCCACCAGCCTGCTGACCACACGCAGGTCCAGGCCCTCCCGGCCCGTAAGCACGGCACTGCCTATCTTGATAACTACGCGGCCGGCTCCGGCCAGGATTTTTCCGGTTTCTTCACGATGATTTTTCATGGCCAAGCATTTATATCATTTTACATCAACGGACAACCGGTAAAACCTCTCCCACATATCCTGCACCAGTTTTTCAACGCCGGTTCCTTCCAGGGCCGAAATCAGGTACACTCTGTATTCATAGGCCTCAACAGCCCTGCCGAGCTTATCCAGTTCATCTCTGCTTAAAAGATCTGTTTTGTTCAGGACCAGGACCTGCTCTCTCGAGGCCAGTTCCGGTGAATATTTTTCCAGCTCCTGGTTCAGGATCTCGAAACCCTGCCAGGGGCTGTCCAGGTCGATATCCTCAACACTTAAAATATGCACCAGAAACCTGGTGCGCTCCACGTGCTTCAAAAACCTGTCCCCCAGTCCCCTGCCCTGATGGGCCCCGGATATGAGCCCCGGAATATCCGCCACCACCATCTGTGTATCGCGCTGGTCCCGCAGCACTCCGAGATTGGGGTTGATTGTGGTGAAGGGGTAGGAACCGATCTTGGGCCTGGCAGCCGAGATCCTGGAAAGAAGAGTTGACTTGCCTGCATTGGGCAGGCCCAGAAGGCCTGCATCAGCCAGGACCTTCAACCTGAGTTTCAGGCGCAGCTCCACTCCTTCCTCTCCAGGCTGAGCAAACCTTGGAGCGCGCATGGTGGAAGACTTGAAGTGAGTGTTGCCTTTGCCCCCCCTGCCCCCTTGGGCCAGAAGAACCCTCTGGCCGGGATGCACCAGATCTGCAAGCAAAGATTCACCGTCCTCCTGCATGGAATAAACCTGGGTGCCCACAGGCAGATAAATCACCAGGTCATCACCGGACCTGCCGAACCTCTGCCTGCCCATGCCGGGACGACCGTTCTGGGCTGCAAACAAGCGCTTACGCTTAAAATCGTAAAGAGTAAGCAGCCCAGGATCAGCCTCCACGTAAAGGCTCCCGCCTTCTCCCCCGTCCCCTCCATCGGGACCGCCCCTGGGAATAAACCTCTCCCTGCGGAAGGATACGCACCCGTCTCCGCCTTTCCCGGAACGGGCTGTTATTTCGGCTTCATCCACAAAGCGCATGCAGTAGACCTCAAAAAAAAGGCCGCCCGGAGATGCTCTCCCGGCGGCCCGCCATAAAAATTTTCAAACGCTAAGAATTAGACCGCTGCAGGCACAATACTGACCCTGGTGCGGACTTTTTTCTTGCGGGTAAATTTGTCATACTTGACCTCGCCGTCGGAGAGGGCGAAAAGAGTGTAATCCTTGCCCACGCCGACATTGGCTCCGGGATGGATTTTGGTCCCCAGTTGACGGACCAGTATATTGCCAGCCCGGACCTTCTGTCCGCCGTACCTTTTCACCCCTCTTCTCTGTCCGTGACTGTCGCGTCCATTCCTGGAACTTCCGCCTGCTTTTTTATGTGCCATTCTTTTATCCTCCCGGGACTATGCCTGGATGCTCTTGACCTTAACCGCGGTAAAATCCTGGCGATGTCCCTGCTTTTTGCTGTATCCCTTGCGTCTTTTCTTTTTGAAGACGATCACCTTCTTGTCCCGGTCGTGTTCCAGGATATCGCAGACAACCCTGGCCTGATCCAGGTAGGGCTTGCCGAATTGAACATCATCATCCTGTCCCACTGCCAGGACCGAATCCAGAACAACTTCTTCCCCGGGCTCCTGGTCCATCCTGGCCACTTTCAGCCTTTGACCTTCCCTTACCCGGTATTGCTTTCCACCGCTTTCAACTATAGCAAACATTTTTACCTCCCAATAAAGAAGAAGACTTTTTAACCTGAACTGTATCAAACGTCAAGCAATATCTTGAAGATTGTCAAAAAAAGGCGAAAATATTCATCATGATAATGCTTTTGTCAGGGGCGGTACCAGCTACATCACCCCTCTGGCCAGAAAAAGCACCTGCACCCGGGAAGCACCTGCCTTGATAAGTGTCCTGGTGCATTCTTCCAGGGTGGACCCAGTGGTGTAGATATCATCAACCAGGAGGATGGATTGCCCCCTGACCACCCCGGCATGGGCTTCAAAAGCCCCTTTTAATTCCTTCATCCGGTCCTTGCGGTTCAGGGAGCTCTGGGCTGCAGTAGGCCTCTTTTTTACCATGGCCCGGTGCTGCAGCTGAAACCCCGTGCTTGCGGAAAATATTCTGGCCAGCTCCAGGCTCTGGTTGAAGCCCCGCATTTTAAGCTTGGATTCGTGCATGGGCACGGGTACTACCATGTCCGCCTTGACTCCGCCATGATATTGGCCGGCCTGAACCAGCATGCCCCCGAGAACCCTGCCCAGCCCCAGATCCCCTTTGAACTTGAAGCACAGAATAAGCTCTCTCAGGCGGTCCTGGTAAGGCCCGAAAAAACCCAGCCCGGACCAGGGAAAAGGCCTGGTGCGGCAGTCCAGGCAGTAATAAGGACTGGCTTCTTCAAGGGTGTAGATTTTGGCGCAGCCCGGGCAGAATCCGCGCCGCCTTATTTTAATCTTCTCCAGACACGCAGGACACATTGTGTCCGGGCCAGTCTCTTTATCCCTGACCATCCCGCATATCAGGCACCTTCTTCCCAGAAATTCCCGCCTGAGAACCCGGGTGAGTTTCCAGGGATGAAAACTGTAAAGACCATAAACGCGAAGCTGCTCTTTTAACACGTTTTTAAACGCATACATCATTGCAGCCCTGCTTCCCGCCCTTGAAGCCTCAAGAATGCCCTGCAGCGCTGCGGGCAAACTCCCTGATCTTTTCCCTGGAATCCTGATCCCCGGCCAGGTCCTCCCTGAGATCAATCCCCCTCAGGCACAGATCCTTCAGGGCAAATCCCAGAGGGTACAAAAAATACTTCAGGCTCAGCAGACTGCCTTCAAAAAGGCGTTCTCCCTTCTTTCTCCCGGCAATGAGGACGCAGTAAGCCTGTTTCAATTCAAGGCCCGGCTCCCCCTTTGCCGCCCAGGCCTCGTACACGCTCTGCCCCCGGTCTATAAGGGCCTTAAAGGTGGACGGAACATGGTAATAGTATATCGGGCAACTGAAAAACACCAGGTCCGACTCCTGCATTTTATCCAGGATCTCCTGGACATCATCTTTGCCCGCCAGGATACAGCGGTTGTTTTTAGTGGTCTCGCACTTGCGGCAGCCCATGCAGGGCAGGATCTTTTTGTCCCTGAGAAAGATACTTTCCACCCGGCATCCCCGGCCCTCTAAGGTATCTGCTATTTCCCCGGCCGCCTTGTCGCTGTTACCCTCTTTTCTGGGACTGCACCCCAGCACCATGACCCTTGAATCAGCCACTTTGCTTACTCCTGCGTTGAAAGTCCGCCCTGACGAAAGAAGCTTTGGCAGCCTTGTCCATACTCCATTCCGGATGCATCAGGGCCAGGGAATCCAGAACCTGCACCCTTTGTGTATGCACAAGGACGCGAACAGTATCCGCCCTGGTTTGCCGGAGGTGCATACCCACCTCCCGCTCCAGTCCTCAGCACATGTTGCGCAGATCAAGCCAGAGCATATCTTTCTATATCTCCACTGCCGTCATTACATAAACGATGAATTCTGAAAAAACGGATTGTTCTGTTTTTCGTCCATCACCGTGCTCTGAGGTCCGTGCCCGGAGTATATCACCGTATCGCCGGGCAGGGTGAATATTTTCTCCCTTGCTGACTTCTTGAGCACTTCCATGCTCCCCCCGGGAAAGTCGGTGCGTCCCACAGCACGCTGAAAAAGAAGATCACCAACGAATACAGCCTTCAAGTCTGGAAAATAAAAGGAAAGACTGCCCGGAGTATGCCCTGGTGTGGACAGGACTGTGCATTCATGACCCAGAAGCTCTTGCTTTCCCTCTTTGAGGTCCTCAAAGTCAAACCCCGGAGTCTCGGGAAAATCCATGAAACCGCCGCCGCCCACTTCCGTGTCCAGAAGAAACCTGTCTTCTTCAGGGGCGAAGATTTTGGCCCCGGAGGACTCTGCCAGGGCGGCGTTGCCCTGGATATGATCAAAATGCAGATGAGTATTGAGAATCATGGCCAGGGAAAGACCGTTGTCTCTTAAATAATCAACTATGCGCTGCGGATCACCCCCGGGATCCATTACCAGTGCCTCCTGCTGCGAATGCAGCACATAACAGTTGGTCTGCAGAACACCCAGGGGAAAAGTCTTTATCTCAAGCATGCGAAACTCCATTGTTTATTGTATTTATAAAAATCAACTGGACGGACAGGCTGAAAAAGCCTCCATCAAAATTCTTCCAGCATCAATTCCTTGAGATCTCTTCGCTGGGAGGAACCCTTCTGGTCCGGATGGCCCAGGGCCACTACAGCCATAAGTTCCAGCTGCTCCGGGTCGGTGCAAAGCACCCGGTGCACCTGGGATTCCTGGTTGATGATCTCCCCCAGCCAGACCGCCCCCAGACCCAGGGCATGAGCCGCCAGAAGCATGTTCTGCACACAGGCCCCTGCGCCCTGGCAATCCTTTTCATGGTGATACTTGGCTTGTCTGTCCAGAAATACTGTTATCAACACATTGGCCGCCCGGACAATATGGCTGTACTTGGTACACTCCTCCAGTCCGTTTTTTCTTTCATCCCCCCGGGCAAGCACCAGGAATCGCCACGGCTGATTGTTCAGACCGCTGGGTGCCCATCTGCCGGCATCCAGAATACGCCGGACATCCTCTTTGCTCACGTCTTCCTGGGTAAACTTGCGTATGCTGCGGCGATTATAAATGGTCTCCAGGACCTGCATAAATTCTCCTGCATATTTAAAACTGACAATAAACCCTATAACAACAATAACGGACTTGGTAACCGTAAAAGGAGTTTTTTTCAACCCTTGAACTTAAAGCCTGCCGGGCCTGCAAACATGCAGCTGCAAAAAATCTAAAGCGGGCTTTGCCCGCAAACCATTTTTTCTTACGCAAAACGCCCATTTAAATCCTCTTCGGGGTGCTTACGCATTGAATTACGCCAAAGCGTGACAAGCAAAGATCGCAAAGCAAGAAATTTATCTTTGCGCCATGCACGGCAACGTTCAGCCGGGCCTGCTCCTCAGTATAGATCAAGGGCACGGCGTAAACTCCCCTCCTTAGCCAAGGAGGGGCCGGGGGTGGTTGTAACCGATCCCTTCATTATCTCTCCCCTCCTTAGTCAAGGAGGGGCCGGGGGTGGTTGTATGAGATCCCTTCCTTTACGCAGGACTGGACAGTAATTCCCGGTTAAGTTAATTAAGCCCGGTCAGCCATAGCTTACCGTTTTTTGCAGCATCAGTGTTTTAAGTCTTATTCTTATAAAGCTTGACCAAAGAGGTCCAATGAAGCCCCGTCTGGACAAAAGCGATCTCATACTTTTTGAATCCGTGCTCAAGGATTCACTGAGTACCGTCATTTCCTTTTCGGCATACAGCCTGTATTTTCCACAGGAAATCCCTTCTATCATGTACCATGACCGGGACATAGTTCCGGTAGTGGAAAAAGACCGGGTTCTCTTACCCCTGATGTATGATGGCAGATTCCTGGGGATCTTCATGGCCCGGGGCACTGATCCGGAGCGCATGCAGGCCCTGGCCCTGGACCTTCCGGGCATAATTTCCCTCTGCCTGGACAAGGTCCTGCTGCAGAAGCAGTGCATTACCGACTCCATTACCGGACTTTACAACCAGGAAAAATTCCACCAGCTGCTGGAAAAGGCCGTAGAAGACATTCAGGCCAGCCTGACCCTGGGTCCGGCCGCTTCCATGGATTCAGGGCTGGACCGATACAGCGCCACTTTCTGCGTGATGCTCATAAATCCTGACCGCTTCAAGAGGATCAATGAGACATTTGGTTACGCCTTCGGCGACCAGGTCCTTTACGAACTGGCTGAACATGTTAGAAAGGAGCTGCCTGAGCAGGCAGTTTCAGCCAGGCTTTGCAACGATACCCTGGCCGTGTTCTGGCCTCAGGCCCCGGCAGCCAGGTGCAGGGAACTGTCTGAAAACCTGAGAAGCAGAATCTCTTCCCAAGTATTTGAATACCCGGTTTCCGGGGAGAAGATATCCCTGAGCGCCGGTATCGGCTGGAGCCTTTTTCCCCAGGACATCAAGGGACCGCAGTTTCAAAAATCCCCCTTCGAGCTGGCCCACCTTGTCTGTCGCAAGGCAGGGGAGGCTTTAAAGGTGTCCAAAGAAAACCACAACAGCAAGGCCTTTGCCTTCAGCCAGATTCTGCAGCATGGCGGAGTAGTTCTGGAAGTACTGCCCATGAACCGCCTTGTGCTGAACCTCGGCAAAAACATGGATGCCCTTGAAGGCCAGAAATTCATGGTCTGGTCCCAGAAGTTCAACGGACAGTCCCAGTCCATAAAAAAGGCCGGGCATTCTTCCGGGACCTACCCGGCCATACACAAAGGTGAAATCGCCATCCAGGAAGTACAGGAGGAGGTTTCCATCGCAGAAATACTCTATCTGAACGACCCGGCCTGGAAAATCGAGTCCGGGGACAAACTGAGCCTCCTGGCAGAAAAGGAAAGCCTCCTGGAAAAACAGGATATGCTGAATAAGGATATTCAACCCCGGGACCTGTTTACCGGGCTTTATTCCTACCGGGACTTTCTCTCCCTGTGGACCCGGGCCAGAATTCAGGACGAATACTTCTGTATGGCCATGCTCAAGCTGGAATACCCGGGCAAGGACACCCAGAGCAAAGGCATTGACCTGGAGAACCTGGTTCAGGAAATCATAAGGATTGTGGACAGAAAATTTTCCCGGCAACCCTTAAGCGGCAGATACAGTTCCACCTGCATGGTATTTTATTTTTCCGGCCAGAATGCCCAAAGCCTCAAAGAGCCCTGGTTTTATTTGCTGGAGGAGATCAAATCCTCGCTGCACATCCCGGCAAGCCTGGCCCTGGCCGATTACCCCTGCCTGAGCTATTCCAAAACAGACACCCTGGAAAACTGTCGCAAGGCCCTGGAACACGCCAGGCTTACCACTCCCCCCAGGATGGCCTGCTTTGACTCCCTGACCCTGACCGTGAGCGCGGACTCCCTGTTCAGCCAGGGGGACACCTTTGCCGCACTGGAGGAATACAAGCAGGCCCTGGCCGCAGATGAAAACAATCTTCTGGCCCGCAACTCCCTGGCCATATGCTATGCCCGCCTGGGCAGGCTGGAGCTGGCCAGGCAGCATTTTCAGGAAATCACTGACAAAGACAGCGAAAACCTCATGGCCTGGTACAATTTGGGCTGCGTCTGTCTCAAGCAGGGTGATTCCCTTGAGGCTGCAAACCTTTTTGCAAAGTGCCTTGAAATCGATTCCTCCCACGCATTCAGCCTGCTAAGACTTGGCCAGCTGGCTGAAAACAGCGCGGATTTTGAAAAGGCAGCCCGGTGCTACCAGGAGGCGGGACAAACCAGGGATGGAGCCGGCCTTGCCCCCAGGCACCTGGCCAGGCTTGCCTGGAAGCAGGACCAGAAGGAACAGAGCAGGGAATTTCTGCACCAGGCCCTGCTGCAGGATCCCAGGGACGCTTTTTCCCTGAACCTCATGGCCAGGATGTACCTGCAAAGCGGGGATGATCCGGAAATAGCCGAATCCCTGGCCAGGCAGAGCGTGGCCCTTAGACCCGATGTGAGTGAATTCTGGCTGGATCTGGCTGATATTTTCAAGGCCAGAGACAAGTCAGAGCAGGAGGCCCAAGCCAGGGCCAGGGCTCATGGATGAGTGATATTTCAGGTGCCTTTGTCCTGATGCAGCGCCTTTAAAATACAGGCCGCAGTGAGAGCGCATCTCTGGGTCAGGCTGTTTTTTAAAATGTATTCCGAGGGGCTGTGATCATGATCCCCCAACGGCCCCAGGCCGTCCAGCACCGGCAGTCCCATGGCGGCGATAAAATTGGCATCGGACACTCCTCCGCGCACCTCCTGGCCAATGGCGATCCCGAGTTCCTCTGCAGCCTCCCGGGCAAGACCATACAGTGCTTCACCCTGTTTTCCCCGGGGCATTGGGGGACGTGAAGAAACCACTTCCCAGGTACAGCTTGTTCCCGGGACTTGAGAAGTCTTTAGTATACTTTGTATTCTGTCCTGCAGCACTTTTTCCTCTCCTGTGTCCTGGTATCGAATATCCACTTCCAGCAATGCTTTTTCCGGGATGCAGTTGGGCCTTGTTCCGCCCTGGACCCTGCCCACATTGACCTGGATGCGTGGTGGACTGTTCAACTCTTCCAGGGACAGCACCTTGTGCGCGGCCTCCACAACAGCACTTGGCTTAGAACTTCCGGAAAAATTCCCTGCATGGCCTCCCTGTCCCCATACCTGCACCTGCAGGCCGATTTTTCCTTTGCGGCCCACGACAAGCTCCCCGTCAAGACCGCCTCCTTCCAGGACCAGGGCCATTTTGTTCTTTTGGCTTAATTCTCCTATCAATCCCCGGGAATAAGGCGAGCCCACCTCCTCGTCGGAGTTGCACAAAAAAGTCACTGCCAGATCCTGGAGCATGCCGAACCTGGCCAGGGCCTTGAGGGCAAACACCCCCACAACCAGACCGCCCTTCATGTCCAGGACCCCGGGGCCGTAGGCGCATGTCTCGTCCTCCTGGAACCAGTCGAATGAAGTATCTGCAGCAAATACCGTGTCCATGTGCCCCACCAGGAGCAGGCCCTTTTGTTCCCCGGCTTTGGGGGTCCGGGCAATGACCATGTTGCCGCAGTGAGTAAAAGGAACAACCCGGCTGTCCATCCCTGTACCGGCCAGAATTCCGGCCATGGTTTCAGCCATGCGGTCCAGGCCCTCTTTGTTGTGACTGCCGCTCTGGATGAGCACCAGCTGCCTCAAAAGGTCCAGCATTTCCTGCTGCCTGGAATATATATCCTCTGCAATTTTTTGTATCATGGGCTTGGTTTTTTTATTGTGTTGCGGGTGCACTTCGCTTTAGCGACTTACTGCTAAAAGCCTGTCAGAAAAAACAAGAAACTTAGACAGGATTAACAGGATTGACAGGATAAGCAATCAGCGGCCGGAAGCCGCAGATTGCATTAACCATCCAGCACTCACTTTCTTCTGGGATTCATGAGAGCCGGAAAAAAGTGAGTGCTGGAGTGATAACCTTTTGGCCTGGCTTCCGGCTTGTCCTGTTGAATAGCTCGAAGAGCTAGCCCGCAGGGCATTCAACCGGGGCCAGGACAAAATGATTTTTTTCTTTATCCATCTCTTAATCCTGTTAATCCTGTCAAATAGCTCTTTTCTTTATTGGGTTGCGGGCGTAGCCCGCCTTAGATTCATGTATCATTTCGCTTCATACCTCTTCAGTCCCCACCGGGAATCTGAATACACCTCAGGGTCTGCATCAGGATACCTGACCTGCTCACCGCTCCATGGCTTCTGCAGGATGATATCACCCTGCTCCCGGTCCAGGACATTGCTGCGGTGAAGGGGAATCTTGCCCCCGGCGGTGGCTATGTACCTGGGTATGGCATCCCCGGATATGTTTCCGTACATGCCCTCCACTATATCCCGGCCCTTTTCCACCGGCACCCGCAAGTGACTGAACTGGGGATTGCGGTAACTGCAGTTAAAAATGTAATAGGGCCGGACATAAGCTTCCTGGATGGTTTCACACAGGTGAGCCATCTTGACGAAGCTGTCGTTTATGCCTTTCAACAGCACCGCCTGGTTGAGCACTGCAGAAACAGCCTTGGAGATCCGCCTGAAAGCCTCCCTGGACACTGGAGTGATCTCCTGGGCGGTATTGATCTGGGTCACCACGCGCACCGGCTTTTTGTCGTTGCTTTCCTCCAAAATATCCAGAAGCTCCTGATCCACCCGCTGGGGAGTAGTCACCGGGATCCTGGTGCCCAGGCGCTTTATCCGCACATGTTCCATGCCGTCCAGTTCAGAAAGCATGTACCGCAACACCTTGTCGGGCAGCATAAAAGCATCCCCGCCCGTTATCAAGACATCCCTGATGCGCCTGTCCCTCCGGATGTAATCCAGGGCCTCGGAGTAGGCCTGCTCGGGGTAGATGCGGTCCTTTTTGCCGATATGGGCTATGCGCAGGCAATGGGTGCAGTACATGGCGCACATGTTTGTGGCCTTGATGGTTACCACCCTGGGGTAAAACTGGTCAATAAGCCTGGCCGGGGAATGATCCGCCGCCACCGGGGGCATCTCCACCCCTGCATTGTCCACCATTTCTCCTGTAGGTACAGATTGCAGCAGAACTGGATCGTCCAGGCTTTCCGGCATTATCAGGCCTGCATAATAAGGAGTAAGCCGCATGCGGTAATCTTTGGTCACCCTACCCACTTCTTCCAGTGCCCCGGCGGGAAGATTCAAAATGGATTCCAGGGTCCGGGGGGACTCAATGGCATATCTGAGCTGTCCGGAAAAAGAATTCCACTCCTGCATGGACATGTCCAGAACCTCTCTGATGCGGGCGTGATTTTCCTGGATGCGCTCCCAGAGCATGATCCCGCTTGGTGCCTCCCTGTCACGGTCCTCCAGGTAACTATCTACCCTGCCCCCTGCCTGCTGCACAATGAAAGCAGCCTGATTCACCCGGCCGCCCAGGCTTACCCTGTGCTCGTCCAGGTCCTGGTGCTTGATGGCCAGCCCCACGGCATCGCTTCGCGCCAGCCCCAGACAGTCGGGGCTCAGGCCGCTGTCCATCCTGGCCTGCTTCAAATAAAGAAAAAGATCCACAATATCCTGAACAGAGCTGCCTGAACGGGCCTTTACCAGCATCTCCTGCACAGCGGGGCCGTATCCTGATTCGTCCTCCTTATCTTTTCCTGTGTAGAGAAAATCCAGCAATTCTTCAGTATATTCATCGAGATCTTCTTTGAAGTTCATCACTTATTCCCTTATGGTTATAGATTCTTCCAGCATGAATTTGCCCAGGCTTATATCCCTGTCCAGATCTTCCCGGTTGGTGGCCACCGCCACTATCCGGCCCAGGAAAGAACCGGGCATAACACATCGCTTATGCCCGGGATGCTCCACAATGATCATCCTGTGCTCAAGACCTTTCTGACGGACCTGCCTGAAGAGCTCCCTCTCGTCTTCGTCCATGGGCAGAAAGTAATTTGTCACCACCTCACGCTCCACCTTGAAATTATAGGTGCGCCAGAAAAGCCCCTGTATGGCTTCCTTGATCTCCTGCCTTCCCGGGGGCAGCCTGTTGTGCACCACGGCATGATACTCCATCTCCATAAGGGAGGGAGCACCCGGGGGCAGGGCATTTTCCAGGGTACAGCACATCTCCATGGTGGTTCCCTGTTTGCGGGCGTTAACTTCCACAAAAAAAATCCGGCCCTGATTATCAACTATAAAATCACACCCGAAAATGCCCCTGTACCCGCTCCTTCCCAGTACACGCCCCACCATGCGGGCATGTTCCCTGACCTCTGCCTGCTCTTTATGGGACAGGGAAGAAGGAAAAGCCGAACCGCGGAAACTGTTTTTATTTTCAATCTCCTGGTCGGCGATGGCCGCTATGAATACGTCGTCCTCGTTGCCCACAACTCCCAGGACCGTAGGATCAAGTTCATGCGGTACGTAACGGCTGATGAAGTAAGTATCCCGGCTCAAGGGCTCCTGGTCCTCAAGTTCTGGTGCGGAGCGGATTATAAAACTGTTGGCACCGGCAGCGGAATAAGGCCTGCTGACAAAAATCCCCTCTGACCATTCCTGGGCCACGCTTTCCACGCCCGCGTACAGCTCCCGGACATTTTTACAGATGCGGTAATCCATGAGCGGTACCTGCCCGCTCAACATCTGCAGCTGATAAAGCTTGTTGTTCCAGATGGAGGAAATACTCCCCTCCGGGCCAAGAAGAACGGTTCCAGGCAGCTGACAGAGTTCCAGCTGGGGCAGTGATTCATAAACATGAATGTAAAGTCTGCCCTGCCTGGCGATGAGCATTTCCGCCAGTCTTCGCACCGCGGCAGAGCGGGACACCTCGCAGGCAAACTCCTTAGCCCCCATGCGGCAGCTGTATTTCCTGCTGGTCTGATTATAAAGATTCTTGGCCAGGGGATTAATGACCATTATATTCCTGTGGGGATAGGACTCCATTATATCCGGGACAATGGAAATGCACTCGAATTTGCGTCCATGTATCTTGCCCAGAGTCTCGGCAACAAACTGGTTAAGGCAGTCAGCCTTGATCTCGCCTACGTAAAAAAAATACAGGACATCCTCTTTCAGATGCAAATCAGAAAAAAGGACATCCTCCTGGTCTGAAAACATGCGTTTTTTCCACCTGACTTTTTACAATTTGATGAAAAAACCAGAGCCTGTCTTACAAATATGTAAACATGGCACTGGATTATTTGTCTTAACCCCAAAAAAATACCCGTACCAGCATTCTAAATACCTTGGAAACAGCCTGGCAAAGGGAAAATCACAGGATACAAAAACGAATATTCAAGAAACAACCCTGCAAAAAAATTCAAAAATATTTGACACAAAGCCATATTAAGTTAAATTTGAATTTTACATAGACCTGCATCAACACTGATTCGTGCCTGTGCCTGATTTTACAAGTCACCCATTTTCCAAGTGTCGCTGCAGGACAGAGATCATTAAAACCTTGCCTGCCGGCCCCTCCTTTCAATTCAATCATTTACCGGCTGAATATCTGCCCCCTGATTTCAAGGCCACAAGCGACGGCCGGCAAAAGCAGGTTTTAGTATTTCATGCATTTTTCAAACCAGTTTTAAATGGAGGCAGTATGCACACACCGCAATACATAAACGACATAAATAAAGTCCCCGGTCTCACCGGCCGGGACCTGGAGCAACTTGCCCCGGTAATGGATACCTTTGAATTCAGATCCAACGAGTACTACCTGTCCTTAGTGAACTGGGACGACCCGGATGATCCCATCCGCAGGATCATCATACCTTCTGTGCAGGAACTGGACCAGTGGGGGCGTCTGGATGCATCCAACGAACAAAGCTATTCCGTCCTGCCCGGGCTTCAGCACAAGTATGTCAGCACGGCCGTATTCTTAGCCAGTGATGCCTGCGGGGGATTCTGCAGGTATTGCTTCCGCAAGAGGCTTTTCATCCATCCGGAGCAGCGCGAGGTCCTCACAGATCTGGACGCCGCCTGCGATTATGTTCGCAATCATCCGGAGATAAACAATGTCCTCATAACCGGCGGCGACGGGCTCATGCTTTCCACCTCAAGGCTGGAGAAAATCATTTCCAGACTTCGCGGAATTGATCACGTAAAAATCATCCGCATAGGCACCAAGCTTTTGTCCTATAGTCCATACCGGGTCCTCAACGACCAGGAACTGTTGGAAATGGTCAAAAAATACAGCCTGCCGGATAAAAGGATCTACTTTATGACTCATTACACCCACCCCAGGGAAATGACCGATGTCAGCCTGGAGGCATGCGACAGGCTCATCAAGGCCGGCGGCATACTCTGCAACCAGACCCCGATGCTCAGAGGCGTCAACGATGACCCGCAGGTCCTGGGAGAACTTTTCAACAGGCTTTCCTACATGGGGGTGGCCCCTTACTACATCTTTATCTGCAGACCCACGGTGGGCAATAAGCCTTATGCTGTTCCCGTGGAAGAAGCCTTCAATGTTTACCAGAATGCCAGGAGCATGTGCTCCGGCCTGGGAAAACGGGCCAAACTGGCCATGTCCCATGCCTCGGGCAAAATAGAGGCGCTGGCCATGACCGATGAAAACATCATTTTCCGCTATCACCGGGCGGCTGACCCGGACGAAAGCGGAAAGGTGCACATATGCACGCGCAATCCCAGAGCCTACTGGTTTGACGACTACAAGGAGATCGTAGAGACGTACGAGCAGCAGGAAGGTTAAGCCCCAAGGTCAAAACGCCATCTGCAATATAGTTCAGGGGGATGATCATCAGGAGGTGCAAAGATACAGTGGACCCTGATGCGGGGATCTATTTCCCCGGCAAAGGCTGTAAACTCCCTCAGGTGCATCTCCTTGCAGCTGTACTCACCCAGCCCGTGTTTTTTACGTCCCTCCTGGGCCGGGCATACAGGGACGCTTAATATCATCTCTTTGTCCCCGGACTGAACATCATAGTCCAGCATCAGCCCCCAGGAAAAATATTTAAGGGCCTGCAGCAGACCCTGCAGGCCCTTTTCCTTTATGGCGAAGCGCCCGATGATGTCCCTGGCCGCCAGCCGGCCCACCTGCTCCCAGACCAGGGCGTTGACTTCTTCCGCCCCTTCCAGTCCCATCCGCTTTTCAATATTTATGAACCAGAAGGCATCTGCAAGCCTCAACTGCCAAAGCAGACTTCCGGCCAGCTTCCTCAGCTCCTCCCTGTCCATAATATCCAGGTCTTTTTCCGGCATTTTTGCCTCCCTGCCCTGATTTTTGCTTTCCATATGCTTTACATACTGTTAAGGTAGAAAAGTCATTTACGGGATATATTGCCTTCCCCATCAATGAATACTCTTGCGGCCCGGTCTCAACCCTATCTGCAACAAACACAAAGGACAATACATATATGGAAGAACTGAAAAAATTCAAAAATCTGCCCATAGACTGGGACGTGGAGCCTGCAGACGCAGTGGCCATGCACCTGGAATGGGGCAATACCGGATATTCCGGCAAACACCATGACTCAGACTCGGAAACATACTTTTTCTGTATAGATTCCTGGCAGGAGCCCTATATCCTGCGTCTGCAGAAAATGACCAAGGACGGGTCCGAGTCCTTATATGAAATGGAACTGCCCAGGGAATTCTGGGACTGCTGCAGGGCCAGGGGAGTGCATGGACTTCCGCCGGAAGTCAAGGAATGGCTGCAGAAATGGTTTTAGTTTCTGCCGGACACATTACCAGGAATACACCTGATACAGGGCAGGTTCTTCTTATAACCGACCGTAAGAAGGACTGGTCTTTCATCCGGGAGCAACCCTGACAATTTCGGCCTTTTTGTTGTACACCTCGTGTACTTCGGCATAGGTTTTCCCGATGCCGGACACGGCAGACTTTTCCCTTTTTTTTCGTCCATATTCAGACTTTTGTTTCTGCCCAAGGCCTTCCCGGCGGTCATCCGAATCAATCCTGATCTCCCGGCCGGCCTTTTGCAGTTGTGTCTGAATCTCGTGGCGACTTTTAGGGGAAATCTGGAAATAACTGGGTACCAGCATATTGCACCTCCTTGTTTATTTCCTTATACACCTTATCGGTAGTTTCCCCAGTAACCTTTAGCCTGTTATGCTGATTAATATGCTAAATTCATGCCAGAAAAGACTGATATACAACCTGGCATACATTCCCGAACATCTCCCTTCTTACCTGTGCCCTTTCTCCGACAGCGAACCCTGCATGGACGGGGGGCTTCTGTATTACCAGGCAAAGGAAAAAATAAGTCTCATGGCCTGCCCCCTGCCTCTGAACACAAAAGGCCCTGAGCTCTACTCCCATGTTAATTCCCTGGTCAGGGAACTGAAACCTGCCGAACTTGGCTGTATAAGCCCGGTCCCCCTGGATGTGCATGGATACAAACCCGTCAGGACTGAATATGATCTTTACTATTGCCTGGATCTGAACAACATCCTGAGCGGCCCCAAGCTTCGCAATATGCTCAAAAGGGCCTCCAGTGAGGTGCATATTTCTGTTGGACGGGATTTTACCCGCGACCACCTGGAACTGTTGAGAAAATTTATTGAATTTAAAGGCCTGGACCAGGAAAAAGCCCTTTTCTTTCACCGCATTCCAGAGTATCTAAGCCATTCTGATACGGCCCTTGTTATAGAGGCCAGGACAATTCGGGACAACAGCCTGGTGGCTTACGACATCCTGGAAACAGGCTCCAGGCTCTTTGCATTTTACCTGTTCAACATAACCGGAAAAAAATCCAGGGACATCCCGGGAGTCAACGATCTGCTGCTTCAGGAGGCAATAAATCAGGCCCGGAAACTGGACAAAAAGTATATCAATATGGGACTGGGGATTAACCCTGGAATCGTGTCCTTCAAAGCCAAGTGGGGAGCATATCCCTTTCTGGCCTACTATTTCCAGCAGTTCCAGCCTGCATTCAGCTGGAAACGCTTTTTCGGCCTCAAGGGATAAGCATCCCTTCATTGCCTGGCCAAACGAGCAAGCTTTAATTACTTGATTTATCTGGTAGCCATCTGTTTCAACTGGATATACTAAGCGTCTGTATGTGGACTCAGGTGAATAATTACACACACAATTTGTAACTCTTAATTCTCAAAATAATATGAACAAGCCCAAAATAATGACCGGCTGGAAAAGAATCCTGAGCCTGCAGCAAAGAGCACAGGAAATGTACTTGACAGGAGTATTCATCCACAAGCCGGAAAACATCTACTACTTCACTTCCGTCTACCCCCACGAGCCCTCTTTCGTCCTGGTTCCCACCGAGGGCGAACCAGAGCTGGTGGCTGCAAGATCAGTACTGGAAGAGGCAAAAAGAGACAGCCTCATCCCGGTTACAGCCGGGGATATGGACATAGCCAGGAGCGCTTATGAGCGCATGGTGGATAAAAAAATGCTGCGCCCTCCTCCAAATACTTTTTTAAAGGGCATGATGCGCAAGGTCAGCGAATCGCCCATAGGCATAGAAGTGGACTATCTTAGCCTTTTTTTGTTCAAGTATTTCCAGATCCGCAATCACATGAACATAACCCATGAAATAAACGCCCTGAGGGAAATAAAGGACAGTTTCGAGGTACAGCGCATTGAAGAGGCCTGCAGTATCGCGGATCAGGCCATGGAGCACCTTAGACAGAAAATCAGGGTTGGCGTATCTGAAAAGGAACTCTCCGGCATATTCGACGCCAGGGCCAAGGCCCTGGGCGCGGAAGAATCCAAGTGCCGCATCAAGAGCGGCCCAGGCACAGCCCTGGCCTTTTCCAGGTGGATGGACCAGGAACTGGAAAATGGCCCACTGCTCATTGATTACGGGGTAAGAATCAAGGGCTACTGGTCGGATATCACCAGGATGTTTTATCTCGGGAGCCAGCCGGACAGCTCTTTTCTGGAACACTACAACCTGGTGCTGCAGGCCCGCCAGGCTGCACTGGAAAAAATGCACCCCGGGCAGAGCATTTACGGACCTGAAGAGGCCATCAGAGAACTGTTCCGCCGGAAGGACCTGGAGCAGCACATGATTTATGCCGCCGGACACGGCATCGGCCTTGAGGTTCACGAAGAACCACTGCTGGGATCCGCCCCTGATGCCACCCGGGAGGAGGAAGAGGACAAGGAGGCCTCTTTGCTGGCCCAATCCGGACTGGGCAGCTCATTCATGAGCCTGACCAGGGAAATGGAGCACCATATTGAACCGGCTTTTGCCAGGGGTCACGTGGTGGCCCTGGAACCGGGTCTTTATTTCCAGGAGCTTGGGGTCAGAGTGGAGGATGTGGTGCATATAAGCGACAAACCCAGGGTTTTGTCCTCTCTTTCCACAGATCCACGGGATATGGTTATACCTGCCTGATCTCTGCAGATGCGAAGAGGGCAATGTAAGCATTCAGGGGGTGCTCGTGACTGGGGACAGTCCCCGCGACACCTTTCCTGCACAATTAAAATATGACTAACGCCAAGTTGTGTGAACCTGCAATGATAGTACATAGCGGGGACAGTCCCCAGGTCCTGTTGCCAGTAATCACCATCGAGAACCCTGGATGCTTACGAGACAATCCAGGCATCTGCATGGTGCGCCTGCAAAGAGTCAGTTGTGTCCCTGAAGGCGGGCGATATTCTTACAGATAAGGACTGAAAAGCCAGCAGAAGGAATCCCTGGTACGCACAGGCAGGGGCCGGTTGTCCACTTCATGCAGGGTGGTCTCGTGGGATTCACGTATTCTGGAACGGATGTGCCTGGCCAGCTTACCTGCCAGCCTTTTTTCGTAGACTTCGACCACCAGTTCAAAATTGAGCCTCAGACTACGGGGGTCCATATTTGCCGAGCCTATGAGAGCATAGGAGTCATCAGCTACAAAGAGCTTTGAATGCGCAAAAGGCGGGGGCTGATAAAACACCTTTACCCCGCTTTGAAGAATCTCCCAAAGCATGTTTCTGGTGGCCCAGTGCACGTAGGGCAGATTGTTTTTTTCAGGAAGAACCACGCTGACCTCCAGGCCCTTGAGGGCCGCTGTCTGCAGGGCCACTATAAGCTCCTGTGAGGGCAGAAAATATGGGGTCATGATCAGGATTCTTTTCCTGGCCTGGGAAACGATCCCTGTAAGAAGAATACGCAGCTTGTCCAGGTCCTGGTTGGGACCAACAGTAATGGTCCTGCAGACGGCCTCCCCCTGGTGCGCCCTGGCCACCTTCTGCCTGGGGCTTTTGCTGTAATCACCGGTGCAAAAACCCCAGTCCTCCATAAACACCTCTTCCATCTGGTTCACCACAGCACCGGAAAACTTAAAATGCACATCCTGTTTTCGCTTGCGGTTGTTGAGCTTTGTCACTAAGTGCCTGTCCCCGAGATTCATGCCCCCGGTAAAACCGAACTCACTGTCCACAATGAGCATTTTCCGGTGATATCTAAGGTTGATGAACGGGGAAGGAGGATAAAGCCTGGGGGGCAGAAAACGGACAAAAGGAACGCCTTTATCCTTGAGGGTTTTTCCTATTCTGGGCCAGGAGTAATACTCCCCGATTCCGTCCACCAGCACGCGCACATCCACACCCCGCTGTACGGCTTTAGACAGAGCATTTGCAAACTGCTGGCCGGTATCGTTGCTTTCGAAAATAAAGGTCACCAGGTAAATACTTTTCTGCGCCCTGTTGATGGCAGCCAGCATTTCTGGATAAGCCTGCTCTCCGTTGTATAAGGGAGTCACCCGGTTGCCCTGAAGAAGAGGCCTTCTGGAAATCGCCTCTGAAAGCTGGGCCAGTTGATGAAAGTCAGGGGAAATTTCAAAGTCGCGAACTTTTTTTTCTGCAGGGGCCAGTTTCTGAGTAGAAGGATAAATATCCGTGTCCCAGTGCGGCCAGTACCATTTCAGTTTCTTGGCCCTGGTCTTCACCCTGTTGATACCTAAAAGAAAATATAGAACCGGCCCCAGGGTGGGCACCAGCAGACAGGTTACTATCCATGCCCAGGCCCCCTTGGGATCTCTTTTGTAAAGAAGGGCGTGACCTGCAGCCAGGAAATTGAAAAAAAGAATTATACCTACAACAACCCATTCAACTGCTTGCATTTTAATAACTTTTTAAACCGGTTGCCTGAATCCTGAAAATGTGTTTATCTGTTTTTTTATCAATGAAGACTGAACGGGTATTTATATGCCCTTTAACCTTAAGGATCAAGCCTTTGAACATCTCAAGGGTACAGAAACAGAAAGAAAGGGTTTGTTTGTGCTTATGAATAACGGTTACCTGAACAAGCTGTACATTGCCATGGTGGGATTGCCAGCCCGCGGCAAATCCACCGTGGCCGCCAAACTCAAGGAAGGCCTGAAAAAAGAAAACATCAAAGTCCGCATCTTTAATAACGGGGACTTAAGGCGCAAGCTTTTGAGCGAAAATTCCTCCAGACCGGACTTTTACAACCCTGAAAACAAAACCAATGCCGAGCAAAGAGAGCAGATCGCCCTGACCAATATCAAAAACGCCAGCAGGTATCTCCAGGGAGACGGACAGGTGGCCATACTGGATGCCACCAATGTCAGCCTCAAACGCCGCAGGACCATTCAAAACATGCTCACCGACCATCCGGTTTTGTTTGTGGAGTGCATCAACAATGACGACGAAATACTCAAGGCCAGCATCACCAAAAAAACAGAGCAGCCGGAATTCTCAAGGATGGACTTTCAGGAGGCATTTGAAAGCTTCAAAAAAAGAATCCAGTATTACGAGCATATCGCCCAGCCCCTCCAGGAAGAGCGCAACTACTATGTACTGGACTCACTGAACAACCAGATCCTGGGTGAAAGGATGACTGACAACATCTTCTGCAATGTTCAGATACGGGATCTTCTGGTTTCGGACTGGGTCAAAAACCTTTTCCTGGTAAGACACGGTGAGAGCTATTTCAACCTGGAGAACAGGATCGGGGGGGATTCAGAACTTACACCCAACGGCTGGGCCCAGGCCCAGGCCCTGGCGGCTCACTTCAAACAGACCAACATCCCAAATATCTATACCAGCACCAAGAAACGCACCGTCCAGACCGCCCGTCCCATAAGTGAAATGCAGAAAAACGCCCAGGTCATGCAGCTCAAGGAATTTAATGAAATCAACGCCGGTACCTGCGAATACATGAGCTACGATGAGATTCGACGCGAGAAACCGGAAGTATTCTACAGCCGGACCAAGGACAAATACAATTATATCTACCCCGAGGGTGAGGGCTACGTGACCCTGAAGCACAGGGTGGACCGGGGTCTGAAAAAAGCCATATATTTGAGCGGAAATGCCACTTACATAATGATAATCGGGCACCAGGCGGTCAACCGCATGATTCTGGCTCACTTTCTATACCGCCGGAAGGAAGATGTGCCCTACATATATACCCCCCAGGACAGATACTTTCATATAGTGTCTACTCAGTCCAAGAAACTTTTTGAGCTTAAGCGGTACTAGTACACCCTGTTTTACAAATCCGCCCGGTTTATATATACAGCATTCACATGCCCCGTAAAACCGGTGACAGAATAGAGGTTGCCCGATTCATATACTTTTGAGATGATAGCTGTTGTTCTGGATTATCTGTTCAGCTTTTTACGTACCGGAGTTTTTTCCTGGAAAAACCAGCTGCCTTATCAACAAACTGCTCATAAACATGGACCATGGAGGGAATAGGGATGAAGGGGAGACTTTATTACTGGATATGGCTGTTATTAATACTTTTTTTTCCGGTGGTATTCGGGTGTGCTGCAGATGAAGAAATGGATGACGCTGAAAAACCCGAAGAGACCTTCAGCCTCTCCCTGGCCACTTTCTGGCCTGCCACCGATTTTATGGTTGCTGATGCCCATAAACGCTGGATAGAGGAGGTGGAAAAACGTACAGACGGACGCGTCAGCATTAACCTGCATGCAGGCGAAGCCCTGCTCGGCGCCCGGGAAATCTACAACGGCGTGGCCGGGGGAGTGGCGGATATAGGCACGACCTGCCCCTCCTATACTCCGGGAATGTTTCCCCTGATGGAGGCCTTTGAACTGCCCGGCTACCAGAATGTCAATGCTGTATCCGCCTCCATGACCGCCCATGAAGGCTACAAAAGAATAAAGCAGGATCTGGGGATCGACGAGTTTGAAGACGTCAAGGTCCTCTTTTTCTGGGCCACCGGACCAGGGGACATCATGAGCCAGAAGCCCGCCAGAAACCTTGATGAACTGGCCGGAATGGAAATCCGGGCCGTAGGGGGAACTGTTCCGCCCCTGGAAAAACTGGGAGCGGTCACTCATTCCATGCCCATGTCCGAATCCTATCTGGCCCTGGACCAGGGACTTGTGGACGGCATTGTGGCCCCCAACGACACATTGAAAGGATTCAGGCTGGCTGAAGTGGTTGATTATGTCACTCATACTCCTTTTCTCTACAATGTAGTCTTTATGAAAATCATGAACAAGGGCACCTGGAATTCCCTGCCTCCTGATATTCAGGACGTATTCCGGGAAATGAACGATGAATTCGCCTATGAATACGGAAAATCCAGGGCCGACCACAGGCAGGAAGGCCTTGAGTACGGCATGCAGGAGCACGGCATAGAATTCTTTGAACTGGATGCAGACGAAGAGCAGAAATGGTTAGATCGTATTCAGCCCGTGGTGGAAGACTGGATAAAGAAGCAGGAAAACAGGGGGCTGCCGGCTGAAAAAACCGTCGAGCTTATCAGGGAACTGGACGAAAAATTCTCGGCAGAATATCCGGAGTACTAAAGTCAATTATAAAGGCATGTTAACATGCCCTTGCCTGTTTTCTAACATTATGGCATGGGGACTTTCCCGCACCCGTTCCAGGCGCTCGCTGAACAAAGCCTGGATATACTGCCGGCAGGGTGCTGGAAGGTCCCCTGTTTTTCTTAAAAGCCTGACGAGAAAAACGAAACCAGGAACTGCAGAATTGCGGCAATAACAGACAACCTTAACACTTGAGATGAATATCACCGTATATATGACCAGCTTTTGCCCTGCCATGCCTTCCGAGGATTCGGCTTCCATAATAAAGCAACCCTGTGAATTGATGCCCGGCCCGTCAACTGAGGGAAGTTTTTTTTCGCCCTTCACGGCCGGGTCTTTTCCAAAGCCAGGGGGCTTGTAGCAATGGAGCTCCTGGAAAAAATCGTACACAACCTGGCCCTGCGCATTTCCCAGATTGCCCAGCTGGCCCTTGTCCTGGTCATGCTGGTCATAGTGTCCAACATTTTCATGCGCGCCTGGTGGAAACCCCTTACCGGCAGCTATGAACTGGTGGAAATCCTTGGCGCTGTCATCCTGTCCATGGGTGTGGCCTACTGTGCAGTCAACAGGGGGCATGTGACTGTCAGTCTGCTTGTAGACAGTCTGCCTCCAAAAATTCAGAATATTGTCGAGATTATCACCAACGCCATCTCACTGACTTTTATCTCCCTTATATCATGGGGGCTTTTGCAGTACGCGTCCAACGTGCACAGAAGAAACCTGTCCACCTCTTCCTTAGATCTACCCCTTTACCCGGTTTATTACCTGGTTGCCTGCGGCATGATCATGCTTGCCATGATTATAGTTTTGGAACTGATTAAAAATACCCTGGCCCTGATCAGGGGGAGGAAACAGGATTGAGCCCTTTTGAACTGGGTATCGCAGCTATTCTGCTCGTTTTTGTACTCATTGCCGCCCGCATGCCGGTGGCTTTTGTCATGCTGGTGGTGGGAGTAGGGGGATATGCTTATCTAATTTCCCTGGATGCTGCACTTTCCATTGCTTCCTCTTCCATCTACAACACCTTTGCCTCGTACTCTCTCATCGTGGTCCCCCTCTTCGTCTGGATGGGCTATATCGCCTACCATGCCGGCATAAGCCGCAGGATATACGATGCCACTTACAAGGTTGTGGGCAGGCTGCCCGCAGGCCTGGCCCTGGCCACCATAGGCGCAAGCACTGCGTTTGGAGCCATATGCGGCTCCACCACGGCTACGGCTGCCACCATGAGCGCTGTGGCAGTGCCGGAAATGAAAAGGTACAGGTATGATCGCTCCCTGGCCACTTCAGTAGTGGCCTCCTCGGCCATCCTGGGGGTAATGATCCCTCCCAGCGTCATTTTTATCATCTATGGAATCGCCACAGGGGAATCCATTGCCAAGCTGTTTCTGGCGGGAATCATTCCCGGAGTTCTCCTTATGGGCCTGTTCATGCTGGTTACATGGATAAGGGCCGTCAGAAATCCGGATCTGGCCCCAGCCGGACCGGAAGTGGATCTCAAAGGCAAGATAAGGGCTGTTGCAAAGGGCGGAGTTGAAGTTGTCATCATATTTATAGTGGTCATCGGCGGGCTTTTTTTGGGCTACTTCACGCCCACCGAGGCAGGGGGGGTCGGAGCTGCCGCCACCCTGGCCGTAGCTATTATCCGCAGGCAGATCAACTGGACCGGATTTAAAAATTCCCTGCGCGACACCATTCGCATCTCGGCCATGATCATGTTTCTGGTGGCGGCGGCCACGGTTTTCGGCCGCTTTCTGGCAGTGACCAACATACCAACCACCATGGCTGTATGGGCCGGAGACCTGCCCATCCATCCCGTGGCTGTCCTGGCCATCATTCTGCTCATATATCTGTTGCTTGGATGCTTTATTGATGCCCTGGCCCTGATTCTGCTGACTATACCCATCTTCTATCCCGTGGCCGTTCACCTTGGATTCGACCCCATCTGGTTCGGGGTTATAATCGTACTGGTTGTGGGCATGGGCGTAATAACGCCTCCTGTGGGGGCCAACGTCTACGTGGTGGCCGGCATAGTCAAGGATACGCCGGTGGTGACTATTTTCAGAGGGGTATGGCCTTACCTGTTGAGTATAATACTCTGCATCGCCATCCTGACTCTTTTTCCACAGCTGGCCCTTTTTCTGCCCGACCTGGTCCAGAGATGATCATGCACAGCCCCGTATAGATTTGACTGCATCCGTAGAGGGGCATAAGTGTTTTCTCCAGCAGGGTCCAGGCCGGGACGTCTGCCATCAGGCTATACCAGTTCTGAAGCTGCATCCAGCACTGCCTTGTAATTGGGCTCTCCTGACACTTCGGGCACAACCTGTATATATTTGAGGACACCTTCCCTATCCACGACAAACATGGCCCTGGCCAGCAGACGCAGTTCTTTTATGAGTACTCCGTAAGCCTTTCCAAACGAGGCATCCCTGTGGTCGGACAGGGTCTGAACCTTGTCCACTCCGGCTGCGGCGCACCAGCGTTTTTGCGCGAAAGGCAGATCCATGCTGATGGTCAGGATGGATATGTCATCGTGCAGGGATGCTGCTTCCTGGTTGAAACGCCTGACCTCCATGTCGCACACGGGAGTATCCAGGGACGGTACCGAGGCGATTATGACCACCCGGCCCTTGATGCTGGAAGACTTAAACGGGTTTAAATCATTGTCCACCACTTCAAAATCCGGAGCCATTCTGTCTTTTACCGGTTCTTCACCCACCAGCGTCATGGGGTTCTGATGCAGGGTCACGATTCCTTGCCTTTCATTCATGACAATCTCCTTTTTTAAATCACTAAAGTTATTGAGTGCATTCAGAACAACGTCCATACAGAAAGATCTCATGCCCATCAAGCTTAAAACCTTCAGGCGCCAGGGATGTTATCCCCGGCGGGCAGCCTGGTATGCAAAAAAGCTGCTTGCAGTTACGGCATTGGAAATGATGGTGGTGATCCATGTCCGCCGGTTCATAATATGAACCCTGCCCCGGGACCTGCAGTTCGGCAACAAACCCTTCCTCTACCAGCAGCTTCAGGTTGCGGTATACCGTGGCAATACCCAGAGAAGGAACTTTCTCCCGGGAAAACCATAAAATTTCTGCAGGGCTCAATGGCCCTCGGGCTTCATGTAAACACTCCATCAAGGCCTTTCTTTGCTGAGTCTTGTGTTTCATATACAAACTCCCTGGACTTAAGCTGATTTATATGGCCATTTAAAGCAAAATGCAACTTCAAGTTATGCAAATTGTACCTGTTTAGCTTTGCATGTGGCACGGGGACTGGCTCTACCTCGCATTTATTTTTCTAAAGGATGACTGACACATTTAAAAATAAGTGCGGGGGGGGGCTGTGCCCTGCTTTCCTTAAAAGTTAGACAGATACTGTAAAATTTACTTGACCAGTTAAAAATGATAATAGTATATCAATTATCAGGTAAATCATGAAACACAATCAAAGCACCAAGGAGGAACTTTTATGCCTGAAAAAAAATCACCCGTAAAAGCCGGGCTGTCAGCCTGGGCTTTAATCACCACAGTGTTTCTCATGCTGCTCTGGCCGGCAATGGCCCCGGCCTCGGACAAGGACAGCCTGGATATAATGGTCAGCATAGCCCCGCAAAAATACTTTGTGGACAGAATCGGTGGGGAGTTGACAGATACCACCGTACTTCTTCCTGCAGGTGCCAGTCCGCATACCTTTGAACCCAAACCTTCCCAGATCAGAAAACTGGGCCGGGCTGACCTGTACATGGCCATAGGAGTTGAATATGAAAATGCTCTTTTGCCCAGGATCAAATCCACACATCCGGACCTGGAAATAGTCCGCCTGGACCGGGGCATTGAGAAAATCTCCATGCTGCAGGACTGCGATCACGACCATGACCACGGGCATGATCACGATCATGAACATAATCACAACCATGACCATGGGCATGATCACGGGCACGATAATGGGCATGATCACCATCATGATCACAACGGACATGATGGCCTGGACCCGCACGTATGGCTCTCACCGGATCTGGCCATGATAATCGCAGACAACGTCTACCGGGCCCTGTCCGAGGCCATGCCCGGGGCAGAGGCTGAGTTCAGGGATAATTACCTTGCCTTTATTCGTGAACTTCTTGAGCTGGACCAGGAAATCAAGTCTGTCTTCAATGATGTCCCGCCCGGCAGCAGATTCATGGTCTTTCATCCGGCCTGGGGATACTTTGCCCGGGCGTATGGTCTTGTCCAGGTTCCTGTGGAAGTGGAGGGACGCGAGCCCAGGTCGGCTGATTTAAAGGAGCTTATTGACACAGCCAGGGATGAAGGCATAAAAGTCGTATTCGTATCTCCGCAGTTTTCCAAACGAAGCGCTGAAACCATAGCCGACTCCATAAACGGAGAGACTGTTTCCATTGACCCCCTGGCAGAGAACTGGAAAGAAAACATGCTCACCGTGGCCGAAAAATTCAGAAAGGCCATGGAGCACTGATAATCAGGCAGCAAATGCTTCCTGCCCGGGTTGCCGTTCAGGGGATAACATCCAGATATGGCCAGTTATGTCCCCTGAACGGCTGTTCCCGGACATGCCGGATACTTTTACAAAAAAACATCCAGGCCGGTTAATCCGGCCCACACATATGACAGATGAATGAAAACGCCATAGAAATTCAGGACCTCAGCTTTGCCTACAACCACCACCCGGTCCTGGAAGACGTGAACATGCAGGTAAAACAGGCAGAATTCCTGGCAGTACTGGGTCCCAACGGCGGAGGCAAGACCACTCTTATGCGCATCCTGCTGGGCATCCTGCAGCCTTCCCGGGGAATTATCCGTGTACTGGGAAAACCCCCCGGTGCCCTGCCCCACCTTGTGGGTTACGTTCCCCAGAGCCAGAGCGGCGCAGACAAATTTCCCATCACCGTGCACGAGACTGTCCTTGTAGGACGTCTGGGACATCTTGGCCGTTGGAGACGCTTTACTGCCCGGGACTCAGATCTGGCCCGCCAGGCCCTGGAGCAGGTCGGCATGCAGGACTTTTCCGGGCGCAACATAGGCAGCCTCTCCGGCGGGCAGAGACAAAGGGTGCTTATAGCCCGGGCACTGGTGGCCAGGCCGCAGATACTTTTCCTGGACGAACCCACCGCTGCTGTGGACCAGGCCTTTCACACCAGGTTTTACGATCTTCTCAAAGAACTGAATGACCGGGGAACCACCATCCTGGTCATAAGTCACGACCTTTCGGTACTTTCCAGTCACGTCAAGGCCGTGGCCTGCGTAAACCGCAGTCTCTACTACCATGATGCAGCAGAAATCAGTAAGGAAATGCTGGAAAAGGTATACCACTGCCCGGTGGAACTGATCACTCACGGCGACGTCCCCCACAGGGTACTGAGGCACCACTGAGATCATGCTGGAAATCCTGCAGTACGACTTCATGCGCAATGCCCTGCTGGCGGGCTTTTTAGTAAGCATCGCCTGCGGCATCATCGGGGCCATGGTAGTGGTCAACAGGCTGGTGTTCATTTCCGGGGGTATTGCCCACGCCTCTTACGGCGGCATCGGACTGGCCTTTTTTGCCGGCTTCCCCCCTTCCCTGGGCGCAGGACTGGCTGCACTTATCTCTGCCTTGACCATGGGCCTGGTGAGCCACAGCCGCAAGCACCGGGCGGACACGGTCATAGGCGTCATCTGGGCCGTGGGCATGTCCATAGGCATAATCCTGCTGGATCTGACCCCGGGGTACAGGGTGGACCTCATGAGCTATCTCTTCGGCAGCATCCTCATGGTCCCCGCAAGCGCCCTGTGGACCATGGCAGGCCTCAGCCTGGCCATCACTGTGCTGGTGCTGATATTCTACAAGGACTTCCTGGCCATGTCCCACGACGAAGAATTCGCCAGGGCCGTGGGAGTCCCGGTTACCGCGCTTTATTTTCTGCTCCTGGTCATGGTGGCCATGACCGTGGTCATGACCATCCAGGTGGTGGGGCTTATCCTGGTTATTGCCCTTTTAACCATTCCCTCTTATATTGCAGAGAAATACTCCAGTTCTCTCAAGCAGATGATGCTTCTTGCGGTTATCATAAGCGTCATCTTTACCCAGACCGGAATCTGGCTTGCCTACTACCTGGATCTGACCACCGGTGCCACAGTAGTTCTGGTGGCCGCAGCAGCCTTCATCATATCCGGCCTGCTGCCTGGAAGGAGTATTAAAGACAAAGCAGAGCATAAGAACTAAAAAAACTTGGTAAAATTCACCATCAGATAAAATTGGTCAATCTAAACGCCCCGCGGAGTGAGTTTTTACGTCCTGTTTGCGAAGTCCCCGGACCCTGGAGAGTAGTTAAACATGAACCCCACAATCATAAATCATGCTGCAACATCCCAACTTTGACCCTGTAGCCATAGCCATCGGCCCCTTGGAAATCCGCTGGTACGGACTTATGTACCTGGCCGGATTCACCCTGGCCTGGCTTTTGGCCCGCCACAGGGCAAAAAAGCCCGGCTCAGGCTGGGACGTCAAAGAACTGCCGGACATGGTGGTCTTTGGAGCCCTGGGCATAATACTCGGGGCCAGGCTCGGCTACATGCTATTTTATGATTTTTTCGGGCTTATTTCACAGCCCTGGACCGCAGTCATGATCTGGCAGGGAGGAATGTCTTTTCACGGCGGGTTAATAGGCGGGATCATAGCCATGTACTGGTATGCCCGCAAAACAGGCAGAGGCTTTTTCACGGTTACCGACTTCGTGGCCCCAATGGGGGCTTTGGGAGTAATGTGCGGGCGTATCGGCAACTTTATCAATGCCGAACTCTGGGGACGACCCACGGATGTGCCCTGGGCCATGGTTTTTCCCGGCTCGGATATGGTCCCCAGGCACCCATCCCAGATCTACCAGGCCCTGCTGGAAGGCCTTCTCCTGTTTATCATCCTGTGGATATTCTCCTCACGTCCAAGACCCACCATGGCCGTATCCGGGCTGTTCTGTCTGGGCTACGGGGTGCTGCGCTTTCTGGTGGAATTTTTCCGGGAGCCCGATGCCCACCTGGGTTTTGTGCTCCTGGACTGGATGACCATGGGCCAGATCTTGTCCGTACCCATGATAATTTTAGGGGCGGTGCTTCTTTACCTGGCTTACGGATTCAGGGGTGAAACCAGGTAGTTTCCCTGGATGATACTTGAGTGCTAAAAATTTGTAACTGCTCATTGTTTTTGTCGGGGTCGGTATCGGAATCGGGATCGGTATCGAAGCTGTTGGGGAATGCTCCACGCAACTCTGGTTTTCGGTTTTCTATCGACCCCGATACCGACGCCGACACCGACTGCCAGAACAAGAGTATACACAAAAAGTGCTGAACAGTTACGAAAATTTTTCGATCCAGCCTTAGTGTGACAGGCTGCGCATTTTTAGAGAATAGAACATGTCCAGGTAACGCCTGGTCTCATCGCGCTCCAGGTTGGACACATACTTCCAGAAGCCGTAAATCCGGGAAAAGGACAACAGTCTCTGGGCATAAAGCCTCCAGTTGTATTTCTCCTCCACCCGCTTTATGCTGTTGTTTGAAATGGTGTCCCAGTAGCTTGCATCAGCCCGGCAGCGGGAGAAAAAGTTCGCCATGAGTCCTGCAGCCTCGTCCCCGTGGGTGGGGTCTATATGAAACCCGCTTTTGCCGTCCTCGATTATTTCCAGAGGTCCTCCGAAAATGGTGGCAAAAGTAGGAAGCCCTGAATTCATGGCCTCCACAACAGTCAGTCCAAAGGCCTCGAAAAGCGCCGGCTGCACAAAGGCCCCTCTGGAATCGGCAATAAAACGGTACAGCTCTCCGCTCATGTTCTTGTCCAGGCGCGTGCCCAGCCAGCGCACCTGTTCATGCAGGTCAAACTCTTCAAAAAGCCTGTGCATCTCCTGAATACATGCCTTTTCCTCCTCGTCCTGAGAATCCCTGACATCCAGGCTGCCGGCAACCAGCACCAGATTGGCTTCCTGCCTCAGTTCCGGATTTTCCCCGTACCAGCGTACCAGACTGGTGAGGTTTTTTATCCTGTCCAGACGGGCCATGGTAAACAGAATGGGTTTTGTCCGGTCCTGCAGTTCTCCCTTGGCCCAGTCCCCGGGAGGGCCGTAAATATAGTCGCTCAATTCATCGTGCAGCTCCGTGAGGCGGCGATCCTTTTCATAATACGGAAAGTAAACGTTTTCATCCGCACCCGGGGAAACCACGTTGAACTTGGGATCAAACACGTCGATACCGCTTACCACCCGGTAAAGATCCGGCATGGTAAAGGCATTGTAGGTTTCGTACTGGCCGACGCTTTCCTCGGTGCCTGCAATCTCCTGGTAAGTGCTGGTGATTATGAAGTCAGCGGTGTTCATGGCGATAAGATCAGCAGTGAACTGACTGGAAAACCTGTACTGGGCCTCGTTGTCCTTCCAATACTGGGAAGAAAAGAGATACTTGGACTTTTCCAGGGCGTGGGCGATGTTGCACTGGGTGATATTCATCTTTTTGGACATAAGTGAGGCCACCAGGTTGCCGTCGGAATAGTTTCCAATGATCAGGTCCGGACGGCCCTTGAGCTCACTGTGCACCTCCTGGGTTGAATCCAGGGCGAATCGCTCCAGGAAGGGCCAGACATGGAATCTGGAGATCCAGTGCGGCACGATCTCGCCGCTGGGATAGCGGAAAGGCACCCGCAGGATCCTGGCATTACTGGTACCCACTATATCTTCCTGGCGCTGATTGCAGGTGGTATCCCCGGCCTCGGGAATCTGACGGGTCAAAACAACAATCTCCGGTTCGATCTCCAGCCCCTGCTCCTTTATCTGCCTGCGCATTTCCTTTTCCAGGGCGCGTACCTGGTCCAGAATATACACTATCTGCCCCCCGGTATCCGGCCTGCCCAGCACGTTGGACTGCCCGAAATATCCGTGAGGCGAGACTATCACCAGTTTGAATATCATGGGTATACGGCTTAAAAACGAGGCCAGGATATTGGGGGTTGGAGCCTCGAGTATCTCGCGCAGCAGCTCAAGATTTTCCCGGACCCGCTCCACATCCTTGCCCCACCCGGGCTGAAAGCCCAGTGTCTGCATATGCCTGGAAATCCCGGACCATTTCTGGGAGGGATCCTGCTTCTTAAGAAAGGTCAGGGCCTTGCGCAGGGCCGAACGAAGCCCGGAAACAGTTTCAATGTGGCCGTTGAGCATGAGCTGTTTGCCCTCAATCTGGTGCAGGCGCAGGAACTCAAACAGTTTTTCATGTCCCCGCTTCTTGTCCTGGAAAAACTGCCCGGACAGATGACGGTTGAGAAAATCAACCCCCTTGCCGATGTAGGTGTATTCATTGAGCTTTGGAAACTCCCTGTTGAAGGGCTCCAGGTCTATTTCCAGCAGAAATTCGTCCACCTGGGTGCTGTTGTTCACCTGCATTTCATCAAACTTGAGGTAGTCGCTGGCCCCGATCTCATCAAAAAGCACATCTTCCACGTGAAAACGAAAGTACTGCCATTTGGCTATTTCCGGGCGCACAGCCAGGTAAACCCATGGATTTCGTATTGTGGCCACCTGGGTATACCTGAAGACTTCAAATACCAGGGCAGATTCGTGCCTGCCGTGTTCTTCGTCCTCAAAAAAATCCGCCAGCATGTCCTGCAGTTCGGAACGCAGCAGAAAAGGCTTCTCTTTTCTGATCATTTCCCGCAAAAAAAGATACAACGACTTTCTAAGTTCGGGATCAAGTCCGTCCAGTTCCTCTACATCAATCATTATCCTTCCTCCAGAAATCCGAAATACTGCATGCCCTCGATTATGCCCCGGGCATAATAGTCAGATGCAAAATAAACATTCGAAGTCACGGGCATATTCTTGAGCTCCTGGCTGTAGTTGCCCACAATCACTCCCAGCATGCTGCCCAGAAGCATTTCCCGGTCATTGCCGGAATCTCCGGCCACCAGGACCTTTTTCATATCCACGCCCCATTTCATGCACAGATACCGGATGGCCAGGCCTTTGGAGGCCCTTACCGGCAGAAAATCCAGAAACTGGTTATGGGAGTGAATCATTTTTGCATGCAGGTCTTTCTGGCGCAGGAGCCTGCGTACGTATCTGATCCCCGGGTACTTTCCAGGGGTGTAGTTGTAGCTCAGCTTGAATTCTCTTTGATTCTCCTGGGCCTGCATCTGCACTCCCGGCACTTCCTTCATGACCTCTGCAATGGCCCCGGGCTTCCAGCGGTAGGCGATATGCCTGCTCCAGGCATGATCCTTGAGTATGTTCGGCCCGTAATATATTTCGCTGCCAACCGAGGTGATGAGAATATCCGGGACAGGTACGTTTTCTTTGGCCAGGATATTCAGGGTACTCTCCAGGCTCCTGCCCGTGGCCACTCCGAAAACCAGCTCTTCCTGCATACTGCTCAGGATATCCAGAAGATCCTTGACCCCTTCGTGGTCACCGAGAAGGGTATTGTCTATGTCAGTGATCAGAACTTTTTCCGCCACAGGCAGCTTGCTCTTGATTATGGGCAGCCTGGGCTCTTCTTCCTTCCTGCGGGGACGCAGCTTCTGGATCTCGCGCAGATAGGTCTTTGTATGAGCATCCCATGAAAAATATTTTTTAACCCCTTTAATGCCTGCCCTGGAGTGCTTCTTCCAGTTTTCCCTGTCCCTCACCAGGGCCAGAAGGGCGTTGACCATGGCCTCCTTGTCCAGGGGATCGATGAGTGTGCCGTTGGCGCATTTGCCTATTATCTCCCTGGGCCCTCCATCATCGGTGGCCACCAGGGGCAGGCCGGTAGCACCTGCTTCAATAAGCGTCAAGCCGAAAGGTTCGGTCATGGCTGGATTGATAAATACCCCGCGCCGTTGAGCAGCGTAGCGGTACAGCTCAGGCACATCGTCAGCTGCATGCTTCTTGGGATATGCTGCCTGACCGTAAAGATCATACTTGTCCACCAGCATCAGAATCCTGGTCAGTACTCTTTTGGGGCCCTTGTCCATTCTAACTATATCTTCACGGTTTCCCGCGATAATCACCAGGTTGGCCGCTTCTCGCAGTTCCGGGCTCTCTCCGAAGGCTTCCACCAGGGTGGTGATATTCTTGCGCTCGTCGGGACGGGAAAGGGCCAGAACCATGGGCTTATTGGACTTCTGCAGAAACCTGTCCAGCTCGTGGGCGATCCGGGGCTTCTTCTGATCCGATTTGTAGGGATAGAAGCGATCAAGGTCTATCCCTGGAGGTATGATGCGCATCCTCCTGGGGTGATAATTCTCGTATTCTTTATATTGTTCGTCACGTTCCTGGGCTGTGCTGGTGATTACCAGGGAAGCATTACCCAGGGCTACTTCCTCGGCCTCGATCCTGGTGGACATGTTGTATCTGGATTCTATGGTGGCCTCGTTGCGGCCATGTTCCAGCAGGCTCTGCTTTTTTATGCGCCCCAGTGAATGCCCGGTAAAGATAAGAGGCACCCCCAGGTGCTGGGCCAGTTTTGACCCTGCCAGGCCGGCATCGGCGTAGTGTCCGTGGATTATATCCGGCACCATGCCCACCCGCCTGAAGTACTGCAGGGCCTTGTCCGTGAACTCATCCAGATAGGGCCAGAGCACTTCCTTGCGCAGGTACCTCTTGGGACCGCACTCTATGCGCACGATATTGGCCTTATCCCCCAGCTTCTCGATGGTTTTGCCGTAGCTGTTGTCCACCTTGGAATCCAGGACCTTTCTGGTAAGCAGATCCATCCTGGCCACCCTGGGATTTTTACCCAGGGCCCTGGCCAGTTCCACAACATACTTGACCTGGCCGCCAGTGTCCGAATCCCGGCCCAGTTCCATGTCAAAACCCCGCACCAGGCCGTGAATGCTCAGGTGCACCAGGTACAGACCGTCTTTGCGGCGTCTGATGTTGGTCATATCTGCCTCCGGATAAAAATTAAATTATAACAAAAGCTTGTCAATTTAATGAAGAATATGTTTCTTGTTCTTGCCCTGGCAGACGCAGGTCTGCAGGGACGGGCCTGGTTCAAGGGCCGTCATGCATCACGGACCGGGCAAACCTGCTGTAAAAGTCCTTTTCCTCCGGCACCGCCCCCTTGATGGAGCATACTTCCGCAGCAATGCGCACCGCTCTTTGCAGGATACTTTCCCATGACCAGCCCCTGCAAAGGCCCATCAGAAATATGGCGCTGAATGAATCTCCGGCTCCAACTGCATCCTCGAAAGAACTTACTTTCGGTGCGGCAGCAAAAAGATGCTCCCGGTCTCCGGGAAAAAGCATGGCCCCATCACCACCCATGGTCAGTACCAGGCATTTTAGCCCGCAGACCTTCTGCACCATCCTGGCCCTGGCCTGGAGACCCTCTTCCCTGATTTCCAGGATTGAGGCCACCTCTTCAAGCTCATCCAGATTGACCTTCAAGTAGCTACACCAGGACAGGATATCCCTGACCAGCTCCCTGCTCCACCAGGGATCACGCAGGTTGATATCGCAGAACACTTCCTGGTCTTTTTTTTGAGCCAGGGCATAAAGAGTGCTGGCTGAAATGCTGCTGCGGGCCGCCAGAGTTCCGTGGTAGAAAAGCGTTCTTCCCTCAAAAGAACTCTGCTCCTGGTCTTGTTCAATATAATCGAAAGCAACCTCTTCTTTAATCTCATAATAAGGCTCGTCACCTTTAAACCTGACCAACACCATACCGGTGGGCCTGTCCTGGTCCACCTGCAGGCCCTGCCGGTTCATCCCCCACAGCTGCATCTGCTCCCGGACCTCCTCTCCTGGAGCATCCCTGCCCACTCTGCTCACAAAAAAAGGATCCAGCCCCAGACCCTGCAGGTGACGGGCTGCATTAAAGGGGGCACCCCCGATTACCCTGGACTGGTCCGGGAAGATATCAAAAAGGACCTCCCCGAAAACCAGGACCCTGTCAAAAGCATTTTCATGCATATCCCTTCAACTCCATTAATATCAGTGACTTCAGCTCACCCCCGGATCCATAATCTCTGGACCTAGCTCATCGGCTCCCTCCGAGCACTCAGATATCCCGGACACCTCGGACATATCAGACCCGTCGGACCTGTCGGACCAGTCGGACCTGTCGGACCTGTCAGACCCGTCGGACCTGTCAGATCAGTCAAACCAGTCGGACCAGTCAGACCAGTCAGACCAGTCAGACCACCATCAATCCTGATAAATCCACTCCCTGATCCTCTGGCACTCCTGATTCCATTCTGAAGACATCCTCTTGCCGAGAAACATGGAGTACACCTCATCGGTATAGTATATGGCCCTCTCCAGCAGGTACATTTTCTCCAGGAAAGCACCGTCGGGGTCCTCTCCTTCCTGGAGCTGGGTATCCACTTTCGGCGGCTTTAGCCCGTTGAAGGAAAACATCCCTGCATCCAGCTGCATGCTCCAGGAGTTGCTGTCTTCTTCCAGGGTCACCCTGGCCTGGACCACCTTCTTGCCGGTGCCAAGACCCAGCTTGGCCTCCTGCAGCCTGGACATCATGCCAGTACAGACCGCCTTTTCCAGGCTCTCACCTTCTCCGCCCTCCACCACGATCTTCTGCCCCATCCACAGGGCGAAATCCTCACCCTCTCTGGTCTTGAACACGTGATTCTGCTCTTCGCTTTTAAACCAGAGCCAGGTCAAAAAATCCTTTCCCAGTACAGCGTCCTTTTCCTGTGCCAGTTGTAAATCCATCTTAACTTCCTTTTTTTTCAGTCCCATGGGATATATGTCTGAACTCTATCCCTTCCCTGCTGATTAAAGCCTCCTTGTCCCCGGGAAACTGCACCCTGGCCCCGGTCTTCCGGCTCTGCCACAGCTCATCCAGCTTGAATATATTCTCCACCAGGGCCTGTCCCGGCCCCAGAGAGTCCAGTGTTTTTTTGTACAAGCGCATCCTGGCAGCCTGGTGCATACCGGAAAGCAAATCCCCGGGCACTAAATCTTCTTCTTGAACATCCTGCCGGGCTTCTTCAAGGATATGATCCCAGTAATCTGCATCCACCCGGCCCAGCCTCCAGATATTGGCAATGGATTTCAGAAAACCGGGATTTATTGCTTCAAACTCCGGAACCAGAGACATCCTTACCCTGTTGCGCAGGAAGGTTTTGTCTTTGTTGGTGGCATCAAGCACATAACCCTGGCCCGCAGTCTCCAGAAAATCCATGATGCACTTCCTGGGAATCATTAAAAGGGGCCTTAAAATCCTTCTTTCCGGCACATAAGCCCGCATCCCTGACAGCCCCGGCCAACCTGTACCTCTTTGCAGACGCATGAGAATGTCCTCGGCCAGATCATTTAAGTGGTGCCCCGTAAGGACATAATCAGCTCCGGTCTTCCTGGCCACACCATGCAGGTACCTGTAGCGCAGTCTGCGGGCGGTCTCTTCAATGCCCCCCCTTCCCCTGCCCGCCAGCCTGGATACATTGCTTCGGCCCAGGTGCAATTTCATGCTCAGTTGAGAACAGGTATCCTGCACCAGGGCCAGATCTTCCCCGGCTTCCCTGCGCAGACCATGGTCCAGATAAGCTGCCTCCAGCTTCATGTTCAGGCTGGGAGCCAGATAATGCATAGCCAGGACAAGGGCTGCCGAATCCGGCCCTCCGGAGAAACCGGCCAGGACTTTTTTGCCTTTAAGACTCACACCGGCTTGCCTGTGCACGAAAGAGGAGATGTTCAGACAGAAATGCGCCCACTTTGTGGGCAGGTCCTGAATTTTTGAGTAGCGCATGCAGGATTTTAAAATATTTTTCAGTTTACGTTTGTGACTATTGTCACAAACCTCTTTCAATGATATGGGTCCAGGCATTCAGACGAAAAAAGATGCTGGAACCTTCCGGCTTGCACCCGGAAAAATAATGGGACTCTACCAGAGTGTATCAGCACTATGGAAAACTTCAAAAGCTTTTGCAGCACATTTCAGTAAATATTTTCGTTGTCAGTGATGGCGTAACATACCTTTTTTTAAAAAGAAAAAAAACCCTTAAAGCCCAAAAAAAAGTAACCATTCAGGGGGTTCTCGGTATTGATTGCTGGTACTCACGCCTCTGGCGTGACTTGGGGACTGTTCCCGGGCCGGTTCCGGCGCCACCTGAATGGTTGCAAAAAATATCTATTCAAAGTTTTGATAAACGCCCCGACAATCGTTTCCCTGACGTCGGGATCTGCAGCCCAGATTCCGTCAACCGAAAACCTGACATGATTGATATAAAACAAAAAACCATGCCGGACAAACAGTAGTGATAACCATTTTTCAGAAATGTAAAAAAATTCTTTTTTTGCTTGAAAAAAGGTTGGACTTTGTTTAAATGATGTAAGTTTGTCTTTGCTTTATAATTTCAGAAAGGCAAACACCCAAGAAATTTGAGGAGAAACTAAAGCCCATGCTCAGTCCCGAAGAACAAAAAGCACAGGATATCATTCAAAAATTTATTCACGACAACATACCTGAATATATTCTGGAAAACGCCCAGGAACTCTACTCCGAAAACGGCATCCACAAGATTAATGTCAATCAGAGGGATCAGTACCTTGATCTGGAAGGCAGGATCCAGGGAGAGGATTTTCAGGTATACAACTCCGAAATCGGTCTCAACCTGGACAGTGAAACCATAAACTTTCACTGCAACTGCCCGGAGTCTTTTACCGGAATCTGCAAACATATTGGTGCCACCGCCCTGAAGTTTCTTGCCGGACTAAGAGAAGAAACAGGTGAAGACACACCTGTCACCAGGACTGAATGGCGGCACACCTTTCGCATATACTTTGCCACCGAGCTGGAGCCCGAGCCGGGTCAACATTACCTGGTTTACAGGTTTTTTCCGGAACCCGGACGACTGCAGGTGGAATTCTACCGGGCCAGGCAGAACAAAAACGGGCTTTCATCGGTACTCAATCCCGTTACCCTGGAGCAGATCATCCGCAACCCCAACTGGTGCGAAATATCCCCCCAGCTTCCGGATGTAGTAACCCAGATAGGCTATTCCCTGGACTATTTCGGACACCGGGTGGAAATACCTCCCGGCCTTTTGACCTGGTTTTTCTGGAGCATCAGAAACGAGTATTATCTGTTCTGGGAAGACACAGAGCAGCCGGTACGCGTGGAAACCACATCCATGCGCCTGCAGCTTAGCCCCAGGCTTACAGATGAAGGCCTGGGGTTTGATATCATGCTTGGACGCGAAGGCAAGCTGCCTTTTTCCATCTCAGGAGAAAAAGCATTCTTTTACGGCCAGCTGCCCTTGTGGGTCTGCTGGAAAAACAGCTTCTATCCAGTGCAGACGGGTCTCAACCCCGCCCTGGTGCAGGAACTGGTCTCAGAACAGCCTGTTATTCCCCATAGTGAAATTTCTGAATTTCTGGACAGAGTCTGGACCAGGATTCACACTTCCGACCTATACGGCCATGAAGAGTTTCTGGAGCGCATGTCCCCCATTTTTGTACCAGCCGTGTTCAATCCCAAGCTCTACCTGGACGAGGAGGGCAGCCTGCTTACGCTTCAGATCCAGAATGTATATGAAACAGAGCACGGAGAAATCACCCTTCCCGGTCCCAACCAGGACCTGCAGACCGGGAGTTATCAGTTCGAGGGCAAGTCATTTCTGGTGCGCAGAGAACAGGCCAAAGAAGAAGAACTTCTGTCCAACCTGCAGAACATCGGTTTCCAATCCAGAAACAACAACATGTGGTTTCTGGAGCCTGAAGAGGCCATAACCTTCCTGCTGGATTCCTATCCCAGACTTGTGGAACAGTACCGGGTATACGGGGAAAAGAACCTTACCCGGTACCGGGTGAGGCTGAGCCCCCCCAATGTTGTGGCCAAAGTGGACACCTCCAAAGACGACAAGTGGTTCAACCTGGACATCAAAGTCGAATACGACGATATACGGGTACCCATAGAGAAGATATGGAAGGCCTGGATCCAGGGCAAGCGCTATATCCAGCTCAAGGATGGCTCCTACACCAGTCTGCCCGAATCCTGGATTAAAAAGCTGGAACACAAGCTGCAGACCATGGGGCTTGACCCGCAGAAAGCCCCCAAAAAGAAATTTCAGAATCACGAAGTGCCTGTACTGGAAAACATTCTGGATGACATTGACAATGTTCAGGCCGACTCCTTCTGGAACGAACTGCGGGAAAAAATCCATTCCTTCAAAGAAGTCAGGCAGATTGATCCCCCTCAGGGTCTTAACGCAGAACTGCGCCCTTATCAGCAGCAGGGACTGAGCTACCTGAATTTTCTTTATGAATACCGTTTCGGGGGAATACTGGCCGATGAAATGGGCCTGGGCAAAACCATCCAGACCCTGGCCTTTTTACAGAAACTAAAGGAGCAAGGCAAAAAAGGCCCCTCCATGATAGTGGTCCCCACTTCGGTTCTGACCAACTGGGAACGTGAGGCGCAGAAATTCGTACCCTCCATGCAGCGTCTGCTCATTTATGGATCCAGAAGATCGGGCATGTTCAAAAAAATTAAACAATCCGATCTGATCATTACTACTTACGCCCTGCTGCGCCGTGACCTGGAAGAACTCCAGGAACATGAATACAATGCCATTATCCTGGACGAAGCCCAGAACATCAAAAACCCCAATACAATAACCGCACGCTCTGTGCGCAAGCTCCAGGCGGATTTCAAGCTTTGCCTGTCCGGGACACCCATAGAAAACAACCTGCTGGAACTCTGGTCACTTTTCGAATTTCTCATGCCCGGTTTCCTTGGATCGCAGCACGCCTTTCAGAAAGGCTTTGTAAAGCCCATAAAGGACGGGGACGAAGAAAGCCTTGCTTACCTGCGCAACCGGGTAAAACCCTTTATAATGCGCCGGACCAAGATCGAGGTGGCCCAGGAACTGCCGCCCAAGGTGGAAAACGTATACTACAGCGCCCTGATGGATGATCAGCTTGACCTCTACTCCGCCCTGGCCAAAAAGCTCAAGGAGCAGGTCCTGCAAAGGGTGGACGAAAAGGGAATATCCGCCAGCCAGATGTCCATACTGGACGCCTTGCTCAAGCTGCGCCAGATATGCTGCCACCCCAGGCTTCTGCGGCTGAATATGCCCGGGCTGAACAACAACATTCCTTCAGGGAAGTTTGAAGCCTTCAAAGACCTTACCACCAACATAATCGAGGACGGACACAAGGTCCTGGTATTCTCCCAGTTTGTCCAGATGCTGCATATCATCCGTTCCTGGCTGAATATGAACGAGATCCCCCATGCCTACCTGGACGGTTCCAGTAAGGACCGCCTGGAGCAGGTGGATCTGTTCAACAACAACCCGGACATCCCTGTTTTCCTCATATCCCTCAAGGCGGGGGGTACAGGGCTGAACCTGACAGCTGCCGACTATGTCATCCACTATGATCCCTGGTGGAACCCGGCGGTGGAAAACCAGGCCACAGACAGGACGCACCGTATAGGCCAGACCAAGCAGGTGTTCTCCTACAAGATGATCTGTGAAAACACCGTTGAAGAAAAGATCCTCAAGCTCCAGGAACAGAAAAAGGGAGTTGCCGAAGCCGTCATTCCCGGTCAGAACGCCTGGAAATCCCTGACCCGGGACGACCTGGAAATGCTTTTTGAAGTATAATGCACATCGTACTCTATCAGCCCCGGATACCGCCAAACACCGGGGCTATAGCCAGGTTATGCGCCGCCACCCGGACTCCGCTTCACCTGGTGGGGCCACTGGGATTCAGCCTGGATGACAAGTATCTCAAAAGGGCCGGGCTTGATTACTGGGAACACGTTGAGCTGACCTTGTGGAAAAACTGGGAAGAATACCGGCAGAACTTAGATAAAAGCCACAGGCTGATAATGACCAGTGCCAGGCAGGGTGCAGACTATACCCGGCACTCCTACTCCTTCCAGGACCACCTGATTCTGGGTCCCGAGACCTGGGGTCTACCCGAAAAGATAACCTCCCAGGCTGACCACCTCATAAGAATACCCATCTGGGGAGAAGTAAGAAGCCTTAATCTCTCCAATGCCGCCGGAATAATTCTCTACGAGGGCTACAGGCAACTGGGAATGCCCCCTGCTCATTTCTGATGCAGCCTCAAATGAAGGTAACCATTCAGGGGGTTCCTCGGTGGTGATTACTTGCACAAGGCCCTGGGGACTGTCCCCCGCTAAGTACTAACTGTGCAATCTCACAAAACTTCGCGCATGTACTTTTTGTGTGTGCTGAAAAAGGTGTCGCGGGGACTGTCCCCGGGCCGTTTGAGGCATCCCCTGAATGGTTACAAATGAAGCTGTCCCCTGGACGTAAAAGGGCCTGCCCTGAATCTTTAACGCCTGGTCAGAATTTGACAGACTTAAAGCAGATCTATTATCAAGTGCTGGTTTTATCATTTTTAAAGTAGAAAAACAGTGTAGCTATTCACCACCTGCGGACGAAAAGCCAGGGGCCGGGGGTTCGGCAAACTGGACGTAAACTGTCTGAACGACATAGGAAGCGTTAATCAAAACCGTTAAACACCAAGTTTGATTCAAAGCATAATATAATTGAAGCTTTTCTGGTTGAAAAACTTGAAGAGGTTTTGATTTACGCTTCCTTGGAGCGAGTTTTTACGTCCTGTTTGCCGAATTTCCGGACCACTGGAGATCATATTATTAAAGTGAACAGTTACCAAACATTTTTGATTTGTATCTGTTTAGCGCTTTTAAGGAAAGCAGGGGACAGGCACTCCGGGACCCACTTGAGCATCATTTTGTGCTTAAAACATCTCATTTTTTGGGACAAGTGGGTCCCGGAAGAGCCAGTCCCCATGCCACATGCAAAGCGCTAAACAGATACTTTGATTTCATCATGCATTCCCTGTGTGCAGCTATCAACCAAACCCCGGCCCAAAGCCAAGGAAAACTCATGTCAATCTGGTCAAAGCTTGCAGGACTGTTCAAAACCAGCCCTGACCGGCAGGAGGATACAGAAGAACAGGAAGAACAAAACGATCTGCAGGTCATCCAGGAAATGATCCGCAACCTGCAGAAACGCGAGCGCAGGCAGGCCCAGAATATCGAACGTATGCTCCATGAACTAGGAGCCAGAATGGACAGGCTGCAGGCCCAGATGAATGCCGGGCTTCCCATGCAGGCCATAACCAGCTTTACGGACAGCCTCTCCATTTATTATCTGCGCAACCATGAATCGGACCAGGCCTTGAACCAGGTATGGTCCAGGTACACGGCCCTTTTGCAGGAGATGGGCATTGAGCCCATCCTGGATCTGAAAGAAAAATTCGACGATACAAGGCATCATGCCTGCGACACCCGGCAGCATCCGGATTACCCGGAAAACACCATCCTGGAAGTTGTCCGCCCTGGACTTATGGTGTCAGGCCGGGTAACCCGGCCGGCTGTGGTGGTTATAAACAAGCCGGGCAACGGTGAACCCGGACATCCGGAACCCAGCCTGCATCGCGAGCAGGTATGATCAGTGATCCTTCCAGGATTCTTCCCGGCAGGTAAAAGTAAGCACCCATCAAGCTCTTCAGGAGATATTTATGAAGACAATTTTCGGTATTGACCTCGGCACCACCAACTCCTGCATTTCACGTCTAAGCCAGGGAGTGCCCGAAGTGATTTCCATCAACGGCTCGCCTCTGGTGCCCTCGGTAGTCAGCTTTGATCAAGGTGAAACCATTGTCGGGACCAGGGCCAAAAACCGGGAAGTCCTGTACCCGGAAACCACTGTCAGTTCAGTCAAGCGCATCATGGGCACCAGACAAACGATCCCGGTACAGGACAGTGAATACACCCCGGAAAACATATCCACCTTCATTCTCACGTACCTCAAGGAGCAGGCCCGGGAAATCTGCCAGGAGGAAGTAGAAAACGTGGTCATCACGGTCCCGGCTTATTTTTCCGATGCCCAGCGCCGGGCAACCCAGCAAGCCGGCGAAGCAGCCGGACTTAATGTAGAACGGATTATAAACGAACCTACAGCAGCCTCCCTTTTCTACAACCACGTGGATACCCCCGGCAAACAGGACAGGCCCGAAAGCCGGGTTCTGGTCTATGACCTGGGTGGCGGGACCTTTGATGTCTCTGTACTGCGCATGGGCGAACTGAGCGAGGTCCTGGCAAGCACAGGCAACACCAGTCTGGGGGGAGACGATTTTGACCAGGCCATTGTCAATCTCTGCCTGGAGCAGATCATGTCCACTTACGGCACAGACCTGCGCGGACACCGTCCAGCCCTGGCCCGGCTCAAGGATGCTGCGGAAAAGGCCAAAATAGCCCTGTCTGCACATCCATTCACCTTTATAGAGGAGTCCCTGATCCCCAGCCCATCCAGTGAGGACATCAATCTGTCCCTGGAAATCACCCGGGAAGAATTTGAGTCCATGATCTCACCCTATCTGGAAACAACCAGGCAGGAGATGCAAAAAGCCCTGCAGGAAGCCTCCCTTGCAGCCGGGGATATCGACAGTGTGCTTCTGGTTGGCGGATCCACCCGCATCCCGGCGGTTATCTCCCTGCTGGAGGAGTATTTCGGGCCTTCCTGCCTGCCCCCTGTGGACCCCGACCTGAGCGTGGCCAAGGGTGCCGCCATTCAGGGAGGCATCATAAGCGGCTCTCATATTCACCAGGTACTCATAGACGTCAATCCACACACCCTGAGTACCGAGGTCCTGGAAGATCCCGTGAGCATGAAACTCAAATGCGTCCCCATTATCCCCCGTAATACCCAGATTCCGGTTACCCGCTCCGAGCTTTTCTATACAGTGTTCGACTCCCAGCCCCTGGTCAGGGTAAGCGTCTACCAGGGCGAATCCACCCAGTCCGGGGAAAATACGCATATAGGCTCCATTGATCTGCAGCTTTCCCCTGCACCGTCTGGCACACCCATAAACATTGAATACAGCTACGACTTAAACGGAATCATCCGGGTCCGGGTGGAGCAGAAAGGCTACAGCGTCAAGCGCGAGGTGGATCTGGACAGTTCCAGGCAGGACCAGATGTTTTTAAAGGTGGACCTGGACTCAGATCCGGATATGGATGACCAGCCTGATGAAAGTCCCCGGGGCAGCCAGCAGACCACAAACTATATACTGCACAAGGCCCGCGGTATGCTTGACGAACTGTCCGGGGATGCCTCCAGAAACACCCTCAAGTCCCTGATAAAGGATTATGAAGACGCATTGCAGGGAGACGACGAAGACGCTGTGGACGAGGCCGAAGAAACTCTGGTGGACTACATGGACGAACTGCAGGAAAGAGAAGAGTAATGGCCAGAAAAGGCAAGCGCTCCAAAAAAGGCAAACCAGCCAGGTCCCCTTCAAAAAAGCTTGAAGCAAGGCTTCTGGGCTACTGGAAAAAAGAGGCCTGGGAAGAATTCATCACCCTTTACCAGCGGCACCGGGATACTGCATCCAAAACCAGTGCGGCTTCCTGCTGGAACCCGGCCATTTACAACCTGCTGCTCAAGACCCTTGTTCACCACCAGAAAATCGAAACCCTGGAGAATGTGCATAAAGGTCTGAAGCAGGCACCGGACCTGAACTCTGAAAACACGCAGTGCCTGAATGTGGTGCAGGCCTTGATTGATGTTTATCACGGCCGGGGATATCCGGGCATGGCCGACAGCCTGCCCCGGGATCTGCCTGATCCTTTTGCAGAACTGGCCCAGGGGCTAAGAGAAATCCTCTGCGGGAATATGTCGGCCCTGCACCTGTACGTCCAAGGCGGGCTCACCCGGGCCAGGAAGAATGAAAAGCACCTTTCCCTGGCCGCCCGGGCGGCCAGGGAGTTCAACAATCTTGCCGCTATTAATTTTCAAACACCTTCAGTCAAACCCCTGACCAGGATTAGAAAACATTTCCAGGAGCTTCATGACTACTTTACCACGAATTTCCAGGAAAAATCCGTGGAGCTCAAAAACCTGCGCGTCCTGGCAGAGGCCATGCACCTTTTGTACTCCAGGCCGGGCCACTTCATGGATCCCCATTCAGTCCAGGGCTACCTGCACCGTTCAGGGTTCAGTCAAAGCAGCCATCCGGCGGTAACCGCCATGTACCAGGCCTTTTTGACCCTGGGAGGCAATATCATGGGCCGGAACTGGAAAGATACTGCCTCTTACGGTCTGCAGAGTTATGCTCCTGAAGCACAGTCTGACCTGCCATCCCATGTACAGGGTCAGCTTGCGGCTCTGTCCAGAATCAGAAAAAAAGATACTGATTCACTTTATATCCTCCAGGAACTGCTGGACTTTGATGTGTGGTCCGAAAGGGAAAGAATGATCCTGTTGCAGGCCCGGATGCAACAGATGGTTGAACGGTTTGAGGAGTTTTTTGACTATCTGCATGACCTGGCCATGGAAGATGGAGAAAAACAGGCCAGAAAGGCCCTCAAGGATCATATGCAGCAGTCCTGCTCTGATCTCCAGGAAATTGCTGAGTTGTACCAAAAGCTGGGGCTCAGCAATGAATCCATTATATCCACGCCTTTTAAGTACTGGTTTGATTTTTATCAGGAACTGGCATTCCTGGACAACTACATGCTCTTAGACAGGTTGATAAAGAATTTATGCGACTTGCCTGTCCCTGATTCTGTCTTTCTGGGGCTGATATATAAACGGTCTGAACAGTCTCCTGCCCCTGAAGCACTGGAGTCCTTAAAAAAGATACAGCAGAAAAGAGCGCCCTTGAAAATCAGCCACCAGGAAATAAAAGATTATGTCCTGGTCCTGCCTGGTTGGATGTACACAGAAAAAATACTCCGGGGCTGGAAAGCATGCCTGAGCCGGGAAGATTACCGTTTTGCCATTGAAACTTTGCTGGTTTCCATCCTGGATCACGAATTTCAAAGCCTGTACAGCCCGTCCTACAGAGAGACCGACTGGTTCCTATGGGAAGAGATTCCGCAGCATTTACTGGAAGCCTTTCTCAAGGAACTGGGACCGGAATCGCCAGTGTTCGGCCTGTTGAACTTGAGCGCAAATACATCCGGGAGGACGATGCCCGCAAACGCAAAAGAGGCAGATTTTTTTACCAAGTATATGCCTCCGCCCGATACTCTGCACAAGATTATCCTCTGGATGCTTACCTGGCCGTCTTCTCCATACAAAAATAAATTTATGGCCCAGCTTATAAAACACAACCTGGAACATTTTAACCGCATCGAAGCCTGGGATCATCTGGTCAAGGTGATCGCCTATAAAAAAATGAAAGTCCTGGCCGGCATGGTCCGGGATATCTGGGCGGAAAAAGATCTGTTCACCACCCTGGCCTCGCACCAGGATTTTCAGAATGCAGTGAACACAATGAATGCAAAATTCCCTCAGAAGCAGGCCAAAGGTGGAAAAAAAGGGAAGAAGCAGGCCCTGAAACAAAACAGTATGCTGGATCTGATGCAGGATCAGGAAAAAAAGTCCAGTTAAGGAGAACAGCAAATGCTGGAGCAAGACCACCGGATTTTGAGGGTTGATCGCGACGCAGACCAGGAAAGTATCCGCAAATCATACATAAAGTTGTCCCGCAGATATCATCCGGAGCATTTTCCGGAAAAATTCCGGAGAATTAAATGTGCCTACGAAAGACTGAGCCTGGACCCCTCAACTCTTGCGGACATCACCAGAGAATTAGCCCGCGCCGAAAGCACGGACCAGATTACCAGCCTGATAATCAAGCAGGCCGGAACGGAGGCGACAGAAAAAAAGAAGAAAGAGGAGTTGCTTATGGACCCTATGACCCTGGAACCTGTTTTGAATGTCAGGACAGTAAGGCAGAAAATAAGCGGACTGCTTCAGGATATTGAAAAAAAGGGAATTAAGTATAAAACTGCCGAAGAAACCGGCCGGAATGAAGGGGCAGGATAATAAATACGACATAGGACATGTGCCGCAGTGTTTGCAGCTGATAAAAAAAGGCGCAACAGGGTAAAAATTATGGCGCTGTTTTAAAGTCAGGGGTGGTGGGCGGTCGGAGATTTGAACTCCGGACTTCCACCGTGTGAAGATGGCACTCTCACCGCTGAGTTAACCGCCCATAAAAATTATATAAACCATACCCGGGCAAAGGGCAACAGTTTTTTACATAAACTCACCGGATTATCCTTGAACAGCCGGTATTTTTTCCAATATAAGACGTGACTGCAGAACATCGAAAACCTGGCTGTCCCGCACTTGCTTTTGAAATTTACTCCTGCTCTTGAGAATGACAATAGCCGGCAAAAGTAATTTCGGAACTAATTCCTGACATAATAACTATCTGATTTTTTAATAACTTCCAACTTCTGATCTCTGACTTCTGATCTCTGATTCCTACAAGGCATCCTGGTCAGACTAAAACAAGTTTAAAATACTTCCGGAGGAATAATGAACATTTTAGTTACCGGTGGATGCGGATTCATCGGCACCAATTTTATCTACTTCATGCTCAATGAAAGCCAGCATACTCTCATCAACCTGGACAAGCTCACTTATGCAGGCAACCTGGAAAACCTCAGATCCGTGGAGGAAAGGTATGCCGGAACCCGCTACTTTTTTGAACATGGTGATATCTGTGACGCGGAACTGGTGCCGGACCTGCTGAAAAAATACAGCATCGACGTTATTGTCAATTTTGCAGCGGAATCCCATGTTGATCGATCCATTAATGAGCCGGGAATGTTTATCCAGTCCAACACCCAGGGGACATACAACCTCCTGGAAGCTTCCCGCCAGGCGGGCATCAAAAAATTCATCCAGGTCTCCACCGACGAGGTATACGGCAGCCTCGGCCCCCAGGGCAGCTTCAAGGAAGACTCCCCTCTGGCCCCCAACAGCCCTTATGCAGCCTCCAAGGCCTCGGCAGACCTTCTGTGCCGGGCCTTTTTCAAGACCTATCATTTCCCGGTGACCATAACCCGCTGTTCCAACAATTACGGACCGTTCCAGTTTCCGGAAAAACTTGTACCCCTTACCTTTCTCCGGGCAAGGGATAACGAGAGCATCCCGGTTTACGGACAGGGTGAAAACATAAGGGACTGGATCTATGTCTCGGATCATTGCCGGGGCATCAAGCTCTGCATTGAAAAGGCCGGCCCTGGCTCCATCTACAACTTCGGGGGCAACGCCGAGTACAAAAACCTGGATGTGATCAAAAAAATTCTGGACATCATGGGCAAGTCCCACAAGCTCATCAGGTTTGTCCAGGACAGGCCCGGGCATGATCTGCGCTACGCCATGGATTTCACCCTGGCCAAAAAAGACCTGGGATTCGAGCCCAGCGTAAAGTTCACTGAAGGCTTAGAATTGACCATCAACTGGTACCTGAACAACAATAAATGGGTGGACTCCATCAAATCGGGGGATTATATCCGCTTTATGGACAAATGGTACAAGGAGCGGGAATGAATTCACCCACAGTTCTCATAGCCGGCGGCCGCACAGGCCTTCTGGGGCAGGCCCTTGTGCAGGTAATGCAGGGTGAGGGATTAAAGGCCCTGGCCCCCGGGCGTAAGGAGCTGGACCTGTTTGATGCCCGGCAGGTTGAAGACACCATCCGGAAAAATAATATTGACCTGGTGGCCAATGCAGTTGCCTATACCGGTGTGGACCAGGCTGAAGAAGACCAGGATGAGGCCTATCGCCTCAACAGGGACCTTCCCGGTATCCTGGGGCAGGTGTGCCGGGAAAACAATGTGGGCCTTGTGCACTACAGCACGGACTATGTTTTCGATGGCAAAAAAAACACCCCTTACAGCACCGACGATACCCCCCGCCCCCTTTGTGTTTACGGCAGAAGCAAGCTGGCCGGAGAAGAGCTCTTGATGCAGAGCCCCTGGGACGGGCTGCTTATTCTTCGCTCAGCATGGCTCTTTGGGCCCTTCAAGACCAATTTCGTAAGCAAAATGATCCAGATGGCTGAATCAGGCCGGCCTTTAAGCGTCATCCACGATCAGACCGGCTCACCGACCTGCACCCTGGACCTGGCCAGGTACTCCCTGGAACTGGTGAAAAAACAGACCAGCGGTCTTTTTCACGTGGTCAACAAGGGCCAGGCATCCTGGTGTGAGCTTGCCTCGGAAGCCCTTATGTGCGCAGGTCTGAGCTCCAGGGTGAATCCAGTTTCATCAGGGGAATATCCCCAAAAGGCCAGACGCCCGTCCTATTCCGTGCTGGACACTTCCAAATTCTCCATGGTCACAGGTATCACCCCGCGTCCCTGGGTACACGCCCTGCGCGAATATGTCTTCCAGGTACACGAATAAAGCCCGGCACCAATGAGGCCGTACGGTTTTACAACCACTCTGCAGATCTTTGCGTGCACTTTTTCCGTAACCATTCAGGGGGTTCTCGGTGTTGATTGCTGGTACAAGGCCTGGGGACTGTCCCTCGCTGTGTAGGTCTGTGCAGGATCACAGAATTTTGCGCTTGTAACTTTGGTGATTGTGAGGGCAAGGTGTCGCGGGGACTGTCCCCAGTCACGCCCTCAATGGTTACCTTTTGCCAGGGTCCGGTCCTGCCGTCTTGACAGAAAGGGGTGGCGTTGTTACTTGATTAGCACTCTCAACACAAGAGTGCTAACGAGGTGCACATTATGACCCTGGATCAAAGACAAGCAGATGTCCTGTTCACCATAGTCAGAAACTATATACAAAGCGGCCAGCCCGTGGGCTCCAGGACCGTGGCCAGGCAGTCCAGCCTGAACCTGAGCCCGGCATCCATTAGAAATATCATGGCTGACCTGGCCGAGGAAAAGTATATTGAACAGCCGCACACATCCGCAGGAAGAATACCCTCCACCAAGGGAATCAGATATTACTTAGATTCTAAACTGGACCTGGAACTTTTGCCTGGGGGGCTTGAAGAGACCATCAAGTCTTCCCTTTCAGAGGTGGGGCCTGATCTGACCAATACCCTGAGCCAGGCATCCAAGGTTCTGTCCTCGCTATCCAACCAGATCAGCCTGGTCGTAACTCCCAGCCAGAAAAACATCCGCTGGAAGCATATAGATTTTATCCTGCTGCGCCCCGGCCTGGTCATGTCCATTCTGGTCATGGAAGGAGGCATGATGCAGAACAAGGTGGTAAATGTGGACTCCGACATTTCTGCTGACGACCTGGTCAAGTTCAGCAACTACTTAAACGACCATTACCAGGGAAAGACCCTGCAGCAGGTCCGTACCAGCATAGTCAGCCAGATGGAAAAAGCCCGCAGACAGTTTGACCACCTGTACCAGAACGCCCTGAAACTGGCCCGGGAATCCTTCGATCCCGGAAACAACCGCCAGGTTTACGTTGACGGCACGCATTACCTTTTTCAGGACACCGACTTTACCGACCTGTCCAAGATGCGCGAAGTCTTCAGGCTTCTGGAAGAAAGGTCCAAGCTGCTTAAACTCTTAGACAACACCCTGGAAAGCGACGGACTGAGCATTCTCATGGGGCAGGAGCAGGACTGGGAAGAACTCAGCGACTACGCGGTTATCTCCTCTCCATACAGCCTGCAGGACGACTCCGTGGGTCACGTGAGTATTATCGGCCCCACCCGTATGAATTACTCCAGGATAATCCCGACTGTTGACTTGACCGCCAGAATTCTTAGTCAGATATTTCGCGAACTTTATGAAAACAACAAGGATTCAAGCATTAACACTTGAACTGAAAAAAATCATACTCAGGGAAAAGATCAAATACGGAGGTTGATACATGTCCAGGGAAGATTACAACAAGGAACAAAAACCAAAAGAAAACGAAACCCGGGACAAATCCCGGGAAGAATATCCCAGGCAGGAAGAAGACTCCTGGGAACAGGAGGGGGAGTACCTCGACTTTTCCGGAGAGGAAGCAGGCTCACACATCTCGGAGCAGGAAATGAAAGATCTTTGCAGGCAGAATATCTGCCCCGACTGCGAACTTCTGCGTGAACAGAAGAACCAGGCCCTCAAGGCCATAGCAGACTCGGAGAATTACAAAAAACGCCTGGCCCGAGAGAAGGAGGAATACTGCAAATATGCCGTATCTTCCTTTATCGAGGAAGTCATTCCGGTTATAGACAATCTGGAACTGGCTCTGGAACACGGGCGCAAGAATGAAGCCTGCAAAGACCTGGCCCAGGGAGTGGAAATGACCCTCAACCTGTTCTACCAGGTACTGGAAAAGAACAACCTGAAGCAGGTTGGCAGCGAGGGGGAAGACTTTGACCCCAACTTTCACGAGGCAATGGCCCAGCAGGAGCGCGAGGACATGGACGAAGGCAAGATATGCCAGGTCATGCAGAAAGGCTACCTGCTGGGAGACAGGCTGGTAAGACCGGCCAAAGTCCTTGTCAGCAAACAGTGTTCTCCTGAAAAAAATGAATAACATCGTCTTTACAACTTTTTCAGGAGACTTATGAATTCAAACAACTTCAAAGACTATTTCAAGGAGGCTTGTTAATATGGGCAAGATAATCGGAATCGACCTGGGAACCACCAACAGTTGCGTATATGTGATGGAAGGCAAGGAAGCCAAGTGCATAAGCAACCCTGAAGGCGGACGCACAACCCCATCCATTGTAGCTTTTACAGATAAAGAACGTCTGGTCGGGGAAATCGCCAAAAGGCAATCCGTGACCAATCCGGAAAAGACTGTTTATTCAGTCAAGCGGCTCATGGGCCGTCAGTACGACGACCCGGTGCTCAAGAACTGGATCGAGAGGTGCTCCTACAAAATTGTAAAAGGCAAAAACGACGACGCCTACGTGCAGGTGGGCGACAACACTTACAGCCCGCCGGAAATATCGGCCATGATCCTGCAGAAGCTCAAAAGCGACGCAGAATCATACCTCGGGGAAACTGTTTCCGAGGCGGTCATAACCGTTCCGGCCTATTTCAACGACAGCCAGCGCCAGGCCACCAAGGATGCCGGCCGCGTTGCCGGACTTGAGGTAAAACGCATAATCAACGAACCTACTGCCGCATCCCTGGCTTATGGTGCCGACAAGAATGTCAACGAAAAGATAGCTGTCTTTGACCTGGGTGGTGGAACATTCGACATATCCATCCTGGAAGTGGGCGACAACCTGGTGGAAGTGCGCTCAACCCACGGCGACACCTTCCTGGGCGGAGAGGACTTTGACCAGCGTATCATTAATCACTTGGTGGATGAATTCAAAAAGGAGAACGGCATCGACCTCTCCCAGGACCGCATGGCTCTGCAGAGGCTCAGGGAAGCTGCTGAAAAGGCCAAGAAAGAACTTTCCACCACCATGGAAACAGATATCAATCTGCCCTTTATCACTGCGGATCAAAACGGCCCCAAGCACATGAACATGAAGCTTACCAGGAGCAAACTGGAGAGCCTGGTGGAAGACCTGGTGCAAAGGACCATCGGACCCTGCGAAAAGGCCTTGAGCGATGCGGATCTCAAGGCCAACGACATCAACCAGGTACTCCTTGTGGGCGGCCAGACCAGGATGCCCCTGGTACAGAAAAAGGTATCCGAATTCTTTGGCAAAGACCCCAACAAGAGCGTCAACCCCGACGAGGTCGTGGCCATGGGCGCAGCCATCCAGGGCGGCATCTTTGCTGGAGATGTCAAGGATGTCCTGCTTCTGGACGTAACTCCCTTGTCCCTGGGTATTGAAACCATGGGCGGCGTGTTCACCAAGCTCATCGAGCGCAACACCACCATCCCCACCCGCAAGAGCCAGATATTCACCACGGCTGCGGACAATCAGCCCTCGGTTTCCATCCATGTACTCCAGGGAGAGCGCCCCATGGCAGCAGACAACATGACTCTGGGCCGCTTTGAGCTCACCGGTATCCCCCCGGCACCCCGCGGCGTACCTCAGATCGAGGTCACCTTTGATATCGACGCCAACGGTCTGGTCAACGTCTCGGCCAAGGATACCGGCACCGGCAAGGAGCAGTCCATCCAGATCACTGCTTCCAGCGGTCTGTCCGAAGAAGAGATAAACAATCTCGTCAAGGAAGCCGAAAGCCATGCCGAGGAAGACAAGAAAAAACAAAGACTCATCGAAGCCAGAAACCATGCCGACACCCTGATCTACACCACTGAAAAGTCCATCCGGGACCTGGGCGAAAACCTGGATGCCGAACTCAAGGCGGACATAGAAAACAAGATTCAGGAACTAAAAAACGTCATGGAAGGCGAAGACGAGGAAGCCATCCGCAAGGCTACAGAAGACCTGTCCCAGGCTTCGCACAAACTGGCTGAAAAGCTTTACGCCCAGAAGACCCAGTCCGGCGAAGCAGGGCAGCAGGACCAGGGCGAGGCCCAGACCGGACAGCAGGGTGCTCAAAGCGCCGAAGAAGATGTGGTGGATGCAGATTACACCGAGGTCAACGACAAGAAATAAATTGTCTTGACAGCAGGTTGAACCAGTTCCTATTCTAGCCCGGGCAACTAAAGGCCCGGGCTTTTTTTATCTTAAGTAACGATCCACTATATTTTTTACCGGAATAGGCTCAGGCCCAAAGTGTGCTCAATAGACAATAGTACAAATTTCAAACAAACATGTAGGTAACTTTATCTGACACCCTGCCCCGCTGGATTACGTGCACGGCGTAAACTCCCCTCCTTAGCCAAGGAGGGGCCGGGGGTGGTTGTATGAAGACCACTTCCACTAAACTCCCCTCCTTGGACAAGGAGGGGCCGGGGGTGGTTGTATGAAGACCACTTCCACTAAACTCCCCTCCTTGGACAAGGAGGGGCCGGGGGTGATTGTATGAGACCACTTCCACTAAACTCCCCTCCTTGGACAAGGAGGGGCCGGGGGTGGTTGTATGAGATCCCTTCCTTTTTCGGATGTTGTCCCGAAGGGGCCTCTTTTTTTGCGCAGGGTCGCAGAAAAAACCCAATACCTGTTTTCTAAACAAACACCGAGTTTTTCCAAGTATATCTACCTGTACCTGTCAGGCTTAATAACCATGCATAAAACACGATTTATTATAGCTTTACTCCTTCTGTTCTTCATTGCCGCATGCGCGGAAAAAAAAGTGGTCACCGACCCTCCCAGACCGGACCTGCAGCAAAGGGCTGCCCAGGCCTGGGAGGCCGAGGATCATCCCGCTGCCCAGGACCTCTATTCTCAGCTCCTGGAAGAATTTGAACTGGAAGAGGACCATGAAATCATGGCCTGGAAAAGGCTGGCTGTAAGCGCAGGGGAAAACCGCGACTACCGGCAATCCATGCAGGCCCTTGAGAAGTGGGCCCAAATGGATCCAGAGGCCGCGGACAAGTGGAAATGGCATCACTACTACTCTATGGCCCTGAAAGAAACTGAAACCGAGCAGAAATACGTCCGCTACCTCCAAAACCTCTACAGGGATGAATCCAGACCTGTAGAGCTGCGGCTCAAGACGGCCCTGACCCTGGCAGAACATCACCTGGAAAGCCAGAGATACCCTGAAGGAATGGATGTTTTAAGAGATATCCGCCAGTTTGCTTATACAGATGAGCAAAAGGTATGGATTGAAGAAGCCGGCAGCAGACTTTTTCTAAAGATGGACCTTGAAGAACTCGAAAAAGCTGCTGAATTTATGGACAGGGAAAAGAAACTCCATTTCCCGGACAACCTTTTCTGGTGGTCCTATTTTCACGCCCGTCTCCAGGACGATAATGACCAGTGGGAATCCCTCAGGCCCGGAATGATTGAGATCGCCAGGCAGAGTGAGCTGGTTTACCGGACTCCCTTCAACAAGGTCCTGGAGAAGTGGGAGGAGAAGCTGGGCAAGCCCACTCCTGTCATGGCTCTGCTGTTGCCTCTAAGCGACAGTTATTCCTCTGTGGGCTGGAAAGTCATGCGCGGAGCAGGCCAGGCCCACTGGGACCTTTTAAGTAACGGCCTGGATGTCAGAGTCAAGACCATAAACACCAACAATCCCGGCTGGATTGAAGAGTTGAAAAAGCTTCAGAACGTTTCCCTGGCGGGTGGCCCCCTGTCCGGAGAAGCATGGGAAAAAATACGTGAGGCGGATCTGCACAGGGAAATGGTCTTTCTGACCTTTCTGCCGACCATGGAAGAGGAGGGCAGCCAGGGATGGCGTTTTTTCTCCAGTGCCGGGGATCAGGTCAGGGCTCTTCTTAAGATCGGCACTCAGGAAATGGACATTGAGAATTTTGCAGTGATGTATCCCGAGGAGGATTTCGGACGCTCATATGCTGAAACTTTCTGGGAAAAAGCCCGGGACATGGATGCCCAGGTCCAGGGTATCCAGAGTTATCCCACTGATGATCACGCCAGCTGGAACCGCATCGTGTCCTCATTTCTGGACATAACCGACCCCAATGACCCTTTTTTGGACCCTGACCCCGGTTTTGAGGCGGTATTCATTCCGGACACTTTGTCCAGGGCCCAGGGGCTTATACCCCAGTTTTTCTACTTCAATGTGGATCACTTAGTATTTATGGGCCCCATGCTCTGGTACCAGGGGTACTCTCCCGGGACCCTGGAACAGCAGTTCTTCTCCCTGGCTTTAAGCTGCGGGGCATGGAACAGTCACAATCCCTCACCCCCTGCCAGACAGCTCAGTGAAGGCCTGGAAGACAGTCTTCAGGGAGAAGCGGATTTCTGGGTGGCCCTGGGCTACGACTTTGTAAGATTCGCCTCCAGGCTGGGAAATATGCCTTCACCTGAAAACAATGATGAAGTCAACCGCATTTTGTCCGGAAACGAGTTCGACTCCTGGAGCATGGCCCCTATAAACTGGGACGATGAGGGCAAAGCATCACAGGACCTCTTCGTGTTCCGGATGGATCGCCATGAGCTTCAGCCAGTGGAGCCCGAAGCCATGAAATGGACCATAGAATCCAGGAAACAAAGAAGAGCCATGTGGCTGGAGCGTTTAAGGGAACAGGAAAGAGAGTAACGGTCTCAGCAGATTCAGTAAATTTCTGAAAACTGTTTCGCAGACAGCAAAGAGCAGCACATGCTTGCCTGGATAATCCATAACACGTAATCCGTTATATCAGGAGAACAGAAGAGTGAATATTGATAAAGAATACGTAAGCAGGATAGCTGCACTGGCCAGGCTGGAAACATCCCCGGAGCAGGCCGAAAAATTCGCTGTCCAGTTCCGGGACATCATCGGATACATGGACAGCCTCAACCAGGTGGACACTTCCGGGGTGGAGCCTTTTTATTCACCTTCGGAAAACATTTCTGTTCTGCGCGAGGATGAAACCCGCAAAACCTGCCGGCGCAGCGACATACTGGCCAGTGCCCCGCACCATGACGGAGAATACTTTATTGTCCCCAGGATAATCTAGCAAAAGGTGAGCACAAGTGTACCAAGACACCAGAACCCTCTGCACAACCAGGCTGCTGCTGCAGAAAAAAGAAATCAAGGCCTCTGAAGTGGTTGAGGAATACCTGGACAACATTCGCCAGACTGAACCAGGCATCAGGGCCATGCTGCATATCCGGGAAGAAGAGGCCCTGGAAGAGGCCAGAGAGATGGACCGGCAGGGTCCGGACAATGAAAAGCCATTGTGGGGCGTGCCCATGACCATCAAGGATGTCATCTGCACCCGGGGCACTCCCACTACCTGCGGTTCCAGAATCCTGGAAAACTTCACCCCGGGTTATGATGCCACTCTGGTACAGCGGCTGAGGCAGGCCGGGGCCATAATCCTGGGGAAAACCAACATGGACGAGTTTGCCATGGGTTCATCCACTGAAAACTCGGCCCTGCAGACAACGTCCAACCCTTGGGATCTGTCCCGTGTACCCGGGGGCTCCAGCGGAGGGTCGGCTGCATCCATGGCCGCAGGACAGTCCCTGGGCTCCATTGGAACCGATACCGGCGGCTCCATTCGTCAGCCGGCCTCATTTTGCGGGGTGGTGGGCATGAAGCCCACTTATGGCCGGGTTTCCAGATACGGGCTTGTGGCTTTTGGTTCTTCACTGGACCAGGCTGGACCCATGACCTTGAGTGTTCCTGACAGCGCAGCAGTTTTAAATGTCATATCCGGTCATGACCCCCTGGATTCCACCTCTTCCAGCGCCCCTGTTCCGGATTACCTGGACGCCCTGGAAAAAAGAAAAGATCTTCATGGCCTGCGCATAGGACTTCCCCGGCAGTACTGGGAAGAAAAAATGAGCCCTGAAGTGGATTCAGCCTGTAAAAAGGTTCTGGAAACCATCCGGGAGGCCGGAGCCCGGACCGTTCCGGTGGACCTTCCCCACGTACAGCACGGAGTTGCTGCATATTATATCATAGCCATGGCCGAGGCCTCTTCCAACCTGGCCCGCTACGACGGGGTCAGGTACGGCTACAGGGATCAGGAGGCCCGGGAACTACTGGACATGTACCGCCGCACCAGGTCCAGGGCCCTGGGAGAAGAAGTCCAGCGCAGGATCATGATCGGCACTTATGTCCTTTCCGCTGGATATTATGATGCCTATTATAAAAAGGCAGCCCAGATACGCAGGCTCATTCACCGTGACTTCATGCAGGCCTTTGAAGACTGTGACCTGCTCTGCTCCCCGGTTGTTCCCTCTACCGCCTTTCGCCTGGGAGAAAACGTGGACGACCCCCTGCAGATGTATCTTACGGACATATTTACCACCTCCCTGAACCTGGCCGGCCTTCCCGGAATAAGTATACCTGCGGGCCTGGGCCATGAAACCGGCCTTCCCGTGGGCATTCAGTTTATGGGTCCGGCATTCGGGGAAGAGCTTCTGTTGCAGGCAGCCGGCATCCTGGAGCAGAGTCTGCCGGCACTGCCCTTTCCCGCCGCCCTGAAAGAATGAGAATAGCTGTCGCTGTAAGCGGGGGCCTGGACAGCCTGGCCTCCCTGGTAATGCTCCGGGAAGAAGGCCATGACGTTCTGGCGCTTCATGCCCGGTTTTTCCCCCGCCTGGATGAACACCTGGAGAAAAGACTCAAGGGCATCTGCACCAGCCTGGGCGTGGAGATGCATGTCACCCTGCTGCAGGATGAATTTGCCGCCCGGGTGATTGATCCCTTTGTCCAGGATTACCTGGATGGTCTGACCCCAAACCCCTGCGCCCGCTGCAACATGCGCATAAAATTCGGGCTGTTGCTGGACCGGGCCCTGGAGCTTGGAGCCTCGGCCCTGGCCACCGGCCATTATGCGGGAATTAAAAAAAACAGTTCAGGCCCGGTTTTGATGCGGGCCCTGGACCAGGCCAAGGACCAGAGCTACTTTCTGTGCCTTGTCCCTCCCCGGAGGCTTGCCCGGGCAAAATTTCCCATGTATCATCATTTCAAGTCCAGCATGCAGGAGTTTTTGCAGAACAGAAACATCACTGTCCCCGCCAGGGAGGAAAGCAATGAGATATGTTTCATTCCCGGGGATTATCGGGATTTTATAGCCGGCAGGCTTGAAAAAAGCCATGAGCCCCTGCCCGGCCCCATAGTTGATTCTTCGGGCCGCACCCTGGGACGGCACCAGGGGCTGTGGCGCTACACCCCGGGCCAGAGACGCGGGCTGGGCATCGCTTTTAAGCACCCTTTATACGTGCTGCGCAAGGACCTTGCCAGCAACACCCTGGTGGTAGGAGCCAGGGAGGAACTGGGAGCCGGGGAATTCCAAGCCCGGGATGTGAATATCCTGGAAGAGCCCCGGAAATGGCCCCTGGACCTTCTGGTCCAGACCAGGTACCGTCAGAAAGCCCGCCCTGCTGAAGTAGAACTATGGGGGCAGCGGATGCGTGTACGCTACAAGGGCGAGCCGGGCCTGCCGGTTCCAGGACAGGTGGCAGCGGTTTATTCCCCAAAGGGACAGGTCCTGGCCGGGGGCATAATTCAACAGGAATAGTCGGTAAAGCCATGTCTTCAGCTTATTTTTTCATGACCACCCTTGGATGCAGGGTAAACCAGTACGAATCCCAGGCCATTTCCGAGGCCCTGCAGCGACAGGGTCTGGTCCCTGCAGACGGCCCTGAACAGGCCGGATATATTTATGTCAACTCCTGTGCTGTCACCGCCAGGGCCGTAAAGGACCTGAAAAAAACCCTGCGGCGTCTGCGCGTCCAGGCCCCGCAGGCCCGCATCATTGTTACCGGCTGCGCCGCACAGATCTTTGAAGAAGAACTGGGGGCCCTGGAAGAAGTAGACCTGGTGGTTCCCCAGTCCCGCAAGACCTCTATTCTTGCGTCCCCGTTTCCAGACCCGCATGCCGGTGATCCCGGCCTGGATTACTGGATCACCAGCTATTTCCGGGCCAGACCTGTGGTCAAGGTTCAGGACGGCTGCTCCAGGGGCTGTTCCTATTGCATAGTTCCTGCCTCCCGCGGTGCACCCGTCAGCCGCCCCCCGGAAGTTGTGCTCAGAGAAATCCAGGGGCTTTTGAACCGGGGCTACAGGGAGATAGTCATAAGCGGAATCAATCTGGGCATGTACGGGGTGGATCTGGATGCCAGGGAAGATTTCTGGGATCTCATCTGCTACCTGGAAAAAAACCTGGCCTCTGAGTGGGAAGACAGGATGCGCCTGCGCCTGAGCTCCCTGGATCCGGCCATGCTTGATTCCCGGGGCATAGACATCATTTCCTCCTCCGTCCTGATCTGCCCTCATTTCCACCTGTCCCTGCAAAGCGGCTGCACTTGGGTTTTAACCCGCATGGGGCGCGATCACTACCATCCAGCCAAGGCCATCTTTTTTGTTGAACGTCTGGAAAGAACCATACCTTTTTATTCCATGGGAGCAGATTTTCTGGTGGGATTTCCCGGGGAAAAACCGGATTACTTTGAACGAACTCTCAAACTGACAGAGGCCCTGCCTCTGTCCTACGGCCATGTGTTCACCTATTCCCCCAGGCCCGGAACCCGTGCAGCCCGATGGCCGGACCAGATCGCCCAGCACGTCAAGGAAAAAAGAGCGCGTGAACTAAAAGAGGTCTTAAAGCACAAGCGCCAACGTTTTACCAGCAAGCTTCTGCGGGAAGACAAGTTGCGCCTGATCATGGAAACCCCATATAAAGGCATGAGCGAATACTACATGGATTGCTTTATAGAGGACCAGAATCTGGGATTAAAGCCGGGAGACACCGTCAGCGCAGCTCCCTATAAAATCCAGGACTCCAAGCTTATGGTTGAAGTGTTCTCGCAATACTGGTAATATTTTTTTACATTACAGATTCAAATCCTGTCCAGTTCATTGCGCCATATTATAATTTTAAGACCAAACATCCTGTCCACCCCGGGTGTGACAGGTGTACCTGTATTATGAGTCACCCGGAAATACCCGGGCCGGGCAAACTGTTTCTGTCCATCCTGAGTTCCAGATGGGAACTCTTTGAGGAAGAACTTCTGCCTGCCCTGAGCCTGCGGTTCGGCCGTGTGGATTTCGAAAGTCCCTATATTCCTCTAACGGAAACAGATTACTACAACCAGGAACTGGGGACGCCCATTTTCAGGCGCATATATACCTTTTATCCCCTGGTGGAACTTAACAGGCTGCCGGAAATAAAGCTTGTCACCAACAGCCTGGAGCAGGACTGGCTGCGTGACGATAAGCGCCTTTTCAACCTGGATCCGGGGCTTTTGACCCTGGAGCGTCTGGTCCTGGCAACCGGCAAGAATTTTACCCATCGCATCTACCTGGATCAGGGCATCTGGGCTGATCTGACCCTGATCTTTACCAGGGGGGACTGGGTGGATCTGCCCTGGACCTTTCCGGATTATGCCTCGGAGAAAATCAAGACACACCTGCGTGAAATCAGGACCAGTTACCGCAAACAATTACAAAAGGCATCCCAGACAAAATGACACACAGCATGACCGGCTATGGCTCCGCCTCTATGGAAAAGGCCCAGTGGAACCTGAACTGGGAAATAAAAAGCGTCAACAGCCGCCACCTGGATATAAAGTGGAAGATCCCCCCTGCCCTTTTTTACAGGCAGACCGGGTGGGAAAAAATCCTCAGGAAATACGCCTCCAGGGGCCGTGTGGAAATATATCTTGACATGCGCATTCTGGACCCTGACAAGCTGGGCCTGGAATTTGACCACCCTCAAGCCATGGCCATGATAGAAGAGCTCAAAAAATTCGCCTCCAGCACCGGTTATGAATTCAAGCCGGATCTAAATGTTTTGCTGCGCATGCAGTCCATGTGGCAGGAAAAATCATCCAGCATGGATGAAGAGCTTCTGTCTGACCTGGAAACCTGCCTGGAAAAAGCCCTGCAGAAGTGGAATGATTCCAGGAAATCTGAAGGTGAACAGCTTTTAATGGACCTGCAGGAACGTATCACAAGGCTCAAGTCGAGCCTTGCTCAGCTTGAGGACCTGGCGGCCGGCAACACAGACCAGCGTTTTCAGGAACTGCGCTCCAGGGTGGACAGGATTCTGGGGGAAATAAATGTGGAGGCCGACCAGAACAGGCTTCTTCAGGAACTGAGCCTTATGGCGGACAGGCTTGATGTCTCCGAGGAAATAACCAGGCTCAGGGCTCACTTGGACTCCATGCACGGGCTTGTGGCAACAAGCGGCGAGATGGGCCGCAAACTGGATTTTTTTCTCCAGGAGGCCTTCAGGGAGATAAATACCTGTGCCAACAAATGCCAGAACACTCAAATGAGCAAAATAGCCGTGGATTTCAAAACCGAACTGGAAAAATGCCGGGAACAGGCCCAGAACCTGGAGTAGCTATTCATGGACAGCAATATCTACAAGACCAGGTTCAGGCTTTTGAACATAGGTTACGGCAACAGCGTCATCATTTCCAGAGTGGTGTCCATTGTCAATCCGGGTTCATCGCCCATGCGCAGGCTCCGGGAGGATGCCAGGGAGCGCAACATGCTCATCGATGCCACCCAGGGCCGCAAGACCAGGTCCATCCTGGTCATGGATTCGGGACATGTTATTCTCTCGGCTGTACAGCCGGAGACAATGGCCCAGCGGATAAAACAACTGGAGGCCAGAGATGAATCCTAAGGGTATACTCCTGGTTATAAGCGCTCCCTCGGGTGCTGGCAAAAGCACGCTGATCCGCATGCTGTGCCGCGATTATCCCGGATTCGGCTTTTCTGTTTCCTACACCACCAGGAAGCCCAGGGAAAATGAAGTGCACGGCAAAGACTACTTCTTTGTACAAAAGGATGAGTTCCAGGGGCTGATAGCAAAAAATTTTTTCGCTGAATGGGCCGAGGTGCACGGCAACTTCTACGGCACACCCGCCCGGCAGGTCTTGGAAAGCATCCAGGAAGGCCGCAGCCTGATCATGGATGTGGATATCCAGGGGGCCAGGCAGATTAAAAACAACCTGCAGCAGGGAGCTTATATCTTTATATTTCCTCCCTCCCTGGATGACCTCAGGCAAAGGCTCATGCATCGGGGAAGCGATACTGCCGGGGCAGTGGAAAAACGCCTTCAAAACGCTGCCGGCGAAATGCTCAAAAGCGACTTTTTTGATTACTGGCTTGTTAATGACGATTTAGACTCCTCCTATGCCCGGTTAAAGGCCATAGTCCTGGCTGAAATGCAAAGACCCTTTATACGCCCGGATCTTGCCCGGAAAATCGCCTCTGGAGTACACTATGACTCATGAACCCCGGGTTGTCGTCGCCCTGGATGTCAGCAGCCGTGAGCAGGCCCTGGACCTGGCCCGCACCCTGAGGCCGGCTACTGACTGGGTGAAAATAGGCCTGGAGCTGTTTACTTCCTGCGGACCGCGAATCGTTCAGGAAATCAAAGATCTCGACTACAATGTCTTCCTGGACTTGAAGCTTATGGACATCCCCAATACTGTCCGGAAATCCGTAAACAACTGCATTGACCTGGGCGTGGATATGCTTACCCTGCATCTCCTCGGGGGAGAGAAAATGATAAACGCCGCCATTGACGCCAGAGACGGCAGAGATTTCCAGGCACGCTCCCGCCCGGCTCTTGTGGGGGTTACGCTGCTCACCAGCCTGGACAGGTCAGACCTGCCCTGGCCGGAATCCAGAAGCCTTTATGATGTGGTGCTGGACCTGGCCTCCAGGGCAGGAAGATGGGGGCTGGACGGAGTTGTCTGTTCCGGTGGCGAAGCTGCCGGTATCAAAAAGAGTGCCATGGAAGGCTTCTGCCTGGTCACACCGGGAATCAGGCCTGGTGAAAACCTGGAAGATCAAAAAAGAGCGGTCACGCCCTCCATGGCTATGGAGGCCGGGGCCACGCACCTGGTTATAGGCCGCCCGGTGACTGCATCCCGGGACCCATTGGATTCCCTGATGCAGATCAGACGAGAACTGTCAGCGAACTTGCAAGGAGCAGCTTATGGCGGACACGGAAAAGAAAGTGCCTGATAACGGCCGGGCCGGGGCACCAGAAGAAGAAAAATCCAGGATCCAGGGAGTATTTTCCACTCAGAACCTGGTCAAAGTGGGTACCGGGAGCACTCAGAAAAAGACCGTCCAGAAGATGTACTGGTACGTAAACCAGTTGGACGATGAAAACGTGGAGATACAGCCTCTAAACGTAAACTATGTCCCATCAGGGCCCAAAAAGATAGTGCCCAGGGATGAAATCCTGGAGAAATTTTCACCTGAGCCCGAGTTCTACACCTACACAGTATTCCCCAAGATGCGCGAGCTCAACAAGACCATCGCCCGCGGAGACAGGCACCGCAAAAAAGGCGAGAGCTACAGCGCCGAATTCGAGTACAACAATGCCCTGAAAGTAGACATTGAAAACATCCGGGCCAATTTCGGGCTGGGACTGACCTACCTGGAGCGGGGAGAAAAGGAAAAGGCCCAGGATATATTCGAGCGACTGGTCAAGCTGGACGCAGCTTTCGAGGATGAACATAAGCATCTGTTCAATGAGTTCGGCATCAACCTGCGCAAGCAGAAAATGTATCAGCAGGCCCTGGAATACTACACCAAGGCCTTAGACATGGTGGAAAATGATGAAAATCTGCACTACAATGTAGCCAGGGCCTACTTTGAATTCAAGAAATACGACAAGACATTTGAACATTTACTGGAAACGCTCAAACTGAACCCGGAGATGGAGCACGCCAAAAAATTTATAATGTACATGAAAAAGCACAACATGCTCCCCCAGGACGCAGACGCGAAAATAAAGCAGGCTCTCGGCAAAAAAAGCAGGCAGGAACCAGCTGAAAAATCAAATTGAATGGTTACTGTTTGGTTAAGGGTATCTGTTTAGCGCTATGCATGTGGCATGGGGACTGGCTCTTCCGGGACCCACTTGTCCCAAAAAATGAGATATTTTAAGCACAAAATGATGCTCAAGTGGGTCCCGGAGTGCCTGTCCCCTGCTTTCCTTAAAAGCGCTAAACAGATACGGTTAAGGAGGGTCTGAGGTGTATCGTTCCAATTAAAGAACCGATACTTAGTGGCTTACTGCTGAAACCTTGTCATAAAAAACAATAACCACGCGAACCACGCTAAGAAGCGTGGCAGGACGCGTGGCAGGCCTTAGACAGGATTAACCACGCCAAAGAAGCGTGGCGGGCATTGATTGACAGGATAACCTTTTGGCCTGGCTTCCGGCCAGGACAAAGATGATTTTCTCTTCATCAATCTCTTAATCCTGTTAATCCTGTCAAAAAAGTTCTTTTCTTTATTGGATTGCGGGCAAAGCCCGCTTTAGAGTTTTACTTCTCCGCTTACAACTTACAAAGAGTTACTACCTTTTATGAACCAGGAACAGGGCCAGAATTTTCTACACAGCCTGACCAGGGTCAAGGATGATCTCCCGGTATCACCGGCCATATTGCGGGAGATATTTTACAAGACTGAGCATAGCTCCAGCTTTTCCCTGGACAGCATCAGCCGTACAGTGGCCTCGGATCAGTCCCTGACCACGAAAGTGCTCAGCAGGGCCAATTCCGCATATTACGGCTTTGAGGCCAGAATCTCGTCTGTATCCAGGGCAGTGGCTCTGCTGGGCCTTTCCGATCTGCGCAGAATAATCCTGAGTATCAGTGTGGGTGCCCTTTCCAGGAAGGTTCGGCACCAGGATCTGGACCTTCAGGTCTACTGGGAACACCAGAGCTTTACAGCCCTTATGGCCAGAGAGGCAGCCATCATGCTCGGACGCCGCGATGCAGAGGACCTCATGACCTGCGGGCTTCTGCATGACCTGGGCAAAATTATTACAGCCCTATACGCCCCCCGTGTCTGGGCAGAAATCGATGCACAGGCCAGACAGGAACAAAGAGCTCATTATTTGGTGGAGACGCAGTACTGGGGCATCGACCACGCCCTCATCGGGGCCATGGTGCTTCAACTGTGGCACCTGCCTGAATCCCTGACTGAGCCAGTCAACTGGCATCACCGGCCCGAATTTGCTCCCAGTGAATTCAGGGACAAGGCCAGGATTCTCTGCCTGGCCAACAATATGGAACACTCTATCCGTGCGGATTCACTTCATGATATTGACCAGGACCTGCACCAGGTTCTGGGGCTGAACCCCGGTGACACCCGGAATACGGCCATGGACATCATTGCCGGAAACACCATGCAGGAACTAAAAGAGATGTTTGCCGCATGAAAAGGACCTCTCCGGTTATGAACAACACCTGGAACTCCCGCGTCAACTGGAAGCTCATCCAGACCAGCGCTTCCCCTGCACACATTGCCAGACTGGCGGAAGATCTGGAAATCTCCCCTGCCCTGTGCAGCATACTGCATCAAAGAGGCATGACCAGCCTGGAGGAAATGCAGTTTTTTTTAAGCCCCGGTCTTCGCTACCTGCAGCCCCTGGAGGACTGGCCCCAGCTGCAGCAGGCAGCAGATCTCATAGCCTCTTCTCACGACTCTGGAAACAGGATCGCTGTCTGGGGCGACTACGATGTGGACGGCATCACTTCGGCAGCTCTGCTCAAGGATTTTTTCCAGTCAAAAGGAATAGATATCCGCTGCTATCTGCCTCACAGAGTACAGGATGGTTATGGCCTGAACATGGCCGGCATGGAAAAACTGGCTGGAGAAGGTATCAAAACCCTGATCACCGTGGACTGCGGCATATCTCACCACAGCGAGATTTCCAGGGCCAGGGAACTGGGTATGCATGTGATCCTCACGGATCACCACCTTCCCGGAAGCGAGCTGCCTCCTGCAAACGTCATAGTAAACCCCCAGTGCAGCCCGTGCCCCTATCCAGGCCTGGCCGGTGTAGGCTCTGCGTTTTTCCTGGCTGCAGCCCTGAACAGAACCCTCCCCGGGCCACAAATGGACATCCGGGATCTGTTGGATCTGGTGGCCCTGGGCACCATAGCCGACCTGGTCCCTCTGGACAGGGCCAACCGCATCCTGGTCAAAAACGGTCTTTTGCTTCTCAGTGAAGGTCGAAGACCCGGGATCTATGCCCTGAAAGAAGCATCCGGTCTGGGCGGGACGGATAGTATCGGCGCCGGTCAGGTGGGCTTTGCCCTGGGCCCCAGGATAAATGCCGCTGGCAGGCTGGATGATCCCTGCCAGGCTCTGGAACTGCTTTTATGCCGTGACCTGCAGCAGGCCCGCACTATTGCCGCAAGACTCAACACCCTGAACAACGAAAGGAAAAAGACCGAGGAAACCATCCTGGATATGGCCAGGCAGCAGGCAAATAATTATAAAGATGATTCAGGACTCATACTTTTCGATCCTGACTGGCATCCGGGGGTGCTGGGGATAGTAGCCTCCCGGCTGGTGGAGGAGTTTTACAGGCCATGCCTGGTTTTGACCCGGGAAAACGGCCTTATCAAGGGCTCCGGCAGGAGCATCTCCGGTTTTAATTTATACCAGGGCCTCTGCAGCCTGAAAAGCCACCTGACCGGATTCGGGGGACACAGCCAGGCAGCCGGCCTCAGCCTGGAACCAGAAAATCTGGAGGAGCTGCGCACCGGCTTCAGCCGTGTCATAAGTGAATGCATAGGTCCGGGGCCGCATCAAAAAGAAATTGTCCTGGATGCCTTATTGGGACTGGACGAGCTCTCCCCGGACTTTCTCCAGGAGCTCGAACTCCTGCAGCCCTTCGGGCCGGAAAATCCCAGGCCTGTCTTTCTGTCTCCTCCTCTCAAGGTATTGGATCAAAGCCTTTTTGGAAAAGACAAGCATGTAAGGTTCGACCTCAAGGACCCGGAATCCGGGGTAAAACTTCGCGGACAGTTCTGGAGGCAGGGACGCAACCTCAAGGAAACAAGCCTCAAGGGCAAAAACCTTACACTGGCCTATACCCCGGGGATAAACGTTTACCAGGGCCTGGTGAGCATCAGGCTGAACATAAGGGAAATTCTGGAAGTGTCCTGATAAGGGATTCTCACTCAGATAAAGCAACCAATGTACTCTAAAAGCAGTTTAAAAGTACTTATCCTGGCCATTATTCTTTTAGCCGGCCTGTACCTGCAGCAAAGCGGGATAATCGATCTCAGCCGGGAGATCGCCAGGGCTGAAAGCCTGGCAGAACTTTGGTGGGCCCCTGTGGTGTTCATTTTCGCCATGGGCTCTCTGTACACCATTGCCATGCCGGCGGCATTCTTCATCTGGATTCTGGGAGTAATCTATCACCCGTGGCCTGCGACTTTGATGGTCATAGCCGGAGGAGCACTGGGCAGTATCGGTGCTTACTATTTTACCGGATACCTGTCCACTGCCGTACGGGAAAAATTCGCCCGCACCCAGGCCTTTTCCCTGCTGCGTAAAAATTCAGGCTTTTTCCAGCTGCTGGCCATGCGCTCCCTGCCGGGCTTTCCCCATGTGCTGATAAATTTCAGCTGCGGAATCCTGCAGATTCCCCTGGCCGCCTATATTTACAGCACCATCCTGGGTTTTGCCTTCAAGGGCTACATATATACCACGGCAGTTCATAACGCCACACACCATGTGCATGAGTCGGGCAACAACATAGTCTCTTTCCAGACCGTCTGGCCCCTGCTGCTGCTGGTTGTCTTCTCCCTGGGAGGTATATTTATCCAGAAAAAAATTTTAAAAAACACTTGCTAAGTGCTCACCTGATATTATATTAGTTATTGATGACCTGACAGATCAGGGGGCGACATGGCTTCGACGGGGATGATAGAGGCCAGGGTTGCAGGCCGAGGTGCCGCGGGGACCTCGTTAAACACGCGGCAAAAAATTAGTTGCCAAGAACAACGAATACGCAATGGCCGCTTAGAGCGGTCACGTTTCCACTCGCTGACGCCTGATAAGCGAAACGGAAGCGCCAAACCCCCATCAGGCTGGCTCTTCATGCTCTGTTCCGGGGCTTGAAGGGCGAGACCTCACCGGAACTTGTTTTCAGGGGCCTGTCCGGAGGCAACCCTGAAAACGAGAATTAAATCCGGACTAAGCCTGTAGAAACCTTGTGCTGAACATTCTCGGACGCGGGTTCGATTCCCGCCGCCTCCACCAGGGTATAAAAAAAACAAGCTATTTTTTAAATAACCAATTGAAATTCAAGAGATTGTTAGTTTAAAGAGATTTAAGTAAGTTTAATAAAAATTAATGACGTCCAGAAAAGAGAGGGGTAAGTGAAGGGGTAAGTTTTCAATAAAGAAAACTTGCTTTTTTTGCTTACCCCTCTTTTATTTTTAAGGTCAGATTATGGCTACCAACCTTACTTACAACCAGATCAAGCTCCAGCACAGCCTGGCCCTCATCGCTGATGAGTTCGCCAGTTACCCAGGGTATTGGCCACCAATAGCCAGGGCCTGCTTCAGCTCTTCGATGCCCTTCTCAGCCAAACGCCGCTGATTCAGGGTATAGCCCCGCACCAGGTGCTCCTTCAAAATCTGCGTGGCCCAGATGCGGAACTGGGTGCCGCGCAGGGATTTCACCCTGTAGCCAACCGAAATCACAACGTCGAGGTTATAGTAATTTGTCTGGCATATCTTACCATCAACGGCAGTTGTCCGGGATTTCCGGACAACTGCCTGCTCGCTCAACTCGCCCTCCTTGAATACATTTCGGACGTGTTCGGAAATTGTACGATTGTCCCTCTGGAATAACTCCACCATCTGCGCCTGGGTAAGCCAGACTGTTTCATCCTTGAGAGAAACATCAGAATCTGTCGTATGGTCATGATTAACATGAAAGAGATGATGCCCGGCAATCCTGTCATAATCTGCCCGGCCGTCAATATAGACTGACCCGTCGTGATTCCTGCCGCTTCTTTTATCCTGCTCAAAAAATCAGCTTTCATTTCAGTTGTTGCTTTCAGCGGCATATTAATCTATGCATACGATCAGAAAAAACGCATAGTCTTTCCCTTCATGATAATCTTTTTTCTTTTACGAGTTGATTATGACCCGACCTTCCAAGAAACAAGATCATCCCGGCCCGGCCAGTTTCCAAAATTCCCACGACATCCTCATGAACGCCCCCATAGGAATTTACACTTCTACGCCGGAGGGCAGGTTACTCTCTGTCAATCCCGCCCTGGCCAGAATGTTCGGGTACGATTCACCGCAGGACATGATGGAGTCGGTTACGGACATTGCGTCACAATTATATGCCGATGCTGATGACCGAGAAAAGTTCAAACGTCTTTTGAGCGAAAAGGAGGAACTGGTAAATTATAAATGTCGGATGCGCCGCAGAGACGGAACCATTTTCTGGACATCCAAGAATGCCAAGGCGGTACGGGACAAGGATGGAAATGTCGGCAATTATCAGGTCTTTGTTACAGATATATCAGATCGCAAGCAGGCCGAGGAGGAGCTTAAGAAAAAAGAAAGAAAGTATCGCCAGCTTTTTGAGGCCTCTCCCATATCTTTGTGGGAGCAGGATTTTTCTCAAGTCAAGAAGCGAATTGATTCCCTCAAGGCCCAGGGCATACCTGATCTCCGGGCTTACTTGCGAGAAAACCCGGATCTGGTGAAGGAGCTGGCCAACCTGGTAAAAGTTGTGGATGTCAACCAGGTCACACTAAGAAGGTATCACGCCAGCTCCAAAGAGGAGTTTTTCTCCGGAATCACCACGGTATTTTCAGAGGCGTCCATTGAAGGCTTTTTAGAAGCCCCGATAGCCATAGCCGAGGGCAGACAAGAGCTGTTTGTGGAAAATAAGCACCTCACCCTGGATGGGAAGCCCCTGGAGGTACAAGTGCACTGGTCGGTAGCCCCGGGGCATGAAGAGACCTATTCCAGTGTGTTGGTCTGTATCGTGGACACTACCGAACTTAAGGAGGCAGAGGCCACCCTGAAAGAGAGCGAAGAGAAGTATCGCCTGCTGGTTGAAAACCTTAATGAAGGCGTATGGCAGATTGACAAGGATGGCTACACCACATTTGTAAATAACAGCATGGCCGAGATGTTGGGATACAGCGTGCAAGAGATGCTGGACAGGCACCTGTTTGATTTCATGGACGAACAGGCCGTCAGCATCGCCCGGAAAAATCTGGAACGCTGTCGTCATGGGGTCAGGGAGCAGCTTGAATTTGAGTTTATACACAAGGACGGCAGGCGTATATATACTCTTTTAGCATCCTCGCCCATTTTTGATCAGGATGGAAATTTTACAGGGTATCTGGCTGGAGTGCAGGACATTACTAAACGGAAACAAGCCGAAAAAGAGCTGATGTTTCAAAACATCTTAATGAAGACTCAGTTAGAAGCTTCACCGGACGGGATTATGGTTGTTGATGAGAATGATAAGATCATATCTTTCAACCAGCGCTTTGCTGAACTCTGGGAACTGCCTGACAGTATTATGTCCTCGCAATCAGCAGATAAAGCTTTAAAGCACGTCCTTTCCAAACTGGCCTATCCTGATGAATTTGTCAGGCGGATTCATGAACTTTGCAACAACAAAACGGAGGAGAGTTGTGAAGAAATTGTCCTGGCAGACGGAAAAATATTTGAGCGCTACTCCTCCCCCATATCCGGTCCAAGTGGTGATTATTACGGCAGAGTCTGGTATTACAGGGATATCACAGACAGAAAAAAAGCTGAAAGCGCACTTCGGGAAAACCAGTACCTGCTGTCCACAATTTTTGACAATGCACCTATAGGTATCTGGGTGATGGATCATGATCAGAAGCCCTTGCTGGTCAACAGTTATTTCAAGGAAAACACCGGGCTCGGCACTGATTCTGTAAGCCTGACATCTGATGAACTGGCTGCATGTAAAAAAAGCGATGATATGGTGCTAAATGGACACGATCCCTGTCATTTTGAAGAGGGAGTTACCTTTAAAGATGGCCGGAAGCATATGCTCCAGACTATAAAAACCGCACTTGCCGGTGGAGATGGCAGGATAAAAGGAGTGCTGGGAATAGGGGTGGACATAACCGAGCGTAAAAGGCTGGAGCAGGAACTGAAAGAGCAGGTTAATATTTTGGAAGCCATTATCAACGGCATTCCGGATATACTGGCTATACAGTACCCGGATCACAGTATCGAGCGCTACAACAAGACTGGATACCAGGTCCTGAATAAGACGCCGGATGAGGTGCGAGGCAAAAAGTGTTTCGAGCTTATAGGCAAAGAAAGGGAATGCGAGGAGTGCGCCACCAGAACAGCCTTGCGCACTAAAGAACTTGCTCAGTTGGAGAAGTATATCCCGGAGCTGGATATCTACCTTAACTGTCGGAGTGTACCTATTGTGGACGAGCATGGGGAAGTGGTCAAGATTGTGGAGCAGTTGCGGGATATTACCAGCCGGAAGCTGGCGGAGGAAGCCCTTAAAAAGAGCGAAGAGCGCTACCGCAGCCTGGTGGAATCCCAGCATGATGCCATAGCGAGAATAGACAGGGAGGGCCTGTTTACCTATGTCAACGATACCTGTTGCCGTATCTTTGGCAAAAAAAGGGAAGAACTTCTGGGAAGTCCCTTTATTCCTTACGTGCACGAGGAGGATATGGAATATCTTCTGACAAATCTGGAGAAGGTTCACCAGCATCCACACAGAGTGCAGATAGCCCACAGACTGGTGACTCCCAGCGGATTTTACTGGATGCACTGGGAGAACAGTGCCATATTCAGCGACAGCGGGGACATAGTCGAGATCCAGAGTGTAGGCAGGGATATCACGGAGATGAAGCTTCAACAGCAGAAGCTGGAGTTGATTCTGAAAGCTGCGCAGAATGTTTCATTTGTGCTTACTGAGCCTGCCAATGACCAGCAGGATCACTTGATTCGGGATTTCAGCCCGGGCGCAGAAAATATATTGGGCTACAACAAGGAGGAGGTGCTGGGCAAATCGGTTTTCATGCTACATTCTGAGGAGAATTTTGAAAAGGTTCCAGAGATCCATGCTGCGGTAGCCCGGAACCAGCCCTGGCATGGCCGGGTATGGCTGGTGCGCAAAAGCGGGGAGAAGTATCCGGCCCTGTTCACTGTCTATCCTTTTAATTTGTACAGCAGGATGGGGATGCTCGGGGTGTCTATAGATATTTCAGAGCTGGAAAAGGCCCAACAGGAACTCATCCAGGCCAAGGAGCAGGCTGAAGCTGCCAACAGGGCCAAATCAACTTTTCTGGCCAATATGAGCCACGAGATCCGCACTCCGCTGACTGGAATCATGGGCTCCATGGAGATGCTGGCATCAGAGATAAGCAGCGAAAACGGCAGGCGTATAATGGATATGACCCGGGAATCGGCCAGGTCCCTGCAGCGGATCATCGACGATATCCTGGACCTGTCCAAGGTAGAGGCCGGCAGGATGGAGCTCAGCAGCCGGGAGTTCGTCTTGTCTGCTGTGCTGGACAGGGTGCAGGGTCTATACGCAGCTCAGGCAGAAAATAAAAACGTCAGGCTGTCCAAAAGCCTTGACCCGGGAGTTCAGGATAATCTTCTGGGGGATGCCAGTCGCCTGGAGCAGATACTGCGCAACCTGGTGGGCAATGCTGTGAAATTCACCAGTCATGGCCAGGTGACATTGAGAGCGAGGCCTGCTGACAGCCAGGATGGTTCTTCTAAGCAGGTTGTCAGGTTCGAGGTGCAGGATACTGGTCCGGGCATCCCGGAGGATAAGCTGACAGATATCTTTGAGAGCTTTACCCAGGCGGACAGTTCTTTCAAGAAGAGCCACCAGGGTACAGGCCTGGGGCTGACCATCTGCAGGCAACTAACCCGGCTGATGGGTGGAAACATAAATGTTGAAAGCGCTCCTGGAGAGGGCAGCACATTTGTTGCTGAAATTCCTTTTGAGGTTGTGGGCCAGAAGCATGCGGCAGGGCGTATTCAAAAAACAGAGCCAAAAGAGAGTAGGCCTGCTCCCCTGAATATACTGCTGGCCGAGGATGTGCAGCTCAACCATGATTATATCCGCTTTGTACTTGAAAAGGATGGTCACCGGCTGCATTCGGCTTACACTGGTCAGGAAGCGGTGCAGGCGTATCAAGAGGGCAGTTTCGATCTTATACTCATGGATATACAGATGCCGGGCATGGATGGAATGGAGGCCACGCAGCAGATAAGAAGCATGGAGCAAGGGGCGTGGAGCATGGAGCATGGAGCAAGGGGCATGGAGCAGAGGACAGAAGACAGGGGACAGAAAGTGGGAGAGCGAATCCCTCAATCCCTAAATCCCCCAATCCCTGAATCTCTGAATTCCCCAATCCCTCAATCCCAGAACAGAATTCCCATAATAGCTTTAACCGCTTACGCCATGCAGGAAGAAAGAGATAGTTTTCTTGAGGCAGGCATGGACGGTTATGTGTCCAAACCTGTAGATCCTGAAGGATTGAAGCAGGAAATACAAAGGCTGGCTTACTCATGGCAGGCAGGACAGTCAAAAGATCAAAAAGAACAGACTGCTTTGGATGCAAAGTTGCACGATGTTGTGGATATGGATGAGGTTTACAGACGTTTTATGGGTGATACGCAAATATGGCGGGAGATGATGGGTGACTTTGTGCATAACGAAGCCCAGGTTTACATAAGCTGTCTTGAGAGAGCCTGGAAAGAAGGAGACGTTCAGGAGATAAACCGGCTGTCCCACAAGCTGAAAGGAGCCACTGGCACCCTGTGTATCAACAGGATAACGCATCAGGCCACAGAAGTGCATGAAGAGTCTAAAAAGCAGGAAAGCCGGCACTTAGAGAATCTGCTGATAAACCTTGTGCAGTCCCTGAAGGGTCTACTTGACAGCAAAATATAATCTGAATGTTTTGTTCTTGCTTTCTGTAATTTTTTTAACACATCATACTCGTTTGGGGTTTGCAGCCATTACGGTTAAAAGACTTGGATAAGGCTATTTTCAAGTATGCAGGATACTGCAGCCTACGGCTATTGGGGCTGTGCAGTCGGGTCAGCTTTGAGAGGAATACCAATCCAAAGATTGAGTCGGTGGGGCAGGCAGTAAGGCCTGCTTCAAATTTAGTCAAACTGTATCGCACGGAATACAACGATAGCATCTTTGCTTGAATTATCGTGGGGCCGGTCTTAGATTTCATTGGCATAGAGGAATACAAAATACCATGCAGAACTGTTATTTTATCGAGGAGGGAGCAGATCGCAGTTTGGCTTCACCTAATTGGCTGATGGCTGAACTGGGGTGGAGAGCCCAGAAAGGCTGGAAAGGCAGCGTAGGCGTACTAGGAAACTCCTCTAGTGATCAAGGGCTGCCAGGATATCATGGGGTTAGTGCTTTTTCTGGTTATTTCTGGCATGTAGAAAAGGTTCAAGCTAACACACGTTCCACCCACCAACATGCTGTTCATTCCACAGAAGAAACAGCTGAACTTTTATATGCTGGAGACCGTGTCAAAGTTATTCAAGGTCCGTTTAGCTCTCGCAATGAAGCTCATAACGCGCATGATGATTATTGGGACTTCATCATGGATTCGAATCCGTAGAGTTCAGCAGGGCTTACAAGCATGGTGAGTCATTTCTTGAACATTAGCATTGAAAATTAGATCAGTCCTGTTCGAACACCTGCAAGAAGCGGAGATCGCCCCGACCGAAAGGCAAACAATCCGAATCGCAAGGACATTGCTGGCAGGCGAGCACTACGGCCATGGCCATGGCATAGTCCTGTTCAATTATTCTGAAGACTGCCGGAAGAAAGCTTGAACAGATCATATCATTTATCTTTACGCCGAAAGGCGCTGCATGTGTTGACACCCGATACGTTGCAGGGTACGTTTAGGTCATGATTCGAAGCTTCAAGCACAAAGGTTTGGCCAGGTTCTTCAAATCCGGTAGCACCGCAGGGATTCAGGCTGCTCATGCCAAGAGGCTTCGACTGATTCTCGGTCGGCTGAATGCAGCGTCAGATATTAAAGATATGGACTTGCCAGGTCTTCAGTTGCACAAACTTTCCGGCAAGCGAGACGGAATTTGGTCAGTGACGGTCAGTGGTAACTGGCGAGTGACATTTCTGTTTGAGAACGGAGATGCCAAGATGGTGAATTACGAAGATTATCATTAAGGACTCACTTATGTTGATGCACAACCCTCCCCACCCAGGTGAAATATTGCGCGAGCTTTGCTTAGAACCCCTTGGTCTTACGGTTACGGCGGCGGCAGAAGCACTGGGAGTAAGCCGCAAAACTCTAAGCGCTGTGCTGAACGGTAAGGCAGGTATTAGTCCAGAGATGGCTATACGGCTTTCTATTGCCTTTAATACCTCTGCACAGAGCTGGCTGAACCAGCAGTCCCAATATGAACTCTGGCATGCTGAACAGAATCGTAAAAAGCTCAGGGTGAAGAGACTTGTCGCAGCCTGAAGCAGTATATAACCAAGCCATATGTCGGATACCTGCCATACTTTCTACTCTGTTACGTTTTTGCAGCTGGTGACAGCGTTATCAATGCTCCTGCTATCTGAAAAAAAGAAAGGTGAAAAGAGACAGGAGGAAATACTTAGTTTAGTGCAGTCCGCTCTGGACGGCCTCTCTGCCCGAATTGCCCCGGTGGATGAAAAGGGGACTATCGTTCTGGTCAATAAGCAATGGCGGAATTTCGCAAAAGAAAACCAGCTCACCCCGGATATGGTTTCTGAAGGAGTGAACTATTTTGATGTATGCAGACAGGCAGAGGGTGAGTGGTCTGAAGGAGCCATGGATTTTGCCCGGGGGCTTCAAAGGATCCTGAACAGGGAAGAAGAACTGTTCACCCTGGAATATCCCTGCCCCGCTCCGGACAAAGAATTCTGGTTCCGGGCAGGGGTTACTCCTTTGCCTGATGAGAACCGCAACTGGGCGGTGGTTGCTCACCAGGACATAACTGAACAGTAAGCATTCAGGGGGTACTCAGTTTTAGTCCTTGGCACCAGGCCCGGGGACTGTCCCCCGCTAAGCACTAACTGAGCAGGTTCACACAACTTCGCGTTTGTCAGATTATTTTGTGCAGGAAAGGTGTCGCGGGGACTGTCCCCTGGCCGGTTTCGGCACCCCCTGAATGCTTACACTGAACAGAAGCTGGCCCAGAGAAAAAGTGAGCATCTAAGTTCAGTTTTGCAGGCCATAAGAAATGTCAACCAGCTCATCACCCAGGAAAAGGACAGGGATGCCCTGCTGCAGAAATCCTGTGAAAGCCTGGTGCATGCCAGGGGTTACTATAACGCCTAGATTGCCCTCCTGGACGAGAAAGAAAATCTTGACAATTTTTATCACGCAGGCCTTGGAGACAACGCCGAATCTATCAAGGCACATATTGAAAGTGGGCACCCGCTTTACTGTTTGGATGCCGTGGTTCAGGGCCAGTCTATGCTTGTGGGGGTTGTGCTCAAGGATGCACAGGACAGGTATATCCACTGGAACAAAAAAGCTTCGGAGGTATTCGGAATAGGCATAGATGAGCTCAAAAGGATGACCTTGCTCACAATTTCCAGAGGAGTTCCAGCACGTGAGGTATAGGTTGCAGCTTCGGATTGACGGCCACTTTTGGGTCTATCTGAGAAATGCTTGCCATCATCAAGATCGTTTGCCCTCAATCCATTAAGGTGCACACGCCTTAGCTCCATTAATCCGCACCTGCTTTTTGGCCTCACCATATCATTGCCCGCCTTAGATGCAGTGCAAGTCATTTCCCTTCTGGCCCGCTTTACTGTCACTACTTGAAATGATATGAACTGCTTGAAACTTGGAGGTGATTTATGTTCAAACAATCATGGAACAGGCTTACCCGGCGTGGATTCTTGTCCCGGGTGAGTATTATGGCTGCCGGCTGGAAACTGTTGCCCTTTATGTCCGGCAATTTTGTCCACGCTGAAAATAATTCTGAAGTAGGTCTGATCAAAACCGAAGACAGAAAGGAGGCCGTGCGCAGGGCCTTTAAGCTCGGCTCTCCACCAAGTATGCAAGGCAAAAAAGTGCTCATCAAGCCCAATTTCAATACGGCTGACCCGGCTCCCGGCTCCACACACAACGATACCCTGTCCACCATGATAGACGAAGTCCGGCAGCGCGGAGCCCGGGAAATCATCATCGGCGAAAGGAGCGGTCCTCCAGACACCCGCGAAGTTATGGAAGAAAAAGGTATATTTGACCTGGCTGAAAAAGAGGGTGTGCAGGTGATCAACTTTGACCAGCTGGAGGATCACGAACTGGTTCACTTTGAAGATAAAGAGCTGCACTGGAAGGACGGTTTCCACGTGCCCAGGATACTCTATGAGGTGGATCATATCCTGGCCTGCGGGTGTCTCAAAACACATCAATTCAACGGCGTATTTACCATGGCCCTGAAGCTCGCCGTGGGCATAATCCCCAGGGAGGGAACCGATTACATGAGTCAGTTGCATGGTTCTGAGGATATGCGAAAAATGATTGCTGAAATCAATCTGGCCTACCACCCGGATATGTACATAATCGACGGGATAGATGCCTTTGTAAGCGGGGGACCCGCCACCGGCGAGAAAGTCCGGGCCGGAATCACGCTTTGCGCCAGGGACCCCGTGGCCATTGACGCTGTGGGTGTGAGCATACTTAAAAAACTGGGCTCCACACCGGACATAATGGACAAACCGGTTTTTCAGCAGGAGCAGATAGCCAGAGCAACTGAAATCGGCCTGGGCGTTTCCGGTCCGGAAATGATCCGCCTGCTTTCAGACGATCCAGCAGGAGAAGATTATATCCAAAGCCTTCATGAATACCTGAGAACATAAAATCAGCTCTTCCGGATACCCCCTGACCGGCTTTCCCGTTATAGAAGTGAAATCCTTATACGGCAAAAACCACGAAATAAGACAGGGGCTTGCCTTAGAGAAACAAAAATGGTTGACCAACTCAAACACTGGAACAAGACATTTACGCTGCCTGCCCATGAGTATTATACATATATTACTCCAGCAGGCGAGGAGCGTTCTTATATTTATGCGCTTTCCAAAAGAACTCTGGGCAATAAAGAGTTTCCATCCGGAAGTTCTTTATTTCCGGATGGAAACTAACTACAGCTAAACGGTTACGCATTCTTCTGTATCGTAACCATTCAGGGGGTACTCAGTTGTAGTCTCTGGCACCAGGCCTGGGGACTGTCCCCCGCTAAGTACTAACTCTGCAGGTTTACACAACTTAGCGTTTGTCATGTTCATTGTGCAGGATAGTTGCGCGGGGACTGTCCCCTGGTCACGCCAGAGGCGTGATTTCGGCACCCCCTGAATGCTTACGCTGTATCTTGGCCAGAATCCGCAAAAAAAAAAGAATAGTAAGGAATATGAACAGCACACCTTTCAAGGACTACTACCAGGTTCTCGGAGTGAGCCCGGAGGCCTCCCAGGATGAGATCAAGAAAGCCTATCGCAAGCTGGCCTTTGAATACCACCCGGATCGGAATACCGAGCAAAGGGAGCAGGCGGAAAACAAGTTTAAAGAGATCACGGAAGCCTACGGCATTCTCGTTGATCCCCAGAAAAGAAAGGAACACGACAAGCTACGCCGTTACGGCGGGGATTATAATTTCCAGCAACGGGAACAGGCCGGGCAGGATTTTACTGCTGATCCCTTTGAGCAAATTTTTCGGGACCTTTTCAACAATCCTGAAACCAGCAGAATATTTCGGGAAATGGAAAGAGAATTCGCAAGGCACGGAGTGCGTTTCGATCGCGAATTCATGAACAATATGTTTTTTCCCGGAGGCGGAAGTGGGCGTTTTACTGGGGGTGTGTTCATCTTTACCTCTGGAGGCGCCAGGAGACACCAGACATTTGGGGGGAACGGCCCCAGGCTGGGAGACGAAGGGCGTTACCTGGATCTAGACCGGGCGAAGCCCCCAAAATCCAAGGAAGGCTTTTTCAAAAAACTCAGTCGCAAGGTACGGGATATCTTCCTGGAATCCGGGAAGAAGGCTCCAGAACAAAACAGTCTCGAACAAAAACAGGAAAAAGATCTGTGCTACAACGTAACCATTGCACCGGAAGAAGCCCGGTTGGGAACGGAGCTGAACCTGGCCTATACCAGGGGAGACAGGCGCGTGAAGCTGGAAGTCAAGGTTCCGCCGAGCACCAGGGAGGGCACGGTCCTGCGGGTTAGAGGGAAGGGCCTGGAAGGGAGCCCGGGGGAGCAACCGGGCGATCTTTATTTGCGAGTGCATATCAGCAAGGTTTGAAATCCTCTCAGGGCTAATCCCAGAGTAATTATTCTCCCAAAAATCCAGTGAATAGTTGTAGAACCCTGTCTCTTCAATCACCTTCCTCTGGTTCTGAACCGACCTCAGACAATCCAGCGCTTTTGGACATTGCGCAGACTGAAGATAAACAGCACTGCGCAAAAAACCAGCAAAATGCCAAAGTTCAGGGCGACGGGCAGCATAGTGCTCTGGCCCAGAAAGCTCCAGTGCAGGATGTCCACGCCATAGGTGGGAGGCAGGGCAAAGGACACCGGCTGCAGAAAATATGGCAGGCTGCTTACCGGAATAAACAGTCCGGGTCAGGCCGGGCAAGACCGGTCAGCATGTTAATGGTTGCTGTATTTTTCAGGACAATAAATAAGGCCGGGCCATGTAGGTTGACCCGGCCTTAAGTCTGCTGTTCAACTATCCTGGTTTTTGCTTTCTGTCTCTTGTTCTCTGGACTCTCCGTGACACTCCCTGATCTGCTCAGGGGTGCAGTCTTCCGGCCTGTCTTTAAGTTTTTGCGGAAACTCGCATTTCTGGCAATCACATCCCATGGTTGACCTCCTTATTTTTCTGGTTTGAAGTTTTACTCTTCAGCTCAGGCATTCTATCCAGTGGGGCGGTTAAAAACAGTTGTGCCGAAGTTTTCCACCTGTGCAGGTTTTCCAGGTCTACCTCATAGTGCACATAATAACCGTGTTTTCTGCCCCGTACCAGCCCGCTGTCCCGCAGGACCCGCAAGTGCTGTGATACACTGGCGGGAGTGATTTTTAGCTCCCTGGCCAGCGCGTTCACGCAAAGACAGTCATTTTTAAGTATCTGCAAAATACGTACTCTGGCAGGCGTTGCCAGCACTTTGAACATATCTGCAAGTTCCTGGGGATTGGCCATAACTGATCCTTTATTCAATCAATTTAGTATTTGCGTATATAACTAATTAAATGCTGGTTGTCAAGGAGGCCTTTTGTATGTCCCAACAGTTTATGAAGCGCAGGTCCATGGGCTTACAATATCGAATTTGTTTTATATGGGAGGAAGGCGATGCATATGAAATCGAAATCACAGATTACCACTGATGCCGGGAGGCGGTTGCCTAGGAATCGTCCGCCGACACATCCAGGGGAGATGCTTTTTGAGGAATTCGTTAAGCCACTTAGGCTTACTCAAGTAGAACTGGCTCGCTGTCTTGGCGTTTCTTATCCTCGGCTCAACGAAATTATTAAGGGTAAGCGTTCAGTAACGCCGGATACGGCTTTGCGGCTTTCCCGGGTGCTGGGCATGTCCCCGGACTTTTGGCTTGGCCTGCAACAGAATTGGGACCTCTGGCATGTCATGAACAGCCCTGAAGCAGAAAACATTAATCGTCTGAAACCAATCCCCAGGAACCAACATTTTTTTGCATAACCTTTTTCAGCAGTTGCTATATGTTCAGATATCACTTGATGGCTGTAAGTAAGAATAATGTTAGCTCAGCCTACGGCATGAGTATTCCTTCCTTGGTAATCTGCCTGCTACCAGAGGTAAACCTCAAGTTCACCTCAGCTAAGTCTGAAGCATGATCCAGGCTGTAAGTGCCCTGCTCCCGGCCCGCCATGCGGCACACCCTGTTGCAGCCCTGCGCGAATACCGTGTTGTCCTTACCTTTTTGGTCATTGGCGGAGCAAGTGCTTCATAGCTTATCCGAGCTTGAAATTCATTGCTTTGTGCTTACATATCTGTCGAATCTCACCTCTAATTTTTTATCCAGCTCCCGTCTGGGTAGCAGATGGAGATGTTTGACTTTTTCCTTAGGATACGGGAGATTAACCCTATAAAGTTATTGCAGAACTGCAGATTACTGGATATGCCGAGCGGATGGCTTTACCTTTTACCTTCCCGACAAGTACAGCTACGATGCTGGAGATGGTGACAAGATTGCTCATAGGCTTGAGTGCATCAACTCGGTGGAAGGAAAGAACCCGTTTTCGCGCCCTGATGGGTAGGTTTCGTTTTTGTTTGCAGAAGATGGTCTGATTATCGGTATTGCCCCCATTGACTTACGACAAAGCCATGCTGGTGATCTCCAGCTAAGGGTTGCAAGTAACAACGCCCTTTTGGGCTAAGCAAGCCATCGGCTATGCCGGTGGTTGATACTGACTATAGGAAGCTTGAATGGACTGGATGTTATGGCTTTTTACAGCCCTGATCCTGGTACTCGTAGACGTCATTCTTTTCGGCGGGGCCAGCGGGATACTGCTTGCTCTGGGCATCATGGCACTCATAGGGATGGTCTGTGCTCTGGCAGGTATTTCCTGGGAATGGCAGATTCTTTCAGCTGCCCTGTCTGGCTTTATTATAGTGCCTGTGGCGCTTAAAATACTTCGCAGAACTACTCCGGGACAGCTTTTACATGGAGTCGAAGACCCAAGGATCAGAGGCAGATCATTTCAGATCCATATTGACAGCACAGGCAAGCCCAGAATCAACGTTCTGGGCGACAGTTATCCTGTACGCATGGAGGATGGTAATGGAGGCCTCGAGAGCGGAAGTGCTGTCAACATCGTCCGCTTTGAGGGTGTGACTGCTGTTGTACGTCCGGCTGCAAGGACCGGCACTTACGACAGTAAAAATACTGACTGACATATAACCTGGGAGAATAAATCATGGGAGAAGCCGCCAGCTTGTTGATCCTGCTCATAGCAATAACTTTTGTTGTACTTATTGTTAAAGGGCTGGTCATTGTACCTCAGAAGCACGCAATGGTCATAGAAAGACTCGGCCGCTACCACCGCACAATCGAGGCCGGCCTGAATCTGATCATTCCTGTTGTGGACCGGCATAGGCCCATCACAATAGTTCGTTATGAAAATGAGCAAAAGCTCATACGGACAGAAAAAAGGATTGATCTGCGGGAGGTGGTACTGGATTTTCCTAAACAGCAGGTCATCACCAAGGACAACGTGGGTGTTCAAATAGATGGAGTGTTGTACTATCAGATTATGGACGCGCAATCAGCCATATACGGTGCTGAAAACCTTGTGCTTGCAATACAGACCCTTGCCCAGACCTCTCTTCGCTCTGAGATAGGACGCATGGAGCTGGACCAGATCTTTGAGTCCAGACAACAGATCAATGACCGCTTGCAGGCCACTATGGACGAGGCAGGCAACAAGTGGGGAGTAAAGGTCAACCGTGTTGAAATAAGAGACATTGACGTTCCCGATGACATACGCAGCGCCATGAACAAACAGATGGCCGCTGAACGTGCCAGGCGTGCCCATGTAAGAGAGGCCGAAGGGTACAAGCAGGCAGAGATACTCAAGGCCGAGGGGGATAAAGAGGCTGAAATCCAGAGAGCAGAAGGTGAAAAACAGGCCATAAGCCTGCGGGCGGAAGGCGAGAAAAAGGCCATAAACCTGGTTTTGCAGGCAGCAGAACAAACTGGAGCTTCTATAGACCCAAAGGATGTAATGCGCTACCTCATCGCACAAGGCTATATTGAGGCTCTGCCTAACGTGGCCAAACAGGGTGACAGGGTATTCCTGCCTCTGGAATCAACAAGCTTAATGGGCTCCATAGCAACTATAAGGGAGTTGTTCAGCACTTCAAAGGCATAAAGTGGTTCTTGAGTTCCAGATAGGAGGCTGAATATATGCTGACTTATGGCGAGTTGCTGGAGATTTTGCAGTCGTTTGACGAGAAGCAGTTAAGACAGCCGGCAATGATACATATCAAGGATTCTGAATATATGCAGCAGGCGCAGCAGGTGGTTGTACCTGGCCTGGTTTGATTATACCGGCATATACAAATATCTTGACCCCCAAGCCCACAACGCATTATATAATAAGCACAACCCGAGAGACTTCAGCGAACTAAACAATCGTCGCTTAAGCCGACGTAGCTAAAAATTTGAGGCAGAGCCTATGAGCGATGAATACGACAGCCCCTGGAAAATAGCACTGGAAAGATATTTCCCGGAATTTATGGAGTTTTATTTCCCTGGAATTTTTGCTGACATAGACTGGAGTTCAGGGTATGATTTTCTGGACAAAGAATTACAGCAGGTGACTAAGGATGCTGAACTTGGACGCAGGTATGTGGACAAGCTGGTGCGGGTACGCAGGTTGAGCGGAGATGAAGGCTGGGTATGCGTACATATTGAGGTGCAGGGAGAAGCCGAGGATGTTTTTGCCAGGCGGATGTTCACCTACCATTACCGGCTTTTTGATCAGTACGACAAACCCCTGGCCAGTCTTGCGGTGCTGGCTGATACCAGTCCGGGCTGGCATCCGGACAGCTTTGGCTACGAACTCTACGGCTGCCGGCTGAGGTTTGATTTCCCAGCTGTCAAGCTTCTGGACTGGGAATCGGAAATAGATCAGCTGCTTGAATCGGATAATGCTTTTGCTCTGGTTACAGCAGCGCACCTGTTGACCAAAAAGACCCAGGGCAAACCAGAGGAGCGATACGCAGCCAAGATTCGGCTGATCCGCATTCTCTTTGCAAGGGGCTGGGATCGTCAGAGAATCCTGGATCTGTTTAAAGTGCTGGACTGGCTGATGTCCCTTCCGGAAGACCTGGAATCCAAAATTTTCAATGATATTCGTCAAATTGAGGAGGAGTATCAAATGCCATACGTAACAAGCATAGAAAGAATCGCCCTTAAAAAGGGCATGCAGGAAGGCATAGAGAAAGGCATGCAGCAGGGCATGCAACAGGGCATGCAGCAGGGCATGCAACAGGGCATGCAGCAGGGCATGCAAAAAGGCGAAGCCCAGCTGCTTCTGCGCCAGCTGGCCCTTAAGTTCGGTTCTGTCCCTGAAGACAAGCAAAGGTTGATTGAGTCCGCCGATTCTCAAAAACTGAGGCAGTGGTCAGAACGTATCCTTACAGCCCAGAGCATGGACGAAGTTTTGAACGATAGCTAATCTAAGGCGGGCTTTGCCCGCAACCCAATAAAGAAAAGAGTTATTTGACAGGATTAACAGGATTAAGAGATGGATAAAGAAAAAATCATTTTGCCCTGGCCGGAAGCCAGGCCAAAAGGTTATCACTCCAGCACTCACTTTTTTCCGGCACTCATGAAAAAGAAAGTGAGTGCTGGATGGTTAATGCAATCTGCGGCTTCCGGCTTGCCCTGTGAAATTCCGAAGGACAGCGCAGCTGATTTCACCGGGGCCGCTGATTGCTTATCCTGCTTGCCCCGTTGAATCTCTTCCATTCAACTGGGGTCAATCCTGTTAATCCTGTCTAAGGCCTGCCACGCTTCTTAGCGTGGTTCTTTTTTTTATGACAGGGTTTCAGGAGTAAGTCTAAGGCGGGCTATGCCCGCAACCCAATATTGTATAATGACTAAGAAGGCTGAATATATGCTGACTTATGGCGAGTTATTGGAGATTTTGCAGTCGTTTGACGAGGAGCAGTTAAGGCAGCCGGCAATGATACATATCAAGGATTCTGAATATATGCAGCAGGCGCAGCAGGTGTTCGTTTCTGATGACGACAGCGCTCCGGTTATTATTGCTGATATCTGTATCCAGTTTGAAGATGAAGAGTGATTTATGAAATACATCCTGGCCTGTCTCATCCTTTTGCTTTTTGCCTGCCAGTCCCCGGAAAATATCGCTTTCGACCAGGGCATGCAGGCCTCCAGGAGTGGTGAATACGAAACCGCCCTTGAGAAATGGCATCCTCTGGCCCAGCAAGGACACGCTGAAGCCCAGTTCAACATGGGCGTTTTGTACGAAAATGGACTGGGAGTACAAAAAGACCATGCCCAGGCGGCGGATTGGTACAAAAAAGCTGCAGAGCAGGGGCTGAAAGAAGCTCAAAACAATCTTGGAAAGAACTACGCTCAAGGTACAGGTGTAGAGCAGGATTACATACGTGCATACAAGTGGCTGAGCCTGGCCGCCGAACAGGGGCTCAAGGAAGCTGCCGGCAATCTGGACCGCATCAGCCGGCATATGAGCCCCGAGCAGGTAGACCAGGCCCGCCGGCTTATCAGTCATTAGACATACTGGAGAAATCCTGCCATAAAAAACAAGAAAAATTGAACCGCAAAGACGCTAAGTACGCAAAGTTCAAGACGCGAAGCAGGTGTAATGTCCAAAACCGGGACACGGTTTTGGACAAGGCTGCCTTTTCATTTGCCGTACACCCGGCAAATGAAAAAAATCTTCCTGCCTTCCTTTGCGACCTTTACGTCTTTAGTGAGTCTTCGAACGGGCGGTTAAGGTTTCTTTGTTACTTGGGTTGCGGGCATGGCCCGCGTTAGCAGATAAATAGGTAGCATTCCGGCATGGGCTTCTTGAACATCGGAAGAAAGGACGAATACGGCAAACAGCGCCGGATCGAGCACCGGGGCAAATATCTGCGGGCCAGCCGCACTGGAGGAGTTGCCCTGCGTGCCCAGGCAAAGGCCATGGGTGCTAACCTCACAGCTAATACCAACCGAGGCTTCAGGGTGAGCACCACTCCCCTGAAGAACACGCAGGTAGCCCTGCAGAACGGACGATTTGTGCTCCGTGGCCGTTACAGCCACGGTCCTTTCCAGTTCAACCTGTCCAAAACCGGAGTTACCGCCTCTACTCGCAACAGGCTGGGGACATTTAACTGGATAAAACCCCAGCGCTCCTCGGCAAAACTGTTTGGTGTGCAGTTTCGCGGCCGCAAGGCTGTAAATCTGCAAGTGCTGTACATGCTTTTTGCTGCAGTTGCCGCCGTATGCACATTACTTTTCAGACTCTTCGTCCGGCTATTGGAAGTTCTCGTATTGCTGCCTGGGATAATTTACCGGGCAACTTTGGCCTCTCCATACGCCTCAAGCATGCTCATGCGCAGATACCGCAACTGGCGGCTCTCCAGAACGATTGCCCGCCTTGAAAGGTATACGGGCAGGGAAATGGACTCCTGGCAAGTTGAAGAGCTTGCAGCCGGGGCGGTTTTGATTCTGGCCGCCTGGGGCCGTGGGAACAAAACGACAGAGATGGCTTCGGTTCTTGAGCAGGCCATTGCTGAACACACACAGGAAGGACCCTTGCAGCGCAGCCTACAATACCTGCCTGACACTTCCCTGCGCCTGGAAAAATACACAGAAGAATTTAAAGGCGATCCAGTACATCACCTGGCTCTTATGGCCATGCTGGCTTCACGCCTTGCGCGCAAGATTTCAGAAGATGAACTGCCGGAGGTGCTTTTGGAAGCAGACGAAATCACCTTGAATGACGGTCCCCGCACCATGCTGCAGGAAAGGATGCTGGAGGTGTTCGGGGACTTTGCCGGCCTGCAGCTCTTTGAAGAAGACAGTGTCGCTCTGGCAGAAGAATCTTATCCTGCACAGGCCCCTGACAGGGAATTTGGTCACGTGGAAAGCAAACTGGACCTGAACAGTGCCTCACTGGAGGAACTGCAGGCACTTCCCCATATAGGCGAGGAAAGGGCCAAAGCAATTGCGGCCCGGCGGCCATTTTTCGACATGGAGGAGCTAAAGGAAATTGACGGAATCGGACCGCAGCGCCTTGAAAGCATCCGCGCATACGCAACAGTCAGGTGATCCGGGAGACTTGGCTTCGCCTGGAATGGCCACACTCCCTGGAGTCCGCTAACTGGCCTTGAATATTTTTGGTAGTATCAGTATTCATCGTAGCGGGCCAGAACAGCTCTTGTCTCCTCCCTGATTTCATTGCGCATTTCTTCCGGCTTCAGCACCACTGCGCTTGAACCAAAACCCATGATCCATTTTTTTACGTCAAACCAGCCTGAGGTCTTCATTTTCAAGGTGATACTCCCGTCCGGATGTTCCTGTGAAGTCTGCAAGCAGGAGAATCGTCTTTCCTTGATATATTTGGCCTGATCCGCTGAAAACCATACTTCCAGGTCTACGGGGTCATCGTATACGATATCAAACGCCTGGCCCAGCTTTTCCTCAGGATCAAAATCCTGTGGGTATTCAAATTCCTGTTCCAGTTCCTCAAGGTGTTCGATTCGTTCCACAGCAAGGACACGAATATCTCCGAACCTGGTCACCCGGACGAAAAGATACAGCCCGCCGTTGTTCTCAAAGAAATACAGGGGATCTATACGGAACTTCTTGGTTGTATCGTCCATAAAGGAAAAGTAGCTCACCACGCAGGTCCTCTTTCTGAGCATAGCTCTGGTCAAAGAGTCTATCAGACTCTCCTTGCCGCTGTAATCCTTGGTCAGCTTTCCAGTGGTTACAAACAGGGTCTTAAGCTTGCTCAGCTGGTCATCCAGTCCGCCGGGTACAAACCTGTTAAGCTTGGCATAGGCGCTTTCCAGCCTGTTTTCAATTTCAGTTCCCCGGTATACCCGGGACTCGGCCCTCAAGAAATAAAGGGCCATGATCTCGGGCAGGGTGAAACGAATGTCCGGCAGATTGATGTTTGGCAGCTTGAGTACATAGTCGGCATCAAGCTTCCAGGATTTTTCCCGCCCGGGCTGGTCGTTTTCATCGTAAATGGGAAAACCCAGTTCCTGGATAATGTCCAGCAGACGATACACGCTTCTGCGGTCCACCTCCAGTGCTTCTGACATCTGATTGATAGTGATCCCGCCAGGCCTGCCAAGAAGATCCACAGCCCTGAGCAGCTGAATGATATTCCTCCCCCGCAAAAATCACCTCCAATGTTTTTCTGATATGGCCAGAAACGTCACGTCTGCATGTAAATACTGCTCTTCAAACATCCATTGCCAGCTTCAGCATGGATAATCAACCCCGGAAAGCAGGAGGGGATCATGCCCAAGCCAAGAGGAAAAAGCAGGCCGAAAATAAAGGAAAACTCTCCAGAGCATGTTTTCAGGATGGATGCGGACGATCTCTTTATCAGGCAAAAATCAGCCGTCTTCATGCGAAGGGTGCTTGAGTTGATGAAAAGAATTGATGAGCCGGCCATTGAATTTATCCGGTGGATAATAGCTGACAGCCGGCAACTTGAAGATTTGCTTTTATCGAAGCTTAGAAAACATGACCGGGAGCGGATTCTAGAACAGTTCTCTCCACGTTCTCATGATATGGAAGCATGGAAAGCAGTTGATTTCCTGGTCTCAGCTTTAGAAGCAACTCCTCCGGATCATCATGGGTATGTCCTCCATGGAGTTAAAAACATTCTGGATGATTTTTTGTCTTCTCATCAAAGCAGTGCTTGCTCCATCCAGGAAAATCTAAACTGCCTCCGGGAAACTTTCAGACTTTCAGAACATGAGTCCGAGATGATACTGTTTATTTTCCTGCTGGGAGTTCAAAGACCTTTTTCTGATTATTTTGACGAGCACCTGGACTGTCAGGCTTATACAGGCAGAAAATACCTGGCCACAGCCCTGGGAATCGATTCCAATCAGCTCAGAGAAGTATTGTCCGGCCACCTTTTTGAGCTTGGCCTGTTACGTCGAAAATTCAATTTTTTAGAGCTGGATGAAGATATTACCAGGACCCTGGCTCAGGGAAATGCCCACCGGCTCAACTCCAAGTATTTCATAGAGGTAAGCAGGGATTACATACCACTCAAGAACCACCTGCTGTCCGAAGGAACCGTTGAGCATATTCTGTCTTTGCTGAAGGAAAAAAGAGAATCCCCCACCCATATACTTCTATACGGCCCACCAGGCACGGGCAAAACCACCTTTGCCAGAGCCATAGCCGATAAGATCAACTGCCCGGCTTATGAAACAGTCCATCCCGAAGACAACAGCGCCCATGGCCTGCGCAAGGCTGTCCAGGCCTGTATCAATATCACCAATGAAGGCAGCGGTTCTTTGATGATTGTGGATGAAGCCGACTCCCTGCTGCAAGCCGGGGCTTCCTATTTTCACTGGGGCGAGGTCAAGGACAAGGGGTGGCTGAACAAATTTATGGAGAAGCCAGGGGTCAGGGCCTTATGGATAACCAATCGTGTAGACGGCATTCAGGAATCAACAAAACGCAGATTTGCCTTCAGCCTTGGTTTTAAAAAATTCAATCGCTCTAAACGAATTTATCTGTGGAACTCGGTCTTGAATAATAACCTGGCTGGACAGCTGGTGACAGAAAAAGAGGTACAAACCTTGGCAAGGGACTATGATGTAAGCCCCGGAGCTATGAATATGGCTGCGCTCAAGTCTTTGGAGATAGCCGGTAATCAAGAAGGGTTCTATGCATCAGTGCGCCGCTCCCTGGATGCCTCAAAGACACTGTTGCATGACGGAAACATATGTGAACCCAATGAAAGCCTTCAGAATGATTACTCCCTGGAAGGCCTGAACATCAAGGCAGATATTGAAGACTTTGCAGGCCGGATGGAGATGTTCAGCCAGGCTCTGTCACGATCGGGCAAGAGTGCCGGGATAAGCACTCTTTTTTTCGGGCCGCCTGGCACTGGGAAAAGCGAGCTTGTCAGATATCTGGGCCGAAAGCTGGACCGTGAACTGCTGATTAAATACCCAAGCGACATCCTGGACTCCTACGTTGGAATGAATGAGCAAAACATTGCAGGCGCTTTTCGGGAAGCAGACCAGGAAGAGTGTATTCTGGTATTTGAAGAGGTTGACTCGTTTCTGTCCGCCAGAAGCATGGCCCAGCGCAGTTGGGAAGTGAACATGGTCAATGAGTTTCTGGCGCGCATGGAAAGATTTCGAGGTCTTTTGATCTGTACCACCAACAACTATTCCTGGGTGGACAGAGCTGCGCTTCGCCGGTTTATGTTCAAGGTAGAGTTTGACTATCTGCTCCCCGAAGGCAGGCAGATATTTTACCGGAAAGTTTTGTCCCCCTTGCTTGAACAAGAACCTACCAAGGAACAGATGGAGCAGGTCAAAACCATTTCAGATCTGGCTCCCGGGGATTTCCGGGTGGTCAGAGACAGATTCAGCCTGCTTCCTGCACCTGAAGTTTCTCATTCAGAGTTGATCCAGTCCCTGGAGCTTGAGGTAAAAATGAAAGACAAGCACCGATATGGCTACAGGCTGGGATTTTAGCAGGAAAACAAGTGCACTGAAAAAATTGGGAGGGGAATATGAGCGAGGAGGCAAAGGCCACAGGTAAGTTCTGGACTCTGGTCTGGTCCAACAGGCAGAAGGGCAGCTATCTTCTGTCGAATTACGAAACAACGCATATTAAAAGCCTACCGAACGGCTGGCTTTTAAGGCACAGGTTCATGGGAGGGAAATATTTTACCCGGTCCAGCATAATTTTCGTCCCTGATCCTGCACATACCTGGGAAGCTGATCATATCGAGGTGCAATGGGAACGGATCTACAGCAGAAAGACACCAAATCATGTTGAATATACCAACAGGCTAAAAACCCCGCAGGGTTGGGTCATTAAAGAGTTTTTCAGCACCAAGCGGTCTGCTTCAAAGGAAGGCACTACATGCCTTAGTCTGACTTATTTTGAGGACAAAGATCACCAATGGGTAGGGGTGCGGCTCTTTTGAAACTCACAAAAGATAAGTAATTTTAGCAGGTTAGCAAGGTAAACATCGAGATTTTTCTTGATTTTGTCTACATATGCATTTCGTGTGCTGATATGTGACCAATTTTGCTCATCAGTTTCCAGCTTTTTCAGCAAGAAGATTTTTTTCTCGTTTTCATTAAAAAAATGCTGGACATCCTCATGCTTCCTTGTTATCTTAAAATAGCAAGGAGGCAGTCATGGTCCAAGAAATTTCTCAAAAGTTTTGTGGCAGGGAATTTACATCCGAAGAAGTAAGGCTTGTTCAGGAGGTTGTAAGGAACTGTGCGGGACTCAGTCGTACTGAATTGTCCCATACGGTCAGTGAGTTGCTGGAATGGAAGCGGCCTGGGGGCGGGCTTAAGGCCAGAGAGTGCATGGATTTTCTGGAGCAGTTGGCGGTTCATGAAATTATCGATCTTCCAGGTAAAAAGTCATCAGGGAAAGCTAAACCCAGGAAAAGCATCGCTGCTGTCCAGGACAGCCGTCCTTATAGTCATCTGTGCGGTAGTGTAGAGGAATTTACTCCGCTGGATGTTGAGCTGGTTGAAAACCGGGAACAACGGTTGTTGTTTCAGGACCTGCTCAGCAGGTACCATTATCTTGGTTATGCCATGCCTTACGGCGCACGCTTGCAATATTTGATACATACAGGCCGACCCCGCAGGGAAGTGGTTGCCTGCGTGCAGTTTTCCAGTCCGGCCTGGCGAATAAAGGCCCGAGATCAGTGGATCGGTTGGGATGACGGCACACGTTCGAAGCGCTTGCAGCATGTGGTCAACAACAGCCGGTTGTTGATCCTGGCCAGGATAAAAAATCTGGCGAGCATGGCGTTGTCCAGGGCGTTGCAGCATCTTGGTGTGGACTGGCTTGAACGTTATGGGGTTGAGCCATTGCTGGTGGAGACTCTTGTAGACAGGCAGCGTTTTCATGGGGGCTGCTATCTGGCTTCCAACTGGAAATTGCTTGGTGATACCAGTGGCCGGGGGCGTACGGATCGAGCTCACAAGCGTCATGGCTCAGAAGTTAAAAAGGTGCTGGTCCTTCCCCTGGTCAAGAACGCTGTAACCAGACTGTCAGGGAAAGGAGGCCGGCCATGATGCAGGCAGCCGAGGCATTGCCTGCCCTTCATGCCGGGCAGGGGGCATATGGAGAGTCCAGGCAATGTTTTGAAAACCATCTTGTGAGCTTTATTGACTCATCCGAGGCACATACTATGACCCATAGTGAACTGGAGCGGGAACTGGAGAAAAGGGGCCGTGAGTTGATGCGCCAACTTCTGCAGGATCATCTGGACACGCGTCGTCCCGGCGAGACTGCTGGTCCGGTAGTGGACAGTGATTCAGAGCAACGCAACAATATCCGGAACCATGATCGTAGCATTAAGACTGTCTTTGGAACGCTCACGATAGAGAGGGCTGGATACGGCCAGGAAGGCAAGAACAGCCTGCACCCACTGGATGCGGAGCTCAATATTCCAAAAGAGCTGTATTCTTTGGAGCTTCGCAAACGCGTGGCCCGGGAGGCTGCAAAGAGTTCTTTCGATGACACCCTGGAGCATATTCTGGAGGTTACAGGGGTAAATATCCCCAAACGTCAGGCGGAAGAACTGGCAGCGCGGGCTGCAAGGGACTTTGATGCCTTTTACGATACCAGACGCATTGATGGTTCCCGTGAAGAGACACCAGGCTCTTTGTTGGTACTCACTGTAGACGGCAAGGGTGTGGTCATGCTTGAGAGGGATTTACGGGAAACTACCCGCAAGGCTGCCCAGCAATCCAGGCATAAGAAGAAATCCAGGCTGTCTCAGGGAGAGAAAAAGAACTCCAAACGCATGGCCACTGTTGCCTCTGTATATACTATTGAGCCGCATATAAGGACCCCCGAAGACATTGCCCTGGGAACAAAAGAGCATGCCCGCGATGGCCCTAAACCTCCCAGGCCGGAAAACAAGCGCATCTGGGCCAGTCTGAAGAAAGAACCGGAAGAGGTCATTGAGGAGTTATTCCAGGAAGCCTTTTCCCGTGACCCGGATCAGAAAAAAACATGGGTGGCCTTAGTCGACGGCAACAAGACCCAGATCAAGCAGTTACGCAAGCAGGCCAAAAAAAGAACTACAACCTGCATATCATCCTGGATATTTACCATGTCAGTGAGTATTTGTGGAAAGCTGGCAAGGCCTTTCATCCTGAATCAGGTTCAAAACAGGAGGCTTGGGTTGGGCAACGTCTTTTGGAAGTCCTTCGCGGTAAGGCCGGATACGTTGCAGGGGGGATTCGCCGTAGCGCTACCTTGCAGAAACTGAGTTCAAAGTCCCGTATCCCAATAGATAAATGCGCAGATTACCTGCTCAATAACAAAGCCTACCTCCGATACGACCGGTATCTTTGCCTCGGTCTGCCTGCTGCAACCGGAGTCATCGAAGGGGCCTGTAAGCATCTGGTCAAGAAAAGGATGGAAGACACCGGTGCACGCTGGAGTCTGGAAGGCGCAGAAGCAGTTCTGAAGCTTCGCGCCCTGCGTTGCAGCCATGACTTTGACGAATACTGGGAGTTTCATGAAAAATGCGAGTATAAGCGCAACCATGAAAGTCTGTACAAAAACGGCATCGTGCCAAAGACCATCTCAACCCGGCATCCTCGCAAGAATGGTCGCCTGAATAAAATCAAATAACCAACAAGCCGGATTTTAAAATCCGTAAAAATCAGTCACGGGGAAGTTTAAACTTGGCTGTCGAAAAAGAGCCGCACCCAATGGGTAGTCTGATATTTTTCTCGGAAAGCACCTTGCCTGCATCTTAAACAATCAACGGCCCAGCTTTTCTACTATTTTGACCAGAGCCAAGGTGTCCATCTCACAATAGGCAGCCAGTCCTTTTCGAATCTCCTCTATACGTTCCGGTGTGGTATCAGGGTGAATGGCTTCGGCATAGGCCTCCTGGGCCTGGCCCCCATCCTGGATTCCTGGCAAAACGGTGTAATCCAGTTCAGGGGCGATACATGGCAGAACAGCTTTTAAAGACCAACTCCCACGCATTTCCGGGTGATAGTAACACTGTCTGATAATTGGGAGCAGGTCCACGATCCGATCCGACAAAGCCTGAAGAGAATGGGCCAGATCAGGCATATGCTGGATCAATCCATGTAGGACTGTTTTTTCAAAACTTCCGTATACAAATATTGGCCCAAGCTCCTGACAAGAAGACACTAAGGACTCTGCAAAGTCGCGCATGGGCGGTTCACCGGAAAGATCGAGAAATTCCATGTGCCGCAGATTGTCAGGTCTGTCCTGAACATGACACGACCATTGGAATGGCAACTGCTGATATGGCCTTGTCCCTTTCCAGACAGGGACAGCAAATTGAGCGGTCTCGAAGTCAAGAAAATATCTTGGATAAGAAAATTTTTCATGACTGCAGTCCGCTTCCAGCAAAAGCTCTTCCTCGCCAGACTGAGTTACCCTGCGGACCCTTTCTTGAGTGGGATTCGCCAGCCTTCCATCGGGGATATCCCGGATGTCCTCGAAACCTTCCTGTTTGAGGTCTTGAAGCAACTGGCTCTTTATACGCGGCAGACATTCCAGGGGATATGCAGGTCTGTCGGCAGGCAGGCAAAACTCCATGAACGGGCATTCAAAAGGAGAACGGCAATGCTCTCCCATCTCTATGTCCGGGGTTGACCCCTGCAGAGTTTTTAAAAACTGTCGGACCCAGTCTTCAACCTGGGTCCGCATTTCAAAGGCTGTCTTTGTCACATTTTCAGTTTTGAGAAGCCCCTGGTAATCCCCTTTTCCTGGATAGACAAAAGAAGAGTCTATAACCGCCACCTCTATATTCTGTACAGGACGGCCTGCCCCCTGCATAACCCAGGCTTGAACAGCACAGTCCCAGATATGGTAATCCTTGACACTGGTGGACGACTTGACCTCGATTACCTTGAGCCCTGTTCCAGTCGGTACAACTATATCTGAACGAATCAGAACCTGGTCATGTACAAACGTGGCTTCATAAATGGGCAGGTCAGAGAAATCAAGATGGTCTCGGGTAAGCTTCAATGCATGTCCAAAGCCGTTTTCCAGCCCCACATACACCCCGCCAGGAGCCAGATATTGGCAGGCGATTTCACCGACCTTATGGCCTGTTTGCATCCTGGCCAAGGTATTTGGATCGTATTCTATCAGATCCGGGCGGTGAATCTCAAGCCAGAGCCGTTTTGGGCACTGAATTCCTGAGAGGATTTTGGATTTTGAAAGCCTGTGAGTCATTACGTAAATTTAGTGTATTTAGAAATTTTGAGACAGATTCAGCAGGTCCAAGTGAGCAGCATATATTCCACCATTTTTTAGTATCTTGGCAACGAGATTAAGGAGACACTTTTTTCTGTGATCAAGTAAACTTCTAAAAGAGCTTTTTGTCTGATTTGGCTTAAATTTGCCTGCCATTCATTATATGCGTATGCATCCCAGCTATCTGTTAAAAATATAGCATGTCTGGTGCTTCCTTGACACGAACCTTGCATATGCTGAACGATTTTCTCCATGGCCTGCCCGCAGTTTAAATGGCCACGACCTTTATAAAAACCCGGCGAAGTAAGTGAAACAAAAAAGGCTAAATCCTTACATCCATGGCCTGGTATTCCTGGGTAACAATTGAATGCATTTCTAGCGTCTCCTTCAATTACTCTATTTTCTTCTAAAGTAGAACCAATAATCTCTGGTATTTTCTGTGAAGTCACGCCTCCTGTGTCAGCTAACTCGTTAAGAAGGGCTACTATACTCTTCACAACTTCTTGAAATTCACCCATAATCTCCTCCTTAAATTTATATTACGTGGATTACGACAAAAAAACTGCCTGGTATGCTCTCCATCTCTTAAAGACCCCAGGTAGCCTGCGGCCTGATGGCAGGGGCTTAACACTTATATCCTTGGCGATCAATGAAGATTAATCTGCTGGTGTGCGCATCTGGCCACACCAAGCTACAGAAAACAAATCAATTGAAAAAAGTCAGCCATATTTAAACGGTTCAAAAAGATCATTGCTGGTAAAACCCCCTTTTTAGAGGTCAAAAAGTTCAGAGGTGTTGCCACGATGTTTATCTTAAATTTCTGGTCATTTCCGGAATGCGCACACTCGAATTACCAATGCGGATGCTAAAAATCAGTTGATTTCAAAGGGCTGTGGCGGGTTCGTGCACAGATTTTTGCTTGGATGGTTGTCAAAAAAAGAAAGTTTGTAGAAAACATCAAGATTATGAAACAATATGGCCAGTTTCGTCATGCCCTGAAAGCATGATCGGCTCACTTCCAAAATTATATAGCCATGGCCAACACGAGAATTCAAAGTTAATAAATTATTAGGGGTTATGTTATGGAACCAGGTAGAAGAGATTTCAAGGCGGCTGTAGTGGTTTTTGGCGAAAGAAGCCAGGCTCTCGCCCAGTATATTGAAGAAAAGACACAAGGACTGCTTAAACGGTTTTCTCATCTGAATCCAGATTCAGAGTGGCTGCAAGGGGAAGGAACACCAGTAATTGCAGTCTTGGGAGGAGACTCTAACCGCATAGGCTTGAATTCTCTTTTTGGATACGAATGCGTGTTCCTTGCAGGAGCGCTTGATGCGGAATATGTAGAAAAATGCAGAGATTATTTACAGCGGCAGGATTTCGAAAAAGGCCCGTTTGTTTTCCTGCTGCCTGTAAGTGAGCCTGATCCGGACAATATCTATAAAAAGGAAACTCTTATCAAAAAAGAAAATGGCGACTGTCTGGATTTACAGCTGGCTGCTGATTTTGTGCATGACTTCTGCGCCTTTCTGATGTTTCCAAATGAAATTTCAGCTGATGCCCGGGAGTATTATGGTCTCATGGAAGGCAAGAGCATAAAGCTTTCATATTCACGCATTTATCCTGAAGATCCGGGAGCCAAACTTCGCCTGCAGCCGGGGGTCAAAGACCTTTTCTTTGTCTTATATGTTGATTCGCAGCAGCAGGTACTTGCAACTGCCTCTGAAATTCTCCAAACCTTTGAAAGTAAAGGCATTGAAAATATCTGGTTCAGTGATGTCTGCATGTCTAGTGTAAACAAGATAATGTGTCTGTATTGTTAAAGGATCATTATATTCTCTAGTTGTCGAGCTAAATTCCATTAAAGTTTAGGGAATCAAGCTACATAAAAACATCACTTAGACTCATTTTTAATCTTTCTGGATGTCACCTGGAATATTCATGGTCCACTCAGGTCCATTATTTTAGAAAACATGTTTTTCATCAAGAATTTCTTTGAACTTATCTCCAGGTATCCAGTGAGAACTTACTTTCTCTGTTCCAACTTGCCACTCCTTATTTTTGATGTCACTAGAACTCATTGAGTTTAAAGCATTTTCTCCGCCTTGGATCCCAATAAACACCGTTGATCTGTAGTCTTTGGAAATTTTGTAAAGAATGTCAGCAGGAAATTTTCCTTGCCACTTGATATCGGGCGTTGATGCACCTAATTTCCAAGATGCCAATTTTTTAAAAACATCTATAGGCATCCAGTTTTTTTTGTTTTCCATGTTATGAGAAGTATATTGATATTTATAGCTTTTGATATCGTTACCATCCATTCTCAATAAACCTCTAATTCCGTTACCTACGCCGACAAATCCGCTACTCATTTGCTTCAGCTTATCATACTCAAGTTTATATTCAGTTAACGGATTAAGGCCAGAATGAGACTGTTTTTCTTCATAAGCGTAACCATTAAAATCGTTGGAAATAAATGACAATAGAGCTTTCAGGGTGTGGCGGGTATATTCCGGAATTGGATCGATTGTTCCAGAAAATTCATCTCTTAAAACTGTATGTATAACCTCTGAAATTGAACCGACATTAACAATTTGATTTTTTTGCCATGTAATCAACCTTTTAAAATCCTGTCCATCTACTGATAATCCATCAAACTCTTTTGCAAAATTTTCTTCATTAGTTTCAGAATCTTCACCAACAGGAACCAGATATATCAAGACAATTTTTTTGTTTTTAAATTTTTCTTGAGTTTTGAGTCCCTTGTATTCCTTTTCCAACTGACCTTTACTGAAAGAGCTACTGTATATTTTATTTTCTATTGCAAAAACCCAGTTTTCAAAAACAATGATTATGTCAATGACTGATGTATTGACATCAAATTCAAGATCTAACCACAAATTATTTTTATTTTCCAACTCTCCCCTAAACTTATGGTTTAATTTTTCAGCAAGATCATTTAGTTCCGAATTGTCAGAAGATTTAATTTCATTATTATCATAAGATTTAATTTCATTGAAAAATCTTGAAAGAAATGTATACCCTAAACCATGCTCCATCTCTGGGTGTAAAAGCCATGCTAAGATTGCAGATGCGTTTGTTTCTTGAAAAGAACCATGCCCTGACGCTATTACTTTAAAAATATTCATTTTTTACACCTCTTGTGTTTTTAGTTATAGATTGATACAAAAAAAATGAGAAAAAGCAAACAACACCTAAATTGTATGGTGTAAAAAACATCTTCACACATTCCACCATTCACCATCACCATGCATTTCCACATTACCAAACAGCTCAGTATACTTTTCAGGCATGTAGCTGTGAATTGGTACAACTTTGCCCGGATTAAGAGCCTGGACAAGTGCTTTAAGGTCTGAAGGAGCAGCGTGGCCTGAGGTATGGATGCTCTGCTTACTGATGCCATGGATGTTCAGCCAGTCCTTAACATAGTCATAATCACCTCGCTCCCAATAGCCTTCCCATTGAGAATAGATGTATGAAGCACCCTTCAGGCATTCTCCCTTGTTCAGATCCTTCGTAAACAGGGGCCTGAACAGCAGAGTGTATTTGTCCGGGTTTTGTTTTACTTTTTCCATGAAAACCCGATTTGAAGAATGGCGCTTGAGTTTGTCAAACCAGGAGTTGTTAAGTATTTGCACTCGCTGAGCTTGGGGAACAAGCAGGGCCATTTCTGGCCAGTGAGACTGGGGAATGTTTTTGTTCTGAGTTGCTTCAAGGATTACGGCAGTATAAAGATCAATGAGCAATATGCGATTGGTTCTTTTGGATGCACGCATAATGGATACAACACGGTCGACATTTTGCCCTGATGCATGAACCATGGCCAATCCCTGGGTATTTGAAAAAGCTTCAACCAGTTCATTTTCAATATCAGTCTCTGATGGAAATCTGAGTTCCTGATCTATCCTCCCAAGTGTTGAGCCTTCCATAAGCAAAACATCAATGTTCCTGGGAGGACTTTTTAGGACGTTTTGGAATAGCTTGGCCTTGCGTCCATGCCCACGAAAATCGCCAGAGTAGAAGAGCCTTTTCCCTCCTGCCTCAATGAGCAGTGCATAAGCATCATAGGCAGAATGATCCACCAGATAAGGTGTGATTTTAAATGGACCTACCTGAAATGACTTCCAGGGATCATACTCCCAGCCATCGGGAATTGGCGGAAATTTGTCAGGAAGAAAAGGCAAGGCTGCATCCATTATCCTGCGGGCTGCCGGACCTGAACCCACTTTGATTTCAGAAGATATATGCTTAAGCAGCCCAGTATGGTCAAGATGCGTATGAGACAGGAACACTCCTAAAAGGCTTGGGTCGCTGCCGTCAAGCCCTTTTACCAATGGAAGAAGGGCCTTGTCATTGGATTCTGAATCCAAGGGAAGACCAATGTCCAGAATAATGCGCTGACCATCCTGCTCAATTTCAACGCAGCTGCCGCCGATTTGATTGCTACCTCTATGTATACATACTTTCATTGTCACGTTCCTGAAATTGGATCTACTGATATATGCAAATAAAGTCTAAAGTATATCCCTTTAACATCATTTGTGTTAAAATGGATTGCATAATTAGCTGGATCTTAAAATATCGTATCATCTATCCTTCTTCTATGAATTCCTTCATCTCTTTGACCATGTTAAATATTATTGTGTTATATTCTTGCAATGTATTCTCATATTTATTAATTTGCCTTTGAGCAGATTTGGCCAGGAATCCATAAATAACGTATTTATTCTCGAAATCAATATATCCAGCACCTAGCTCTTTTACCTGGTCAAAAACACCAACTATTAAATTAGGATAATTTACACAAATAAAAATATCATTTTCACGGGCAGGTCTTTGGCAATCGCTAGTAATTATCACGCCAGCGCCTCCCCATTCAACATTCTCTCCATCATACCATGAAAATTCATTGTTTTTTATTTTTTCCATAAGGTTATCAAGACCATTCAACAACCTCTCCTTTGCCTTCAAATATTCTCTTACTTCTTTTTCATATTCAGGTTGCAGTGTCGACTCTACATAGTCATCTATATATTTTCGCATTTGATTATATAGATCAATTTCAAATTGAGATTGTTCTTCATCTTTTCCAATGTCTGTGCTAGGTAATGGAGTACTCTCAATTATCTTATCTTTATTTATCTTTAAGTATTCTAATATTTCATCTCGAAACATCTTATGCTTGGTGCGCAGCTTTTTTCCAGAATGGAATGTTTGAAAATTACGGTTGTAAATCTTGTTCTTTTGTTTTTCTGATAGCATATCTACCCCTCCCCTGATCATCATTTATAATTAAAAATAATTAAAATTATTTATGATATGATCTTTTTCACAAAGTTTTCATTCTGATCAATATATCCTCTACAACCATCTGTTATCCCTACATAAGCAAGACCTTGGTAAAAAGGGTTGGCTATATCATATTTAGGCTCAACCACTATCCTTCCGGAAAGATCTATGTATCCCTTCTTAAGCGTCCTTTGAAGAAGACTTCCCATGCCAATGACTGCGAAGCCTTCAGAAAAATCAGAAGCAAAGTCAAAATGTGCTTGAATTACGGTTTTGCCTGAATGATCGATATACCCCCATTTATCTTTCTCTCTAAATTTTGCTAACCCACCAGAAAACTCACCGATAAACTCATAGCGTGGATCAATTTGCCACTGCCCCGATTTGTCAATACATCCGCAATAATCCCCCCACATAAGAGACGCTAGGCCTTCTGAAAAACTCCTCATACCTGAAATTTCAGGTGCATCTGAGAGATCAATTTTTAGATTGCCTTCAGAGTCAATGTACCCCTTTACAGTTCCATCTCTACTCTCTTTCTCAACCTGAGCAAGACCTTCCTGAAAATCAAACGCAAAGTCAAAGGTCGGCATTATTCTAAAATCCCCGCTGTAATCGATGTATCCATACTGATTAAGGGCATCATCATAGTCTATTATATCAACCAAAGCTAAAAAATCTGAAAAATATGAAGCCACAGAAAATTTTGGCTTTACTACAAAGTTCATGTCTGTGTCTATATACCCCCAATGCTTATCTATACGTACTGCACACCTGTCGCAACTAAATCCATAGGCTTCATCAAAGCCTCTCTGGTTGAGTATTGTGCCTGATTCATCAATAACAAAATTGTTGTTATTATATCGTACAATAGCTAAGCCTTGGCTAAACGGCAAAGCATGGTCGTATTTAGGATTTATGACCCATTCACCTTTGTCATTGATATACCCCCATTTATTTTCAAGTAGTGGGAACAAATTAACTTGATATCTCATGGTCACTCCTCATTAAGAAGATTCTCTAACTTCAGCTGTAACAATAATTTGCCTCAATTACATTGAATCAATAGGCCCGTGCAAACCCTGCTGTATTATTCCCGGCAGATACTCATTTCTTTCTGTAAAATCCTCTTTGAATTTTCCGGAATTCAGGTAATATTCTGGTTCCTTTGACCAGAATGCTGCCAGTTTAATTATCAGCTTTATCATACAACGCTGACTATTCCCGCTCCATTCCGGGTATTTTTCCCGTAGAAGTCAGGATAAGAGCATGGCTGAAGTATTTGCAAAAAATCTGGACATGAAAGAAGTTATTAATAAATTAAACCCACAACTGTAACTGTTTGTTTTTGCTGACAACTCACTGCTGACGCATTGTGCTGGGTTTTTACATTACTTGTGGAACCCAATCTGCAGACATAAAAAGAAATGCTTCTTTGGCTCCCTTACATTTCAGCAAAGGATATGCATTTCGCATTCGTGTTAAATTAAGATATGCATGAGGTTCATTTGGGAATTTTCCATCTTGCCTGAAGTACACTCCATAACGCAGCCCATCTGTGACTATCAAACGATTGCAATCAGTTCGACCCTCCTGTTCTGCATATGTCTTGGCTTGTGATTGGGCGTTAAGGCAAGCATAACCTTTTTGTTTAGCTTCAACCACAACCGTTAAATTGTTGTCAACTCTTGGCAACGTGCTAAACAAAGCGATGTCTACCCCGCCCCATTCAATGGCCATTTTTTGTGGTGTCCACCCTAATGAGCGTAACAAAGGAATAGCAAGGTATGCAACTGTCTCTGCTTCAGATGGGCCACCCGTCCTTTGATACCATTTTGAAATGCGGACAAGCTCATCGATTTCATTTGTTATTTTTCCAATCGCATTGCTGGCTACTCCATGGTCGAAAAGATATTCAGCGATATCTTCCCAACCGACATCTTTAGATGGATCTGGAAGTCTTGTTAATGGTCTTTTAGTGGATAAAATTTCGGCAGAAAAACTATGAACCCAATCCATAACCGGCTGAGAGTCTATCGATTGCACAGTATCGCCAAATTTCAAAGTATAAGTATCGAATCTTTTTGGAGTGCCGTCATATTTCCAGAGCCACTTCACACGTCTGACATGTTGAAGATCCCAACCATCAACATCTCCAAACTCTTCGTTCCATAGATATTCTCCAACAACGACTCCAACACCGAGAACATCAGTCGTTCCCATTCTCAAAACAACAAGATCCCCATCAGTCATTTCCTCTGCGAAACGCCTTAAGTCTGAGATCTTACGTGATGACAGTTCCCATTCCTGTCTTAGTTTGTTTTCACATTCTGGCCATCGGCCTTCTGAGCCCGGCCCATTCACAATTACGTCCCAGTATAGACAGAGATCTGTATAGTTTCTGTCAGTATCCCCGGCAGCTACCTGCCATATCTTTTTTCCTGCAATATCCATAAAATTTCCTCTGAGCTTGAGCAGCAGCCTGGGTCATTCAACCAGACTGTTGCCGGGCTTGATTGCCAGTTCCATCATTTCAAGACTTATTAATCCCGGTCCATTCCGGGTATTTTCCCTGGGCAAGTCAAGATAAGAGCATGGTTGTATTCCCAAAAGGCCCCTTTCCGGGCAAGAACCGACTCATCAAATTCTACTTTATCAGGCCTGTCCTGGTGTTTTTTACTTATCACCCTCTCCCTGGAAAGCTTTGCCTCGTGCTCTGCTCTGATTACCATTATCTGCTGGTGGATTGCTTCACTGAACTGAGGCAGTCTTGAGACAATCCATCTTTTGACCATGGGCAAGGGGATCACAGCCTGCCCAGTATCCAGACTGCGGACTTCCTTCCCTTCAGCCTTGAGAAACGATGATAGAACACTTTTCAGGTAATACTCGTCTTTGCACTCCTGGATTTTAAAACTGATTTTCCTCAGCCTGTAAAGCCCCCGGATATAATCAACCATAAAAACAGTCCTCTGCCGTAATTCCGATATATGTCATAACGCTTCAATTACTGATTATTAAAAACCATGCTCAGAGCCCTTTGAAACTCTTCCGGATAATGGGCCTTGAGGTAGGCCGTCTGGTATGCGATCATTGAGTAAGCAACGCTGTGGGATTTGCTAAAGGTATAACTTGCGAATCTTTCCATTAATTCAAAAACATGCTTGGCTGTTAACTGATCCAACCCTTTATCACGGGCTTTTTGTATAAATTTTTCTCTTTGTTCAGCCATTGTTGTCGCCTCTTTTTTGCCCAACACCCGGCGCAGAGTATCGCCTTCTTCCAGGGAATAACCAGCCAGGGTCTGGGCGATTTCCATCAGTTGCTCCTGATAAATTATCAGTCCATGCGTTTCATTAAGAATCGGCTCAAGATCAGGATGCGGGTATTCAACCGAAACCAGGCCATGTTTGCGCTTGATGAAGTCCTTGTCTATGCCGTTTTGCAGGAACGCTGGACGGTAAATGGCATGAAGGGCAATGATGTCTTCAAAGCAGGTGGGTGTTAAGTCCATTAGGGTATTGCGCATTCCTGAGCTTTCCAGTTGAAAAACCCCCTCGGTAAGGCCACCGTCCAGCAGATCAAAGGTCAGTGTGTCATCCAGGGGCAGATTTTCCATATCCGGGACCTGTTTTTTATTGACTTTAATCAGAGCCAGAGTGCGGCTAATCAAGCTAAGGTATTTAAGGCCGAGAAAATCAAACTTGATAAATCCCAGTCGTCTGAGGTCGTCCCAATCATATTGAGAGACAATAGCCTTGTTTTGGTCACTGTATAACGGCAGATAGCTCTGTAGCTTCTCGTTGGATATAACGATTCCTGCCGCATGGATAGAAACATGGCGTACCAGTCTGTCAAGCCTCTTGCAGATATCAAGATATCTCTGCATCTCTTCGTTGTCATTCATCAAATTACGCAAAGCTGGTTCCATTTCGAGGGCTTTGCTTACGGTTATACCAATTTTCTCTGGAATGAGACTGGTTATTTGTTCCACCTGATCCAAGCTAAAGCCCATAACCTGTCCCACATCTCTTAGTACTACCCTGGCTTTTGAGGCTACAAAAACAGAAGGGTAGACAGCATTTGCCTGCCCGTATTTTTCACGTAAATATTCAAAAACTTCTTCCCGGCGCTCATGGCAAAAATCAACATCAATATCTTTCAAACCCGTTTTGGTGTTAAAGAACTTTTCAAAATACAGGCGGTGCCGGATCGGATCAACCCCGGTTATTCCAAGGGCGTAAGCTGTCATGCTTCCAGGAGCAAAACCCCGGCCAGGCCCAACCACGATACCTCTGCTCTTTGCCCATGAAACATAATCATGCACTACAAGAAAATACCATGACTCGCCTTGTTCACAGATGACCTTCAACTCTTTATCAAGCCGGGTGAAATACTCATCCCTGTCAACCTCATAAGGAAGATTTGCCAACTTTTCTTCAAGACCTTTTTCCGACAGAGCCACAAGTTCCTTATCAAGGGTATCTTCAGCAGAAGGCGTATACTTTGGCAGATGTCTTTTGGGATATTCCAGGTCAAGACCGCACTGCTCAATGATTTTTTGGACATTTTCCAGGGCGGTGGGACAATGGGAGAACTCCTTTTCCATCTCCTCAGGCGACTTGAAATACAGCTCTCTTGAGTTCAGATTATGATGGTCAAGTCTTTCGTTTTTTTGAATACACCTTAATGCCGCATAGGCTTCAGCATCCTGGGGGGCCAGATACCTGCAATCATTGGTAGCCACCATGGGCAAGCCTGTCTTTTCGGACATTTCCATAAGCCTGCCATTAACCTCTGCCTGGTCTTTGAGTCCGCTTGCTTCAAGCTCAAGGTAGAATCTATCCGGAAAAATGCTGGCGTATTGCCTTGCTGCTTCAAGAGCATGATCAAAACCTTTTGTGCGCAACAGATACTGGACCTCACCTTCCATACAGGCTGAAAGAGCAATCAGGCCGTTTGAGTAAGTTTGAAGCATATCCTTATCCACCCGGGGTTTGTAGTAAAAGCCTTGCATCCAGCCGGCACTTACCAGTCTGACCAGATTGTGGTATCCATGCAGGTCCATGGCCAGCAGCACTAGGTGATAATTAAAACTGTCCCTGTCAGTAATTTTTTCGGGCGACAGGTTGACCTCACATCCTATGATGGGCTTGATGCCATATTCCCGGGCTTTTAAGTATAATTTCATGGCCCCAAAAAGATTGCCGCTATCGGTTATGCTTACAGCAGGCATTTTATATTCAACAGCCCTGGAGCAAAGATCCTCTATCCTGATACACCCTTCAAAAAGACTGTATTCGGTATGGCAGTGTAAATGGCAAAAATCAGACATGGTTGTCCCTCCCTTACGTTCAGGAAGCATTTTGAGCTTGGCGGACTTTTAAGATTTTGAAAGTCAGATATATTTCAGATCCATGGCGGCATCTTATTGGCAGCATAAATACTCACTAAAGAAAAGTCGATGATTTTCTTAGCCAGAACCAAAAATATTATGCAGGTATGACAAAAGCGGTCATATTACAGAAAAAATTATGGAATTTTGTAGCTAACCATTAACCACCTCCCTGATATCTGGGGGTTGGCATATTTGCGATCCTTCGTTACTATTTGGTTTGTTAGGCAAAATTGGACAAGCCCGCCCATTTGATAAAAGCTGAGATCGCCCCGACCGAATGGAAGGCAATCCGACTTGAAAGGACATTGCTATTAACGGCAGGGCCTGAAGGAAGCGATAGGAAGTGGGATGGCCGGAGCGTAAGCGAGCCTGATACGTCAGAGCAGACTGGGAGTTATCAAAATGTGACGAAGCCCGATATTCGGTCAGGCCTGCCAGGCATAAATTACTGACCGGCCAAGCCGGTGCACTTGAAAGACCTGGAAAAGGTTTTTTCAATGTTTGCAGAATAAAGCAGGCGAGCACTACGGCTATGGGATGGGAGTAGTCCGGTATCAGATTTGAAAGGAATACCATTCGAAAGCATCATTTGATGGGAGACTGGGACTACCTATGTCTCTGGTACGCAAGCTTTAATCATGTATATCATATTGATTGGAATGATATAGAAATTTTGTAATAATTTGCAGTCAGGAATTTCGATGACATATGAAATCAAAGAGCACAAACACCGATATGCTGCTTGGGCAGCTAGTCGTGCTAGTAGCGTAAAGGGATGCAGATTCAGCGTGCTTCAAGGAAAGATGATTATTGAAAATTCAGGATTAAGTACTTTTGTGGATTCACCTCAGAATCTCCCAGAAACAAATAGTTTCGATAAAGTACATTCAGACTGGAGAGAATCTGTAATCTTACAAGCAGAGAAGCTGGGGTTGAATTTTACACATGGCGTTGCGGCCAAATTGATAAATGTCTACATGAAGACCATATTCGTCTGTGGTGGTTATGCCGAGAACGAGAGGGTTGCACCGATTCACCCGCCAATTGATGGGTTGTTGCTTAAGTCCTTACGCGATAATGACGTTGGCGGTCTCAAAAAAGAATGGCGAAAAGCGGTGACGAAACGCTGGTCGAAATTTGATTCAGATGAATATCAAAGTGTTATAGGTAATATAAGAAAGGCGTTAAATGGAAGCCCAATGTGGAAAATAGAAAAATATTGGCAGGGCTACCAAGGTTCTACCGCTATGAAGTCAATGCAGCCGACCGCTAACGCATAGGCTGTATTGAAAAGTTATACGCCAGGAGATCGAATCGTATGCTCGTCTTCCAGTACGGCTCGAACATGAGCAGCAAGAGACTGAACTCACCGGAACGCCTGGCTGGCGATGCCCAGCGCTTTGGGATCGCCCATACGCTCCATCCTTACAGGTTGTGTTTTCCAGTCTGGAGCAAGACAAATAGTTGTGCTGCAGCAAGCATTTGTCTTGCATCGGACGGTCGTCCAATCTTTGGCGTTCTCTATGAGATCCCTGAGTCGCTGGTGTATCGCCAAAAAGCAAGTGTCCTCAATCGAAAATCGCTGGACGCCATTGAGGGAGAGGGAGTGAATTACGACCGGACAGAGATTTATGTTGTCCAGTCAGATGGAGCTGTGATCTCGGCTACCACCTACATTGCCAGAAAACCGGGACCTGAGCGGAAAACCAGCGCCGGTTACGCCAGCTACATCCTGACAGGCTTGGCAGAAAATGACATGCCACCCGCCTATCGTGAGTACGTCGCCGCCTGTATCGTTCAGAGCAATCCAGAACTAGCTGGAATGGTCGAAGAATGGCATGTAACTGGAACTTAACAAATAGCTGTTGGTGGACGTCCCCTATACTCCGGCCCGCCGCAAGCCAGGCGGTATTTGAGATTACGGTGAATTGAGGCTGTTTGTTCCGGTATCAGATTTGAGAGGAATACCAATCCAAAGCTTGAATCCCGGGGTAGATATTAAAGCCTACCTCATATAAATTTTAGCGGTTATAACGTAAATCTGAATGGGAGGCTGAGAGCATGCTGACTTATGGCGAGTTGTTGGATATTTTGCAGTCTTTTGACGAGAAGCAGTTAAGGCAACCGGCGATGATACACATCAAGGACTCCGAATATGTTCAGCAGGCGCAGCAGGTAGTCGTTTCAGATGACGATAATGCTCCGGTTATCATTGCGGATATTTGCATCCAGTTTGATGAAGAGTGATCCTGCCCCTTGCCCCTTTTTTTCTTGGATTCCTTACCCCCAAAGGCCTTTTGCTTTGTATAGTGTTTTTCTGTATTCGATTATTGTATGAACACATCTAACACTACCAGCCTGGAATACCTCCAGGGCCAGATAGAAAGGATCACCTACACCAATGAAGAAAACGGCTACACTGTGGCCAAGGTGAAAGTCCGAGGCCGCAGAGATCTGGTAACTGTGGTTGGAAGTATTGCCTCTCCGCTGGCCGGCCAGGTCCTCAAGATGAAGGGAGAATGGTCCAACCACCCCAAATTCGGAGAACAGTTCAAGGCGGTTTTCTGTGAATGCGCTGTACCGGCCACTTCCGCCGGGATTCAAAGATACCTCGGTTCCGGGCTGATTAAAGGTATCGGCCCGGTGATGGCCAAGAAAATCGTATCTCTCTTCGGAGATAAGACCCTGGATATTATCGAGCATGAAACAGACAGGCTGACTGAAGTGGATGGTATCGGCCAGAAACGCATAGAGAAAATAAAAAAGGCCTGGGAGGAGCAAAAAGAGATACGGGAGGTGATGCTTTTTCTGCAAGGCCACGGCGTATCATCTACGTACGCCAGCAAAATCTTCAAGACCTACGGCAAAGATTCCATCAAGGTTGTCCAGGACAATCCCTACCGCTTGGCAACGGATATATTCGGCATAGGTTTTATCACCGCAGACAACATCGCTCAAAAACTTGGTTTTTCCCTGGAGTCCGAGTTCAGAATACAGGCCGGCATACTCTACGTCCTGCACCAGCTTTCAGATGAAGGCCATGTTTACTACCCCAGACAAGACCTTGCCCGGAAAGCAGCCGAAATACTCAAAGTCGATGCAGAACTGGTAGACCAGCAGATTGATTCCCTTGAGACCCTGCAGTATATCGTAATGGAAAGTTTGCCTCAGCAGGAACAAAAAGCTGTCTATCTGGCCAAGTATTTCTATTCCGAAACCAGTATTGCCGCAAAACTAAAAAAACTCATCAAGGCTCCCAAATCAATAAGACAGGTGGATACTGATAAGGCCCTGGACTGGGTGCAAAAAACATATGGCCTGAACCTGGCTGAAAAACAGGCGGAAGCGGTACGAAAGGCCCTGCTAGACAAAATACTGGTCATTACAGGAGGCCCGGGCACGGGCAAAAGTTTTCTGTTAAATGCCATCCTGAAAATCGTCTCCCGGCTCAAAGTAAAAATCCTTCTGGCTGCACCCACTGGAAGAGCTGCCAAGAGAATGCAGGAGTCCACCGGATATGAGGCCAAAACCATCCACAGGCTTCTGGAGTTTGATTTCCAGAAGGGAGGCTTCAAAAAAAACGATGAGCATCCCCTGAACTGCGACCTCCTGATAGTTGACGAAATGAGTATGGTGGACACTGTGCTTATGCACCACCTGCTCAAAGCCGTCAGGATGGACACCACGCTCATTATGGTGGGAGATGTCAATCAATTGCCCTCTGTGGGACCAGGCAATGTTCTCAAGGATATTATAAATTCAGGCTCAGTGCCCGTAGTGGAACTAAACGAGATTTTCAGGCAGGCCCGGGAGAGTTCCATCATAGTCAATGCGCACATGATCAATCAGGGCCGGCTTCCCGTATTACAGCCAAGACAGGACAAACTGGATGATTTCTTCTTCATGCAGGAGGAAGATCCGCACAAGGTGCTGGAGAAAATAAAGTATATCGTAATGGAGCGTATCCCCCAGCGCTTCAAGCTTAATCCCATTGACCATGTTCAGGTTATATCTCCCATGAACAGGGGGGTGGTCGGGGTGAGTAATCTGAACACCGAACTGCAGGCATGTCTGAACCCCCAGGGCCAGGAGATCATTCGTGGCGGCAAGACCTTCAGGCAGGGTGACAAAGTGATGCAGATCAGAAACAATTATGACAAGGAAGTCTTTAACGGGGATATCGGAGTGATTACCGGTCTGGACCTTGAGGAGCAGGAAATCAAAGTCCGCTTCTATGACCGCCAGGTGGTCTATGAATATTCAGACCTGGATGAACTCGTGCTGGCCTACGCCGTCAGCATTCACAAATCCCAGGGGTCCGATTACCCTGCTGTGGTCATCCCCCTGCTGACCCAGCACTATATTATGCTGCAGAAGAATCTGGTTTACACCGGCATCACCCGGGGGAAGAACCTGGTGGTGGTCATAGGAACCAAAAAGGCCCTGGCCATCGCAGTAAAAAATGCCGGAACAAACGAAAGGTATACCCATCTGGCCGGCAGGCTGAACCACAAAATACAGGAGATCACATGAGATACCTTTTTATCCTGATTTTCGTGGCAGTCGTTCTGGCCGGATGCTCAGAGGACAAGGTGGTCACTTCTGTGGATCTCTACTTCATGGAGATCACAGAAACCCGGTTCAAGCTTGCCTCTGAAACCAGGGATTTTGATGGACCGCAACCTGGCATTAAGTCGGTGATGGAAGCGTGGGTGGAAGGGCCCCGGAGCTCTGAGCTGAGCAGGGTTGTCCCTGAGGATGTCAGGCTTCTGGATGGGTTTGTTCGGGACAGCGTGGCCTACGTGGATTTTTCTACAGAAATAACCAAAGCACCCATGGGCGGGGAACTGGAGGCAGTCCTTGTTCAGTCCATTGTAATGACCGCTGCTCAGGTACAAGGGGTGAATGCAGTGCAGATCATGGTGGAAGGAGAAATCATTGAGTCTCTTGCCGGGCATATGCTGATAAACAGGCCAATTCAAATAACACCTTCAAAAAATGATAACCGGCCTGTTTCATCGTAAACAGTTCTTGATTACCTGGCTGAATGCCCGTTACTACGCCCTGAAGCAATTTTCTTACTTGACCCGTTTGGCACACTCATTCTCAATTTTATTCAGCGGCTTTCTTGATGATACTGGCTTTATGTCTTGGGGAAAGATGAAACCCCAATCTCTGCAGCTGATTCAAATAAGGACCCACCTCACTGATGAGCCCTCTGTCTTTTGCCACGATCAATACGCCAGCTGTGCCGGTAACTGCAAGCTTAAGTTCAATAGCTACTTTTCTCGCTAAAAGATCATCAAGGACTACAACTGAATCTGGGTTCTCCAGGCCATGTAATATAACAGACGTTTCACCAGTTGATGCAAATACTGAATTGGAGAAGTATTAAACAGTGTCATGCCGGGCATTAACAACATCCTGTTCCAGAGTCTGCTCGTCTATGGGGATGGCGGATATTCCATACCGCCCCATTTCCTGCAAGAAACGAGGCTTGGATATTCCCAGCCATTCAGCGGCCCTGCCTGTTGATATTCGCCCGGATTCTACAAGCCTCGCCGCCAAAATAAACTTGATCTCCCGCTCTGGCTCTTGAGTCCCAAAGGATATCTCCTTTAAGAGGCTGTCTGGAATATCAATGGTTATTTGCATATATAAGCCCCTATATTTTTGAGTGTTAAGTTAAAAACTTCAAATGCTGATGTGCAAACTAATAAAGTCACAAACCGCCAGAAAAAGAGCAAGTCATTATAACTGACAGCTTTCACTTTGCAAATATCACTTTAACCTATCCGGGGACTGTGAGCAATGGTTGTGACAACCGAAAAATGACCACCCTCAAGTCAGAGCATAAAAACTTAGGGATATTCAAAATACCAATATACCGTGTACTGTAAGTAACTTAACCGTTGAAAGCCTGCCTGCCCAGTTTAACAACGCTGATAGCGTTCCTGCTTTGCTGGTTTTAACTGGGGGTTACAAAGTAACCATTCAAGGGGTGCCAGCAATCGCCACCGGGAATAGGCCTGAGGCGTACTCCCCAACCGTGAGCGGCAGAGCCGCCCGCCTGTCCCGTGAAACACCCAGCACTCACTTTAATAATTTCGGTTTCATCACAAGCAAACAAATGGAAAAGTGAGTGCTGGGTCAGCGTAGCTGGTTTCACTGGGATGTGCAACGAAGTTGCCCGTGCCAAAAAACTTCTTAGGCACGGGAAGCCTTCAGGCTTCGCACCCGACTAAAATACGCTTTGCTGTCCTGCGGAATTTTAGCGGGCAGGCAGGTGCTCCGCACACACGGTTTTGAAGAACATAGATCCCCACAGGGCATTGCTCGCCTGGCAGACAGGCAAATTGGCATATCTCCCCCTGAAGGGTTACATTACAAAAAACTCTTTTCTTTATTGTTGAGGGCAAAGCATTACTATGGCGGTATATCAGTATCTTTCTAATCCCTTAGAACTACTTTTTTTATATCAAAATGGCGGTTCCAAGACTCAAAATCAAGCAAAAAACGAGCTCTTCTCATATATTTTCGACATATTGGTTGGTTCCGACACGAACAAAGACTATTGTAGGAATTGGTTGGTAAACTATAAACTGGACCGCTGTCAGAGCGCATGGAGGCTTATTACAGGTTGGGTTGAATATCAAAGCTGTTTACGTGCTGTGGACGTACAATCCGAAAATCACGATGGTCAGTGGTAAGAATGGTCTGTATATTCAATCTTTCAGCCATAGCTACAACAGTGGAGTCTACAAAATCAATCCTGGTATCAGCATATTGCTCAAGCAATATTGCAGAACGGGAGATATCAGCTGAATCAAGAGCCATTAACCGATATTTGGTTCTGGAAAAATTTTTTAAAAATTTTGACATGACCAGGTTACCACCTGCACGTGTAATCAGGTAGGCTACCTCAGCCAGAACCGTCTGAGGAAGAACAACTGCTGACTGTTTAAGATAAAGGTTTAGGCATTCATTATGCCATTTGTCGGTTGAAATAGCCACTCCTACCACGAATCCAGTGTCAGCTATCGTGATCATTCTTCGGTTCCTTGACAGTCCATCCACTGTGCTCTCGAAGTCCACCAGAAAGAATCTCCTCAGCTCTGACTGAATAATCATCCGGACCTGAAATCAGGGCTATAGCCGGATCATCATTTTCATGGTAAACACTGTGCTCGAAGAGTGCTGAGTCTTGCCGTATCTGTTCTTCTTGTCCCGTATCATCCTTTAGCAATATAATTACCCTGGCCTTATGGCCAAAAGCTTCCCGAAATTCTGCAGGCAGTTTTCCGTCTTCATGTATAAATGTTTCCATTTCAATGGCTTTCATGTCTTACCCTCCAGGGTCTTGCTTCAGGCCCTTGCTTTCAGTGGCAATCCGTAAATCTGTCACCACCTCTAATCTCTGGGTTAAGAAGTAATGCTCATTATCATGATGTATACTTCTCGCCCATTACTGTCAACTGCTCTTCCGGAAGGAACCCATGGATTTTGATGCTGGTCATGAAAAATGCAGACCGGTCAACTTTCCCCAGCAGGACTTCTTGTTCCCAAGCCCTGGCGTATAAAGCTGTCAATCCGGCGGCGGGAGAGGACCCGGGTGCAGTTGCGCCAGTCGTCCTCCCGGGCGTTAAACCCGCCTTTTTCAGTCAGGCTCTCTGCCAGGCACAGGGCCATGGAGGTATCATCAGTCCACTGACCCGGATACAGATTGAATGGTCCTCCCCCGACCATATGTAACGTTTTCCTGCATCAGGGCCGACAGCTGTACGGCACTAAGGATGGAATCGCGTTTAGAACTACTTTTTTTATATCAAAATGGCGGTTCTAAGACTCAAAACCAAGCAAAAAGCGAGCTCTTCTAAAATATTTTCAATATACTGGCTAGGTCCGACCCGAAAAAAGATGTCTCAGAGACCTGGCCCCACACAATTTCTTCGCCAAAGGCAGGCGTGATATAGCGGGATACTGGCAACATAACTAAACCCAGTTGAACAGACCGAAGGTCTACGGCACAGCCGTGTTCAACCGGGTAAACTCGCAACATAATGTCCCCTTCTTCCTATATGCTATCAAGTCCAGGCGGCAATGGACCTTGGGGTGCCTTGATTCATTACAAAGCGATCTCTTTAGATGAGGATGAAGTCAAAGAAAATTCAAACTGTACTCGATGCTGGAGCACTTCAGAAGCATCAAGCACTTCAATGCCCAGAAGCTTGCCTTCCTTATCAAAATCCGCATGAAGCCCAGGCTTTATGGTCTTGGTTTCAGCGGATTTTGTGCCAGGAGTTCCGAACCACATATATAGAAGATCTCTGACTGGATCATATTCCATCTTCATATCTGCTTACCCCCTGAAAAAATTTTGTCCGTATCTGGCAATAACAGTCAACAAAATCAGATTGTTGCCTTCTTGCTGTTTATAATATACTGTAACTTCTTTTTGCTGATAATATAAGTCTTCCCAGTATGATTCATATTCAAGTATCTGTTTAGCGCTTTTAAGGAAAGCAGGGGACAGGCACTCCGGGACCCACTTGAGCATCATTTTGTGCTAAAAACATCTCATTTTTTGGGACAAGTGGGTCCCGGAAGAGCCAGTCCCCATGCCACATGCAAAGCGCTAAACAGATACATATTCAAAAACCATAATCTTTCCATAGGTTCCAGGATTGGATTCAGCTGCTTCCCAACCTTCTGCCATGACCTGTTTTATTTCCTCGAATGTCACCCCGCGTTGTTGCATTCTCGATTCAATATGCGGGTGTAAATGATTCCTGTCTATATCAATTTTCGTGCTCATTCAGCAAGCCAATAAGTCCTCTTAGAAAGTCCTAACTCAACCCCAACATGCCAGAATCCAGCATTCTTCACCCTGAAATACCTCAAAAGGCTCTTTGTCAAGGACAAGGGTGTTACTGGAGCGCTATTGGGGCCAGGTCTCTGAGACCAGCAAGTTAGAAATTCTTAAATCCTGTTATTTTTTTAAATTACTGAAGTCTTGGATGTTCTCTATTTCAAGAATCTATTTAAAAGCAATATCCATAATTCCATTCTTAATATGGTCTGACAGTTTGTTGACATCCTTCAAAAATTTTTTCTTGTAGGCAATTTTCACTTACTATACTCAGTAAGCTTAATGGCTTCTTCAAGATCAACCTCTTCGTCGTCCTGTACTTCTTCCATAGCTTTTCCCAAACCATAATCAATTATAATATCTTCAATTTTTTTAAGGTCTGGTAGTCAAGAACAACGCTTTTTATATTCCCGCTCTGGTCAGTAATGTAGTCAGCTTGACTAAGCAAATTTTCTTGCATGGCTACAACTCCTTGTCCGGTTCTCATGCTTGGAAATAATTATTACATCCCAATCCACTTGGCAAGCACAAACAAAAACGCCCACAACTAAGCCAATATTAAGTTTGTCCAAGCCGCTTCATGGAATACAAACCCTCCACACCGCCGACAGGAGTTCACCCGGTTAAACCCTGCTACGGTAACCATTCAGGGGGTCCTCGGTGGTGACTAATGGCACAAGGCCAGGGGACTGTCCCCCTGGGCCGGTACCTGCCCCCCTGAATGGTTACGTGGGGATCTATGTTCTTCAAAACCGTGTGTGCGGAGCACCTGCCTGCCCGCTAAAATTCCGCAGGACAGCAAAGCGTATTTTAGTCGGGTGTGAAGCCTGAAGGCTTCCCGTGCCTAAGAAGTTTTTTTGGCACGGGCAACTTCGTTGCACATCCCAGTGAAACCAGCTACGCTGACCCAGCACTCACTTTTCCATTTGTTTGCTTGTGATGAAACCGAAATTATTAAAGTGAGTGCTGGGTGTTTCACGGGACAGGCGGGCGGCTCTGCCGCTCACGGCTGGCGAGTAACGCCTCACGTCAATTCTCGGTGACGATTGATGGCACCTCCTGAATGGTTACCTGCTACGCAGGAGGCCTTACGGCCTGTTTAACTGGGTAAATTTGCGCCTGCCCGGTTAAACATTTATCCGGTTAAATCTTCTTCCATTTAACTGGACGGCGAAGCCGTAGACCGGAGGTCTGTTTAACTGGGTGAATCCTTGGAGACAAGCAGGTGCTTGACCTGGTCAAATATTTACCCCCTCCCGAAACAGAGTCCCTGTCCGCCATAAGTATTTCTTCTTTGCTCCGCCCTGATAAAGCCCTGACCGTCATCCTGGCCAAGAGCCTGCACGCATCTATGCATTCCTGTGCCCCGTGGGTTGTCCTGGAGCTTTCCCCGGCCATGCTCTCAGCCAGGTCCATGTCAGGAAAGTACTTCATGGGTACTGGTGCCAGGCGCATGATGGTGCCGTTGCCTGCCGACCTGGGATGGGTTGAACCGGAGTAAGGCTCACCGGTTTTGCGGTATCTTTGTAAAGCCGCAGCCACTGTACTGCCGATATCAAAGCAGGACCCGGTGCTGCTCAGGTATCCGGTTTCCATCCACCTGCAGTACCTTTCCATCTGGTCCCGGGCATCAAAGCCGCCCTTTTCAATCAGGCTCTCTGCCAGGCACAGGGCCATGGAGGTATCATCAGTCCACTGACCCGGACGCAGATTAAAAGGTCCTCCCCCGACCATATCTCTGAGTGGTTCAAAACCGCCCCTGGTCATGAACTCCACGGTGGTGCCCACGGCATCACCGGCTGCCAGGCCAGCAAGGCATCCCCGGAATCGTAACCATTCAGGGGGTGCCAGCAATCGCCACCCTGAATAGACTTGAGGCGTACTCCCCAACAGTGAGCGGCAAAGCCGCCCGTGTGCAACGAAGTTGCCCGTGCCAAAAAAATCTTCTCTGGCACGGGAAGCCTTCAGTCTTCACACGGGTGCTCCGCACACACGGTTTTGAAGAATAAAAGCTCCCCAGAAGCATGCCCCGCCCATATCTTTAAACGCAGCCTTGAGGTATTTGTTAGAGTTTCTTCAAGCTTTGTGTGCGCAGGTAGCAAATAGTTTTAAGGATATGTGCGGGGGCATTACCCGCCTGGCAGACAGGCAAATTGGCATATCTCCCCCCTGAAGGGTTACCCGGAATCTGTCTTGTGTGGTCATAATTAATCAGTTTGCAAAAAATGACGTTTAAACAAAAACTTCTTTAAAATACGGGCTCAGGTTCATAAACAGTTGCTCAACTTCTTCCTGGCTTACTCCATTTTCAAAAAGATATTCAATAAGTTCCTCCTGCCTGGTCTGTCCCAGACTCAGGCGGTACAAAGAAAGAATTTTGATCAACCTTTCATATCTGGCACTGTCCCTGCTCAAAGGATATAGCGGAACGATACGCTCTATATTGCATGCCGGATTGTAGGTATCCTGGCCGGTAAGCCGCCAGAACGGCACCAGGTCACTGGTTTTGCTGCTTTTTTCCTGAAGCAGGGCATGGTCGAACATTTCCTGCCAGACATCCCTGTAAAACCGGTTTTTACCGTATTTAAAAGCAATATTTTGCCGTATTGCATGACATTTATAACGGTTTATACGCCCTTCCCTCTGCTCTAAGTCTATAGGATTGCCTGGCAGGTTCCAGTGAAATATCTTGCGGCAGTAACAATGAAAATCCAGCCCTTCTTGACCAATAGAGGTAGTGGTCAGTACAAATGGCCTGAAAGGAGAGTTTAAGCTCAACCGAATATTTTCTTTACGCTGCCCGCTTTTGCCTTCATCTTTCATGTCATAAAAGCCCACCGCATAGCTGGAGCGCATTCGAATCTGCTTCTTTTTTAAATCTATGCGGTCATAGTTTTTCACCCTGTGGCGGAATGCAGGATAAGTATCAACATTATAGCTTGCTGTATGAGTTTTGAGAGTCCTGATCATGTCCCGGATCAGGGTCTGATTTCTCTTTTCCACTTCTTCCGGTGAACAATGCTGCTTATCATGGCCATCAAGAAGCATATGCGCATATTCATCCAGCACAGCCTGAAGATTGCCATCAAGGCAGTAGCGCAGAATATTTTTCCAGTGTACCCCCTCCCCTGCCTTGCCATAAGATAAATCGACCATGGCAATGGCCTCCTGGGTATTGAACCGCTCAACAATAGTTTTGGCCAGCTGCCATGAAAGCCCGACAGCTCCGGGAGTATCAGGGCCAAGCATTCTCAGGGCGCAGATTGCCGGCGAGGCTATAGCCATATTGGTCAGCACCCGGGCAAGATCTTCCGGCATTAAACCCAGTTCTACCTGCTCTGGATCCTGGTAAAGACTTTTCAGTCGCTCAAGATGAAGAGACAGGGCATGACTGTCCTCTTCCTGGACCACGACACCGTCATAATCTTCATCAACGCTTTGCAGGACAGGGTTTTTGAACCACTCCTGAATCCTTGGCTGGCTTCTGCCCATTAAAAGCGGGGCCATGTAATACCAGCGTTCATCCTGGCGCTGGCCCTCTCTTCTGACATAATGCCTGAAACCGTCCAGATGTCCTTCTATCTTCCCCTGCACTTCTCTGAGGATGTCTTTAATGGACATGTCTCTGTTCATGGCCTGTATGGGATCATACATCGATGCAAGGGTAACAGATGGATGCAACAGGCAAAGAGCATTCATGTTGGCCGGCTCTTTGTCCTTCACTGAAAAAGTTACTCTTGGAGGAGGAAACCTTTTGTTTTTGGAATCAGGAAAGTAGCTGCGCCTCTCTGATTGCTGACCAGGTGTTTTTTTAATGAGTGTTCCCACTGTCAAGCGTTCGGCTTCATAGGAAATCAGGGTTGAGACAGCCCTGGGAACCATCTCCCAGGCAGAAAAAACCAGTGTCTTGGAAAAGTTTTCCTGGTTGCGGAATGGACCTCCCAGCTCATAATATGGCAGGGATGGGGGGACCCACAAAAGCCTGGCTGCTTCTCCGGAAAGTACTGTTTCTTTGAGCTTTTCAAACCGGGCATGATGTATGTTCAAAGGCTTGTACCCGGCCACTTTGTTTTTGTTGATCCAGAGACGTGGACTGTTTAAAAGGGGAAGCTTTTCAGGCTTGGCCTTCATTTCTTCCTGTATATCATGCTTGACCTTATAGTTCTGCATGAAGGACATAATCAGGGGGGCTGACTTGATGTACTCCACCGGCATTGTTCCCCTGAGTTCCAGTTCTTCAAGCACTCTATCCATGTCTGCATAAGCCAGGATGTCGTCTTCATGAACCTGCAAGTGGTTATTGTCTTTTGAATCCACAAGATCTATAGCACCCGGAACCTTTAACCGTTCAGTCCGGCAAATCCCGTTATACAAGACTTCCTCTGCCTGCTGTTTCTGTCTGGTGCTCCCCGGAAATTACGTGAGCCCGCATTTTTCCACGGCAAAGCTCTTTGATTGCCCTCTGCAGATCATCAGCAGGGTCATCATCTGAGAAATCACCTTGGGGAATGGATTCAATTTTTTCAAAAGGATTATCCTTGTCATCCTTGCCAAAGATATCCTCAAGAATGTCAGCCAGTTTGAAACCCCATTTGCGGTAGTCAAGCTTTAACAGAAATTCTACATTGGCATCAAAGGCCCTTTGCGTGCAATTTGCTGAGCCAAAGTACAGGGCATGATTACTCCCTTTGGAGCGGGCGTAAAATTTGGCGTGGATATCCTGATTCTGGGGGACCTCAGCCTGGAGCTCATCTTCGCTAAGCCCCTCCTCCCCTTCGGCCACCAGCTCTTTCATGACGTATACCTGAAATGATTCGAAGTGCTCCGGTAAAAGCTTGGGCAGCTCTGCTCTCCGGGTAATCAAGGTCCTGGAAGAATTGCTCAGGGCCAGACTGTCAAACTCTTTAACAGGAGTTTTACTGAGAAAGGGCGAGATGATCACCAGGTCTTTGTAGGACTGAAAAAGAGAGCTGGACTTTTTATCATGTCCGTCAATACCCAGTGGACAAAATTGAAAATCAGCCACTTGCTGAATTTGCGGGTCAAAATAAACCTGTCCGATTTCTTCCTGAATGTTTTTGATCCTTCGTCGTTTTTTTCTGGAATTTATGTGCTGGATTAAAAAGCCTATAAAATCCTGTAAGGGACTGTTTTTCTCTGTTGGCTCATCACCTTTTTTGCCATCCAGGCAGACAGCCATGTCCCAGCTTCTATCGAAGGTAAGATTGCGGCTGAGCACAATTATACGGTAAATGGGATCTTTCTGAGGACCAGCATACCTGATCACCCACACCTTGGGATGAAAAGATCTGCCCCTGGGCAGATGAACCTGAAAAACAGAGCTCTCCACCAGAGAATAAACCGTGTTGTTCTTGTGAGGAATTTTTATTTGTCCAGGTTCACAGAAAATGGCGAGGTTGTCGGTACTACGGCGCAAGCCCTCCAGCACTGCAACAGGATTCTGGGTTGCACTGCTGCCAAGTTCCTCGGACATGAACAGGGCCATGGGAATCCCGAGCATGGCTTCCAGATCCAGACTGTAAGTGGTACCCAGAGCAAAGTCTGTATAATAATCCGGAGGTGGAGCCAGAAGGTGGCTGTAACTCAGTCTATCACTACCCGGCCTGAGCATGACTGCCCTCCAGTGCTTTAAAAATATCAGTCAAAATATCCCTGGCATAGGAATAGCGAAAGTCCAGCTTTCCTCCACGCAGACCATCTCCTACTTTGTAGCTGTAAAGGGCTGAATTGCGCAGCTTGGCTCTTTGTCTTCCCTTGAGATCAATTTCTCGTTGGACAATAAGGCTATCCATGTCCTCTTCATTGCCAGCCAGAACGTATTTCTTCCACTGGGTTAAAAAGCGGCGCAGGGCGGGATTACTTATTTGCAGGTAATCCATGGGTGCAACAGGCTCGTAATGCTCAAACCTCTGGGTGACAAAATAGGAACTGAGCCATTCTGTCCATAATTGCCGGGCTTTTTCATTTCTGCCCTCAGACAGAATCAAATTATAGCGCAGGCTGGCCCCGAAAATGAACCTTGAAAAATCCCTGGCCATTTCAAAATCCTGCCTTATGCTTTCAGGAAGTTCCAGCGCTTCACCTATGGCACCAAAGTCCTCCAGAGCCGTGAAAACTTCAGGTTCAACCTGCAAAAGAAACGCCAGGAGTGAGTCTTTGGAAAAACTGGACCTTATTATGCACTGCTTGAGATGCAAGGCTTCTTCATATGTTAAATGGATGCTGATATGCTCCCGCCAGTTTTCAGGTGGAGGCGGACACCTCCAGAACCCGCCGGTCAGAGAAGTGCCGGCTGCATCTGAATCATCTCCCTGGCTGGAGACATCTTCTGAAACACCCATGGATCTAATATCCAGATTTTCTTTTCTTACTGCACACACAGCCCTGGCGTAATCTTCAAGGGACAGATGCGGATACCGAAGAATCCCGAATGTCTTCAATCCGCTCCAGTAAACGCTGGATGGCTTGCGTTTCAGGTTTTTTCCGGCTGTTTCTCCAATCACGCCCTTCTCGCCACTTTTCAAAAGCGGTTCAATAAGTTCGAGCTCCATATCATTGAGCTTTTGTATTAGAGCGTTTGGGGTGATGTTTTTCTGTTTCTCCAGTTCCATCAGAATATAAGGAACTAAAAAGAAATACTTGGCTCTGGTCTGAATGGTAGAAGTACCAGGGAACAGCTTGTGTGAAAATCCGTCCCTTATCTGCCCGATTCCAATTTCGTCAACAGCCCCTGGTGCAGCAAGGGACTGAAGGACTGTCATGACTTTACGGCGATGTTCCGGGGAATAATCGATCCAGCCTATCTGAAGCGGGTTCACTGAAGTGTTGAACATGATCACCCTCCAAGCCTGATGCTTTAAGTATATTCAAGGTATGCCGGAACCTGCCTGGGACAGTTCCTTCAACTCATTTCCTGCACAAATTGCAGAAGGGCACTAAGCACTTTGACCTGTAAGCATTCAGGGGGGTCCTCAATGGTAGTTCCTGGCACAAGGCCTGGGGGCTGTCCCCGCTATATAAGGATTGTGCAGATTCAACAAATTTCGCGCCTGTATTTTTTGTAGTAGATGATACTGAATGTGTCAGTAGTCCTGGACTGAAATCCAAAAGCAGCTCTTGACAACATGCAACCATTGCACATATAGTTCATAAATGCCTCTCATTAAACGCTTTGCTAACTGTCAGGTACGGATCAATCTAAAAGATCATGCTCCACCTCACTTCCATGTGCTCATGCGTGACGGCAAAGAGGCTTTAATTGAACTTTCCGGCCTGGAAATCCTTCAGGGAAATGTGCCTCGCCGGGAACTTTCAGAAGTGTTGCAATGGGCTGCAAGCAATCGCAATATGCTTATGAACAAATTTGAGGAGTTGCAAAAATGAATAAGAAACACTTTCGTATCAATTCGGTTGAGCCGTTACCTGACTATAAGCTGCGGATATCCTTTGCCGATGAAACAACCTTTGAGCTCAGTCTGGCTGAGTGGATTAAAACCTCCCGGGCACTCAGCCCCCTCAAGGATCCTGAACTTTTTGCAAAAGCCCGGGTCGGCTTTGCTGGTGCATCTGTGGAATGGGTCCAGGACGAGTTGGATCTCGCGGCTGACAACCTGCGCAATCTGGCTGTTGAACAGGCAGGCGGCATAGGGCATGAACGTATCCGGAACTGGCTGCATGAAACCGGATTGACTCTGAATCAGGCTGCAGACGCTTTAGGCATATCGCGGCGGATGCTGATCTATTACCGCGATGGCGAAAAACCTGTCCCAAGGCATATATGGCTGGCCTGTCTCGGTTGGGAGGCAACCCGGCCAAAAGATCCGAAGCTGCTGCCTGAGCGTATTCCCTCTGTTCAAGAGTACGCGGCAATACACCAATCGTAACAGCTGCGAGGCCTCTTTAAGACCCGTCCGCCAATCCCCGCCAATTTCCACGAATCATACCCCGCGCAGCAGCGTGAGCCTTACTCGCCCCATGTGTCAGGATAGATGCCGCCTTGGAGAATAGAAGTCTAGAACTACGTTTTCCATATCAAAATGGCGGTTCTAAGACTCAAAATCAAGCAAAAAACGAGCTCTTCTCAAATATTTTCAATATATTGGCTGGGTCCGACCCGAACAACAGAACAACTGTTGGCTCTGGGCATATTTGCTTACAACTGGTTTTTGAGCATCGAAATGGGCGTTCTAAGGCCAATTTTAGACTATATAGAGGATATTTATACAATCAACTCAATAACTTGATTAGGTCCGACCCCAAATCTTCCATTGCACTTCTCTCTGGGCATGCACGTAGTCTTGAAAATGAGAACCTTGGGATTATGACATGGTAAACTTTTCAGCTAAAACCTATACCTACAACCCCAGTTTGTTCCTGTTAGTCCTGCCCTGTCATCCATGTGCCGATCAAACCCTGTATAAACTCTATCCAGGTCGCAATCACGCCAAAAATAATCAGGTGTGGTCATAAGCGCATACTCACCGGCTATTATTATTCCTGTCATTTATTGTTGATCAATGGGTCATTACTGGCTACGGCTAGACATCAATCATCTCCAGATTGCGGCTTGGTAACGGATTGGAATCAAAACTGTTTGAAAGGACTATTGTATGTGCGGAATATGTCTTGAATTACATCTCATGGACCTGCTGGAGCGTGAATACCGGACCAAGGCCCCGGTCTCTCAGGAAGACCTGGAAGAAGTTCTCCTGGAACCCTACGCTCAGGAGAGCAATTTTTTGATGCACTGCCTGAAATATGCCAGGGCCTTTGACATGGAAGACAACGTACTTTCTGTTGTTCATTGCCGCGCCCTGGAAGAAATCGCTCTCAGGCCGGAAACAGCCATGCAGGACAGCCTGGCCATGATAGCCCTGATCAAGCATTACCACGCCTTTAAGCGCTTTATCGCCTCAAGGACCATATCAGATAAAGTTCTAAAGTGGCTCCCGGCCCCTTCATGGCATAACCTGTATTCACCTGGGTTTATTTTCGCAAAAGACAAATGGGGGCAATTTCTTGGAGATAAAGACCTGCTCGTCCAGTGCAACGGACTTCTGGAGAGATATCATTCCTGGTGGCTTTTGGGAAAGGGGCAGCAAAAGAATGACCTTTCCCGGAAATTGCGGGAAACTGTTAGCGCCGGCTTGAAGATGCCATAAAACGCCGGTTTAAAAATGTTGTTTTGGAGCAACCGCCAGCTCCAGACATAAAGGTTGATGCCGGCGGTTGCCTATGCGGAGCTATTGTTCCTGAACCTGGTCTTTCATCCGATAGCTTTTGCCTTCAATGAGGACGGTTTCGGCATGGTGCAGAAGTCTGTCCAACATGGCTGAGGTCAGGGTGCTGTCGTTGTTGAACACCTCGGGCCATTTCTTGAAGGCTCTGTTGGTGGTCAGGATGGTTGATTTTTGTTCGTAGCGCTGGCTTATAACCTGGAAGAGCAGGTCTGCACCTTGCTTGTCTATGGGCAGGTAGCCAAGCTCATCCAGAATGAGCAGTTCAGGACTTACATATTTCTTGAGCTCTGTTTTGAGCTTGTGTGCAGCCTGTGCGGCCGAGAGGGTGTTTATGACATCTATGGTGGTGGCAAACAGTACAGAATACTTTTCCAGGCATGCACTGTAACCCAGGGCTGTGGCTATGTGTGACTTGCCCAGCGTGAGTTTATTACGGTTAGTCCCAAAATTAATCGTAACACCTTGTAATATATGTAAATATTAAGGTTAAGATTTGTATACACTGAACGGTATTTTTGATTTCATCGGCAACTCGGCAATTCCCATTGCATCTGCAAGCTCCTTGACATCTGGGTCCATCTCCTCAAGCTGATATGTGGCTCTGTAGCGCCCTTTTGATTTTTGGGTCGGGGCATCGATCAGAGTGGCCAGACGAATCTCGGATAGTTTTTCCAGCAAAGTATGCGGAGACCGAGAAAAGCCGGCATTCTCCCGGGCATGCTTGAAAGCCACCATAACCAGGAGAAAGGCCACCAAACATATGAAACCGTGCACCTCTATCTTTTGATCAGTCCAGTGATATTGAGGTCGCCATGCCATGTGAAACGGGTTCTTCATATTTTTAAACACGTACTCTATATTGGCCTGACCCCAATAAGCTTTGATGATTTCCTCAGTACTCCAGTGATGCCTGTTGGTGATAAGGATGCGGCGTCCAAACCGCCACTTTTTAAGTTCTTCCAAGTGGTCGTAGTCGATCCAATACTGTAGTTCGAATGCATCTTCCTGCAAAAAAGTGAGCTCCCACTCCACGATCCCTTTGGGCACACAGGAGGAAATAAGTGAATCAATCTTTTTCTGGATTCCGGCTTCAGTTCGCTTTTTTCCTTTTTGGGTCGGCATCTTGATGGCTTCTTTTAATTGATCAAGTTCGCTGCAAAGCTTGGAGAGGCCTTGCTCCAGGCCTCTAATTTGACCATCTCGCAGCTTTTCAGAGATGTAGACCACTGCTGTCAGGTCGCTTCCCCAGATTGTTGTGCGCTCCTTGTAGCAGGGAACACTTTTATTCCCTATAAGTATTTCTTGCAGGTTCAGATTGGCTCTTTCAACCAAATGCCTGTGTTGGTGAACAGAAAGCGCTCCGACAAAATAAATGGTCTGGTCTACCTCTTTAAGCATTTTTTTTGAATTGTTCCCTTGATCCAGAACAACGGTAATGTCTTCAAGGGAGCCACTGAGCCTTTTGAGTCTGTCAGAAAACCTTGCGAAATGCTCTTTGAAAACAGTTTTGTCGTTTAAGTTCCCCTGGTATGTCCTGTGGTATATCGGGAGCTGATCCTGGCGTGAGACCAGGAGCAAAAGGCCAAACTGCCTAAGGTCAATTCGTCGCTGCTTGTTTTTTCCTCGCTTAGCCAGTGTGCACCGTTCATTGGTCGAAGCGATGTAAGTGAAGAAATTACTTGTATCATAGAGCAGGGTATCCATGGAAAGCAGGCCATGTTCATAGAGGGTGTCAACGATCTCTTCTTCAATTGCAGGAATGGTTTCTGATGGAAGGGCATCCATCTGATCCCAGAAGTGCTGGCTGTCGATCTTGGCCAAAGACATTCGTAAAAGATACGAGAGGCTGGTACGCTTGGCCCATCCCTTATACCAGTTTCTTTTACTGGTTGGCTGACAGATTCTACCCATGGACGCAAGGACAATAGAACCTCCAACAGTAAACCCATCTCTGATTTGTTTATTTGGCACATGGCGGTTGATAATTTGAACCAGGTCAAGGGATTCTATCAAATTGAGTAAGTAGGCTACCAGTCCATGCGAGTAACTTTTGACCTTGTGCGGCCCTGCCCCTTCTTGAAGCCGCTTCAGGAGGTTTTCAGCAGTGCCGAGATGCTCCAGGACAACAGGGCGTGGTTTTCCGTTGATCCGTCTGGATTCGACTATGGCCCAGTAGTCCCTGCCTCTTGAAGGTTTCTTTTGAATAGTTGCCATTTCAGTGTATACATACACATTGAAAGGCCCATATGTCAACCCCAAATTAAGCATAATTTGTTGAAAATTAAGAATTTTTTATCGAATAGAAAGAAGTCTGTTCGATACATATTTCAGTGTATACATTTTTAATTAAAGCAACATATTGAAAACATTGAAGATGTCCTCGAAAATTGCGCTAAGCGTAATAAACTCACGCCAGGCCTACTCCTCCGAGGATTATTATGTTGGCCTTGTCCTTCATAAATCCAAGGCGAAAGAGGTTTTGGATGGCCGGGCGGTTGATCTTGGTCGGCCATGTCCAGTCGAAGTTCTCCATGGTTTTTATGCCTGGGAAACGGGCCATCCTGATACGGCGTTGGATGGAGCGATCATGCCTGGCATCTGCTTCTGCCTGGACCAGCCTGGCCAGATAGCCCAGATGATCCCAGTTCTGCCTGGCAGCCTTGTCAGCCGCCGGCCTGTACTGCTCTTTTATACAGGTCAGCTTGAGCAGCTGGAGATTTTCTTCCAGCCTGTGCACCTCGCTTTGGTGTTTGTTGGTCATGGGTTTTTCTCCTTGGGTTTGTCGTAAATACTTAGATCAGGGTCTTTGACTTCAATATCCAGCAGATCCTCTCGCCTGGTCAGATGCAGGGCTCCTGGTGCGGGCATGGTCCTGGCTCTTTGCTCCAGGATGTTGGCTACATACTCACAGGAGAAGGCACTGTAGGTGAATGCGTCGTCCATGGCCCTGGACACGGCTTCAGAGCCATAGATTTCGCTTAAGGCTACAATCTTCTGGACATGGTGTTTGATGTTCAAGTGCTTTTTCTCCAACTCAAAGTAATAATCCTTTGCTCTTGGGGACAAAGCCAGGAACCGGGAAAACAATTGCTGATCCCTGGCTGCCCGGCGCTGGGCAATAAGCTCCTGGACATGATCGGGGTCTTCAATGTCCCTTTTTTTGTCAAAGCTGCGGATATGCCTGGCCACAAGATTGTTGCCGTCATAGATGCATAAGCGATCAGGATAAGTCTTCAAGGTCAGGCGTTTGCCTGCGTACCTGGCTGGCACGGAATAGCGGTTGGACTCCAGGGTGATCCGGAACTGCGACGAGGCCCGGACCTGGGTTACGACTCCGATATCATAGGTGTTAACAGGCAGGGGCAAAAGGTGCTCTCTTTCTTCTTCAAGCATGTCCACCGGCTTCTTGCCGGTCTGGGCATGGATACGTACATTGGCTGTTGCCCTGCACCAGTGGCGGGCATAATGGTTGATGGCCCGGTAATCCGGCAGTTCAAGTCCGGCCAGCAAGTTCTTTTTGACATAACCTATGGCATTCTCCACCCGGCCTTTTTCATGGGGCTTTCTGACTCCGCAGGCACTGATCTCAAAACCCCAGTGCTTTGCAAAGTCAAGATATTTGGGATTTAGAACCGGTTTTTGGCCATAGGGGTGCTTGAGCACTGCACATTTCAGGTTGTCCACCATGATTTTTTTGGGAACAGCCCCGAATGCGTCAAAGGCGTTTTGATGACAGGACAGGAAGTGCTCCATGCTTTGGGAGACAGTGAACTCAAGATACATCATCCTGCTGTAGCAAAGGACCATGACAAAGAAGCTGAGATTGCGCCTGCTGTCTCCCACCTGGATGGAGCCGTGATTTCCCCAGTCAACCTGGGCGCACTCTCCTGGGGCAAAGGCCAGACTTAAAAAGGCCCTGGACCTTTTGGGCCTGACTTTGCTTATGTATTCCTTGAGAATGGAGGAGCCTCCTGTATAGCCCTGCTCCTTGATGCTGCGCAAAACCTGGACGGCTGTGTAGGGGTGCTCCTCCAGCATCCTGACGATGGTATCCTTGAAGGGATCAAGCTTGCTTGGTCTTGTTACTGACTTTCTTTGATGAAACTGCTTTGCTTCGAGCCATTTGCCCACTGTACGCGGATCCAGCTGCAGTTCTTTTGCTATCTGGGCCGGGGTAAGTCCTTTTTGTTCATGGTAGTGCTTTATTCTGGCATAAAGCTCATAATCAATCATGTGTTACCCCCGGCAAGTTTTTTGAGAACGTCTGAGAAGTGCACAGGCCCGGCCTGTGCTGTCCTGGCCTGATTTACGGGTGGGACCTGGATGGATAGAACCTGATAAAGCGGTTTCTTCCAGGCAATGAGATCAGCCTGGATCAGATTGAAGCGCGCCTGCTGCAAAGTGACTTCATCCATTCCCAGGCGCTGCATGACAATGGGGTCGGAGTAGTAGCTAAGCCCCTGCTGATCGCCCACGGTCACCAGGAACAGGTACAAGGCTGCTGCAGCATGGCTTAACCTCTCAATATGACCGTCACGAACCAGCCTGTGGTCCACCCAGCTGAACTGTCTGGGAACCTTGCGCAGTCTCTGGGGATGAATCGGATACTTTTGGTACATGAAATCCTCCTTTGGGGTTGTTGATGACGTCACAGCCCAGGGTGTACATCTGTCGGGCGGCCCTGACGATGTCATCTTGTAACGCACTCCCGCATAAGGAGGAGATTAGTCCTATAATAACAGATGGTTGCGTGATCCAGTGATCTTGTAACGTTTCCTCAACACGTTGATTTTCAACACTTTTTGGGAGGCAGTGATCTTGTAACGTTTGCTTGGGAGCAGTGGTCTTGCGCCTGGCATATCCGGGATTTTGCTTTCTCCAGTTCCGGACCCTGTCCACATGGGCCGGTCCCCGGAAATAATCCCTGTTTTCAGGCTTATCCAGCCAGGCCTTTTGACTGGCTTTCTTACTGGCTGCCCGACAAGGCACTTTGGAGCAGTATTTTTGCTTGCCCCTGTTTCGATAGTCAGGACAAAAGGCTTCGCCACAGTGCAGGCAGACAACTTGTTGGCTTTGTTTGCGACCCAAGAACTTACCCTCCTTTGCCTCAGACAGGCAAAGAAGGCAGTAACGGCAAGACAGAAGAAGAGGAAGAAAAAGAAGGACAGAAAAGAAGACAAAATAAAAAATATTTTTTCTTTTCTCTTTCAGAAGAAGATACAAGAATAAGATATAAACAATTTCAAACCGGCATAATTAAGACATATTCAGGTTGGCGCTCACAGAAACCGGAATAATGGACCCCATTGAAGATATAACCAGGGACGAGTGGCAGGAATTTTATGAAATTTTTCCAGCCATCTACTTTGCCCTGGCTTATGTGAGCAGATACGGGACTGATATGCACTGGATTGAAAAAATCGCTCTGACCGAACCAAATGGTGTCCCGGATTTCCCTGGCTACGACCTGTGGCTTAAGAGAAAAGCATTCATCTTTTCAATAAAGCATAATGGGATTTCCTTCTTGTTGGATAACATTAACCCTTATACCCGGCCCCTTCCGGCATACTATTGTTTCTTAAGGCTGAAAGAGGCCCAGATAAATAAGCAAGAGATTATCCAGGCTTTAAAGTTTCAGATAAATCAATCGGTGACGCCAGGGGAATATGCTGACCATGCCAGGGAATATATTGAAAAGATGGATAACATGATTTTTTTTGATGGGTATCAATGAGTACTGGATGCAACTTTACTCTATCTTTCGGGCTGGATACTCATCTGATAATCAACGTCGTTTAATTCTTCCTTCCTTGTGGTCACTGACGAGCCCTACCCGGCAAGCTGGCCACGAAGTCTCCAAAAGTATCATCTTTTCTTATCATATATGACCAGTAATGACATAGTAGTAGCGTAAACTCCCTCTTACAACAGGCCGACTATCTTAAAAGCCGTTGACCTGTAACGCTTCATTTATGTTCGATGGGTGGTTAATCAGAATCCACAATCAAGATCTAGAAACATTCGGCTTTTTTTTTATCAATGGAAACAACTGAAGGGGGAATCCTATGTTTGATGTCAGGGTTACTGTTAATGGCAAGTCTGTTCACCTGGGATATGATGCTGTGGAAGATATTATGTTCAGCATCCCGGACAAAAAAAGATTTAACAATATTATCAAAGAATTTGCCATGTCCCCCGTCCCTCAGGTGCGGATGGAGGTGGCCTCGCGCAGTGCGATCAACAAGGAAATCATAGATATTCTGCTTGAAGATATCCAGATTGATGTGCTTAGAAATCTGGTTTCAAACCATAGGGCACAAAGAATGATACCTGAAAGTACTTTGCTTCGACTGGTCAGGACCCATGATTTTGAGATTCTGGAAACTATTGCTGAAAATATTGACCAGTTTTCCATGTGTGACCCAGGTATAATAGCGGAAAATATATGCAGGTCAGAGAATCCAAAGGTCAGAGATTTGCTGGCAGAGAATGAGTTTGTGGGCAAAAAGGTCCTGGAAATCCTTATTCATGATGATGACAAGGAAATTGCGGTCAAAGCCCGGATAACTCTGAAAAGACTTGAAGAGGAAGAGGAGCTTGATCCTGAAGATGAATAGTAGTGATGTGAGATCAATGTTTAATTACATTATCTGTTAGCGGGGATTGTACCGCTTCAGCTGGCAGCTGATTTATGTGATTGAACTTTCCTGCCTGCGTTGCATTCTAGCTGACCTGCCCCTGGGCCTGGGCCTGGTCTTTGATGGTTCAAGCTGGTCTTTGAAAAAAGCAAAATGATGAAGCCATACCAATCAGTCAAGTCGCTGACTATCAGTGTATTGAAAAAAACACTGTTGAACAGCCGGTTTAAAAGTTCCAACAGTCAGTCCGGTATTCACAAAAGTGGGTATTATCCCGGCATAATTCTTTGTAGAAATCTCAAGTGCCGGACAGCTACGCAGCGATTGGGTAATTCTCAACACCTGATAAACTCAGATTATCTGCGGAGTTTTAAAGAAGGCAGTTTGAGGAGTCTATAATAACTTGGAGTCTCGACATTGCTAAAGCCCTCCAGGAAACAGTTTTGAATAATATATAAAAAATTGTTGATTTTTAAAGAAATAACTGCGACTTTTGAATTTAGAAGTTTCTCCTTACGCCCTAATGGCCTGCGTGACAGGTAAGTTTTCAGCCCAACCACTAAAAAAGGGGATTGAATATGCTGCAAGCAATTAATCAGGGAAAGTCGAATTTCTACAAACGATACGTAGGACATAGAGAGAAAGGAGAAAGAGTCTCAGAAGAAGATGAACTCACCTCCTTGATTTTAGGACCGTTAGAGTTAATCCCTGGTCATTTATCCGCAATTTTTTGGGGAACTCTCTTGTCTGAATTCAAAATTCCATCCGTGCCCAGCAATTTTCCTGAAAAAGCTGAGATTGCTTTTTGGAAATCTCGGAAAAATTTTATGACAGGAAAACCCATTGAACCGGACATTGTCGTGGATTTAAAGTGGCCAAGCGGAGAATCATTTTTGCTGTTAATTGAGATGAAATGGCATTCACCCCTGAGCGGGAAAGATCAATTACAAATTCAGTGGACAGAGTTTCTATCAGAGGAAGAACGTAGCAAAGCACTCCATTTATTTATTGCCCCTGAAACAAGTGAAGCATCGAAGGCCAGACGAGCCAGAGATGTTTGGTCAGGCAGGTTGTTGGCTATAAGCTGGTTCGACATTCTTTGTATTCTCCAAGATAAAATCAGAAAGAGAGATCCAGTTTATGAGCCGCTCATGCCTTGGATGACACAAGTAGTAGCCTTGCTTGATAAGCTTGGTATCCGACCATTTCGTGGATTCAAAAATTTGAAATTGCCAGAATATAGTATTTCCAAAGAATCAAAGCATTTATTTTGGAATGGTTTTATAGGATTCACTTATCTGGCTCAGCCAGCATTGATTACCACAAATGACCAAATATTTTTTAACAACAAGGAGTAAATCATGTCTCAAGAGAACATCGGCATTTCTATCCATCAAAGCGTAAAAATGATTGAGCAGGCAGGACGTGAAATTGACAGCTTATCAGAGCTTATCCAGCGGGAAATTGAAAATTCAATATCATCAGATCTTCCCAATTTATGTAAAGTAGTAGAATCTTGGAGTGAAAACTTAAGCGAACGTAACGATGACTATGGATGGGTTCTTACTGATTATGCATTTTCATTGGGTTTAGGGCAAATTAGGAAAGGAACACCAACTACTGCCAGATGGTTAGGGATTCAGATAAGCCTTGCAGGAGATGGCATGTGCTCTGAGGTTGTAAAAAATGAGCAGCCTCTTGTGCATATAAATTTATGGGACCATCCTGTCAGTTTTGATGAAGAGATATACATGGGGCCAGAACTGGAAAGTACAGATGTGCAATTAATTGACAATGTCCTTTTTGATTGGACTTCAGAAGAAAAGTTCTGGCAGGATAAGGTATGGACCTACAGCCTGTTTTTAACCAGCCTGAATACTATAGAAGACATCAGAAAGAAAATAGTTCAGCCAGTTACTGAACTTATGAAAGGTGCATCACCAGAACAAGCAGGTCTAACTGAAATTGAAGGTGTAGTCAGATATAACAAGATAGTTGAAAATCATTATGATGTTGCCTGATTGCCATGACTCACAGCCTCTCAAAATCTAAAATCCTTTCCGGAATCCAGTGTCCGAAAAGACTCTGGCTGGAGGTTCATAAGCCTGATCTGCTGGAGTATGCTTATACCCTGTTACGTTACAGGTAATCGTTAAACTTTTGGAGGGGGCCATGAAAATTAGATATATCAAACTTGGCTTGAATGGAGAGTGGGAAGAAGAGTGTATCTTAAAAGATCAAACTCTTCGACTAGGATACCAAAGCTCAAAGCATCAAGAATCCTTAAGAGGTGACTGGGAAGCTGTTAGAGATTATTGGCTTAAAGTCAGGGATGGAAACCAACGTAGTGCATCAAGAGATCTCAACCAAATTAGAGATTTTTATGAACTTAAGAAAACAGATATTTGGGTTACTTTCTATAGTCGCAAGCTTTACTGGTGTCATGCTGAGGAAGATGTCCATGAGCTTAATGACGGTACTAGGATCAGAAGAGTAATTGGCTCCTGGAGCTGCAAGGATAAAAAAGGAAATCTGCTTACAATAGAGAATATCGACGGAAGGATAACAAAGGTTCAAGGTTACCAGGGCACTATTTGCGCGGTTGAACTTCCCGAATACCTCTTAAGAAAAATTAACGGTGATGTGCAGCCGGAAATTCAGGCAACTATAGATTCATTGGCGGACTTGAAGCAAAGAGTCGAAGAACTCATCAAAGGACTGTGGTGGAAAGATTTTGAACTTTTGGTCGATTTGATTTTTTCACAATCTGGGTGGCAACGCGTTTCTGTATTAGGGAAAGATCAAAAAAGTCTTGATCTTGATTTATTCTCCCCAGTGACACAAAAACGTGCTTTCGTCCAGGTTAAGTCCAGTACCAATATTAGCGACCTTCAGTATTATCAAGAAGAATTCAACAAATCCGACCATGACGAGATGTATTTTGTTTACCACACTTTTACTGGAGATCCTGAGCAACTGCCTAATAATAATCCAAAAGTATCAATATGGGATGTTTCACGAATTGCAGATCTCGTTATAAATGCTGGACTAGTCAGGTGGCTATTAACGAAAAGAAGCTAACAACTGCCTGTGCATGCTCATCTTTTCTCCTAGGTGTCTTAAAGCCGGACTCCAAGGCAGGATATAAAGGCATGGAATATCTTGAAAAGACTAGCTAATGTGGACTTTTCACATAACCCAACAAATAAAGGGTTATTGGCAGTATTTCATCGACAAGTCATTAATAAACAATACGCCATTACAGACTGCAGATCGTCAATTATGATTACAATTCCCCAGGACAAGTGAACAATAAAGGCTCTCCATCCGCTATGACTCACAGACTCTCAAAATCCAAAATTCTTTCTGGAATCCAGTGCCCGAAAAGACTCTGGCTGGAGGTTCATAAGTCTGATCTGCTGGAGTATGATCAAAACACCCTGGCCAGGATGCAAACAGGCCATAAGGTCGGTGAGATAGCCTGCCAGTATCTGGCCCCGGGCGGAGTGTATGTTGGTTTGGAAGAGGGCTTTGGACACGCCCTGAAGCTTACCAGAGAGCATCTTGATTCATCTGATCTGCCCATTTATGAAGCCACGTTTGTCCATGACCAGGTCATTGTGCGCACAGACATTGTCCTTCCAGGAAAGTCAGGGCTCAAGATGATCGAGGTCAAATCATCCACCAGTGTCAAGGATTATCATATCTGGGACTGCGCTGTTCAATCCTGGGTCCTGCAGGGAGCAGGCCGTCCCGTGCTGGAGATAGAGATGGCGGTTATAGATTCTTCTTTTGTTTATCCAGGAAAAGGAGATTACCAGGGTCTTCTAAGGACCGAGGATGTGACAAAGGCAGCCTTTGAAATGCGGACTCAGGTTGAAGGCTGGGTCGGGCAATTCCTGAAAACCCTCCAAGAGCCGATCCCGGCCATTGAGATGGGAGACCATTGCCGGTCTCCTTTTGAATGCCCGTTCATGGATTTCTGCTCGCCTGCCAACAGACCTGGATATCCCCTCCAATGCCTTCCACGAGTCAGTACTCAGTTACGCCAGGAGCTCATCCAGGAAGGGTTCGATGACATCCGTGATATTCCAGAGGGCAGGCTGACCAACCCCAATCATGAACGGGTCAGGAGGATCACCCTGTCTGGTGAGGCTGAATTTATGCCGGAAAAGGCCGTCCATATTAAAGCTTTTCCTTACCCCAGATATTTTCTTGATTTTGAGACCGCTCAATTAGCCGTTCCTGTCTGGGAGGGAACAAGACCATACCAGCAACTGCCCTTTCAATGGTCATGTCACATACAGGACAGACCCGGCCAGATCCGGCACGAGGAGTTCCTTGACCTTACCGGAGATCCTCCCATGAGAGGCTTTGCCCAGTCTTTACTGCTGGTTTGCCAGGAGGCCGGGCCGATATTTGTATACGGCAGTTTTGAAAAAACCATCATCCATGGACTGATTCAGCACTTACCCGACCTTGCCGGTTCTCTTCAGGCCTTGTCGGACCGGGTAGTGGACCTGCTCCCGGTTATGAGACAATGCTACTATCATCCGGAAATGCGCGGAAGCTGGTCTTTAAAGGCTGCCCTGCCATGCATTGCTCCTGACTTGGATTACTCCGCCCTGCCGGGAATCCATGACGGGGGCCAGGCCCAGGAGGCCTATGCTGAAGCTGTTGCGCCCGGCACAACACCGGAGCGCAAAGAGGAACTGCGAAGGGGGCTGACAGCTTACTGTGAAATGGATACTCTGGCCTTGGTGAGGATTGTTGAGAATCTAACTTTTTGAACTGAAAGCTCAATTTTTCCACTGATGATCTCGGTCTTCAATATAAGTCAGGGTGAGGCAGTTTGTGCCCTCCCTTGAAAAAGGCCTCTTGGTGCTCAGAAGTTCCTTCATAACCCAGCCTTGGGGTGTCTTCATCCTGCTTGTGTATGCGATATAATTCGGTGTTCTTTCAGTGAAGATTCTTTCCCATTTTGTCTCGATCTGGTCAGTCTTCCAGATTTGTTCAGGGTCAGGGATGAATATTATGCCGGATCTGGAGAACTGCTTGCCTGCCATGAACCTGTGTCTTAAAAGCCAGCCGCCTGGAAGTTTTTTGACATGGGTTATTTCGTGATCCGACAGGACAAAATTGCCTTTACTCCTGTTAGACCAGATCTTGGTCCAGAATTTTTCTTTGGTCTTTTTCTCCTGATTCATGTTACCCCCCTGCCGGGTTATTAAAGGTTTACCCGGCTTTACTTTTAAAATCCCAGCCTCTTGATGCCTTCATGTTTGTCTTTCATCCGCGTCTCAAGTTCCAGGGCCTGGATCAGGCCTGCGTGAGAAAGCTCCGACCCGGGCAGTAGTCTGTACCTGTCCCTGACCACCCGGAAATCCCCGGGAGTAAGCCTGCTTATGCCTTTCACCAGGTCCATCTCACCCCTGGTAGGTTCATTTTCCAGCAGGGGGCAGATAATCTTCCGGTAGAATATCTGCCTCCCCCGGGGATGAAGGTAATCAAACTCCACCTTGAACAGGAAGCGGCGAAGCGCGGCCCTGTCCACCCAGGAATAGTTGTTGGTGGTGCAGATCAGAATACCTTTAAACCTTTCCATGCGGACCAAAAATTCATTAACCATGTTCACTTCCCAGGATCTCTGGGCCATGTTTCTTGAGGACAGAAAAGAATCAACTTCTTCAAAGACCAGTATGCTCTCATCCCTGGCCGCATCCTGAAAAGCGTCGGCGATATTTCGCTCATTCATGCCAACGTAAGGGTCCAGGATATCGCTTGGGTATTTGATCAGCAGTTCACGGTCCAGCTTTTGGCCCAGGTATCTGACAAGCTCACTTTTTCCAGTGCCCGGAGGACCGTAGAAGAGAGTATTGATTCCAAAAGCTTCTTGTGATCCGGACATATTCCGGCTGAACTTCTCCATCCTGCTTGTAAAGTCTTCAAGGTCAGCCTTGAAGTTCAGTCCTTCCAGGGAATAATCCTTCTGAAGACTTTCGTTGGGCTCGGGCCTGATTCCGTCATGCAGCAGGTCCTGGTAGGCATCCAAGGACCGGCGCACCGCAGCGTAAAACCCGTGCCTGTTCCCGGCCAGTTCCCTGGAATTAATTACGGCGGTATTCATGGCCCCGGGGGTGACGTCGTAGTCCCTGGCCAGGGTCTGGATCTGTTTTTTGGTCATCAGGGGGGCGGCCATGTTCTGATCAAGGACAGTGTTCCACAAGGCCGTTCTCTTGGAACGGTTGAATTTTTTAAACCCAAGACTGAAGGAAAATCTGCGCTTGGTGGACTCCTGGATATCCTCCACGTGGTTGGTTATCCACAAAGCCCTGATTCCGGGTCTATCCATGAACCTGTTCAGCCACCCCTTGTCTCTGACCTCACCCTTTTGAAAAAAGGAAGACCCTGTTTCAAGAAGGGATTCGGCCTCGTCCACGATCATCAGTGCCCCCTGGCCTTCATTAGTGATATTGACGCAGGCCTGGACAGCTTTACGCAAACCATGGCCGCTGTTGTCCTCTGGATGCACTATTTCATAAGCAGGGCAGTTGATCTTATGAGCTATGGCCCTGGCAAATGTGGTTTTTCCTGTGCCTGGGGAGCCGTACAGGAGGATATGAACCGGGGTGTTTCGCTTCTCCTTTAGCAGACCAAGAAGATGATGGATTGTTTCAGCAGGCAGAAGATGATGTTTGAGGTTAATAAAATCCTCGGCAGCCTTGACGAAATAGTTTGAGTTCAACCTGTGTGCTTTACCCTGGGCCAGAGTCCGGCTGATGTCTTCATCCAGATCCAGAAGATTGAAGTTGCGGCGCAGCAGACCCAGCTCAAACAATTGACCAGACATCGCTTCCTGGAGCTGGGAGTAGTTCAGCCCAAGGGCTCCGGCCAGGTATTTGCGGCCCGCGTAAGCCTGGCTGTCGAGATGTTCTGAAAAATAATCATCAAAAGGCTTATGCACCCCCGTCAGGAAGATAAACAGAATAAGTTCTGACTCATGTTCTGACAGCCTGAAAGTCTCCTGGATGGAGGCCAGATTTTCCAGGATGGGACAATTAGGCTCCTGAACTGAGGACAGGTACTCATCAAGGATGATTTTGACACCCTTCAGGATATGGCCATGATGTCTCGGCTGGGTTGCCTCCAGAGCGCTGACCAGAAAGTCAACCTCCTTCCAGGCCTCAACCGTGTGAAATGTGTGGGCTCTGACCTCTCCAAGAATGCGCTCTTTTTCTTTTGTGCCCAGTCTCGACATGAGCAGGTTTTTCAGTTCCTGGCTCCCGGCCACTATCCAATTGACGAATTCAAGGGCCGGTTCATCCATTCTCTTCATCATTTCGAGTGTTCTTCTCATGTACACAGCCGACTTCTGCCTGATGAAAAAATCGTCCGCGTCCATTTTGAAAACACTTTCAGGTGCTCTCTCAAAGATCTGAGGTCTGCTTTCTCCCCCCGGCCCTGGCATGACTCCTCCTTTTGTTGAGGCTGCTTATTGGGGCTGGAATTGCCAGCCGATATCTGTTAACGGATATTAACAGGCTATAGTGACGTTTCTGGTCATATGTCTGAAACAATACCGGGGTGAGTTGTGAGGGGAAGAAATATTGTCCAGCTTCTAAGGGCCGTGGATTTGCTCAGCCAGCCGGGAGGCAGCACCATAAACCGCATGTCGGAAGCCCTGGATATCGACCGCAGGAGCGTTTACCGGCTCCTGGACATCATCCAGGCTCTGGGTTTTCCGGTTTATGACGATATCCAGGAAATGGGCAGGGAAAAACTATGGAAAATGGATGCAGATTATGTATTGAAACTTCCCAACATCACTCTGCCCGATGTCCGGCTCAACCTTTCCGAAATCCTGGCCCTGCACCTTTTAAGGACCGAAGCCTCAATCTATGCGGGCACAGAAATTGAGGCCAGGATTGAGGCGGCCTTTTCCAAGCTGGCCCTTTTTACGCCAAAAGACTTTCAGGACCGGATTGGAAAGCTCAAGACCCTTTTTGTCTCCTCAGGAAAGTTGACCAAGGATTACACCGGCAAGGAGGAGATAATCGATACCCTGGCCAGGGCCATGCTTAATCAGAAGACCTGCGTGATCAGCTATTTTTCATTTGTGGATGAGACCCTCAAGAGATTTCGTGTTGATCCCCTGCATTTTTTCGAGAGCAGCGGCGGGCTTTATCTGTTTGTGAGGGCCACCAGGTTCGGTGATATCCGCATTCTGGCGGTGGAGCGCATTGAATCCCTGGAAGAGCTGGGAGACTCGTTTGATTATCCGGGCGACTTTGATCCCAATGCTAAACTGTCCATGGCCTTTGACATGGTGTATGATGACCCCATGGAGCTTGAGGTGGTCTTTTCCCCGGGCCAGGCCAAGTATATCAGGGAAAGGAGGTTCTCCCCCAGTCAGGAGATAATTGACAATCCAGACGGCAGCGTGACCTTGAAGATGAGCACTTCAGGCTGGTTTGACGTCAAGAAATGGCTGCTTGGTTTCGGCGCTGAGGCTGTTGTGGTCAGGCCAGTGAAATTGAGGGATGAGATGATTGAAGAGATGGAGGCTGCTCTGGAAAGGTATGTGAAGTAGAACATGGCTTCGCTGGCTATTTCATATTCTTCCCGAATACGGTGTCCTTGGCCTGCTGGAATTCTTCAGGATAATTAGCCTTCAGGAATGCCGTCTGATAAGAAATCATGGCATAAGCAATACTGTGGGCTTTCAAGTATCCATATGGACCTGCTTGCTTCATCATATCAAAGATCTGCTCTGCTGTTTTAACAGGAACATTATTTTTTTGCATTGCGCCTTTTATAAACTTTTCTTTCTGCTGTATCAGCGCTTCGGGCTTCTTCCCGACCAGGTTTTTTGCCAGTATTTCAGCATCTTCAAGGGAAAATCCAGCAATTTTATGAGCAATTGTCATCACCTGCTCATGGTAGATTATCATGCCATGGGTTTCCTTAAGAATATCCGCCAATTCAGCATGAGCATACTCAGCCGCAACCCGACCATGCCTGCGCTTAATAAAGTTACTCAGCATTCCGCTCACCAAAGGGCCCGGCCTGTAAAGGGCAAGCATAGCTGCCAGGTCTTCCAGACGCTCTGGCTTTAATTCCCTCAGGTATTGCCGAAAACCATCGCCTTCCAATTGGAATGCCCCGTCTGTGTGACCCTGCTCTATAAGGACAAAGGTCTTTGCGTCATCTAATGGCAGACTATCCATGTCTGGAGCTTGTTTTTGGCTGGCTTTGATCAGATCCAGGGTGCGGCTAATCAGGCTCAGATATTTCAGGCCCAGCAAATCAAACCCTGGGAAGCCCAGCCTTTCCAGGTCGTTATAGTCATATTGAGCAATAAGTTCATGGTTTCTGCCCCTGTATAAAGGCAGATAATCCTGTAAATTTTCATTGGATATCACTATTCTTGCCGCATGGCTGGTAATATGACGTATCAACCCCTCAAGCCTTGTGCAGATATCAAAACACCTCTGCATCTTTTCATTGTCATTCATTATGCTGCGCAAAGCTGGTTCCATTTCCATGGCTTTACTGATGGTCATGCCCGGTTCCTGGGGAATAAGCTGGATAATCCGTTCTGCCTGTTCCGGACTTATTCCTATAACCAAGCTCACATCTCTGAAAACTGTTCTGGCTCTCATGCATATAAAAACAGAAATGTATACCACACTGTTCTGACCGTATTTTTCAAACACATAATCAAAAACTTCTTGCCGGCGCTCCTGACATAAATCCACATCAATATCCACAACACCTGCTCGTTTAGTATTACAGAATCTTTCAAAATGAAGTTTATGCAGAATCGGGTCAATGCCGGTAATCCCAAGGGCATAAGCTGTCATGCAGCCCGGAGCTGAACCCCGGCCAGGCCCAACAGCGATACCCCTGCTCCTTGCCCACGCAACATAGTCATAAACCACAAGAAAATACCAAGACTTGCCTTGTTCGCAGAGAATTTTCAATTCTTTATCAAGCCGGGTGAAATATTTTTCCCTGTCAACTTTGTAAGGCAGAGTGGCCAGCTTTTCATCAAGGCCGTTGAGGGCCAGAGCAGTAAGTTCCTTATCAAGGGTATCTTCAATAGTCGGCTTATATCTTGGCAGGTGTCTTTTCGGGGAATCCAGATCAAGGTTGCATTGCTCAACGATTTTGTGGACATTTTCCAGGGCGGTGGGACAATAGGAGAACTCCTTTTCCATTTCTTCAGGTGACTTGAAATACAGCTCTCTTGTGTCCAGATTATCCAGGTCTTGTTCATCAAGACGTTCCGCATTTTTGATGCACTTTAATACTGCATGTGCTTCAGCATCCTGGGGAGTGAGATATCTGCAATCATTGGCAGCCACAATGGGCAAGCCTGTCTTTTCGGACAGTTCCATCAATCTGTCATTAACCTCTGCCTGTTCATTATATCCGCTTGCCTCAAGCTCAAGATAAAATCTGTCCGGATAAATCCGGGCATATTGCATTGCTGCTTCAAGGCCTTGATCAAAACCTTTTGCCCGAAGCAGATACTGGACCTCTCCTTTCAGGCAGGCTGAAAGAGCAATGATGCCGTCTGAATATTTCTGAAGCATATCCTTATCCACCCGGGGCTTGTAGTAAAAACCCTGCAACCAGCCGGCACTGACCAGTTTGACCAGATTATGGTATCCACGCAGGTCCATAGCCAGCAGCACCAGATGATAATTGAATTTGTCCCGGTCAGTAACTTTTCCGGGAACCAGGTTGATCTCACAGCCTATGATGGGCTTTATGCCGTATTCCCGGGCCGCTGAGTACAATTTCATGGCCCCATAAAGGTTGCCGCTGTCAGTAATGCTTACAGCAGGCATTTTATACTCAGCAGCTTTGGAGCAAAGCTCCTCAATCCTTATGCATCCTTCAAACAGACTGTATTCGGTATGACAGTGCAGATGTGCAAATTCTGACATGGTTCTACCTCCCTTTGCGCTTAGACAACATTTTGATTCTGGCGGTTTTATGGTTTGAAAAAAGCATAAGTGCTCAGGACCTTTGGTATTGACTACCCAGCCAGCATTTATTCACTGAGAAAAAATCCATTGCTTCCTTGCTTGGGGCTGAGTATAACAGGCAGGTATGACAAAAGTGGTCATATTAAGATTTTTTTTGAAGAATTATTGCTCAAAACTTTTAGACTGGGGTTTTGATGAATATTATCAGTTCCTCCGATATGGAGATTTACCGGAAATCCGCCAGAAAAAGGCTGCAGGCTCTCCGTGAAAGCAGGCGCATCCGGCATGAACATGCCTGGGATGTGGCTCGCAGGGCTGCATCTCTGTTAAGAGAGCACTTTGCAGCTTCTCGTGTTGTAGTGTTCGGTTCCCTGTTACGTCCGGAAGTGTTTGATGAACGTTCTGACGTGGATCTGGCGGTCTGGGGAGTGGCAGATGAAAAGTACCTCCGGGCGGTGGCCGCAGTAACCGCCCTGGACAAAGAAATCAGTGTGGACCTGATCAAGATGGAGCCAGGACTTCAGAGCAATACTGCCATCAGCAGTCAGGTAGAAACGGGAGTGGAGATATGAAACTGGAGACCGGCTCTTACCAGGCCCTGGCGGGAAGACTGCAAATGAGGATACAGGATTTGGACCTGGTGGTGCAGCGGATTGCCCTTTTGATGACAAAGGCTGAAGAAACCGCTGATGATGGCTACCTGGACGGAGTGGCCCTCAATCTACACAGCTTTTATACCGGGATGGAATCCTGCTTTGAGGAGATTGCCCGCACAATTGATGGGGCTTTACCTTCCGGATCCAATTGGCATCAGGAATTGCTTCAGCAGATGTCCGCCGACTTGAGGGATTTGCGTCCTGCGGTTATCAGGCGCAGTACCAGAGATTGCTTAGACGAGTACCGGGCTTTTCGCCATCTGGTCAGAAACGTCTACACCTTCAACCTCAAGCCGGAAAGGCTGAAATATCTGGCTTCAGATGCAGGGACATGTTTTGAAGACTGCAAGCAGGATATAGAGAGTTTTTTAGGCTTTCTACGAGCTTTATCTCAACAATCTGATTAGCAGCTTGCAAGTATCACCACAGCGACACTTTATTGAAAATGAAAGGGGACTGATTCTTTTGCTGCCGTGTAGTCCGGCTGTTTTGTGGTTTGAGGTCGGCAAAAGTGCCTGTCCCCAGTGGCCGATGACGCTCCGCATAAGCGGCTGGCAATAGAGCTTAGCCGATAGCCTTGCCAAGTTGATGGGGTTATGAGCTTATTTCGTAATAGTTTAGCTATTTACATGTTGCACGGGGACTGGCTCTCCCAGCCCTTGATTTATTAAGTCTGTGTTTTACATCAACAACAAAACAAGGGCTGGGGTGCCTGTCCCCTGCTTTCCTTAGAAAAGGGCTAAACTATCACCTTATTTCAAGGTACGTATTCAACTCCTTTGCTAAGTTTTCAGCCTCATCTTTTGAGAGATATGGAACCTTAATTGTCCGAGCCCAGAAAAAACTCATTCCTGTAATTTCAGAGACCATCCCAAACGGCATAGCCTTTATAGTTTGTCCTTTCTTTGGAACTGGTGTGATGAATTCAACATCCCGATAAGAAGTTGCGTCGTCCGGTGAATTTATGCTGCCCTTCTTAACTCGGCCGGCAGCGACAAGACCTGTCCATCTGTGTGAAAAGAAAACGATATCACCGGGGTAAACGTATTCAACAAACCGTTTCGCACCCCCAAAGGCAGCCACCCGATTATTTTCCATCATGTACCAAATTGCATCCTCGTCCCAGCTCCTGTTGGTATCGAACAATACTCCCTTTTCATGACCAGGATTAATATGGCGATCATAAGGTAAGGTGAAAAACTCGAAATATTTCTCATCATTTATTTCATAAATTCTATACGGAAGAAACTTGATTGAAATGCCTTGATGTTTCCAGTAATCAACAGCATTGATCAGGTTATCGTCAGCGGCACTGCCAATTATGATCAGATGTTGTTTTTTGTTCAGTTCCTTTGCATCTAAGGGCTGCTCAAGCTTGAATGCCTCCTTATGCGCCAGGGGCAAGTCGCTGCTACTGTTGGAGTACTGGTTGAATTTTTGCTGAAGCGTAGAAAACGTCCATTGTCCTGCATCTTGTGCATATCGCAAAGCTTGATAAACGGCTCCTTCGCCTGCCGCACCCCCCTTTAATTCAAAAATAATGAGTTCACCTTTTTTGTTTAATGCGTAAATATCAGCTTCAGATTGATATTGTCGTTCCTGGAATATTGGCATTAAGCCGCCATCTTCAAAAAGAATATCCAGAATGCTCTCAGCAATTAGCTCCTCCAGGTCTTTTTCTAAACTACCAAAGCTTGAAAAATCCTTGAATGCTACAGGGTCTATTCTGTCGAAATTACCGTGGGTTGATCGTAGTTTGTATAGCATTGGTTATCTCCTCCTTTTTAAACTTGAGATTTCAAATTTCCTGGCTCTTTGTTTCTGGTTGTAAGCTTTTCATCCGGGCGGCCCGGGACTGAACCTGCGAGTAACTGTCTTTAAAGTGGAGCCTGCATCCTGCAGGCTATTTAATGCCAGGCGGCTGGAAGCCGCCTCCACATTTTGTGATGGAAAAAACAACGAAACAGACTCAGCCTTGGATTTTGCAAAGGATTGTCAATATATCAGTAAGAACCACATGCTCAAGATTCACTTTTATCACAAAAAGTTGGCTGCATGCTTGGCAGTATGATCAATAACCCACAACCATTTCTCCATCCCTGATTATTATATTTCTGCTTCCTGACCACTGATTCCTGACTCTTGTCCCCTGCCCCCTGATTCCTGTCTCCTGATCCCTGATCCCTGTCTCCTGATCCCTGATCCCTGTCTCCTGATCCCTGATCCCTGTCTCCTGACTCCTGTCCCCTGTCTCCTGTCTCCTGTCCCCTGATCCCTGATCCCTGTCTCCTGACTCCTGCCCATTACATATTTTCAAATTGATTTTGAAAAATACCATTTCTATTCCGTAATCATAATACAGCATCAAAAAATACAACCTGAGCACAAACCCAGGCTGAAACTTTTCAGGTGGTGTTGTAATATGAATAACGTTCTGGTCTGCCTTTGTCACAATAATCATCGCCATATTGCCGGGATTATCCATCTAATTGGATTAAATCCTGATCATTCCCAGCTGCCTCTAAGAGTTCATATTGTGTGCACCGCAGCAGGATTCAGTCTGCTGAAAAATTCTATTTTTACAGATAATGATGGATGGCTCTGGGAATTAAGAAATAGTTTTCCAAATGATAAAATTTTGATCTCACATGAAAATATCCATTTAATTCAACAAGGAAACAGAACTGTTCATGACATCTCATCCAAAGACAGTTCACAAGCCGCAGCCGAAGCAATTCATTCCCTGATCAATAATCTTTGCAGCACAAAACAAGGCCGGATCTATTCAGTCATGTCTCCAGGAAATATGATCCCTTGTTCTTTGGGGTCGGACCTAACCATCATCCTTAAATATCAGGATAAATATCCCAAAATAGCCTATTTTCGGAGCTTAGAAGCCCCATTTTACCCTCAAAAACATCATTGTAAGCCGATACAGGTTCTTTCAGTGCGTACATCCCTGACTTGCCTACTTCATGAACCCTGCGGCCGCAAGCTCTGCCGCCAAGCATTTCCTTGACCTTTTCGACAAAATCTTTGCAGCCCACTGCAACACCTTCAGTCCAGTCGGCTTGCCTTGGAGTTCTCTCATCCAATGTTGTCTGAACCCATCCAGACTAAATCCCTGATAAACCATCATCGATATCCAGGAGTTTTTGCAAGAGATCCCTGTTGATAAACCGGCATCTTTGCTGGGGCTCGACTATTTCAGGGTATCCCCCGTGACTCCACTCATTGGGATGCTTAACCACTCTGGACCTGACCATATTCAAGTCTATATAGACCAGACATCGAACAAGGTGTTCATCAACATCCACTGCTGTAGCGTGATACCTGTCTTCCCAGAAAGCCCCCTTACGCTTCTTCCTTTGATTGTATTCCTGGCCTGTCCTGCCAGCTATCAATTGTAGCGATCTGGGTATAGCATCTTTGTCTTCATGACCGTGTACCGGCAAGTGAATATGACCTGTCCCGTTAAATTTTTACCCCGTGAAGCTTTCTTTTGCTTTACTGGGGCCGAAGGACAGCGCAGCGCATTTAACTGGGATTCGAGGTAACCGTATAGTTCAATACCTGTAGCCCATACCTTTTTTTGGCTTCAAACAACCATTTTACCCATGTGCTACGGTCCTTGGCGAATTTAAGCAAGAATTCCTTTTTATGGCATCTATGGGTAATATGCCATACATGATCAGGCAAAAAATATCTGTTGGCTCTGGGCATATTTGCTTACAACTGGTTTTTGAGCATCGAAATGGGCGTTCTAAGGCCAATTTTAGACTATATAGAGGATATTTATACAATCAACTCAATAACTTGATTAGGTCCGACCCCAAATCTTCCTGATTCCGGTCTTTTTTCCAGTGAATATTGGGCTTGTCCCGGAGAATGCCTGCCCCCTTTTTGCTAAAGCGGGCCTGCCCCGCAACCCAATAAAGAAAAGAGCTTTTTTGACAGGATTAACAGGATTAAGAGATTGATTAAGAGAAAAATTATTTTGTCCTGGCCGGAAGCCAGGCCAAAAAGTTATCCTGCGGAACGTGTCAATCCTGTTAATCCTGTCTAAATTTCTTGTTTTTTGTGACAGGGTTTCTACGATAAGTCACTAACGTCGCCTATGGTCATGAAGGGGCGGATGTTCAGACGGACACCATCGTTGAGGTCCGGGTTCCAGCCTATGGGCTGTTTTTCAAGGGGTTTCCAACGGACAAATATATCGTATGGATTTTCTCCCTCGAGTATCAACTCAAGTTTCTTTTTCAGGCTCTCTGCCAGGCACAGGGCCATGGAGGTATCATCAGTCCACTGGCCCGGACGCAGATTAAACGGTCCTCCCCCGACCATATCTCTGAGTGGTTCAAAACCGCCCCTGGGCATGAACTCTACAGTGGTGCCCACGGCATCACCGGCAGCCAGGCCTGCAAGGCAGCCCCGGAATCTGTCTTGTGTGGTCATGATTAATCAGGAGATCCAATATATATTATTACGTGTATCTGAGCCAGGCTACAGCCTCACTCTTTGGATTTATAAGCGATTTTTTTGCCCTGTGTAGTAATTAATAGCATCATCAAGCTCCATATCAGCCGGCGGTAAAAGATGAACGTTCATTTTTTATATCTTTGCCTGATTTCGTTCATACTTACAGGATTTATCCTGCCTTCTTTATAGGCTTGATAACGCCGCTCCGACTCTTCAATCCATTTTTGTTCTACTTCGGGGTCGGGTTTGTCCAGGCTGTCAAAAATAAACTCGGCTAAACGCACTCGCTCAACTTCATTGAGTGCCAGAATTTTTTCTTTTATTTCTTTTGTAACCATGTGAACCTCGATTAATTTTCAAGACAAGATTTTGATTGCACAATAGTCTTTCTCTTGATGGATACCTGAAAAAAACTGGGCCTAAAAAGTGATGGTTTCCTTATTTTCCCATGTGTCAGGATAGATGTCGCCTCGGAGAATAGACGTTTAGAACTGCTTTTTCCACATCAAAATGGCGGTTCTAAGACTCAAAATCAAGCAAAAAACGAGCTCTTATCAAATATTTTCAATATATTGGCTGGGTCCGCCCCGAACAACAAACTTATATCATCCTACGACAGATTGGATTTTATCTTCTTCTCAGCGTCAAAAAGAATCCTTTCCAGGTGCTCATTTAATTCATTATGATCCATCATACCTCCTTATTCGGCTATAAGGTATGTTTTTTTGTGATGTGTTGTAATAATGAATGAACATTAATCCGCAATAGCCTTCATAAAAGCATCCCTGGCGTCAGAGTAAAATTGAATGTCTATTTTGGTGGCCATGTCGTCTGAGAGGTCGATGAGCTGACGGCGGCAGGATACAGGCATGAGCAGGGCCACAGCCCCCTTTTCCACTGCAATTTCGGCCATGGATACAGCATTGTGTATGGGCTCTATAGATCCGCCGAGATTAATTTCGCCGCATATGACCAGTCCTCCCCGGACACTTTTTCTTACCAGAGAAGTGCACAGGGCAATCAGGGCCGGTACGCCCAGCTTCGCTCCGGACCTGGCAGCATCAAAGGCCCTTAGCTGCACAGTATACTCATGGCTTCTGGGGTCCTTGTCCCCAACCAGCTGGGCGGCTCTGGAATACAGGTTCTGCTCTGCATAGCCCATGCTTTCCTTGAATGCAGGCGGTACTGGCTTGTTTAGAATTTTAATCCCGGATCCAGGACCGGAGTTGACTTCTACCCTGTAAAGGCCTGGATTTTCATTTTCTATTCCCGGGCTTATGGCCCAGACCTGTCCGGGCTCCAAGGGATCGGCCCCGATACTGTTTTCGCTGTGCAGTTCCGGAGTAGACACAAATTTTTCCACTCCATCAGTTCCGATGGTGTAGCTGAAATGGGTATTTCTGTATTCGGCAGCACCAATGCGTTTTTGTTGTTCCTTGATCCTGCGCCTGCTCTCCAGGGCTATCTGAGTGGCCCACTCCAGCTCCTCATCGGGGATTTCCAAAGGATCCTGGGGGTACAGGAGCTTGAGTAATCCGCTTATGGTCTTGTTGACAGCATTGCTGTCCCGTCCGGAAAGGGCTCCCCCGAAAAACACTCTGTTCTGCAAAAGGTTGACCCGGCTTTCATCCCGAAGTCTGCTCCAGCATTCAGACAGAAAATCGCTTACCAGGCCGAAATGGTCGGTAAGATATTTTTTGCTGATTTTGGGAATATCCCAGCCGGGCAGATAGGCGTGCAGGCGATCCATAAAGGCCGTGTCGTCCCGCATTTCCTGGGGCATGGGACCAAACAGGTGCCCGATACGCTGCTGGTGTTCAACATCCACTTCAAAATTACCCACCATGACAATGGAGCCGTCAGCCCTGATGCTGTCCCTGCCGCGACTGAACTCCCCGGACTCCATGTACCCCTTCATGATGTTTACTCCGTCCTTTTGATCAAAGGAGATGCCGGAGATTTCATCAAAGCAGACCACATCGTACTGGCATACCAGGCCTCGCTGACCAGTGCCCATATGGACGAACATCCTGGCCACTGTGGCCTTGCCCCCGGAAATAAGATGGGCATAGGGCGATACCTGCTGAAAAAGGTGGCTTTTTCCTGTGCCCCTGGGACCCAGCTCCACCATATTGTAGTTGCGTTCCACAAAGGGAACCATCCTGAGCATAAAGGCGTTTTTTTGTCTCGGGGAGAGGGTGGAGGCCTCTAAACCAATGGAGCGCAGCAGAAAGTCTTTCCATTCTTCCGTGCTGAAATGTTTTCTGGCTTCAGCCAGATGGTCCAATACGTCCCTCTGGGAGAGCTGGATCTCTCGCAGGGCCTCGACTCCGAAAGGCCGTCCGTTTTTTTCCTGGGCAATATACGGGTCATAGCTCAGGGTAATTTCTGCGTAGAAGCCGCCGGTAAGCATTCTTTCATTCTTTATCACCAGCTCGGGATCAATGCGCACATCTGTCAGCCTCAGGCTGGGCAGTGCAGTTATATAAGAATCTGTTCTGGCATCCAACCTTGCGGTTATGGAGTCAATAATCTTGACCTGTCCAGCCTCCTTGGCCCTGGCCTTGAAAAGTTCTTCCTCGCCGGCCTTAACGGTCCTTGATTTGAGCTGCTTCTGGACAATTTCCAGGCCTTCCTCTATCTCTTCCCATTCCACACTGGCGCAATAACGCCCCAGCAGAAACTCCACCACATAGGTGGGCACTGGAAACTGCCTGCTGAAAGTACGCACCAGATCTTTGCGTACCAAGTATCCATCAAGGACCTGGGAAGCCTTCTTGTCCAGATAGTCAAGTTCCATGTCTTATCCCCAATATCAGCCGCCGATGATGGTCGAAGTCTGAGAAATCAGCTGGCCTTCAGCATTGATCAGTACGATATGAGCCTCCTGGCCCTCAAACTGTTCATCCTCCACCACGACCGAAGCAGAGCCATCCTTTTTCAAAAGTTTGAGCTTGAGCACCAGGCTGGATGAAGCCTCTCCAGGGCTGGTACGCACGTCCAGCCATAAATCCTGGGTCCACCCCTCAACGACGACTGTGCAACGCAAACCCTTCCATACCACATCCATCAACTGCAGTGATTCTTCCGCCCGGGCAGCAGGTCCGGCAAAGACGGTTAGCTTCAACAGAAGGCATTCCTGCAGGCTCAAGCCTCCGTGAGAATACTCATCATTCCTGCGAAAACAGCTTATGCCATCAGCCAGGGCAAAATGTCTGTCTGGATTCCAGTACCAGGGGTACAGATTTTCATCTGTGTCCGCCCCGGACTTGATGACCGCGCACCGGCTCCATTTGGTCTGGGTCAAGGCCCTGGGCAGTTCAATCTTGGGCAGTCCACCGGGGAGCAAAAGCCAGCCGTGATCGGTCACCACCCTGATGGCTGTCCAGCCGGCTTGAATAAGGTCCTCGATGCGATCCCTGACTTCCCTGAGCAGGCGATCCACATGAGCGGACAGTTTCCATCCCCATTCGTGGCCTTCATGGTCAATGTCTCCAAATTCAACCCACAATTTTTTGACCTCCAGTTCTGAAATCCGGGGCAAAGGGTCATTCTGCCTGCAAACGGTCCACTGGTTTTCCTGAAGGAGTTTTTTAAAGTGATGCGCTGTGCACGGTTCGAAGTTTTCCTGCGAAGCCTGGGCAGCAGAAATGTGTCCGGCTACCGGGGAGGCTGCCGGCTTTCCTGTGGCTGTGACGCTTGGCAGAGCCGCCCAGCCAAGCTGCCTGGATACACTGATACCTTTTTCTTCCAGCAGCGTCTGCAAACGCCTGGCGCAGTCGAAACGCAGTCCATCCACAAACAGACAGCATTCAAAATATACTTCCTGTTCTTCCTGCACATGGCTTACGGAATGTTCTTTCAGCCACAACCGCTGTAAATGTCGGGAACTTTCCTGAGACCAGGGCAGGTAGACCGTTCTCAGAGCAGAACTGAGGGCTTCAAAATCCTCCTGTCTGTGGACACAGGCCAGGGCTCTTAAAAGAGCATCGTCTGCTTCCCAGCCCCAGTCAGAATATCCAGCAGCCAGATCAGATAATGTCCCAGCAGCCAGGGTATTCCTGGTGACTTCGGCCATTACAGCCAGGTGCTTCAAAGACATGGCCAGGGGAGACAAGCCCAGTTCAGCCCAGACGTAATTGCGCCGCGAGGCATGAATCTTTTCCAGCTCGATTATTTCCTGTCTGGCATTATGGGCTGGCAGTTCCTTCAGACCAGAGAGATTTTCTCTCAGGTTTTTCTCCTGTTGTTCGTTCCATTGCGGCCAACCTGGAAATTCGCCGCCTACATACCACATAAGAGACCCTGCCGGCGGCCTGCATTTTCTTATCTGCCCGGGGATACCCGGATATCTGTGCGGTGCTTCCCTGTATCTGGACCAGACGGAACGCCACTGGTTTTTCTGTTGGGCCAGGTTGTGGGCTGCTGTAAGCACGCCCTGTTTTTGAGGGTCAAATCCAAACTGGGACTTGCAGACCTGGACGAATGCTTCCCAATGGTTTTTATCCAGCCTGTTTCTAAAATCGTCCGGGGCGCTGATCCATTGCAAAAGATCGCGAACAGGGTCACCACCGGAAAGAAGATTGTGGAAATAGTCTTTATCCAGCCGCTTGCACTCAAGCAGGTCCACATCTTCGTCAAGCAAGGGCATAAGCGCTGTACGGATGGCTCTTTTGGTCTCACTGTCCCGGGCTACATCCAGGCCGAGACCTCCCTGGTCCGATTTGAGGAAAGCCAGAATGGTCCAGTCTTTGGCATTGACCTGGGACCAGATGACCCCCCGGTACTGCAGCTCAGCCAGGGGCTTTAAGGAATCCGGACAGCTCTCTACTGCCCTCAAATCCTGCCGGCTTACTCCCGGCAGATAAATGACAGGTGTAGCACCGCTGTGAACAACAGGAAATTGTGAGTTCAGGGATTCAGATACAGGGGCATCACAAACCTGCTCTACATTCGCGCTGGAAAAAAGAATTACGCATCTAAGCCAGATGGCTGGGCCGGTACGCTGTTCAGGGCTGTATTTTCCAAGAACGAAAAGCTCGGGCATTTCCTGCAGAAGCCTGTTCACAGCCGGTTCCCATTGTCTGTCCCAATCCGGCCATAATATGCAGGACGGAGCAGCCTGAACTTCGGGGTTATACAGGGCTGCATCCCGAATGGAGCGCAAGATGTGGTCTATTACTCGCATATGTTTTATCCTGCTGTGATCTTTTCTATACGGGACAGCCAATCATGAAATAGAGGACATTCCTTGCGGATAATATCCAACCCTATTTCCAGAGCGGCCAAAAGGCCATGAAGGGGTTTTTCATACTCAGAACACAGTTTTTGTATGCGCTTGCTGGGTGCAAATTCATATCTGTCGTTAATTTCTTCAGGTGAATTGAACTGATCTCTAATTTTCAAAAAATGCTGCGTAAGTTTTTGGTGGTACATTCCCCGAGCCATGGCAGCAGGGTCACTGAAAAGCAACCCTTCGAATTCATGCATCTGCACGTATGGGATAAAACGGCGCATAGGTTCAGGTCCAAGCTTTTCTTCCAGATGCTCAGATATTGACATAATCACGCAGTTGAATTTCTGTTCGTGGTCATTGTATTTCCCTGCCTCTGATTTGCCGGGAAAGTCTCCAGGCAGACCGTAATAATCAAAAAATGTAGTGCAATAGGCTGCTTTATCTCCGAGCAGCTTGTTTCGAATATCTTTGTATAGCCTTTCAAAACGAAGATTTCCCCCCTTGTGACCAGGTTTACCGATGAGGGCAGGTTGAGCCAGGACATTTATGGAGGCCAGTGAGTGTACAAGCAATTCGTTGACGAAACGTTCCTCGGTTTGCCCCTCGCATATGACATGCACCCGGATCATGAGCGTGGCCTCCCACCCAGGATATTCTTTTCCCACAGTTCTCCTATGGAATAATCTTCCAGCCAGGAAATGAACTCTTCTTGATTATAACGATTAAAAACAGTGGCCTCTTGCTTGCGCTCAACTACCACTAGATCGTTAATGGAAAATTCGTTTACCAGAGGCACTGACTGGGTGGATACAATAACCTGCATTCGCTTGGATGCCGAGCGAAACATGGAACCCAGCAGGGAGATGGCATAAGGGTGCAGTCCCAGCTCCGGTTCATCGATGATGATTGTCGATGGTGGGTCAGGCTGCAAAAGAGCGGTAGCCAGACAGATAAAGCGAAGAGACCCGTCCGAAAGTTGGCTGGGCCAAAAGGCGTAGTCACTATCCTTTTGCTTCCACAACAGGCGGATCTGCTTTTCCTCAGAGGGCAAAGTCTGAGGTTTGAAGGTAAAGTCATCAAAAAAGGGAATGACCAGTTGGATGGTTTTGCGTATTTGCTGGTAAATATTCGGATGTTCCTCTGCCATGCGGTATAAGAAGGCAGCCAGATTGGATGCGTCCGGACGCAGGTAATCATTGTCGTGCAGAGCCCCCAGGCGCTTCATTCCGGCTGTGTCACTGGTATCATGGAAATGAAATACCTTCCAGCTGGAAATGGAGCTGTAGCAGTAATCTGCTGTTGAGCCAGGTTTGCATGTATTATAGTATTCTTTTAGTTTTGCCTCTGAATGTCCAGAACCTAAGTCCGTCCAGGAAGGACCGTAATAAGGTCCCTGGAAAAACAGTTTTTCTTTTGCAAAGGAAAACCCTCCTTCCACCGTTGGTTCCAGAGAAAACATGTAACCGTTTAATGCAAACTCGATAAAGGACTCCAGCCGGGTTGTCTCCTTGACCCCAAAGCTCATTATACGATCCGCCGAGCCCTTGATGCGGGTCCATTTCTGCAGCCTCCCTTCCACCATCTCGCCCAACATATGAAAATAGGTCATCAGATTGCTTTTGCCCGCACCATTGGAACCAATAAACACGTTCAGCATGCCCAGGGGAAAGCGATCCATGTTCTGGATGGACATGAAGCCCTTGATAGTCAGGTAATCAATAGACTTTTTAGTTGTACTCATTATTATTTCCCCTGGACTTGAATTTTTCCTGCAGGTTCAAATGGTGATCATTGATACGTTCGCCTTTGAATAAATGATACCAGGGAGCGGACTGGACATCCTTGCCCCGGTCTTTGTTCCACTTGATATTTGGTTTGTCCCGGAGAATGCCTGCCCCCTTTTTGCTGACGTCGCCTACAGTCATGAAGGGCCGGATGTTCAGACGGACACCATCGTTGAGGTCCGGGTTCCAGCCTATGGGCTGCTTCTCAATAGGTTTCCAGCGGACAAATATATCGTATGGATTTTCTCCCTCGAGTATCAGCTCAAGTTTCTTTTTCAGACTCTCTGCCGCAGCCAGCTTTTCCTCTGCTGCGTCCACACCCTCGGACACGGCCTGTTTCTGACGGGCGATCCAGTCGCCCAGATAGGTATAGGTCAGGGTTTCCAGGTTTTTGAAGTCCAGCCGGTGGTAGTTGACCAGGGCGGAAAATCCGTCGCGCAGGCCATCCCAGATATGCCAGATAAAGGGGCGGTGATGGAAAAGCCGGCAATGCTGGGCAAAAAACTTATCCCTGAGCCAGCTTTCCAGGGTCTTTCCGGCGTTACCAGCCTCAGTCAGGAGCTGGTTCAGGATATTGTTGGACCATTCACTGCCGTAAGATCTGACCAGGATTTCAAAAAGCCTGTCTGCTGCTGCCGCCTCTCCGCGCACAGGAGGTATGCAGACAATGCCGTCTTCATCAGCCAAGGGCAAAAGCTCACCTGCTTTCTGCACCCACCAGCGCTGTTCATCAGCCAGTTCCATTTCCGGATCCAGCTCAGCCGGCCAGCGGTAACCCAGAAGTCTGGCTACAGCGACATGCAGGACATTTGCTTCAATGCGCAGGGGGCCATGAGCGGTCCACTTCTTGTCCTCATCCCAGATCACAGAACCGCAGGGATGGCCATGGAATATCCACTGGGTGGGGTCATCAGAATAGGGCTGAGGCAGGCCATGTGGGTACTCTTCCTGGGCTACTTTGGACCAGTGGTTGAGGTCAAATTCAAACTTTTCAAAATAACCATTATCAACGCTCAAAGCTTGATTAGTTTCTTCAGCTACTTTTTTCAGAGTGCTGGACTTTGCAAAAGACAAAAAAAATGATAAGTTAACTTTGAATTTGGGTATTATTACTGGCACTAAACTATGAAAATAGTCTCCACAATATATTGCTGGAGAGAGCGATCCAACCCGATCAATTGCTATACCCCATTTCCCCCAAGCATCTTTACCTCTTAATGCTCCAGTTTTAAGCTCACCCGTTGTAATTCGGACATCGACCAAGTTGTGCCTACCCCCATATAAAGATCTACCATGACTCGGCGCTTGAAGCAGTTGCCAATATGTATAATTATCTGAATTCTGAATAAACTCCCAAAACAATCTCTTTAAACGTAAATCATCTCCTGTTGTTAAACCCTGGAAGCAATTTGCGAAATCCCTAACAATCCCAAATCTAGATCTATTTCCAAGCTTTATTGTCGCGTCAGGATTATCTAGTTGCTTTACTTGCTCAACAGAGTTAATATCCATCTCATAAATCTGCTTGGCCTTTTCCTGGGCTGGGTGAAAATCACTTACATCCAGGCCTCTAATCATATTGGAATGTGCGTCCTGTAGCATATCTTTTTTGAGCATGAGGGTGGAAGGCTTTTCAATCTTCAGGCTTCTGCTGATGCTTAGAAGTATCGCCTTAACTACCTCCCCGCTGATGGTTTCAAAAGCCCCTGGCCCCAGCCTGGCTATCAACTGCCAAACATCCTGTTTTAGCAGCTTTTCCCGGAATTTTTTATAGCTGGTCAGAAAAAGCCAATTTTGAGGAAATACAGCGGAAACATTGCCGCTGCTGACACCTTGTCTTCTATCCTGGCCTTGATTGACTAAATTATTGTTGATGCAGAATTCAAGACATCTATCCAGAAATACAGTGGCCAGGTCGTTCTTGGCTTCCTTGTAGTATTCCTGGCAGAATTCCTTAAGAGCCTCATCCTGTTTGCCTCTGGCCAGATAAGGCACATTAGTCACCACAAAATGATATTTTTCAGCCAGAAGGGTTGTAGCCTTGGCAATGCCCTGAGCCACAACTCCCATTTCGAACTTCTCGTAGTCGCCCTTTTCCCGGCTCATGATTTTTTGAACCAGTTCAAGAGCTCGCTGGTAGTTTTCCCGGGTCCAGTAGCTTTGTTCGGCGATTCTTGTTGGATTGAGAAGTGAACCCAGGACCGGAGCGTTTTTAAACATGTCATACATCTGATCCAGGGTATAACGCAGTTTCACATCCCCATTTGCCAGGTTCAACCACTCCTCTTTCCGGGCATTAATGGCCAGGCCGGAGCAGGCCAGGTTGAGCTCTGGCAGTGGCCGGTATCCGCCTGCACCGGGATAAGTCCAGGCAGCCAGGGCCAGGGAGAAGGCTGCCAGCTGGACGCAGCGCTGATCGATTTCCAGGCCGTGGATGTTTTCGGCAAGCACCTTGTCCACGGCTTCCCGGGCTGAAAGGCCCTCCAGTTCCATGCGCATGGGCACAAGCATAAGAAACTGGGCTATTAGGAAGTGACCGGACCCACAGCATGGATCCAGGGTTTTGAATCCTTTGAGGGTATCCGGCCAGTTATCAAAAGTGCCTCCTGCCGGAGTCCAGGAGCTCTCGTCATCTTTTACAAAACGCAGATAGGAAAGAGTAAATCCCGGGCGGCTGAAAAAGACCCGCAGCTCATCCTCGCTTTGAGCATTCTGGAGCATGTTACGAGCTTCCACTGCTGGCTGGTCACTGCCCTCTGAGCACATTTTAACCCACCAGGCCCCCAAGGAGTTATCCAGGAGAAAGGCGACCATGTACGGTTCAGTAAAAAGCTGGGTGACAGCCGGAAGCTCTTTGGCACCTATTTTGACCTCTGAGGCATTGACCTCCTCTTTCTTGCGGGACTGCCAGAACTGATAAACCCAACCCAGGGAATCAGAAGCTGTAAAAACCTCCCGGGGCAAGTCCTCCACCAGGCGCTCCAGCCTTTGCTGGTTTTCCGGGGGCAGGGTCAATTCGAATACCGGAGAGTCGGGACGAAATATCTGAGGCAGCATGCGGGCGGCATAGCGGGAAGCCAGCTCCCAGCCGTTGGTGGCACCTTCGTCCGCAGCCAGGTCCTGGCACTCTTCAAGGGTGATGGACACCGGTTCCACCGGGTCCGGATATATAAGCAGGTTGTTTTCCGCCAGGTAGCGGGCAAAGAGCATACGGTGCCAGTGCTCATATGCAACTTCTTCAATGAGGCGGTCTATCTCCTGCTCTCCCTTGGCGTTGCGCCCATTGCCCAGGTGCCTGGCGTGCGCCCGCAGCTTGCGACGCAGCACACGGTCTTCTTTGCTCAGGTGTTTATAAGGGGCAGCTTCCTGGACCCCAAGCTGCTCCAGAGCAGATACAGCTCCGGCCTCGGCTTCCTGCCTGGCCCGCTCAATGGTTCTTTCCAGCCTGCTGCGCAAGGCTTTTTCCAGAGGGTGCATGTTATGCTCCAGGCATGATACGTTAAATTACCCCGGAATTACCGGTCCGCTTTTTAATTGCTCCAACAGTTTTTTCCTGGCCTGGGTCAGCCACTCGTCCACGTCCTGTTCTGTCTTGAGGATAGAAGAAGGCAAGGCAACCTCTTGAACCTCCGGCTCCAGCATCCTGGCCGCCTCCATCAGCATCTGACTGTATCGTCCAGGCATGGCGGCAATGCGGTCTTTCAAGGCTGATATGCCTGCTGTGTTCAATGTATTCAGGATGGAATCGGTGCTGTCTAACTGAATAGAGGGGATGGACGCTTCCACAAGTCCTTGCTGATTGCGCAGCTCGTGGCGCTGTTCGCGGGCGAGCCTGTGCCAGTTTTCATCTTTTTCCAGCCGGGCCTCACCCTTTTCCCATTCCTGATCCCATGCCTGTTTCAGCCTGTTCAGTTCCTGGCGCAAAACCTGGGTCAGACTGGAGATGAGGGGTTCCACCAGGTCCGGCTCTTCCAGGAGCTGCCTGTTCTGCTCCACTGCCTGGACCTGAGTGAGAATTATCTCTGCATCCTCAACGGGATGCGCATAATGGGACAGGTTTTTGAGAACCCTCCACTGGGGCATGCGCCGGGAAATACCCTGGGAGAGGTCTGACCAGGTGTCAATGTGCCTGCTCAGCTCGTCCCTGAGATTATAAATGGCCAGGAGCTGTTCATTGCCTGAAGAGAGGCGGATATCTTCCAGGAAAGAGGTGTCCGGGGGCTCGGGCATGGGAGGTTCGCCTCCGGCTGAGCTGGCCAGTTCACTTAGTTTCTGCAGAAATTCGGGTACGTGGGAGAGCTCTTCTCCCGGTTTCGAGCTGATGCCCATCTTTTGAAAGAGCTTTCGTATCTGGATACGCTGGGGCGTGGTCACAGTGGCTGATTCCACCTTGAAAACAGCCTTGCCGATGGCTTTTCGCTCCAGTTCCCTGGGGTGGACAGTATTGCCCCGTTCATCTTCAGCCCGGACCAGGCCGGCCACCAGGAGCACCTGCAGGCCGCCGTCCACAGCATCCCTGGGCCAGCCGTATTCCGGAGACTCAAAACGGTTTCTGATCTCTGCTCCCCGCTTACCTCCGGCTATGTATCCAAGTATGGCCTTGCATACCGGATTGGTGGCAGGTTCGCCCTCAAACCCCACGGCTTTGAGGGCATCGGGTGAACCCTTACCGGCGTTGGAATAGACCTTTTCCCACCCGGTGTGGTCAGCCAGATCAAACTGGGGGTAAAGTCTTTTCAGGCTGTTTTCGGCAGCTTCAATAATCATTTCCTGTAAATTGCCGCCAAGTATTTCCGTACCCCCGGCCTGAAAAACCCTGGCTCCGGAAAAGGCATCATCCAGAAGCTCGTTGATCCTTATTTCACTGTTGTCCATAATTGTCTTTATGGCTGCTCTGGCTTCTATGCCCTCTGATGTACCTGGGTTGCCCCGTTTGTCCAGGGTGGCTGCAGCAGCCTTGCAGCTTAGAAGGTTCCTTCTCAGGTCATCGGCGGAGCGCTTGGGTATAAAGACAAAGATGGTCGGTGACTTGTTTCCAGCCTCCCTGGCCTCGGCCCTGATGGAGTTTTCATCGGTTTCCCATCCGTGCCTGATCCAGAGACAGATTCTCTGGGCACAGTCAGCAGGCAAGGAAGGCTCAAATACCGGATGAATATTGCGGGCAACCTTGGAACTGCCGTGCAGCAGGGAAAGCCGTCCAGTAATCTCCCCAAATTTGCGCCGGATGCGATCTTCTCTTTCGGCTTCCACACGATGAGTTTCGTTGGCCAGCTGGTGGAACTGATTCTGAAACTCATCATTCCAGGCAGCGCTTTCCTCGGTCTGGATGCGATACTCCTGGCCCACCTTCATGAGCAGGCTGCAATCATCAAGGAGTCCGGGGAGTCTGCTGCGCAACCCGCCGCTGCCCTGGGCTATATCTTCGACAAGCAGGTCAGCCAGTGTGTCTGGTTCGCTTTTGATGCCCAGTGCCTGATTGGCAGCAGTTAATTTGTTCAACAGGAAGATAAGGCCGCAGGCCCGCGCGGTCAGCCTCTCATCATCATTGCCGCTGTGCCAGCGCATTATTTTTTCATGCACCTTGCGCGGCAGAATCCTGGCCTGAAGAAGCCTTTCAGCGGCATCAAAAAAGAGATAATCCGCCGGAATGACATTGCCTAAGGGGTGGTCCAGGTTGGTCTGAATGGCTTTATGTATCATGCTCAGCTGGTTGCGCAGCTGACTGTCGGTGCCGGTTTGATCCAGTACCCTGAGCGTATTTTCCCAGAAGCGGCGTCTAACAGGAAGGATAGGGTAGTCTTTGGTCAGAGCATCGATGTCTTCATGCATGTGCCCTATGGCAGTACCGGACAGGTGTCTGGAAATCTCGCCAAGGTTTTTGTGCATAGCCTGCTCTATCACCGGAATGGCATTGGAGTCCTTGGCCAGGACAGTCTGGCGTATAACGGTTTCCACGTCTGCATCAGACAGTTCAACCCTGATGGTAAACCGCCCTTCCAGTTTTTTAAGGTTGGTTGTGCCGGTTATTGCTGTCTGGCCGGTTCCTATGAATAAAAGCTTGCCGCCTATACCCTTGCAGCAGGACTCGACCACTTCCTGTACTTCCATGGAGCGTTGACTGCTGTCTCCGATAAACTGCTGAATCTCGTCCAGGACGACAAGGGTCAGCGGAAACTTCTTTTCCCTGGTCAAAGCCTTGCTGATGGTCTTGAGCATATCGTCATTGGAGATGTCCTCAACATTAGGGAAAAGATTAATCAAGGTTTCCACGCAGGAAGAGGGGGACGGAAAATGGTGCGGCTTGACTCTGGTAAGGGCCTGATGCAGACCTTCAGCCACATAAAAATTGTCCAGTTCTTCATCCCAGTTGTGGCCTTCCTCTTCAACTATGGAACGGACCTGGTCATAAATCCCTTCCCGTTTGAGCCAGATGACGAAACTGGCTACCGGATATTTTGGGGGCAGTCCCACAGACTTGAAGATGATTCGCAGCAAAGCCAGGCGGACACTGCCTCTTGCACCAGCGCCCAGGGTGCCCGATGCAGCATGCAGGCCTCCTTGTCTTTTGCCCTGAACATTTAATTCTTTCAGGTGAGTGCGTATAGAATCCGGCAGCCTGGCTATGCCTCTGGCAGTGGCTCCATCAGGAAAAACAGTATCGGTCCAGAGGGATTTGAGGATTTTGACCAGGTGAGATTTGCCGCAGCCGAAAAAACCACTGATCCAGACTCCTGGCTGTTCCGGAGCACCCTGGTCAATATTTCGCAGATAGGAATGCAGAATCTGCTCCAGACCCTTTTCGTACTGCCCGTCGCAGACAAAGGTTTCCATCTCGTAGCGCAGAACTTTCAGCGCATCTGGAGTGGTATCCTCGTCAACCTTGGCTACTCCCTGGTTGACCAACGACCAGGTGGAAGGATCCTTAAAATAGACCTGGCGATTGAGCATTCATTCCTCCTAAAGCAGGCTATGCCTGCAACCCATTTTTTCTCACGCAAAGACGCGAAGATCGCAAAGTAAGAAATTTATCTTTGCGTTATGTATGGCAACATTCAACCGGGCCTGCTCCTCAGTATAGATTGCGGGCACGGTGTAAACTCCCCTCCTTAGCCAAGGAGGGGTCGGGGGTGGTTGTATGAGATCCCTTCCTTTTTTATGACAGGGTCTCAGGAGTAAGTCTAAAGACTTGCATCTGCGGTCAAAGGCACCGCCAGATAATTCCATCCGTCATAACCATCCAGGAGCCTGTAATTGTTGTTTTCATAGCTACCAGGAAAAAGGACCACTAATCTGCCTGCAACTATTGATGACAGGCTGTCGACAACATCGCGGACTTTGGAAAACCCGAATAATGAGCCTACACCCATCAGAGTGACCACTGAATTGTCGTCGATATTGTTTTTCTCATAGAATTCGGCAAAGGACCGGGTAATATGTTGCTGATAGTTTTCCGGGAGAAGAGTCTTGAGCAAGTCCGGATTCTGGAAGTATTTTCCGGCATATTTTTGGGACAGCATCCAGCAGGCAAAGGATTCAGTTAAATCGAAGAGGTACCAGTCGTGTCCTGCCTGTCTTGTGGCAAGTTCAAACTCGTCAATCCTGGCCCTGATCTTAAGTTCTTCAGCCTCATTGTAGACACAGAATATTATCCTCTGAGCCGGGGCTTCATCTCTGCGCCAGGGTATGGAAATATAATTACTGTAGACTTCAATAAGCTGTTTGGTTCTGCTCATTTAGCCGCTCTGTTTCTGTTGGTGTAATTAATCCAGGGAACTGTACCTCGATGACCTCTCCGATATTTTTAAACACCATCCACCCACGGCGCGAACTTTCCCTGGCCAGTTCGAGTCCCTGTTCTACGGAGCAATCCAGGATGTTGAAGAAATCGCAGGCAAACAGAGACTGTCCCCGCAGGCCGCTGATATGCCCCAGCAAAAGGGCGTAGGCTATGCTGCCGGGAGTTGCCTGAACGCTGGTGCGGACCTTGTTGTACTTTCCACGCAGATGCCCGGATTTTGTCCAGGACGAGGCCAGGTTTTGTGCAGCTGATTTCAGGGTGGCCCGGCTGAAACAGTCTTGTCTGTGGGAATCTATAAATTCCTCCAGATCTTCTCTTTTTAAGGTGTTTCCTGGTGGAGTTTTCAGGATAAATGTGGAGCTAAGCCGCAGGAGGGGGTCCCTACAGCAGGCACAAAGTATGGCCAGTAATGCCCTGCCTTCATTATCGCGCTTCCAGAAATGGAGCATGTTGCGAAATATGAATATACCGGGGTCCAGTCCGTACAGGCTGCTCAGGTGGTTGAAGGTGATGGTCCTGGTCTTGCCTGACCTCTTGCCCAGACAATTATCGTTGACAACGGCCTGCCTGTAATCGGGTTTTCCTGCTTCCGGATTGTCGATATATGACAAGAGCGCTTTCAGATCCTGAAGCATAATAGTTCTGGCGGTATGAACACCGCCTCCATGGAGGCGAAAACCCATCCTGGCCAAAACCGTTTTATGCGGGTCTGTAATTGTGCCGGGCATAACCTGCTTGTTCAGCATAGACCATTTTCCAGGATACTTTAAGTTAAAAAGCAGGAGATTATGAGTAAGAAGGTCAAAAGTCAATTTATTAAGGACTTGTTTTTCAGAAGAATTCGGCCAGATATATGCTGAGCAACTGTTTGATGATTATTGTTTTTACATACAACGCCATGCTTGCCCAGACTGTTTTCGGGGCAATCCCTGGCCTTTTATTTGTCGAGGCAGGCCGGGCTGCCCTGCACCCAGGTAAGATGAAGGGACACACCGGAACGAGAACCTGCTGAATTCAAGCTGTCTTTGCTTGCGCTGCCACCCATAAGTTCGGCAAAAGCTGCATAGTCCTGGAAGCCTTCATGGGACTGGCTGAAGGAGTGAACCAGCATTAGAGCATGCTGAGTGTTGAATCTCTGGGCCTCAATGAGGGCTGATGCTGTGCGGTGCAAAAGCTGATAGCGGATGGAGTGGGGGCCTGCGTCCAGCTCAAGCAGCCTTAGTGTTCTTCCGGGTCGGACTTAAATATTTATCTGATTTTACATGAGATACATCCCCAAAATAGCTTTTTTTGGGCTTAAACAGCCCTTTTCGGCCTCTAAATGAGAGTTGTAAGGTCCTGGAGCCAACAGCAATGCTTTCTGACCAGTCCGGATTTCGCTTCGCTTTATAACCAATTGCTTCATCAATCCAAGAGGAATAATCCAGAGTCAGATGTTTTTGTCTGTACCACCGAAAAGTTCGAGCAGCTTTTAGTGAGTTCTGGAATAAGAGAACCTGCCGTTACTGGGACCTGACCCTGCCACCTCATCCAGAGACTGACCTTCATTGATCACCCGCCGGATTTGCCGTAGAAGCTCAATATACTAGATCCTGGGTAACCATTCAGGGGGCATATTCCGGCCCGGGGACAGTCCCCGCGACACCTTTCCTGCACAAAGACAAAAATTACATGCGCAGATTTTTTTGAATCTGCATAGATATTCTTAGCGGGGGACAGTCCCCAGGCCTGGTGCCAGGGACTAAAACTGAGTACCCCCTGAATGCTTACGATCCTGCCTGTTTCCGGGATCAATTGCAGGCCCTTTAAACAACTGTGATGTTGCAAAAAACTTATGGGTTGAGTTAATCACTGCAATAACGCTGCATAAATGTTTGCGTTATGTCTCTTAGTCGATCATCCAGAATCCTGTATACCCGAACCTGAATATCTTCAGGCACGCCTTTGTAGAAGGTCTGGGCGATCCCGCCGGTTATGCAGGTCAGGGTATCACTGTCCCCTCCAAGGGATACAGCTGTACGCAGGGCGTCCTCAAATCCGCTGGAGTCAATAAAGGCCCGCACAGCCTGGGGAACGGTCCCCTGTGACGACACATCGAACTGGTATGTGGGGCGGATTTCATCCACATGCCGATTCAGGTCGTAACCAAACTCATTTTCTATGTACGTCTTTATCTCATCCCTGGTTTTGCCCTGCCTGGCCAGAAATATTGCCGCTGCTGTTGCCTGCCCGCCCTTGATCCCTTCCGGGTGATTGTGAGTGACTTCTGTATATTCTCGAGCCTTTTTAAGCACAGTATCCAGGTCATCATAAGCGAACCCCACCGGGCTGATGCGCATGGCGGCCCCGTTTCCCCAGCTGTTGTAAGGGCCAAGCCCTGGATTTTTCGCCCACTTATGAAAGCTTCCCCCGTAGCCTGCTCCTGGATACCATTTGTAGAATCGCCTCATGTTTTCATCATAAGGCCTTCCAGTCATGATGGTATCTGCAAGGGCCACGGTCAGGACGGTATCGTCAGTAAAGAAGCTGCGCGAGGTGAACAGATCAAAATCCTTGGTCTTGATGTTGTCCCACTCGTAAACCGATCCGACAATATCTCCGGCAATGGCTCCAATCATTTATCCCCTCTCCTTGTTGCGAGAAACATTGCTTCGCTAAAGCGGGCTACACCCTCAACCAAAAAAATAAAGAAACCTTAACCGCCCGTTCTCCCGCCCATGGCGGGATCACTCAAGACGCAAAGGTCGCAAAGGAAGGCAAGAAGATTTTTTTCATTTGCCGGGTGTTCGGCAAATGAAAAGGCAGCTTGTCCAAAACCGTGTCCCGGTTTTGGACAATACCCCTGTGCTTCACGTCTTTAACTTTGCGTACTTAGCGCCTGGCCTGCCACGCGTCCTGCCACGCTTTCCTGCCACGCCTCATAGCGTGGTTCGCGTGGTTCTTGTTTTTTATGACAGGGTCTGAGGAGTAAGTCACTAACGGTCATATGCAAGTCAATCAGACCAGTCAGGTGGAACAGACCGACCGCCGGGAGCATTGCCGGATAGAAAGATATTTTTGCTACCGGTGGAAACCACCAACTTGTGCCCCAAGAAAAAAGGTGGGGTCAATTGGAGTTGTTGAACAATGGAGCACCCCCCCCCATGTTCATTTGCCGGTATCGCGGACAACCTCGGCTTGCTGGTCGCCTCTGTCCTGATGGATGGAAATTGATTTTTTCAAGGGCACTGTCTGCAGATCTACTCCCAGCGCCCGGATGACTCTCAGTACAGTATCATACCTGGGCTTTGCCCCTGATTTTAACGCCTTGTACAGGCTCTCGCGGCCCAGGCCGGCATCTTTCGCCAGGTCTGTCATTCCGCGTGCCTTTGCTACGTCGCCTACAGCAGTCAAGAAGACGCTGGGGTCTTCATCTTCAAGTGCTGCATTCAGGTATTCGGCAATGACTTCTTCACTGTCGAGATACTCCGCTGCATCGAATTTTGCCAATTTAGTCATCGTATATCCCCCGGTATTTTACAGCCAACTCACGGGCTTTCTTGATGTCTTTTTTTTGGCTCGAATTATCGCCACCGCACAACAGAAGATACACAAACCTCCCTTCTCTTGTGAAATAAATCCTATAGCCCGGACGTAACCATTCAGGGGGCAGTTACCGGCCACCTGCCACCACCGAGGTCCCCCCTGAATGGTTACGCCCGGACCATAACTGATTCTCACCTCTGAGACACGCTTCCCAACAGACTCGCAGTCTCCGAAATTGCCCGCCTCTGCAGAGCGGATACGAGCAATTATGCGGGCTTTTCCCAGCGGATCCCGGAGCCTTTTCAGCCAGTTGTCAAACTCTTGCGTTCGCAGGAAAATGTACATTTTAATCAAAGTATCTATTTGGATACAGGGTGTCAAGAATGAAGGTGAGGTTTATCTGTCTTCACGCTGAAAACGATAAAAATCAGGCAGATAGAAGCTTCTGGATCTCTGCTGACATATATTATGCTGTCCGGCCTGGTTCTTATCCATCAACGCTCAATGTGCTCCAGCAGGTTTATAAGGCTTAACAATAATTTCCGGCTTTTTCTGACGCATTTTGCAAACATCAAATCCTGCCTGCATCCGGAGCAGCATATCCATGCTGACTCCAAATGCTTTTTCAATACGGTAGGCCATCTCTGGAGACAGAGAGGTCTTCTGGTTGACCAGGGCAGACAAGGTGGCCCTGCGAACCCCCAGCAAACCAGCCGCTTCTGAAATGGACAGATTCAAGGAATCCAGGACCTCTGCTTTAACAAACAGCCCTGGATGAGGCGGATTTTTCATGGGCATATCAAAACTCCTTTCAATGATAATCCTCAAAATTGATCAGATGAATATTGTTTCCTTTAAGATAAAACGTTATCCGCATATTACCGGTTACAGTGATTGCATACTCTCCTTTCCGGTCACCTTTCAGTGGATGCAGTTTCCAGCCTGGAACTGAGGCAACCTGTGACAGATCGCCAGCAAACTCTAATGCTGCCAGGATATTTTTGATTTTGACTACATGCTGATTCGGCAAACCACTGGGATCATCGTTTTCATATAGTTTTTTCAAACCTTTATGCTTGAAACTGACGATATTCATTTTAATCCGTACGCTAATACAGTACGCCGGTCAATAGCCGATTTGTTTAATGAACCTGCTGGTCATGCGCACGTAGAATTCTCGTTCCAAGGATCATATGCCTGCTGCGTGCGCAGCCAGATCCACGGCCCGTTACCGGCAAACCTGCCGATTCTCAGGGCCATCTCAGTTGTAACAGGATGCGTACAGGCCAGTATCCGATGCAGCTGCTGCCGGGAAACATTCAGCCTCCTGGCTGCTTCACTGACACTCAGGCCAAGATTTTTCAACACATCTTCGCGCAGTAATTCCCCCGGATGAACCGGGGCTCTCTTCAATGGACGCCGGACAATATATTCCTGCATAATTCACCTCAATGGTACTGTTCAAGATCCACTCTCAACGCCTGACCCTCCTGCCATTCAATCATCTATCAAAATCCACCAGGTTTTGTGGCGGTTTTTGGCTGCAATAACGCTGCATAAATGATTGTGTTATGCCTCTTAGTGGATCATCCAGAATCCTGTATACCCGAACCTGAATATCTTCAGGCACGCCTTTGTAGAAGGCCTGGGCGATCCCTCCGGTTATGCAGGTCAGGGTATCGCTGTCCCCTCCAAGGGATACAGCTGTGCGCAGGGCATCCTCAAAACCGCTGGAGTCAATAAAGGCCCGCACAGCCTGGGGAACGGTCCCCTGTGACGACACATCGAACTGGTATGTAGGACGGATTTCATCCACATGCCGATTCAGGTCGTAACCAAACTCATTTTCTATAGCTGTATCGCTTCTTTTACATTGGCAAGCGCAGCTTCATAGGAATCTCCATGAGCCATGCACCCTGGCAGTTCAGGCACTTCTGCTGGATAATCCTGGTCTTCTTTGCTCCAGTAAATGATTGTTTCATACTTAAACATCATTCATCCCCATTAGTAAAAGCCATTTTCTTTTTTAATCAAAACTGGTGTCGGCCTGGAATTTATGTTCATGGTCGTTGGGGACTTGAAAGGGCCAAAAATATCCGGACAGACGATAATACCCAATGTACTGTAGATAGTGAAAGGCACGTGATGGATCTTGAATTAACAGTCCACGTCTTGAGAGGAGTTTGATCTGTTCTTCAAGACTTAAGGCAGGCTTATCTAAAAATTTTCGGGGACTGGACATAAAAAAACCCGCCTGGTGCGCTTTCTAAAAAAAGAAGAGGCGTGACGGGTATTGTTGATTTACAATCATTCATCACGGCCACGCTTGTCAAGGAAATTTTTTCAACTCTCCCGCATTCGAGACAACATTCTGCCTACAGCCGGATAACCGGGACGGTCTCCGAGAATTATGCGCAGACCCTGTAATGCCCAATGCCTTTTCACCACTCCCCGTCACGCACTTCACGCACCAGGCGCAGGACTGCATGGTCGGGCATGTTTTTCAGGTTTCTTATAAGTTCGGCAAAGAGCTCCGGGCGGCTGCGGATGACTTCCTGGACTTCTGAGGAGACCTTGCCGGCCAGGGCCAGAAGCAGGTCCGGGTTTTCCCCCAGCTCCCCGGCCAGAGAGATTATCTTCGCCTCGGACAGAGGCACAGGCCAGCCCCGCTCAATCCTGCTCAAATAGGACGGCTCAACGCTGATTCTCCCTGCCACCTGGCGCAAGGAGTACTTCTTGTCGGTTTTTTTCAGTTCAAGGCGCTTTTCACGGACATATGATCCAAAAGGTGTTTCCATAAGTCCATTGTGGACTCCATAATACACGAAGTCAAGGTTTTTTTAAAAAATCCGCCCACCCGATATAAAAATGGATACGTTTCCCTGAGTTCATGATCTTCATGCCCTTCCATGGTGAAATATTTTCTGCTCTGGAAGTGTACTGCCTGTGATGCAGGGGAAAACTGCGCTTAATGGCTTATGAGCCGGAGTTTCTGTAAAAATCATCATTGCTCACTGGCATCCTTTAGTCTCTTTTCCAGTTCGGCTATGAGATCGTTTATGGATTGAGCAGAAGTTCCGGTCTCTTTAGCCAGTTCCTTGACCTGGTCGGCTATCACCGAAAACCCCTTCCCGGCCTCCCCGGCCCTGCCGGCCTCCAGCCTGGCATTTAAGCCCAGGGTTTTCAGGGCCTGCAGAAGATGTAGAATATTCTTGGTTTCCTTGATGATTTTTTTGCTGAGTTCTCCGACCTGCTCCATGCTTTTGCGGCGCTCAATCTCCTGAAGACGGTCGCTTATATCCACCACAACGCCTTCAAGGTATTCCACCTGCCCTTCCTGGTTGTATACTGCTCCCCCATGTTCGTTGACCCACATCTCCTTTCCGTTGAAACAGATTATCCGGTAATCCACAGCCCAGTTTTTTCTGGCCTTTATGCCTTTTTCTATAGCTGTATCAACTTTTGGAACATCATCAGGATGAATCAGGGAAACATAAGAGGTTTTGCGGTTGTAAAGCAGATCCTTCTGTGCGTAACCGGTGATCATCTCCACCATTCCCACCAAAACAAGCATGGTATATTGTTCGTCATTACGGCAGCGAAACATGAAACCATTCATCCGGCCGGCAATGCTTTCATAAGCTTTTGCCAGCTCCCGGGCTTCTTTGATGCCCTGTTCCTGCTGCAGACCCCCGTTTTCAACCATAACACCCCCATTCCATAAATTTTCAAAAGCAGGATCACCGGCCCGGGCTTCAACACCCGACACCCTTGCTGTTTCCGGCCCTTCTCTGAAAATATAAACTTAAAACCATTGGACCTGCAACCCCATGCTTAAAAGCCGCCTGTATGATGCGCCTGCAGAAAAGACTATCCGCAGGCGCATCAGAAGGCTGTCTCAGCCTGTTGCTTGAGGCATGCATCAGATCAGTATGTTGAATACGCTGATGACCTTTTCCCAATCCTGGGGCTTGGGGTTTTTAAGTTCCGGATTGACGGCCTTGAACATCTTGGCCAGGGCGACTGTTATGGCTCCTGTAAGCTCGGGCAGGGCATTTTCCACCTCGGAGCTGTAATCCAGTTTGAGCTTGGGCAGGGTGGCCAGTTGTTCAAGAATGGGTTCCAGGTTAAGGGTTTCGTCATACTCGCGCACTTCCCTTAACTGCTCCTTAAAGGCCATGGTTATGGGCAGGTCATAAAACTGGATTACATCCCTGCCGTTGGCCTGGGCGGTAACCACGCCCATCTCCAGCATGTCGTGCATTTTTTGATTTACTACTTCATAAAGCCTTTTAAGATCGCTTTTATCCATATCCAGGCCTGCGGCATTACGAAAAAGAGCTTCGAACTTCTTTCCTCCGAATATCTGAGTCATAACTTCGCTCCTCCTTTTTCATTATTTACAGGTCACTTACCACATTGCTGACCTGTATGCGCATCTTGTACAATAAACAGGTCCCGAAATCAGTCAAATCCGGCAAAATTCATTTGACTGTGCTTTGCCGTAACCATTCTAAGGTAACAATTCAGGGGACGCCGAAATCACGCCTCTGGCGTGACTGGGGACAGCCCCCGCGACACTTTTCCCGCACAAAATTACAGGTGCTAAATTTGTTGAATCTGCACAATTATTACATAGCAGGGACAGTCCCCTGGCCTTGTGCCATTGATCACCCCCCCCCCTGAATGGTCACGCTTTACCGGGTATAGAAATTCATAATTATGCCCGAAAAATCCTGTGGAATCCGATAGTTGCTTCAGTATTTGCCTGCAGGCCCCACCCTGTTCAAAACATATTCAATTGACAAAAACATGCAAATATTCTTAAGATTACGGTAAAGATACAGTCACAAAGTTTATATTGAAAAATGACAAGCTGTCAGACAGCGGCGACCTGATGCCTGGGCAGTTGATATACCAAAGCAGACATGACACATCCAGAAAGCGATATAAAAACCTTTATTCCATCCCGCACCGCTCTTGTTTACGCTGTTCTGGCCGGACTGTGGATCGGCCTTTCCGACCGGGCGGTGGCCCTGCTGGTGGACGACCCGCAGCTTCTGATCCAGGTGCAGACCTACAAAGGCTGGGCCTTTGTCCTGGTCACAGCAATCATCCTTTACTGTATCCTGAGACAGCAGGTCCTTTCCTGGGAAAAACGGACCCAGGACCTCATTGACCGCGAAAAACAGTATCACTTTCTGGTGGATAAGTCTCCGCTGCCCATCTTCATCCAGACCGGCGGCAGTTTTTCCTACCTCAACAGCCAGGCCCTGAATCTTTTTAGAGCCTCCTCCCAGGAACAAATGCTGGGCAAACCGGTAATTGATCATGTCCATCCGGATTTCAGGGAAAAGGTCAAACAAAGAATCCAGTCCCTGAACCGGGATAAGCAGGAGGTCCCTGCTTTGGAACAGGTATTTACTACGATTGACGGAAAAAACGTAGACGTCAATGTGCAGGCCGTACCTTTCAATTTTCAGGGACAGGACGGGGCCGGGGTCTTTGTGCAGGACATAACCGGACACAAAAAAAACCAGGAACAGCTGCGGGCCTGGCATGATCTGATGCAGTACATAATCCGCCATGACCCAAGTGCCATAGCCGTGCATGACCGGAATATGAACTATATCTATGTCAGCCAGAGATATCTGGATGATTACCAGGTAACACGGGATGTCATCGGCAGGCACCATTACGAGGTATTCCCGGAAATCCCTGACAAATGGCGGCAGGTGCATGCCAGGGCCCTGCAGGGAGAGGTCATCAGCTCTGACGACGACCATTTTATCCGGCCCGACGGCAGCATCGACTACACCCGATGGCAGTGCCGGCCCTGGTATAAAGCTGACGGATCCATCGGCGGAATAGTCCTTTATACCGAGGTGATAACCAGGCTTAAGCAGACTGAAATTCAGCTTAGAGAGCTGAACCAGAGCCTGGAACAGAAGGTGCGTGAACGTACCGCCCGCCTTGAAGAGCTGAACCGGGAACTGGAGGCCTTCAGTTATTCAGTTTCCCACGATCTGCGAGCTCCTTTGAGGAGTATTGACGGTTTCAGCCAGGCCCTTCTGGAAGACTGCCACGACCAGTTAGATGATGAGGGCAAAGATTATCTGCAAAGGGTACGCAGCGCCACCCAGCGCATGGGACACCTCATCGACGAAATGCTAAAACTCTCCAGGATTTCCAAAGCCGAACTAAAGCCTTTGCCAGTGGACCTCTCACAACTGGCCCGCAAAGTATGCACTGAACTTTCCCAGGAAAATCCTGACCACCACGTGGACATCCAGATTCAGGAGACACTGACAGCCCAGGCGGACCCGGCCCTTATGGAAATCCTTCTGGAAAACCTGCTCAGCAATGCCTGGAAGTTTACTAAGGACAATCCGGATGCCGCAATTGAAGTGGGCCAGAAAGTTCTGGATAGCCAGGAGGTGTTTTTCATAGCAGACAACGGGGCAGGGTTTGACATGCAGTACGCCCAACAACTTTTCGCTCCCTTCAAACGGCTGCACTCAGCTGACAAGTATCCCGGAACCGGCATAGGCCTGGCCACCTGCGCCCGGATAGTCAAAAAACACCAGGGTCGCATATGGGCCGATTCAGAACCGGAAAAAGGCACAACTTTTTTCTTTACTCTGGGCGGCGGGGAGAATTAGAGTAACCAGGAACTCAATCCAGGAAATATCAACGAGGCGGTATGCAGCAAAAAACCATTCTTCTGGTGGAGGACAACCCTGATGATGTCCTGTTGACTCAGAGGGCCCTTAAAAAGAACAATATTTCCAACGAACTTGTGGTGGCCAGAGACGGTGTAGAAGCCCTGGACTATCTCTTCGGCACCGGGGCCTGGCAGGGAAGAGACCTGAGTATCCAGCCGGTGGTGATACTGCTGGACCTGATGCTGCCGCGCCTTGACGGCATGGAGGTGTTGCGCCGTATCCGCGCCAGCGAGCTCACCAGTCTATTGCCTGTGGTAATACTCACCACTTCCAGGGAAGATCGGGACCGTCTGCAAACATACAGCCTGGGGGCCAACAGCTTTGTCCGCAAGCCGGTTGATTTTGAACAGTTTATTGAAGCAGTCCGCCAACTGGGTCTTTACTGGCTGGTTCTAAACGAACCACCTCCAGCCCCAAAGGAGGCATGATGTCTGAGTTGCGCGTTCTAATTGTTGAAGATTCTCATGACGATGTCCTTTTGATACTGAGAAATCTCAAAAAAGCAGGCTGGCAGGTTGCCCATGAAAATGTGCAGACTCAAGAGCACATGCGCCAGGCCCTGCAGTCCAGGCCCTGGGATCTCATTATCTCTGATCACGCCATGCCGGAAATGGATTCATTCAAGGCTCTGAACGTCCTTTATGAAAGCGGACTGGATCTGCCCTTCATCCTGGTCTCGGGCAGCATTGGCGAGGAAACCGCTGTGGAAGCCATGAAAGCCGGGGTCAACGACTACATCATGAAGGACAAGCTGGCCAGGCTGGCCCCGGCTGTCAGGCGCGAACTCAAAGAAGCCGAGAACCGCCGGGCGAAAAAAGAGGCCCACGAAGCCCTGGTGGCGGCCAAGGAGGCAGCAGAGGTGGCCAGCCGAGCCAAAAGTGAATTCCTGGCCAACATGAGCCACGAGATTCGCACTCCATTAAACGGCATTGTGGGCATGCTGCAGCTTCTCTCCTCCACCGGACTGGACACTGAGCAGGAGGAATACATCCGCCTGGGTCAATCAGCAGCTCAGCGCCTGACCAGGCTGCTCTCGGACATTCTGGACCTGTCCAGCATAGAGGCCGGCAGAATGTATATCCGGGAAAACCCCTTCAGCATCAGTCATGTATGCGAGTCCATTCATGACCTGTTCATAATTACTGCCAGGGAAAAGGGCATCCACTTTGATATTTCCCTGGACCCTCAGATACCCAAAAAAGTAATGGGAGATGCAACCAGGGTCAGCCAGATCCTTTTCAACCTGGTGGGCAACGCTTTCAAATTTACGGATCAAGGCAGTATCAGCCTGGACATCAGGCTTGCTGAGCAGGAGCAGGACAGACTTCTACTGCATATATCCGTGGCTGATACCG